>NZ_WTZA01000001.1:1500000-2124617 GCF_009827495.1 Tsuneonella aeria
ACCAACGGGATGGGTCGCCCCCGGATCTACCTTGCGACCAATCTGATGGGGGCGATCATCTTTCCCGTCCTGTTCTTGATCGGCGCACGGTCGGGCACGCAGGGGCTCGTCCAGGCCTGGTGGATCGCGTCGCCGGCGCTGCTCGCTTTCACCTATGCTCTCACCTTGCCGGCGATCCACGTCAGGTGGAGCGAGCTCGCGCGGACGCTGGCCCCCGCCCTCGCCTCGACCGCGATCATGGGCATGACCGTCTATGCCGCCCGCAGCGTGCTGCCGCCCCTGCCAGCTGTCGCGGAGCTGGCGGCGCTCGCGGCGATTGGGGTGAGCACGTATCTCGCGGCGCTCCTGCTGCTTGCCCGCGATGCGCTCCGCGAAACCGCCGAGTTCCTCCTGCGGCGGGAAGTCAGCCCGGCCTGACCTTCAGGCGGGGAGGCTTTCCTGCCGCATCTGGCGCAGAGCCTGGCGGTCGAACCAGCGCCACCGCCATCCGCGCCCCGGCACTGCACGGTCGAGTTCTTCCCGGTAGAGGGCCGACAGTTGGCGCGGCAGGCCGACCGGGCCCGGACCGCGCATGATCCGGCTTATGATCGCGTTCTGGCGGTGCCGGACGCTGTAGGCGATCATGCGGCGATACTGCATTCTGATCTGCGCCGGCCGCCACGAAACAGGGTCGCAGCGGAAGCCCGCTTCGACGCAGGGCACGATGCGCGCATCCACCCAGCAGTCCTCGTTGCCGAGATCGGTCTTCGCCAGCGCGCCGATCAGCGAATCGTCGCCCACCAGATCTTCCGGCAGCCTTATGCCCGCCTGCCGCATCCGCTCCACGAAAGTGCCGCGCAACGCATAGAGGTCGCCGAACAGCCCGTGCGACGCGATCATCTCGGCGCGGTACCGTTCGGCGCGGCGGCCGTTGAGCGGCATGCCGGCTGCGGCATTGGCACCGGGATTGCGCGCCAGCGCCAGGGAGAGCGCCTCGACGGAGCCGGCGGCGACTTGCGCATCGCCATCGACGAAGACGAATGTTTCGATATCGCGCGGCGCTTCTTCGAGCACGAAACGGTTCCAGCTCCGCGCCTTGCCGCCCCGGGGGTATTCCCGCACGTCCACGTCGCGCCTGCTCCGGGCGATGGCCGCGGTGCTGTCGGTCGAGCCGTTGACCACGCAATGGATGGAGATGCCCTCCGCGCGCGGCAGGGCGTCCAGGCACCGCGCGATGCGGCGCGCTTCGTTGTGCGCCAGGACCACGACCGCAATGCGTGGGCTGCGCGGTGGGCCTTACCGCTATCGGTCACGATGCCGCCTTTCGCGCGCGACGACGGCATTTGCCAGCGCGCTGCGGGCAGTGTGCTGGAACGGGTCAGCCTGCCATCGGGCTGTTAGCGATCCTCGAAGGGCGCAATTGCTGCACCATTGCCCTTGGCGGGCCGGTTGCCCACATGGACGCAGATGCCGCCCGACGCCCCACCAGATACCGACATCCAGAGATACGACGGGTGGGCCACGCTTCGCCGGTTCTCCCCCTATCTCTGGCCCGATAATCGCCCCGATCTGCGCCTGCGGATCGCGGCGGCGCTGCTCCTGGTTGTCCTGGCCAAGGGCCTGACGCTGGCGACGCCGCTGGCGATGAAGACGATCGTCGACACGATGGCTGCGGGCGGCAACGAAGGCCTGTGGGTCGCGATGTCGTTCGTCATCGCCTTCGTCGCAGCGCGGTTCCTCAGCACCGCTTTCGATAACACGCGCAACATCGTGTTCGAGCGCGTCGGGCAGGAGGCGACGCAGCACCTTGCCGAAGACACGTTCGCCCGGCTCCACCAGCTGAGCCTGCGCTTCCATCTGGGCCGCCGCACGGGCGAGGTGACCAAGACCATCGAGCGCGGAACCAAGAGCATCGATTCGATGCTCTATTTCCTGCTGTTCAACATCGCGCCGACGGTGCTGGAACTGATCGCGGTGGCGGCGATCTTCTACACCCTGTTCGGGTTCGAGCTTGTTCTCGCCACCGCCGTGACCGTCGCCATCTACATCGCGGCGACCCGCTGGATCACCGAATGGCGGACCGAGCTCCGCCGCAAGATGAACGATCTCGACGGCATGGCCCTGTCGCGCGCGGTCGATTCCCTATTGAATTACGAGACGGTCAAATACTTCGGCGCCGAAGAGCGGGAGCGCGAGCGTTACGGACGGGCGGCACAGGCCTATGCGCAGGCGGCCGTCAGGTCGGAGAACTCCCTTGGCGTGCTGAACATCGTCCAGGCCGTGATCATGAACGCCCTGATGCTGTTCGCGCTGGGCTTCACGGTCTGGCAGTGGAGCCGGGGGCTGCTGTCGGTGGGCGACCTGGTTGCCGTCCAGACCTACCTGACGCAGCTGTTCCGTCCGCTCGACATGCTGGGCATGGTCTATCGGACCATTCGCCAGGGCCTGATCGACATGGCCGCGATGTTCCGGCTGATCGACACCGAGGTGGAGGTCGCCGACACGCCCGGCGCCCCGGCCCTGGTCGTCAGGCGTCCCACGGTCGCGTTCGAAGACGTCGTGTTCGGTTACGACCCCGACCGCACGATCCTTCACGGATTGAGCTTCGAAGTGCCCGCCGGCGCGCACGTCGCCATTGTCGGCCCTTCGGGTGCCGGAAAGAGCACGATCGCGCGGCTGCTGTTCCGGTTCTACGATCCCTGGTCGGGTCGGGTCCTGATCGACGGGCAGGATATTTCCGCCGTAACCCAGGAATCGCTGCGCGCCGCGATCGGCATCGTTCCGCAGGACAGCGTCCTGTTCAACGACACGATCGGCTACAACATCGGCTACGGCCGCCCGCATTCCCAAGGGCCCGCGCTGCACGACGATATCGTGCGCGGCGCACGCGACGCGGCGATCCTGCCCTTCATCGAAGCGCTGCCCCATGGCTTCGACACCGAAGTCGGGGAACGGGGGCTGAAACTGTCGGGCGTGGAGAAACAGCGCGTGGCGATCGCCCGCACGCTGGTGAAGGACCCGCCGATCCTCATCCTCGACGAGGCGACAAGCGCGCTCGATTCGCGCACCGAGCAGGGGATTCTGGATACCCTGCACCGGGTCAGCAAGGACCGCACCAGCCTGTCGATCGCGCACCGGCTGTCGACCGTGGCCGACGCCGACAGCATCCTGGTGATGGATCACGGCCGCCTGGCCGAACAGGGAACGCACCAAGCCCTGCTGCGGCGCGGCGGTCTCTACGCGGAGATGTGGTCACGCCAGCAGGCCGAACGCGACCGGAACCTGGAGGCGGCCGAATAACCGGGCGCCCCTACCCGCCGGGAAAGCGGTCGAACTGCGGCAGGTCCGCCAGGGTCCGCTCCCACGACAAGGCATCGGCTATCTGGATATGGGCTTGCGGCGGGCATGCCTCGGCATCGTCCAGGGTGACCGCCTGGATATCGACGATCCCCGGCAACATCGCCTCGTTAAAATAGAACAGGCCCGTGCCGCAGCTGCCGCAAAAGTGGCGTTCCCCGTGCTCGGACGATTGATAGGTGGCGGGCTGGCCTTTCTCTATCGTCAGCGCGTTCTTGTCGAACGCGGCCCAGGGCACCATCAGGGCGCCGGCGGATCGGCGGCAGTCCTGGCAGTGGCATACGGCGTTATGGTGCATCTCGCCTTCGACCGAGTAACGCACCGCGCCGCAATGGCATCCTCCGCTGGGCATTCGCCGTCTCCTTCGGTGTGAAGACAAAGCGTATCACCCTGCCCGGCGATCGCCAATCGCGATGCCGGGCAGAATGGAATGCGTCTCAGCCGCCCGTCGCCGTCAGGGAAGCGCTGTCGAGGTTGAGGTCGCTCGCCTTGATGACCGTCACGTTCGGGCGAATTTTCTTCAGGTCATCGAGGAACGCGGCCGCGTTGCCGACGATGACGACGGAGGCCTTGTCCGGCGTAACCAGCCGGCTGGCCACATCCGCGGCTGCCGTGGGCGAAACTGCGGAAAGGCGTTCCGCGAACCGCGCCGCTTCGCCGGGCTCGATGCCCTGCAATACCAAGCCGGCAACGATCGAGTTGAAGCCGGAGCTGCTTTCCAGCGCGCGGGTGTACGACCCCCCGAGGAACAGGCGCCGTTTTTCGAGCGCGTCGGCATCGGCCGGCGCGGTGCCCAGTGCCCCGAACTGGTCGAGGATGATCTGCGTCACCTCGTCCGCGCTTTCGTTCTTGGTCTGCGCGCTGGCCGTGAGGATCGATTCGTCCGCTCGGCTGCCGAACGAACTGTACGATCCGTAGCTGAGGCCGCGCTTGGTGCGCACTTCGTTGAACAGGCGCCCGTTCGAACCGGCGCCGAGCACGGAGTTGGCGAGCACCAGCGGATAGTAATCGGAGCTACCGCGCGCCGGTGCGCGAACGCCCGCCAGCACGGCGGCCTGCCCCGCCTCGGGCATGTCGATCACGATCGTCTGCACAGGGCGATTGGCCCCCGCGGGGTCGGCCGGGGCGACACCCGCCGGCCGGGCTTCCTGCCAGTTACCGAACAGCTGCTCGGCCACGGAGCGCGCCTGGGCGGGCGCGATACCGCCGCTGACGACGATCTTGGCCGTCTTCGGATGCCACCAGCTCCGGCGCCAATCGGCAAGGTCGGATTGATCGATGCGCGGAAGCGAATTCACCGTCGTCACGGCGCCATAGGCGGAATCGCCATAGAACACGCGGTCCGCGACCATGCCGGCCAGCGAACCCGGGTCCTTCAGCGCGACCTGGAGGCTGTCGATCGTCCGCTTGCGTTCGCGGTCGAGCTCTTCCTGCGGGAAGCTGGCGTTCTTGATGACGTCGGCCAGGATTTCGCCCGCCGCCGCGAGGTTGGCGGTCGGCGCGGTCAGGCTGAAGAACGTGCCGTCGACGCCCGGGGTCGCCCCCATCTGCGCGCCCAGGCTTTCCAGCGCGGCCGCGATCTGGGTCGCGCTGCGGGTTGGCGTGCCCTTGTCCGCAAGGATCGACGCCATCGAGGCGAGGCCCGACTTGCCCGCAGGATCGGTCGACGTGCCGCCCGGCAGGATGACCGTCATCGTGGCGATCGGCACGGTCCCGGTCTGCGCGGTGACAAGGGGGATGCCGTTGCCCAGCTTCGCCTGGCTCAATGCCGCGCGCTGGACCTGCGGCGCCACGCCCGGAGCGGGAGGGGCGACGCGCGTGGCCTCGTCGTTCAGCTTAGCAGGTTCACCCTTGGCCGGCGGAACGCTGGCAAACGTCGGCATCGGGACGGGATTTGCGTAGCTTTCGGGATTGTCCGGTCCGGCTTCGTAGCGCCAGTTCACCACACTCTGCGGCGTCAGGTACGTGCGTGCCACGCGCTGCACGTCGGCGGCAGATACCTTGCGAATCCGGTCGAGGCGGATGTCGGCCGCGCGCGGATCGCCGCTCACCACCAGCGCTTCGCCCAGTTCGAACGCGCGGCCCGTGACGGTTTCCCGGCGGCGCAAGGCGGATGCCATGAGTTCGTTCTTGGCCTCCGACAGTTCGGCAGCCGTTACGCCGCCGTCACGCACCCGCTCGAACTCACTGGCGATCGTGGCGGCGACATCGGCCTTGTCGGCTGCGGGATTGAGGATGGCGAAGGCCGCGAAGTAGCCGCCTTCCTCGCTGGAATTGACCGCCTGGCTGTAAGACACCGCCTTGCCGGTGCGCACCAGCGCCTGGTGCATGCGGGAATTGTCGCCTTGTGACAGCACTGCGTCCAGCACCTCGATCGCAGCAGTGTCGGGGTGGGCGGCGCCGGGAATCTTCCACAGCGAACCGCTCACCGGCAAGGGCACGTTGGGTGCCGTGGCGACCAGTTCACGCGGCGCCATCCGCTGCGGCTCCCTGGCCGTGATCGCCAGGGGAATCTTGTTCGCGCGCGGCGGGATGGCGGCGAAGTACTTGTCGACCATCGAACGCAGGCGCGCTTCGTCGAAATTGCCGGCCACGATCAGGGTCGCGGTATCCGGTCCGTAATATGCCTGGTGGAAAGCGCGCGCATCGTCGAGCGTCGCCGAATCAAGCTGTTCCAGGCTGCCGATCCCCGGCCGGCGCTGCGGCAAGACGTCGAAACCGTTTTCGGCCAGGACCATGCGGATGCGGCCGTAAGGCGGCGCAAGGATACGCTGGCGCAGTTCCTCCTTCACCACCGCTCGTTCGTTCTCGAACACCTCGTTATCGACCACCGGGCGGGCCATCCGCTCCGCGTGCGTCCACAGCAGCGTTTCGAGATACTGGGCCGGCACGGTCTCGTAATAATTCGTGCGGTCGTCGCTGTTGGACGCGTTGCGCGTGCCGCCGACATCCTCGGTCAACCGGTTGACCATGTTGTAGGGCATATTCTCCGTCTTGCGGCTCAGGATATGCTCGAACAAATGGGAGAAACCGCTCCGGCCCTGCGGGTCGTGCTTCGATCCGACTTCGTACCAGACCGACGTGGTGACGCTCGCCGTCGTCGGGTCGCGCAGGGCGATCACGCGCAGCCCGTTGGGCAGCTTCCATTCGGTAAAGGCGATTTCAGGCGCGGTAATTGCGGCCGGTTGCGCGGGCGCGGCCAGCGCCGGTGTTGCACTCAGCGCAGCAAACGCCACGCCGGCGGCCAGAATCGATCGGATCATGTGCGACCTTCCCCAAGAAGTCTCAAAGGGGGGCAGCCTAGCCGACCGCCGCCCTTGCGTTCAACCGTCCCGGGGACGAACAGCCGATGCGCCCCGCCGAACGACCGGCGCGGTGCATCCGCGTCAGAGGATATACTTTGACAGGTCCGTGTCGCCCGCCAGGCCGTCGAGGCGGGTGCGGACGTATTCGGCATCGATCACCACCGTCTCGCCCTTGCGGTCCTCGGCTTCGAAGCTGATTTCTTCCAGCAGCTTCTCCATCACGGTCTGCAGGCGCCGTGCGCCGATGTTCTCCACGCTCTCGTTCACCGCCGCGGCGATGCGGGCGATCTCGCGGATGGCGTCGTCGCCCAACTGGAGCGTGACGTCCTCCGTGCCGAGCAGGGCGACATACTGCGTCACGAGGTTGGCGCGGGTTTCGCTGAGGATGCGGACGAAATCCGCCTCGGTCAGGCTCTGCAGCTCGACCCGGATGGGCAGGCGGCCCTGCAGTTCGGGCAACATGTCGCTGGGCTTGGCGACGTGGAACGCGCCGCTGGCGATGAACAGCACGTGGTCGGTCTTCATGGGGCCGTACTTCGTGCTGACGGTCGTCCCTTCGATCAGGGGGAGCAGGTCGCGCTGCACGCCTTCGCGGCTGACGCTTCCGCCGCGCACGTCGCTCACCGCGATCTTGTCGATCTCGTCCAGGAACACGATGCCGTTGCCTTCCGCATTGGCCAGGGCGGCGCGGGCGACATCGTCCTGGTCCATGCGCTTTTCGGCTTCTTCCTCCACCAGCTTGTCCCAGGCGTCGGGTACCTTGAGCTTGCGGCGCTTCAGCGCGGACTTGCCCATCGCCTTGGCCATCATGTCGGAGAGGTTGATCATGCCGACGTTGCCGCCCGCCCCGCCGAGGTCGAAAGGCATCTGCGGCGTGTCCTCGACCTCGATCTCCACCTCGACGTCGTTCATCGCGTTCTCGACGATGCGGGCGCGGAAGCTCTCGCGCGTCGCCTCGCTGGCGTTCTCGCCGACGAGCGCCTTCAGCAGGCGATCCATCGCCGCCTTGCTCGCCGCCTCGCGCACGGCTTCGCGGCGGCGGTCCTTTTCGAGCCGGATCGCGTCTTCCACCAGGTCGCGGGCGATCTGCTCCACGTCGCGGCCGACATAGCCGACTTCGGTGAACTTGGTCGCCTCGACTTTCACGAAGGGCGCTTCGGCCAGCCTCGCGAGGCGGCGGCTGATCTCGGTCTTGCCGCAGCCGGTGGGGCCGATCATCAGGATGTTCTTGGGGCTGACCTCGTCGCGCAGGTCGGGGTTCAACCGCTGCCGGCGCCAGCGATTGCGCAGCGCCACCGCGACGGCGCGCTTGGCATCGGCCTGGCCGACGATGTGGGCGTCGAGCGCGGCGACGATGGCCTTGGGGGTAAGAGCGGCGTGATTGGGTCCCGTCATGCCCGGCAATTGGGGTTCGCGGCACGCGGGTTCAAGACAGGCGCGCCGCCGCACGATTGAGCGCGGCGGTCAGCGGCCGTTCCACAACGCGATGGAAAGCAATCGACACGATCACGAGCAGCGGGAGGCCGCCCGCAAGATAGCCGATTGACCCGCCCTTCCCGCCGAGCCACCCATCGAACACCCGCATCCACGCATGGGCGAAGGGGATATGGAGCAGGTAAAGCGCGTAGCTGGCATCGCCGAGCGTGCCGGCCATGCGGCGGGCGAACCCGTGCAGCGGCCAACCCATGGCGGCGACAAAAACGAGGAGCGCCGGCAGGCCCGCCCATAGCAACCAGCCATAGCCCAGCCTGGTTTCCGGATGGGGCGCGAGGACGAACACGGCGCCCGCCATCACCAGCGCTGCAAGCCGCGCGGGCATCGGAACGGCAGGAACCGCCCTCGACACCGCGAGCCCCGCGGCAAGGCCGCCGATGAACAGCAGCATGACCGGCCGGGTCGCGGCATGCACCGCCAGCGTATCGCCCATCAGGGGCGGCGCAATCGTCACCAGCGCGACCAGCGCGGCGGCGCAGGCGATGGCGGCCCGCTTCCGGCCCAACACCAGGCATGCGCCGAAAATCGCGTAGAAGATCAGCTCGTAGAACAGGGTCCATGCCGGCCAGAGGTAGAGCGCAAAGGGCGCGGGCGATCCCGGCGGCGCGGCCAGGGGCACGAACGCCAGCGATGCCGCCACGTCCCTCACGTCGAGCGGCATCGTGAGCCACAGCGCAACCGCAACCATCACCCCGGTCGCGACCCAGTAGGGCGGCAGGACCCGCACCGCACGCCTCCGCCAGAAGGTGCCCATCCCGCGAACCGAGCCGGCCATTCTGCCGGAGGAGATCACCATCACGCACCCGGAAATCACGAAGAACAGCGCCACCGCCGCTTGCGCGAGCTGGTCCCCGCGCGGAACCAGGCCCAGCCGGTCATCCAGGAACCGCGCGAACCCGTCGTTGAGGTGCACCGCCGCAACCGTCAGCGCGGCAAGGCCCCGGAGGGCCTGGATCCACATCAGCTTGGGGGAGGCGGGCGCGCCGCCGGGCGATCTCATCACCCGAGGCTAGCGCGCTTTGGCGTCAGTCGCCAACGCTCTCCAGCGTGACCCGATCGTTGGTGAACACGCAGACATCGGCGGCCACCTGCATGGCGCGGCGCGCGATCTTTTCAGGATTCGCTTCGTAATCGGCCAGCGCCTTCGCCGCCGCGAGCGCGTAATTGCCGCCCGAACCGATCGCCGCGATACCGCCTTCAGGCTCCAGCACGTCGCCATTGCCGGTGAGCACCAGGAGCACGTCCTTGTCGGCCACGATCATCAACGCTTCGAGATTGCGCAGGTACTTGTCGGTGCGCCAGTCCTTGGCAAGCTCCACCGCCGCGCGCATGAGCTGGCCGGAATACTGTTCCAGCTTCTTTTCCAGCCGCTCGAACAGGGTGAATGCGTCGGCGGTCGCGCCGGCAAAGCCCGCGACAACCGCGCCGTCCTTGCCGATGCGGCGCACCTTGCGGGCGTTCGGCTTCATCACCGTATTGCCCATCGAGACCTGGCCGTCCCCGGCCACGACCGTGCGCCCGTCGCGCTTCACGCCGATGATGGTGGTCCCATGCCAGGGCGTGAGCCCCCAGGCGTCGCGGCTCGATCGATTGCTGTCGTCCATCGGCGCGATATGGGAGGCGCGAAAAACGCCTTCAACCCGCCGCCGCGGTTCGCGTCAGGCGCCGGGCCCGCCGCCACCGGCCGCCGGCGCACCGACCGCGCCGATATTGCCGAACAGGTCTTCGAAGAACGTGCGGTCGCGCCCCAGGGTCGGCGTGCGATCGCCATCGGGCGTGAGGAACACCACCTTGTCGAGGCCCGAGCGCTCGACACCCGCGACGTTGCCGGCCGCATCGAACGTGACCGCCAGAACCGAATGTTCGCCGATGCGCGGGCGCATGAAGGGCCGGCGCTCCGTCTGGCTGGAAACATAATACCACGTCGGGACGCCGAACTGGCTTTCGAAACTGGGGTGGCCCAGCGTCGCCTGGACGGACTGCTTGTTGTCGATGCCCGGCTGCACCGAACCGGTCAGGGTCGAATCGACGATGTAGCCCCGGCTTTCGCGGATCGACGCGCAGCCCGACACCGCCAGCGCCATCGCCGCGAGCGCGCCTGCACCCAGAAGCCGTACTGCCGTCATCGTTTTCCTCGTCTCTCGCATCGATCTTGCCGCCGCCTTAGGAGGCTGCAGGGCGGCTGGCAATCGCGCGCGCGCCGGCCGTCAAGGCGGCGCCCTGTGGCCCGGCGCTTGAATTGCCGCTGAATGCGCGCGACATGGCAGGGCATGAGCCTGCTGTCCCGCATTTTCCCGAAGGCGTTTTCCGCCGCCCCCGATCCGCGCGAGGCGCTGCGCCCCGCGTGGCACGCCGTCGTCGCCGCCGCACGCCAGCCGGAATGGTACCGCGCAGGGGTGGCCGACACGATCGACGGACGCTTTGACATGGTCACGGCCATCCTCGCCGCCGTCCTGCTGCGGCTGGAGCGGGCAGAGGGGCTGGCACAGGAGCAGGTCTATCTTACGGAACTGTTCGTCGAGGACATGGACGGCCAGCTGCGCGAATTCGGCGTGGGCGACGTCGTCGTCGGCAAGCGGGTGGGCAAGCTGATGAGCGCGCTCGGCGGCCGCTTGTCCGCCTATCGCCAGGCCGCGGCGGGTGACGCGGGGGCGATGATCGAAGCGGTGGAACGGAACATGACATTGCGGGACGATGCCGAAATAGCGCGCGTGGCCGAGGGGCTGCGCGCTTTCTCCCAGCGCCTCGAGGCAGTGCCGGAGGCCGACGTGCTGGCGGGGCGCTTCGCATGACCGCCGAACGCGCCGAAGACCCCGCGCCCGAGTTCGTCCGGATGATCCGCGCGCGGCCGGTGCCGCCCGAACACGCGGAAGTTTCGGCGAACGCGGACGAACGCGCCGCCCTCGCCCGCCGCTTCGGCGTGCGCGCGGTCGATGCCATGCGCGCCGAAGTTGACATGGCGCCCGATGGCGATGCGATCCTGGCGACGGGCGTGCTTCATGCCGAACTGACCCAGGCCTGCGCTGTCTCGGGCGAGGATTTCGCCGTCCGGCTGGAGGAACCGCTCGCCCTGCGCTTCGTGACGAAGGCGCGCGAGGTCGACCCGGAGGAAGAGGCCGAACTGCCGGCCGACGAGCCCGACGAGATCGAATACGCCGGCGACATGTTCGACCTTGGCGAAGCGGTGGCGCAAACCCTCGCCCTCGCGATCGATCCGTATGCCGAAGGGCCCGGCGCCGATGCGGCGCGGCGCGAAGCGGGCATCGTCGATGAAGATTCGCCGAAGGGTCCGCTGGCGGATGCGCTGGCCGCCTTGCGCAAGTGACCACGCCGCGGCTGGCAATCTTCCTGTCCATTTTGACGGCAGGCTGTGTGGCTGGGCATCCGGTGCGCGATGCCAGCAGCCTGCCGGGTCCGCTACCCTTCGCCGCCGTCAGGGCCGCGCCGCGCGCCGGCGAGAATCCGATTTTACTGCTCGCAGGGGTCAGCGGCAGGGTGCGCATCGACGGCCAGTGCGTCACGATCGCGCAAGCCAGCGGCGGCCTGCCAGTGCTTCCGTTATTTTACGACGGGACCACGGTTGGCCGGGATGCCGAGGGCTACTTCCTGCGCGATGGCCAGACCGGCGCGGTGTTTCGCGATGGCGACAGTTTTCATGGCGGCGGCGGGACGATGCCGATCACGGTTCTCGATCACCGCGGCAACACGCGGCGCGGCGTCCCGCCGGAATGCCGCGCGCGTGCCGATCGCGAAAATGTTCTCAGCATCAATCCGGGCATGTCGCACCTGCCCGGCTAGGCGCGGATCAGAACGGGATATCGTCGTCGAGGTCGTCGTAGTTCGAACCGCCGCCCGATGCACCGCCGGCCGCTCCGCCGGTCTGGCCCCAGCCGCCGCCCTGCTGGCCGCCGCCACTGCCTGAACCGCGGTTCCAGTCGCCGCCGCTGCCGCCCCCGCCGCGCTGGGCGCCGCCCGACCCCTGCGGGCCGTCGAGCATCGTCATCACGGCGCCCGGGCCCTGCACTACCACTTCGGTGGAATAGCGGTCGTTACCCGACTGGTCCTGCCACTTGCGCGTCTGCAGCTTGCCTTCGATGTAGACCTTGCTGCCCTTGCGCAGGTATTGTTCGGCCACGCCGACCAGCCCTTCGCCAAAGATGGCGACCGTGTGCCACTCGGTCTTTTCCTTGCGCTCGCCGGTCTGGCGGTCCTTCCAGGTTTCCGACGTGGCAACGCGGATGTTGCACACCTTGCCGCCGTTCTGGAAGCTGCGGACTTCGGGGTCGGCCCCCAGATTGCCGATGAGCATGACTTTGTTGAGTGACCCGGCCATGGAATCGCTTTCCTCTCTTGGTTGTGGCCGCGCTTAACCAACGGCTCGGGCACGCGCCAGCCCTGCCATTGGATTTGCGCACACCAGGACACGAAGCCGCACGGATCGGTGCCCGCGGCGCGGGGTGCGGGCTCTTGGCCGCCTGTCGCCCCCCGCGCGAAAACAGCCGGGCTAGAGGCCCACCGCGACCGCGATCCAGTAGGTCAGCCCGGCGAAAATGTACGCCAGCGCGAACAGGTAGGCGAGCATGAACGCCGGCCACTTCCACCCGTTCGTCTCGCGGCGCGTGACGGCGATCGTGGACAGGCACTGGGGCGCGAACACGAACCACGCCAGGAAGGCAAGCGCGGTTGGAAGGCTCCAGCGCGACGATAGTTGGCTGGCCAGGCCGGCGGCTGCCGCTTCCTCGTCCGGCGCATCGACCGCGTATGTCGTCGCAAGGCTGGCCACCGCCACCTCGCGCGCGGCCATGGCCGGGATGATCGCGAGCGCGATTTCGCGATTGAAGCCGATGGGCTCCACGATGACGGCAAGCCCCTTGCTCAGTTGGCCCGCCGCCGATGCTTCCACCTGGCTTTCGCCCGGCGCGGCGCGGGGGAAGGTCAGCAGCAGCCAGAGCACAACCGTCACGGTGAAGATTATCGTGCCCGCGCGGCGCAGGAACACCCAGGCGCGCTGCCACAGGCCGATCGCCAGGTCCTTGAGCTGCGGCATCTGGTAACGCGGCAGTTCCATGATGAAGCCGCTGGCATCGCCCTTCGCGACGGATCGCCGCAGAACCAGCGCGACGGCCATCGCCCCGAGGATGCCGGCGACGTAGAGTGCAAACAGGACGAGGCCCTGGAGGCCGATCCCGGCGCCGACCGTGGTCGCCGGAATGAAGGCGGCGATGATCACGGCGTACACCGGCAGGCGTGCCGAACAGGTCATCAGGGGCGCGATCAGGATGGTGGTCAGCCGGTCCTTCGGGTCGGCGATGCTGCGGGTGGCCATGATTCCGGGAATCGCGCAGGCGAAGCTGGAAAGCAGCGGGATGAAGCTGCGGCCGGAAAGGCCCACGCCTTGCATCATCCGGTCCATCAGATAGGCCGCCCGCGCCATATAGCCGGTCGCCTCCATCGTCAGGATGAAGGCGAACAGGATGATGATCTGCGGCAGGAACACCACGACCGATCCGACGCCGGCAAGAACGCCTTCGGTGATGAAATCGCGCACGAAACCCGCCGGCATCGCGCTGCGCACCCCGTCCGACGCAAGCACGAGCACGCCCTCCAGCGCGTCCGCAAAGGGGGTCGCCCATGCGAAAACTGCCTGGAACACCACGAACAGCAGCCCGAACAGGATGACCGGGCCCAGCCATGGGTGCAGCAGCACTTTGTCCAGGCCGGCGTGAAGGCGGTGCTGCGCGGTTTCGGAAAGCACGGCGCCCTTGGCAATGTTCTCCGCCAGCAGCCGCCGTTCCGGCAATGTCACCTGCGGACGCGGATGGGCCGTGCCATCCCGCGCCTCGGCAATCGCTGCCGCAAGTTCGGCGAGACCGCGCCGCCGCACCGCCACCGTGGGCACCACGGGCACGCCAAGGCTTTGGGCCAGCGCGGCCGGATCGATCACCAGGCCATCGCGTTCCGCAAGATCGACCATGTTGAGCGCCGCCACAGTGGGCCGGCCGAGCGCGATGACCTCCTGCGCGAATACCAGATGCTGTTCGAGGTTCGCCGCATCGAGAACGATAACGAGTACATCCGGTATCGCCTCGCTTGAGAATTCTCCTTGCACCACTTTTCGCGTCACCTCCTCGTCGGGACTGGTGGTGTCGAAGGAGTAGGCGCCCGGCAGATCGATCAATTCGATCGGTTCGCCGCTCGGCAGCGCAAGGCGCCCGGCCTTCCGCTCGACCGTCACGCCCGGGTAGTTGGCGATCTTCTGGCGGGCACCGGTGAGGGCGTTGAACAGCGCGCTCTTGCCGGCGTTCGGGTTGCCGACCAACGCGGCGACGCGCGCCGCCTTCATGGCCGCGCTCCTTGGCCATGCGGGACTGCGAGAGGGGACGCGATCACAGCGGTTCGATCTCCATGGCCGCGGCGTGGACACGCCGCACCGCGACCGTCATCCGGCCGACCATGACAGCCAGCGGATCCCGCCCGCCCAGCACGCCCCTGTGCGCCACGGCGACGCGCGCCCCTTCGTCGAGGCCGAGCGCGCGCAGGCGAGCGGCGTCTTCGCGCGGCAGGCGCGACCAATCGATCGCGACGATGCGCGCACGATGGCCGCGCTCCAATCCTTCGAGTGTCATTTCGTGCGCCTAGGGGCCCCCATCCCTAATTGCAACTGATTTGCATTAGGATCACGTGCTGGGGTAGCGCAGGCGTCCCAGGAAGCGCGCGATGCTGAACCGTTCGTCCGACGGGCGGAGCCACTGCGCCTTGGCCTTTTCGAAGCGCATGACCCCGTCGATCCGGCGATCGAGGAACGCGCGTGTATCGGCCTTCCCTTCGCTCTGGTCGTCGACAAACACCGCCAGGGTGGCGGCGTAGATCGAGGCGAGGATGGCACGCTTCGTATAGTGATTGTAGTCGGTGGCCGTATCGCCCGCGAGGCGCCACATCACGTCGGCGCTGCGCCAGCCGAGTTTGCCGGCGCGGACGAGGTTCTGCGGCATGGCCATTATGGCGAGCGCCCGGCGCGCCGCTTCCTCGCGTCCAGCGACCGCGGCGAGGCGCGCCTCCACCAGCGCGCGAATCCGGTCGCGAATTTTCATGGTGGCGAGCGTCTCCGCCGGCAGGGTTTCGGCCATGATCGTGTCAACGCCTTCGATCCAGGCGGCGATCTGGTCCATCGCGCCGCCCGGGAAAGCGAGGCGCGCCACGTCCGGATCGAGCCCGTCCATTCGTGCAGCGGAGACCAGCGCTGCATCGCTCCAGCCGTCGAAGATAGCGGCGTCGGCAATGGCCGGGGCGAGTGCCAGCCGCAGTTCGTCGAGCGTCAGGTCGGCGGCGGTCCCGGCGGCCATCAGATCGCCGGGCCGTAGAGGCCCGCGCCGCCGGCGTCCTTCCGCGTGGCGTCGGCGCGTTCGATCTCGGTCAGCATGGCTGACGCGTTGCCCATGAGCCGGGCATAATCCCGGGCGCTGCGACCCGAATTGTCGGGCCGGTCAGGATCCGCGCCGTGTGCCAGGAGCAGGCGCGCCATGGGGGCATCGCGCCGATGGATCGCGGTGATCAGCGGCGTCTCCCCGGTGTCGTTCGACACATCGGTCCGCGCGCCCTTTTTCAGCAGCTGTTCGGCGCCTTCGGTGAAACCCAGGGCGACCGCTGCCGACAGCGGGGTCACACCCTTCTTGTCGGCCGCGTTCGGATTCGCGCCGCGATCGAGCATGAAGCGGGTCCATACCGCATCACGCCGCCGGACCGTGATCAGCAGCGCCGTCTCGCCGCTGCTGCCGTCGCGCGCATTGACCAGCACCGAGCCATGTTCATTCAGAAAACGGGTCGCCTCGGTGCCATCGCGCTCCTTCACGGCCTTCAGAAAATTGAACCCGTCGGTCATCTGCGCGGCGACCGGCGTGGCGCCAAGCGCGACCGCCATGGCTGCGACGATCGCCGCGGACCGATTGCCGATGCGGAAATACGGTCCCGCCATAATCACTCAACCTCCACGTCAAAACAGATAGGCGAGGCGACACTCCAGAGGTTCGCCCTTGCCCCCCGGCAGATAGCAGACCATGAACCTGCGCGCCATGCCCCGCCTCCTCGTCATAGCCATCTCGATCGCCGCAGCCGCTGCTGTCGCCGCCTGCAATCCCGCACAGGGTGCAATGGAAGAACCGCCGCTGGCCGGCGCTGCTATCGGGGGTCCGTTCACATTGACGGACCAGAACGGCAAGGCCCGGACGTGGGACGATTTTCGCGGGCGCTACGCGGCGGTATATTTCGGCTACACGTATTGCCCGGACATTTGCCCCACCGATGTCCAACGCACGGCCCAAGGCCTTCGTCGGTTCCAGGCAGAATCGCCGGAGCTCGCCGAAAAGGTTCAGCAGATTTTCGTCAGCGTCGATCCAGCGCGCGACACACCGCAGGTGCTGCAGGAATTCACCTCCGCGTTCGGCCCCGACATTGTCGGCCTGACGGGAACGCCGGAACAGATCGATGCAGCCGCCAAGGCGTTCAAGGTGTTCCACGGGAAGGGCAAGGTCGAAGAAGGCGGCGCATACCTGGTCGACCATTCGAACATCACCTACCTGTTCGACCCGTCCGGCAAGCCGCTTGCCACTCTGCCAACGGATCAGGGGGCGGAGGCAGTTGCGCAGGAACTGGCGAAGTGGGTGCGCTGAGGGACCGATTTTGGGAGCTCCCGCTCGCCGATCTTTCGCGCGAGGAATGGGAGGCCTTGTGCGACGGATGCGGCCGCTGCTGCCTGCACAAGCTGGAGGATGAAGATACGGGCGAGATCGCGCACACCAACGTTGCTTGCAAACTGCTCGATACCTGCACCGCCCGTTGCAGCGACTATCGCCATCGCAAGGCTTACGTGCCCGATTGCCTGCGCCTGACGCCGCGTATCGTTCGTGACGTGGCGTGGCTGCCGTTGACGTGCGCCTATCGCCTGCGCGCAGAACACCGGCCCCTGCTGGATTGGCATCCATTGTTGAGCGGCGACCCCTCGTCGGTTCACACGCGCGGCCCGGGCGTTGCCGGCCGCGTGATCAGCGAGACGATGGCGGGCCCGCTGGAAGATCACATCGTCGAATGGGCAGACGCCGAAACCGGCACGGAAGAACCGGCGTGATCGGCTGGCTCGCCCGGTCGGGGGCGGACCCGGTTATCGAGGTGACGGGCCGGCTTTTGCCGATCGCGATAACGCGCAATGCGCGGGCGCGCAGGCTTACCATGCGCCTGTCCCCCGACGGTACCGCGGTCCGCCTCACTTTGCCCCGCTGGTGCCCCGAAGCGGAAGCGATCGCGTTCGTCCACGCGCGGTCCGGGTGGCTCGAAGGCCAGCTCGCCCGTGTGCCGCGCGCAGATCCGCCCGGCCCGTCGGGCATGGTTCGCTTCCGCGGCCAGACCTTCTCCATCGATTGGAACGAAGGCGCGCGCCGCAAGCCCGCCCTGCGCGGAGACGTCATCAAGCTTGGTGGACCGGCAGAGACGATTGCGCCCCGCCTGCAGCGATGGCTTGAAAGCGAGGCTTTGACCTTGATGTCCGCCGACGTGTCTCATTTCGCCGCACGTGCCGGGGTGCGCGCGCCGCCACTGCGGTTGAGCCGGGCCCAGCGGCGCTGGGGCAGCCTGTCGTCATCGGGCACCGTGCGGATCAACTGGCGCCTGATACAGGCACCGGACTCGGTGCGTCGCTCGGTAGTGGCGCACGAGATCACGCATTGCCTTCACTTCGACCACAGCCCCGCGTTTCATGCCGCGCTCGGCCGCATATTCGACGATGACCTTGCCGCCGCCGATGCCTGGCTCACGACGCATGGCCGCGGTCTCTACGCCAGCTTCGGCTAGCGGACCGGCGCGGGACGTCCTACATGGGCCAGATGCGTATGATCGAGCGGCTCAATCCCGGACCGGGAATCGCCGATTTCTGGAACGAGTTCAAAAGGCCCAATCCCTATCGTTGGCCAATCCTTGCAGGATCGGCCCTGCTCACGGGATCGCTGATGTTCATGCTAACAGATCAGGCCGTCAGCCTGAACTGGCTGGTCGGCGGCGTGCTCGCGCTGATTGGTGGAATCGCTCTGTTCGTGATGCTGGCGGAAAGGGTCCGCATCAACATCTGGGTGTTGCTGGTTGCCGGATCGATCACCGGCACGATCCTCTATCAGTTCTCTCAGGAGCGTTGGCGAATCCCGCCCAAGCCGCCGGAGGTGACGTGGATCACGACGTTTGAACCCGGGCGGACCGATGCCGAGATTATCGCATCCAATCGTGCGAACCAGGCCGAACAGGACCAGCTGGAGGCCGAGCAGCGGCAGCGGGAAGAAGAAGCGCGTGAAGCGTATCGCGCGCTCGGGCGCGCCTCCGGGCTGGATGTCGACGCGATGGAACGGGAAATCGCGCGCGAAAGGGAGCAGGACGGTCGGCGTGACGACCGGATCCGGTGACGCGCGCTGGCTCGCGGCCGCTGCCCGTCTGGCAGGGCGTGCGCGGCCACTGAGTTCTCCCAACCCCGCTGTCGGCTGCATCGTCGTTCGGGAGGGGCGCGTCGTCGGCCGAGGTTGGACGGCGGCGGGGGGCAGACCGCACGCTGAAGCTGCCGCACTCGCCATGGCCGGGGATGCCGCGCGGGGCGCGACCGTCTACGTCACGCTCGAACCATGCGCGCACCGTTCGCACCGCGGACCCGCATGCGCCGATATCCTCGCTGAGGCAGCGCCGGCGCGTGTCATCGTGGGCGTGGCCGACCCCGATCCGCGAACCGCGAGCGCGGGCCTCGATCGGCTGCGCGCTGCGGGCATCGAGGTCGTTCTGGCCGATTGTGCCACATGCGCTGACAGCCTCCGAGGCTACCTCGTTCGCGCAAACACGGGGCGCCCGCACGTTACCTTGAAATTCGCCGCGAGCCTCGATGGCTGTATCGCGCTTCCAGATGGGACCAGCCGCTGGATCACGGGGCCCGAAGCCCGTGCCCATGTGCACGCGCGCCGCGCCCGCGCCGATGCCATTCTGGTGGGAGGCGGCACCTGGCGCGCCGACGCGCCGGGGCTCGATGTCCGGTTGCCCGGCCTGGGCGACCGCTCGCCTGAACGCTATGTCCTGACCCGCGGCGCGGCGCCGGCCGGAACGCGTGCGATCGCGGAGCCTCCGGCGATCTCCGCCATGGAGGGTGTCCAGTATATTTACATTGAAGGGGGTGCTGAAACAGCCGCCGCCTTCCTGGCCGCTGACCTGGTGGACCGGATCGAAATCTACCGGGCGCCGATTATCGTTGGCGACGGGCTGCGTGCCGTGGGTGCGCTCGGCCTCAACGACCTCGTCAACGCGCATGGACGCTGGCAGCAGGTCGAAGACGCGCAGCTTGGCAGCGATCACTTTGCCGCCTATCGCCGGACGCGCGAAGGGGCCGTCTGATGTTCACTGGCATAGTCACCGCCGTCGGGACGATAGAGCAAGTCGAGCAGCGGGGAGACCTGCGCGCCCGCATCGCCTGTCCGTGGGACCCGTCCACCATTGCGATCGGAGCGTCGATCGCGTGCGCGGGGGTCTGCCTCACCGTCGTGGAGCGCGGTGGTCAGCCGGGTGCTTCCTGGTTTGCGGTCGACATATCTGCCGAGACCGTGAGCCGCACGGCGCGCGATACCTGGCGCGAAGGCGCGCGCATCAATCTGGAACCATCGCTCCGCATCGGCGACGAGCTCGGCGGGCATATCGTATCAGGCCACGTGGATGCTGTTGGCACCGTCACCGATTGGGAACCGGAAGGCGATTCCATGCGGGTGACGGTCAGCGCGCCCCGCGACCTTGCGCCTTTCATCGCCGCCAAGGGCTCGATCACCGTCGACGGCGTATCGCTGACAGTCAACGCGGTGCGCGATCAGCTCGATGGCTCGGTGCGGTTCGGACTCAATCTTATCCCGCACACGGCCGAAGTGACGACCCTCGGCGAACTGGCCCAAGGATCGCAGGTCAACCTCGAGATCGATACGGTGGCCCGGTACCTTCAGCGGCTGGAGAGCTTGCGCCGTTAAGGCTTATCACCCGAGGCGGGAATGCCCGCCGGTCGAACCGAATCCGCCAGCGCCGCGCGCCGTATCGTCGAGCCGCTCGACTTCTTCCCAGGTCGCCCGGGAGACCGGGGCGAGAACCAGCTGCGCAACACGATCGCCGCGCTCGATCAGGAACGGTTCGTCGCCGAGATTGATCAGGATTACCTTCATCTCCCCGCGATAGTCGGAATCGATCGTGCCGGGCGCGTTGGGCACCGTGATCCCATGCTTGAGTGCGAGGCCCGAGCGGGGGCGGACCTGAATCTCGAAGCCCGGTGGTATTGCCACCGCGAGGCCAGTGGCAACCGCGTGGCGCCCGCCCGGCGATATCGTCACCGTCTCTGCCGAGAGCACATCCATGCCCGCGGCACCTGCCGTGGCATAGGACGGCAAGGCCAGCCCTGCACCGTGCGGCAAGCGCACGACCGCGATCCTGGGCGCTTCACTCATCGCGCGGATCGACCTTGTCGAGTGCCGCCGCCATCCGCTCTGCGATAGCGAGCGCGACCTGGTCCTTCGGCATTTTGGGCAGATCCTCGACACCTTCTCCCGTGACGATGTGCACCGCATTCGCGTCTCCACCCATCACGCTGGCTCCCGGAGGACCCGAGACATCGTTCGCGATGATCCAGTCTGCTGCCTTGCGCTTGCGCTTCGCCTTGGCGTTCTCCACCACGTCTTCCGTCTCGGCGGCGAAACCGACCAGCAGCTTCGGCCGCTGCTTTCCCGCCGCCACTTGCGCCAGGATGTCCGGATTTTCGGTCAGGAGCAGGGCCGGTGGCGCCGAGCCGCGCTTCTTCATCTTTTCCGGCGCGTAGTGCTTGCTCCGCCAATCGGCGACTGCCGCAACCATCACGGCGGCATCGGCCGGAAGCGATTTCTTCACCACCTCGGACATCTCGCGGGCGGATTCAACGTCGACCCGGTCCACGCCGGGCGGTGTCGGCAGCGACACAGGGCCGGCCACCAGCGTTACGCGTGCGCCCAGCGCCGCCGCGGCGGCGGCGATGGCAAAGCCCTGCTTCCCGCTCGACCGATTGGCGATGTAGCGCACCGGATCGATCGGTTCGTGAGTCGGCCCTGCGGTTACCAAGACGTGGCGACCGTAGAGTGGACGGTGCCGGGGATCGATGTCGAATTCGGGCTGACCGGCGAGAGGGTTTTCCGCGAGCGCGCCGAGCGTTTCCGGACGCTGGTCACCCGCCCCGGTCACGACAGTATGGTTGAGCGCCTCGGCGTCGGTCGGCGGCGCAGCCTTGGCCTTGCCCTTGCGGGCCATGATCGGCGCTGCGAGATCGGGTTCCGCGTCCACGACGTGCGCGTCATGCGCGTGCGCCGCGCCGGCGAACATCTCTTCGCCCGCCGGCATTCGTTGCGGCGGCGCGGCGCGGGGGATCAGTGACGAAAGAAGGCTGCCAAGCTTCGCGCCGGCGGGTTCGCGATCCGGCTGTTCCTCCAGTTCGAGCTCCGCGTCGATACGCCCGACTTCGCAATCGGCCGCAATACCGAAGCGAGCGGCGATCTCGGCCCAGACCACTTCGGGGTCCGGCAACCGGCCGGGGCCGAACTCCCCGCACGCCATCGGGCCCTCGTCGGGCTCCATGACCTCGACCCCTGCTTCGCGGAGCCAGGCCACGTTTCGGCGTGTCGCTTCGTGCAGCCACATGCGCACGTTCATCGCGGGCACTGCCAGGACCGGCTTGTCGGTCGCAAGGATCAACGTAGAGGCAAGATCGTCGGCGATGCCGGCCGCCATCTTGGCAAGAAGATCCGCCGTTGCCGGACACACGACGACCAGGTCGGCTGCACGCGAGAGTTGAATATGACCCATCTCGACCTCCTCCTTGAGGTCGAAGAGATTGGTATAGACCTTGTTTTCGCTGAGCGCGGCCAGCGCCAGCGGGGTCACGAACTGGCTGCCACCTTCGGTCAGCACGCACGTGACTTCGCCCCCGCCGCGACGGATCAGGCGCACGAGTTCGCACGATTTGTAAGCCGCGATACCGCCGCCAATTACCAGCAGGACGCGTGGTCCGCTCATCCGCAGCGGCTCGCGGTTCGGCCGGGAGCCGACAGCCTCGAACATTCAACCCCTCGTGCGTCCATCCTGCCAGCCTAGCGGCAGCATACAACCCGCGCCAGTGCTAGGGTGGCGCTGGTTAAGATTGCGCTAGCGGGAACGGCGCAATCGGATAGGGTACCGGGAACTTCATCGGGGAGTCCGAACGACAATGCGCCTTGTCCTCACCGCGCTCATTTTCGTGATGGGACTGTTCTTCCTGATAATGGGCGTGAACTTCCTGGCCATGCCGCTGAGCGCGGCGGCGGGATTTGGCCTGTCGCCTGTCGGCACGGCTGGGCTAGCGGCTCTCCGCGCGGACTTCCCGGCCTTCTTCTTCGTCGGCGGTGGCGCGATGATCTTTGGCGCCTGGAAGCGTGACGGAGACCTTCTGCTGGTGCCGGCGGCCTTGTTCGGCTTCGCGCTGCTGGGCCGCTGCATCAGCGCGATTGCCGACGGGACGGAGACGGCGTTCTGGCTACCGATGATGGTCGAGGCGTCGGCCGTGATCCTGTCGCTGTTGGGAAGCCGGGTGCTTCCGCACCGGCTGACCTGACGCGCCCGCCGCCGGGGCTCGGCGTCAGAACAGTCCGGCGACGGCCGCAGCTGCCACGATCGCGCCTCCACCCAGCGCGGCGGCGAAATAGCCGAACCAGCCCCGTTCGGCACCACGACGTTCCCACATGAGCGGCACATGCGGCAGCGGCGGGGGTTCCGGCGCTCCGCCCTTTGCGGGGAAACTGTCCTCGATCCGGCGGATGAGGTCGGGCAGGCGCAACAAGGTCTGCACATCGGTTTTCAGGCGATCGGCGATCGCGGCTTCCGGGCCCAATTCGTCGCGTATCCATTCGCGAACGAAGGGCGCGCTGACGTCCCACATGTTGATCTCTGGATCGAGGCTGGTGGCAAGCCCTTCGACCATCACCATAGTCTTCTGCAGCAGCAGGAGGTGCGGCTGGGTCTGCATGTCGAAATCGCGCGTGATCGCGAACAGTCCGTCGAGCATCTGTCCCACGCTGAGCTCACTGACGGGCTTCCCGCGCATGGGCTCCCCGACCGCGCGCAGAGCAGTCGCGAATTCGTCCACCGAGTGGTAGGGGGGCACGTACTGCGCCTCGAAATGGATTTCGGCGACGCGGCGATAATTCCCGGTTGTCAGGCCGTAAAGAATTTCCGCCAACCATTGGCGCGCCTGGCGGTCGATCCGTCCCATGATCCCAAAATCGATCGCCACGATCGTACCGTCGGCCCGCACGAACAGGTTTCCCTGGTGCATGTCGGCGTGAAAGAACCCCGCGCTGATCGCCTGGGTCAGGAAGGCGAGGACAAGGCGCCGGGCGAGTTCCGGCAGATCGTGCCCGGCAGCGACCAGGGCATCGCGATCGGAAATCTTTATGCCATCGATCCATTCGAGGGTCATCACACGCCCGTTCGTCCGGTCCCAGTCGATGGACGGAACGCAATAACCGTCAAAGCCGCGCATGGCCTCGGCCAGCTCGCTCGCCGAGGCCGCCTCGCGCCGCAGATCGAGCTCGCGGTTCGTCCAGCGCTTGAAGTTGGCGATCGTCAGCCGCGGCCGAAGGCGCGAAGCCTCCCCGCCTAAGGCTTCAAGATGAGCCGCCGCCCATTCGTACGTCTCTATGTCGCGGGCCAGCTTGTCCCGAATTCCCGGCCGCACGACCTTCACTGCGACGGGCCGGCCTTCGGCGGTTGTCGCCCGGTGCACCTGAGCGATCGACGCGGAGCCCACGGGGACCGGATCGATGCGCGCGAACAGGCTTTGGATGGGCGCATCGAAACTGCGTGCGATTTCGGCCTCTATCTCGGGAAACGGCACGGGGGGCAGGTTATCCTGCAGCGTCAGGAGGTTGTGAGTCGCCTCCTCTCCAACCAGGTCGGGGCGGGTCGCGAGCGATTGGCCGAGCTTGATGGCGGCCGGTCCGATGTCCTGGAAGGCGGTCGCATAATCGGGTTCGCGCGGCTGCACGGTGCCGAGCCGGGCGATGCGGGCGAGCCGCTTTACCTGAAGCGGCGTGTTGAGATCGCCTTCGATCCCACGCAGCGCGCCGTGCCGTGCCAGGGACCGGCCCCATTTCAGGAGCCGCCAGATGTGCGTTGCGGGACGGGTCACGTCAGACTTTCCAGCCGGAATGGATGGCGACCAAGCCCCCCAGGATCGGCTCCACTTTCGTCCGCACGAAGCCGGCCTCCCGGATCATTCGATCGAACTCCGGCATCGGCGGGAACCGGCGGATCGATTCGATCAGGTATCGATAGCTGTCGGCGTCGCCTGCGATTGCCTGGCCGATCTTCGGTACCAACTTGTGCGAATAGGCATCGTACACCTCCCGGAACCCCGGCCATTCGGTGGTCGAGAATTCCAGGCAAAAGAACCGGCCACCGAACTTCAGCACGCGGTGCGCTTCGGCTAGGGCTTGATCGATCCGCGTGACGTTACGGATGCCGAACGCGATGGTATAGGCGTCGAACACGCGCGCCGGATAGCTCAATTCCTCGGCGTTCTGGCGGCTCCAGACCAGCCCATCGATCCCGCGTTCCAGCGCACGTTCGATGCCGACGTCGAGCATTTCCTGGTTGATATCCGCCACCGTCACGCTCGCGCCCCGGTCGGCCATGCGGAAGGCGATGTCGCCCGTGCCGCCTGCCATGTCGAGGATCGCCTCCCCCTCGCGGGGCTTAACCCGGCGGACGAACTGATCCTTCCAGACCCGGTGCATTCCCGCGCTCATTGCGTCGTTCATGACGTCATACTTGGCTGCCACGCCGGAGAACACCGCACCGACGCGCCGCGTCTTTTCTTCCGGCGCAACTTCCTCGTAGCCAAAGGAAACCGTGTCGCCTGCCATCTCGCGTGCCGTGTCGCTCATGGGGGCAGGCCTTAGGGGGAATTGCCCGGCGGGCAAAGGGTGTTAGAGCGCGCCCTATGCCCGAACTGCCAGAGGTCGAAACAACCGTGCGCGGACTTGCCGCGGTCCTCGACGGCGCGCGGCTGGAGCGGGTTGCGGTGAACCGGCCCGACATGCGCCGCCCTTTCCCGCCCGGGCTGGTCCAGGCGCTCACAGGAGCGCGGGTCACGGGGCTCGGTCGGCGCGCAAAATACGGCCTCATTCACACCGATCGCGACACGACCCTCGTTTTCCACCTGGGCATGAGCGGACGCTGGCGGATCGATCCGGAAACGATCGACAAGCACGATCACCTGGTAATCGAGACCGCCGATCACGTGCTTGCGCTGAACGACGCGCGGCGCTTCGGCTCGGTCGATCTTGTCGATACCCCAGCGCTGGCAAGCTGGCCGGCCTTCGCCGCGCTGGGGCCCGAGCCGCTCGGCCCCGGCCTCACGGCCGCCCATTTGAAGGCCGCGTTTCGCGAACGCCGACAGGCGATCAAGCTCCTCCTGCTCGATCAACGTATCGTCGCCGGTCTCGGCAACATATACGTGTGCGAAGCGCTCTGGATCGCGAGGGTCGACCCGCGCAAGGCTGCGGGGCGCATTTCAACCCAGGCGTTGAGCCGCCTGGTCGTGGGAGTGCGCGACGTCCTGCAGCGATCCATCGCGGATGGTGGATCCTCCTTGCGGGATTATGCCCGCCCCGATGGGCAGCTCGGCTACTTCGCCACGCGATTTGCGGTGTACGGGAGGGAGGGCGCGGCTTGCCTGCGCGACGATGGCGGCACGATCCGGCGCATGATACAGGGCGGGCGCAGTACCTGGTATTGTCCGAAGTGCCAGCGTTAGCTTGACGATTCGAGCGCGCGCAGTTAGGGGCGCGCCTTTCCCGGCGGGTCCGCCTGCAGCGGGTATCCACGCACGCAAGACTTTCCGGCCGCCCGCCGCGGCCAATCGAGGACGAACATGGCCAATACGCCGCAAGCCAAGAAGCGCATCCGCCGCAACAATGCCCGCGCGGAGATCAACACGAATCGCATCAGCCGCATCCGCAGCTTCCTCAAGAAGGTAGAAGGCGCGATCGCCGGCGGCGACAAGGCTGCCGCTGCCGAGGCGCTGAAGGCTGCCCAGCCCGAACTGGCGCGCGGCGTTGCCCGCGGCGTGTTGCACAAGAACACCGCCAGCAGGAAGATGAGCCGCCTTTCGAAGCGGGTCGCCAGCCTCTGATTCGGTAACGCGCCGGTCGTTGGCCGGCGGGTTCACAGAACAAAAGCGGACAACGCCGGTGCCTTCGGGTGCCGGCGTTGTCGTTTGTGCAAACGGCCTGGCAGCTAACTGGCGGATTCCTCGCGATTCGCGGGCCATGCCCACGGTTAATCTCGCGATTTCAATGACATGAACGGACGGCTGCGGCTTTGCCCGAGTCAACAGCCATTATTTCAGTTTTTTTGCGCCAGTGCCCTTGCCAGTCGCCCGGCGCTGAAGGAAAGATGCGCCTCGCTCGCGGCTTGGACGGCGTGAGCTTTACAGGATCGGACAGCTCGGCAGACCCCCTGCTCGACACACGGGCAGGGGCATTGGCGAAGCTATGTCCGCGATGGGGGCAACCGCCCGTACGGCACCTGCCGGATGGGCCAAGGACAAGGTCAAAAGACCGATGAACGGCAACATCGGCGGCAATTCGTCCGCACGGCGCAACAACGGGGATGGCATGGAAGACCTGGAAGCGGTGAACCTGGCGGCCGACTGGTCGGACATCAGCCAGGGCCTCCGCAAGGACCTGGGACATCAGCTTCACAGCCAGTGGATCAAGCCGATTCAGGTCGGCGGGTTCGACGATGGCACCGGCACCCTCGAACTCTATCTCCCCACTGAATTCTCGGCAAACTGGGTGAACGATCGCTTCCACGATCGCCTGAGCCTGGCTTGGAAGATCGCCCGGAGCGAGGTCCGTCAGCTCAAGATCGGCGTGCACCCTGGCCGCCGCAGGTTGCCCGAACTGACTCTTGGCGACAGTCGCCTTCCTGCGAACGACGGCGACACGAGCATGATCGCCGTCGCAGCCGGCACGATCGGCGACCGCGGATTCACCGCGTCGGTCGGGCTCGATCCTTCGCTTACTTTCGCCGCATTCGTGACGG
Organism: Tsuneonella aeria; assembly: GCF_009827495.1. NCBI lineage: Bacteria > Pseudomonadati > Pseudomonadota > Alphaproteobacteria > Sphingomonadales > Erythrobacteraceae > Tsuneonella > Tsuneonella aeria. Next base: position 1,527,288 of record NZ_WTZA01000001.1, read on the forward strand.
GTGAAGCGAATGTCCTTGCCTGCAATGCCGCGCAGCGGATGTCGGCGAGCGAACAGCCGCAGTTCAGCCCGCTCTATCTCAAGGCCGCGACCGGTCAGGGAAAGACGCACCTTCTGCACGCGATCGGCCATGCATACCTGGCCGCCCACCCCCGCGCCCGCATCTTCTACTGCAGTGCGGAGCGGTTCATGGTGGAATTTGTCCAGGCGCTGAAATCGAACCAGACGATCGAATTCAAGGCTCGCCTGCGCAGTTTCGACCTTCTGCTGGTGGATGACATCCAGTTCATCATCGGCAAGGCCAGCGCGCAGGAGGAATTGCTCTACACGATCGATGCGCTGCTGGCCGAAGGAAAGCGGCTGGTCTTCGCTGCCGACCGCGCGCCGCAAGCGCTCGATGGGGTGGAGCCCCGGTTGCTGAGCCGCCTCTCGATGGGGCTCGTCGCGGACATGCAGGCGGCCGATATCGAGCTACGCCGATCGATCCTCGAATCGAAGCTTGTGCGCTTTGCCCCGCTCGAGGTGCCAGCCGATGTCATCGACTTCCTCGCGCGGACGATTACCCGCAACATTCGCGAGCTGGTTGGCGGCCTCAACAAGCTGATCGCCTACGCACAGCTCACCGGGCAGGAGGTCTCGCTTCAACTTGCCGAAGAGCAACTCACCGACATCCTTTCGGCCAACCGCCGCCGGATCACCATCGACGAAATCCAGCGGACCGTGTGCCAGTTCTATCGCATCGACCGCGCCGAGATGGCCAGCAAGCGTCGTGCCCGCGCCGTAGTACGCCCCCGGCAGGTTGCCATGTACCTCTCGAAGGTGCTGACGCCGCGCAGCTATCCGGAGATCGGCCGCAAGTTCGGCGGACGCGACCATTCGACCGTCATCCACGCTGTGCGCTTGATCGAGGATCTCCGTCAGCGCGATGCCGATATGGACGGCGACGTTCGCAGCCTGCTTCGCCAACTCGAAAGCTGACCCCCGGCGCTCCGGCCGGTCAGGCACGGCGGCGGCTAACGCTGAGGTGTGCTATCGACAGTCTGCGAACCGGCTGCCAACAGCTTGTTCATGAGTTTTTCCCCGGAGCGCCTCGACCGGTTCGCGCGCCATATCGTACTGCCGCAAGTCGGCGGTGCGGGACAGTTCGCGCTCGACCAGGCGCATGTCGCGCTGGTTGGCCTCGGGGGCATCGGAAGCCCCGCGTTACAATACCTGGCCGGGGCGGGAGTCGGCAAGCTGACCCTGGTCGATGACGGGAAGGTCGAGCTCAGCAACCTGCAACGCCAGACGATCTATTCCGAACGGGATGTCGGCCACGGGAAGGCGGTTTCCGCGCGTCGCTGGCTGGCCAATTTCGACAGCCAACTCGAAGTCGCTTTGTGCGATCGTCGGATCGATGCGGACAGCGCCGCGTTGGTCATCATGGGCGCGGACCTTGTCCTTGACGGCACGGACAATTTCGCCACCCGTCTCGCCGTATCGGACGCCTGCGTGGCGAGCGGCATCCCGCTGCTCAGCGCTGCCGTGGGCCGCTTCCAGGGCCAGGTCGGTGCGTTCGCCGGGCACTTGCGCGATTCGTCCTGTTATCGCTGCTTTGTCGGCGACGCGTTCGATGCCGACGATTGCGACACCTGTGCGGATGAGGGCATGCTCGGCGCCATGGCCGGCTGGGTCGGTACGTTCGCCGCCCTTCAGGCAGTGCGCCTGCTGCTGGCAGGGGTCGGTGGCCTCGGTGCCGCCCAGTGGGGCCGGTTGCACCTGCTCGACGGACTGACGCCGTCGATGCGAACGATCACCATCACCCGAGACCCGGAGTGTCGGGCTTGCGGCGTCTTGTGACGCCTGATCGTCTGTTGCCTGCGAGAGAACTCAGGCGCGTGCAGCGAGCACCTCGTCCACCCAGGCTGGGACCAGTTCGCTTGCGCGGCCAAGGCGCGTCTCTTGGAACCAGTGCGACCCCTGGCTGCGTTCGAGGTTAAGCTCCAGCGTCCACGCGCCCACTTCGCGTGCGTCGCGCACGAACCCGGCGGCAGGATAGACCGCGCCCGAGGTGCCGACCGAAACGAACAGGTCCGCATCGCGCAGAGCGGCGTAAATCGTGTCCATTTCATAAGGCATTTCGCCAAACCAGACGACGTCGGGCCGCAGGGCAGCGGCCCCGCATCCGGGGCACCGCGGACGGTCGATCAGGGGCGCCGTCCACCGCGACCGCGTGTCGCAGGCGGTGCACCATGCCTTGAGATGTTCTCCGTGCATGTGGAGCACCCGCCGGGCGCCCGCCCGCTCGTGCAAGTCGTCGACATTCTGCGTGACGATCAGCAGCCCGCCTTCCCATTGGGCATCGAGCCGCGCCAGCGCGTGGTGCGCGGGATTAGGCTGCTTCGTCTGGATCGCCGCGCGGCGCATGTCGTAGAAGCCCAAGACGAGATCCGGATCGCGCGCGAAGCCTTCGGGCGTGGCGACATCCTCCACCCGATGCTGTTCCCACAGGCTCGGCCCTCCGTCAGAGCCGGCGCGGAATGTATCGATCCCGCTCTCGGCGCTCACACCGGCTCCGGTCAGGATGACGATGTTGCGGATGCGTGCCATGTCGCGCATGAAGCACGCAGGCGGGGGAGGTGGCAATGGCGCGTATCGGCATCATCGGCAGCGAAGGGCGCATGGGGCAGGCGCTCGCCCAGGCGATTGCGGAGGCGGGGCACGAAGCCTCCGGCGGGGTGGATCAGGGCGGCAACGTGGCCAACCTGGCCGAAGCCAGCGACGTGCTGGTCGATTTCACCGCACCGGTCGCCCTTGAAGCGAACCTTCATGCAGCGGTGGGCGCGGGCATCCCGATCCTCGTCGGCACGACCGGGCTGGAAGAACGCCACCACGCGGCGATCGATTCCGCCGCGCTGGCTGTGCCGGTGCTCCAGACGGGCAATACGTCGCTAGGCGTCACGCTGCTTGCCCATCTCGTCCGCGAGGCTGCCGGGAAGCTGGGTCCGGAATGGGATATCGAAATCGTGGAGATGCATCACCGGATGAAGGTCGATGCACCGAGCGGGACGGCGCTGCTACTGGGCGAGGCTGCCGCCGCTGCCAGAGAAGTTGATCTCGCCGGGCATTCCGAGCGCGCCCGGGATGGCCATACCGGCTCCCGCGGATCGGGAGCGATCGGATTTGCGAGCCTGCGGGGCGGCACGGTCGCGGGCGATCACAGCGTGATACTGGCAGGCGAACACGAAAGAATCACCCTTTCGCACAGCGCGGAAGACCGCTCTATCTTCGCGCGCGGCGCCGTCCGAGGCGCCTTATGGCTGATCGGCCGCGAGCCGGGCCGTTACACGATGCCGCAGGTACTCGGACTTTGAACCAGCCCGCTGGCTGGCGCCGGGACCGCGGATCGCAATTCTATCGCGTCGCAGCCCTTGCCGCCCTGTTCGTTGCCTTGGCCGGCTTTTTCCTGACGTACACGTTGCCACTCGCCACAGGCAGCTTCCAAGGTCCGCGATCGGCCCATATCCATGGCGCGTTGCTGTTCGGCTGGCTGATTGTGACCGTCGTCCAGACCCGACTCATCGGGCAGAGGATCGCGCTTCATCGCACGATTGGCTGGACCGCTCTTGTGCTGGCGCCCTTAGTGGCCGTCAGCACGATATGGGTCGGGTATGAAGGTGTCGCGATCGGCCTTGCGCGCGGAGACGGCCAGATCGCGATCTCGGGCTTCCTGGGGACCGTGACGTCCCCTCTTATATACCTGAGCATCGTCTTTGCAGCGATCGCCATGCGTAGCGATCCGCAATGGCACAAGCGGCTGATGCTGATCGCTACGGTCGCCATCCTGTGGCCAGCATGGTTCCGCTTCCGCCACTTCCTGCCAGGCCTGCCGCGGCCCGAGATAACCCTGAGCCTTGTTGCTGCGAACCTGCCTATCGGCATCGCGATGTTCCGCGACCGCATCCGGTTCGGGAAGATCCATCCGGCCTATCTCTGGATCGGACTGGGTCTGATCGCCGAACAGACGTTCGAGACCGTGGTATTCGACTCCCCTGCCTGGCGCAGCGTGGCGCGCGCCCTCTATTCGGTGCCGTCATGACCCGCACCGAGATCTTCGAATTCTTTCGCCGCCTTGCAGAAGACAACCCCTCGCCTGAGACCGAACTGGAATACGGCAACGCGTTCCAGCTGGTCGTGGCTGTGGCGCTGAGTGCGCAGGCGACTGATGTTGGCGTCAACAAGGCGACCCGGCAGCTCTTCGCGGAAGTCGAAACACCGCAGCAGATGGTCGCGCTGGGCGAGGACGGGTTGAAAGCGCACATCAAGACGATCGGGCTGTTCAACTCCAAGGCGAAGAACGTGATCGCGCTCAGCCGGATGCTGGTGGAGGAATTCGGCGGCGCGGTGCCCGCCACGCGTGAGGAACTGGTCCGCCTGCCCGGCGTGGGACGCAAGACCGCCAACGTCGTGCTCAACTGCTGGTTCGGCGAGGAAACGTTCGCGGTGGACACCCACATCTTCCGCGTCGGCAACCGCACGGGACTTGCCCCCGGCAAGACGCCCGAGGCGGTAGAGGCGAAGCTGGAGAAGCGGGTGCCGGCCCCGTTTCGTCTGAGCGCCCATCACTGGCTGATCCTTCACGGGCGCTATGTCTGCAAGGCGCGGATACCGGAATGCTGGCGATGCCCGGTGGTGGATCTGTGCCGCTTCAGGAAGAAGGTGCTGGAACCTCCCCGACATCGCTCGAATACGCACTGATTACTGTTGCGGCGACGAGGTCGCCGATCACGTTCAATACCGTGCGGCACATGTCGAGGAAGCGGTCCACCCCTAGGATCAGCCCGATCCCTTCGGGTGGGACCCCCACCCCGCCCAGGATCAGCGCGATCACCGGAAGCGAACCGCCCGGCACACCGGCGGTGCCGATGCCGGCGAGGATGCACACCAGCATGACGAAGATCTGGTCTCCCAGCGACAGGTCGACGCCGAAGAACTGAGCAAGAAACAGCACGGTCACCCCTTCGAACATCGCCGTGCCGTTCTGGTTTGCTGTGGCGCCGATGGTGAGAACGAACCGCGAAATGCGCGGCGGCAGCATGAGCCGCGTTTCGGCGACCCGCAGCGCGGTGGGCAGAGATGCATTGGAGCTGGATGTGGAGAACGCCATCACGCTCGCCTCCCGCGTCTCCCTGAAGAAAGTGACCGGGTTTTTCCGTGCAAAGAAGGTGAGGATCAGGGGGAACACGCCGAACAACTGCAGGCCGAGCGCGAGGAGCACGACAGCGACGAATGCCGCAAGCTTAATGAGCAGATCCCACCCGAATTGCGCCGACAGGTTGAACATGAAGCAGAACACCGCGATCGGCGCGAGCCGGATCACGAGCCCGATCAGCTTCATCGACACCTCGAATACGCCTTCGAACGCCTGCTTCACGGTCGCCGTGCGCGGCGAATTCGTGATGAGGAGGCCGATGCCGAAAAATAGCGCGAAGAACATCACCGCCAGGATGTCGTTGTCGCCCATCGCGGTGATGACGTTCGACGGGATAAGGCCAATCACTGCCTCCACGCCCGTCTTCGCCTCGCTCGACCGTTCAATGATCCCGCGCGCGCCCTCGCCGCCTTCGGCCAGCAGGGCCCGTGCCTCCGCCGGATCGACGCCCGCGCCGGGCTGGATGAAGTCAGTCACGGCGATGCTGATCGCCACCGCGATGGAAGAGACGATCACCGTGTAGATCAGCGTGCGGATGCCGACTTTCTTCAGGGCGCGAATCTCGCCCATGTCCGCGATGCCGACCACCAGCGCGCTGACGAGCAGCGGGATTACCAGCATGAACAGCAGGCGCAGGAAGATCTGCCCGATGGGATTGGTCACGTACGTGACGATCCAGTCGAGCCACTCGGCATCGCCGGCGAACGTGTAGGTGACAATGCCTGCCACCAGCCCGAGCACGAAGCCGATCGCAATGCGCCATTGCAATCGGCCGTAATCGGGCCCGGCTTCTTCCTCGATCGTCGTTATCGGTTCCGCCGTCATGCGACCATTTCCCCCACGTCCTTGAATACCGCGTTTGCCACGCGTGTGTAGATGCGCGCTAGCACCGCCAGGTCCTCCACCGCCACAGCCTCGTCGCATTTATGCATCGTTGCGTTGACGAGGCCGCATTCGATCACGGGACACAAGTGCTTGAGGAACCGCGCGTCGGAGGTGCCGCCGGTGGTTGAAAGTTCGGCGATAATGCCGGTTTCCGCCGCGATCGCATCGGCGATCAGGGCGGAAAAGTCGCCCGGCGGGGTCAGGAATGCTTCCCCGCTGACGATGGCCTGCGCACTGCCGCCATGCCGCCGCGCGATCGCGTCCACCCGTTTGGCCAATTCGGCCCCCGTATGGAGCGCGTTGAAGCGGATCGAAATCCGCGCGGACGCCCTGGCCGGGATCACGTTGTGCGCCGGGTTGCCGACGGTGATGTCGGTCGCCTCGAGATTGGAGGGCTGGAACCACTCCGTTCCCTCGTCGAGCACCAGGGCGTCAAGCTCGGCGAGCATCGCGACGAGCTTGGGAATGGGATTATCCGCGAGGTGCGGATAGGCGACGTGGCCCTGCGTGCCCGCCACCTCCAGGAAAATATTGACCGATCCGCGGCGACCGATCTTGATCGTGTCGCCCAGGCGGTGGACTGAAGTTGGTTCGCCTACCAGGCACAGGTCCGGCACCTCGCCGCGCGCGCGTATGCGTTCGATCAGAGCGCGGGTGCCGTGCACCGCCGGCCCTTCCTCGTCACCGGTTATCACGAAGCTCAGGGTTCCCGCGGCGGCGGGCACCTCTGCTGCCGCAGCGACCATCGCGGCGATGGCGCCCTTCATGTCGACCGCGCCGCGGCCGTAGAGCACTTCCCCGCCGGGTCCCGGCCGCCGTTCAGGTGCAAATGGGGCACTCGCCCAGCCCTCGCCCGGCGGGACGACGTCGAGGTGACCGGCAAAGGCGAGGTGGCGGCTACCCGCTGGACCGCGCCGGATCGCGAGGAGGTTTTCGACCGCGTCATCGCCATCCCCCGCGCCTGCGATAAAGCGGTCGACCTCGAACCCCAACGGTGCGAGCATTGCTTCCAGCGCATCGAACACCGGGCCGCTTGCCGGCGTCACGCTGGGGCAGGCGATCAGGCGTTCGGCCAGTTCGACGACGTCGGTCATGGTGCGGGGTCCGGCAGGGGACCGGGCGCGAAGGCCCGGTCGAGAAGATCGGCGATCCGCAAACCTGCCTGCGCAATGCGGCGCTCGGCGACCGGTATCGCGGCGGCGATCGCTTCCTGCGTCAGCGTCGTTTCCGCCGGCAGCGGAGCATCGGGCGAGGGGCCGCGCCCGAATGCGTTCGGGTAGACGAAACTTCCGGCGATCCGCCAGCTTTCGCGGCCCCAGTCCGCGGGACCCCCGCCGGCGAGCACGGCGCGCTCCGCGTCCGTATAGCGCCGGATCAGCGGCGGGCGCGCGCTGGTGATTGCGCGTTCGGCCAGCGCGCTATCCCACACCGAATGGAGATTGAGGCCAGGCACGATGCCGTACGTGGTGTCCACTGCGTTGCCGCCGCGATCGTCGTTGTCGCCCGAATGGAGCGGCATGTGGATGTCGCCGGTGAAATGGACTGTGAACGCTAGCGCCTCCAGCCGAACGTTGGCCGGCATCGTCTCGTCGGCAAGGACGCGCAGGTTGCGGCTGATCTGGGCTGAGACGCAGTTTCCGCCGCCGCAGCGTTTCCCCGCGTCGAATGGCTCGGTGATCGGCGCGGTCTGAAAATGCCACGCCGCGGTGTAGCCCCAGCGCCAGGCTTCGCGCCGGATGCAGTCGGGCCAGGTGGCGGCGGTCGGCAGGTCGTGGATGCGGCAATGCGGCGTGCCGAGTTCACGGTCGTGGGCGACGAGGCGCGCGATCGCCGCGCGCGTTTCCGGCCGCACGTTGGCAAGGGCGATACGCGCGGTCGTTTCGTGCCCGAAGAACCCCCAGGCCAGCGCGCCGGACGGTTGCAACAGCGCCAGAAGCACCGCCAGCGCGGCGATCAGGCGGGCACGTGGTCGTATTGTTCGATCACCCATTGTTCGTCCTCGGACGCGCGGATCCAGGCCTGCATCCATTCGTGTTCCCACACCGCTTCCATGTACGCCTGGGCGAAGCCGGGGACGCCGATTCCGTAGGTGACGAAACGGCTGACGACCGGGGCGAAAAACACGTCCGCCGCGCCGAAAGTACCGAACAGGAACGGCCCGCCCCGTCCGAACCGCGCGCGCGCTTCGGCCCATAGCTGCAGGATGCGCACCACGTCGCCGCGCACCGCGTCGGACACATCGTGCCCTTCGTGCCGCATCCGCACGTTCATGGGGCATTCGCGGCGCAGGTCGAGGAAGCTGGAGTGCATCTCGGCGACCATCGCCCGGGCCATGCCGCGCGGGGCATCGTCGCGGGGCCAGAAACGTTCCCGGCCCACCTTGTCGGCGAGGTATTCCATGATCGCCAGGCTGTCCCAGATCACGCTGTCGCCGTCCCACAGGACGGGCACCTTGCCGCTGGAGGGCTGCACTTCGCCCAGTTCCCGCTTCACTTGCTCCCACTCGTCGCCGTAAAGGCTGACGGTCAGTTCCTCGAAGGCCAGGCCGGACTGCTTGCACGCCAGCCAGCCGCGCAGCGACCAGCTCGAATAGTTCCTGTTACCGATGATCAGTTTCACGCGTGGTACCCGTTGTCCCGCCCGGCGCGGGCCTAGGCGTTCATCGCGAAAGTGTCGAGGCTGAACGGTGTTAGGCGTTTACACCAAGCTAAGTATCGATCTTCCGCACGGCTTGCGGCTTAGAATTCGGCAGAGAAACTATCGCGGACGCGTAGGATAACGGTGCGGAGCCCGCTATGCAGAGACACATGAGCTTGCGCCCGTTTCACCTCGCCTTTCCCGTGCACGATCTGGCCGCCGCCCGCGCGTTTTACATCGGGGTGCTCGGCTGCCGCGAAGGACGCAGCAGCCCGGACTGGATCGACTTCGATTTCTTCGGCCATCAGATCGTGGCCCATCTCGCCCCCACGCAGCCGCGCGATGCGGCAGTCAATCATGTCGACGGCATGGGCGTACCGGTGCCGCATTTCGGCGTGGTGCTGACGCCTGAGGCGTTTGACGCGCTCGCCGAGCGGCTGCGCGCTGCGCGGGTCAGGTTTGACGTCGAGCCGACGACCCGGTTCCGCGGCGAACCGGGGGAACAATCGACGATGTTCTTCCGCGATCCCAGCGGTAACGCGATCGAGATGAAGGCCTTCGCCAGCCTGGGCAGCCTGTTCGCCACGTGATGACGGGGCGGACGCCGCCGCCTGCCCCGCTCTCGATCAGAATCCGTCCACGCTTTTGCTGACGAGGATGTTCACCGCCACGCGGCGGTTCTGCGCCTTGCCTTCGGGCGTGGAATTATCGGCCAGCGGATCGGCTTCGGCCATGCCGGTTGGCGTCAGCATACGATAGGGCTTCCAGCCGCAGGCCTGCTGCAGGTGGTTGACGACGCGGCTGGCGCGCTTCTCACTCAGTTCCTGATTGATCTCGTACCCGCCGGTGGAGTCGGTGTAGCCAACCACCAGCAGAAGCGCGTTTTCAGTCGTGTTCGCCTGCGCGGCCGCGGCGCAGAGGTCCGCCTTCGCCGCTTCGGACAGGGCCCACTTGCCGGTGTCGAAGTTGACGTTGGTCGTGCCCTTGATGTTGTACTTGTCGATATCGGCCATGCGGCCCTTCAGCGCCTCGGTCGCCGCCGTCTGCTCGGCGAAGCCCTGCTCGGTGCCGGTGCGGATCATCGAAGCCGTGCGCAGATCCTTCGACTTCAATGCGATGCGGCTGGCGACGAGGCCGCCGTTCCACTGCACCGTTTCCACCGTCACCGGCAGCCCGTTAAGCAACGCATCGGCCGCCAGCTTGCTCCGGCTGAGGCCCAGGAACCCGCCCTTGCCGCGCACTTCTGTGCTGTCGCTGACCAGCACGACCTGTCGCACGCCTTCCTCGCTGGTCACCTGCAGGCGTTCGGCGCTGCGGGCAGAGATGAAGCCTTCGATCTCGGGCCCATCCGGAAGCCCTGAGAGGTCCGCTGGCGGCTGACCGCTGATGGTGATCGAGGGATCGGGATATTGCTGTGCGTCCTGAGCGGACAGGCCGGCAGGTACCGCCGCCACGAGCGGCGCGGCGATTGCGGCGAGTAGCGCCGGTCGGCGCAGACGAATGGAATGGGGCTTCATGCAAGATCCTCCTGAAATGCGGTTCCGCGCGGCCGTGCCCCCTTCGGCGCGCAGCGGTGTGCTCCGATGCGAACGCGCCGGAGCACCGCGGGGTGGTCAGGCCTACCTGTCCGCCAGATTAACGAACCTACTCAATCCCTGGGTGCGAGGGCGGCTTGCGCGTTCCGTGCGATGAAGCGTTTGCGTGCGGTGCCCGCCAGGCGAACGCCGAATCGCACTCAGGTTGCGCAGTCCTCTTAGCTTTCCGCGTCGGCAAGCACTGCCGCGCGTAGCTCTGCCACGCCCATGCCCTTCTCGCTTGACGTCACATGCACCTGGGGAAAGGCGGCGGTGCGTTTGCGGGCTTCTGCCTCGGTCGCCGCGTGCACGGCGGCAAGCTCGGACGCCTTGATCTTGTCCGCCTTGGTAAGGACGAGGCGATAGCCGACAGCCGCTTCGTCCAGCAGCTTCATCATGTCGCGGTCCACGTCCTTCACCCCGTGGCGGCTGTCGATCAGTACCAGCGTGCGCTTCAGCACTTGCCGGCCGCGCAGGAAGTCGCGCACCAGCATCTTCCACCGCTCGACGACCTTGATCGGCGCCTTGGCGAAGCCGTAGCCGGGCATGTCCACCAGCCGCAGAGCCAGCGGCTCGCCCACCTCGAAGAAGTTCAGCTCCTGCGTCCGCCCCGGCGTGACGGAGGCGCGCGCCAGGCTTTTGCGGCCCGTGAGTGCGTTGAGTAGCGAACTCTTGCCCACATTGGACCGCCCGGCGAAGGCGATTTCGGGGACGACCGGGTCGGGCAGGAACTTGAGCTGAGGGGCCGAGAGCAGGAACTCCACCCGCCCCGTCAGCAGCTTGCGCGCGCGCTCGGAAAGTTCGGCAAGCTCGTCGTCGCCCGTGTCCTCGCTCACCCCTTCACCTTGGCATCGCGGGCCGTTTCCCGTTCGCGATCTTCCTTGTCCTTCACCGCCTGCGCGCGCAGCTGCGGGTGCTTGGAATAGAGGTAGCTCTGCTGCGCCAGGGTCAGCAGGTTGTTGGTGATCCAGTAGATCAGCAGGCCCGCGGCGAACGGCGCCATCACGAACATCAGGATCCACGGCATGAACTGGAACATCTGCTGCTGGATGGGGTCGGCCGCGGGCGGGTTGAGGCGGAAGGTCGCCCACATGGATATGCCCAGCAGGATTGCGAGCACGCCGATGGCGAGGAACCCGGGCGGGGTGAACGGCAACAGGCCGAACAGGTTGAGTACATGCGCCGGATCGGGGGCCGAAAGGTCCTGGATCCACAGCGCGAACGGCTTGTGCCGCATCTCGATGCCGACCATCAGGACCTTGTACAGGCCGTAGAAGATCGGAATCTGCAGCAGGATCGGCAGGCACCCGGCCAGCGGGTTGACGCCTTCCGACTTGTAGAGCGCCATGATTTCCTGCTGCGCCTTGGGCTTGTCGTCCTTGTAGCGTTCCTGGATCGCCTTCATTTTCGGCTGGATCGCACGCATCGCAGCCATGCTGGCGAACTGCTTCTGCGCGATGGGGAACATGACCGCGCGCACGATCACCGTCAGCAGGATGATCGCCAGGCCAAAATTGTGCACCAGGTCATACAGGACGCGCAGCAGCCACAGGATCGGCTTTTCGACAATGCCGAACCAGCCCCAGTCGATCGCGTTGACGAACTGCGGGATGCCGGCCGATTCGTATTCCGCGAGGATCGTGCTTTCCTTCGCCCCGGCGAAGAGCCGGGTGACGCGCGCGATCTGGCGGCCCGACGGCACGGTAACCGGGTCGTAGATGACGTCCGCCCGCACGGTATCGCCGCCCGCTGCGCGGAAATCAGCGTCGACCCCGGTGCCGGTCTGCGGAATGAGCGCCGACAGCCAGTAGATGTCAGTGAAGCCGAGCCAGCGCGCGCTGCCTTCCGGAGAAACACGGCCAGCTTCGGTCACGTCGGAATAATCGGTGCTGAAATCGACCCCCTCGCCGAAGTAGCCGATCGGGCCGGAATGCATCGTCCACTGATCGAGGCTGGCGGTGGCGCTGGTCCGGTTGATGAGCGCATATGGCCGCACCACGATCGGCCCGCCGCCGCGGTTGGCCACCGTCTGCTTGGCAGTGATGAGGTACTTTTCATCGACGGTGAGTTCGATCCCGAAGCGCTGGCCCTGGCCGTTGTCCCAAGTAAGGGTGACCGGTTTGCCGGGGGCAAGCGGACCGCCGGTCGCCTGCCATGCAGTGCGCGCATCGGGCACCCTGACCCCTTCGCCCACCCAGCCAAACTGCGCGAAGTGCTGCGCCGGCGTCCCAAGCGGACTGAACAGGCGCACCGGGCCGGAATCCCTGTCCACTTCTTGCCGGTGCCCCGTCAGCGTCAGATCGTCGATCCGCGCGCCAATCAGGTCGATGGAGCCCGCAATCGCGGGAGCCGCAATTGCGACGCGCTGCGGACTGGCGAGGGCGGTGCGCAAGTCGCGCCGCTCCGCCGCCATCGCGGCCGGATCCGTCAATCCACCTTCGCGGGTATGCCTGGGCGCGGTGGCGGGCGTCGCCGCCTGGTCGCGACGCACTTCTTCGACCGGCTGGGGATAGAACCAATTGATGCCGGCTTCCCAGCCGAACAGCAGCAGGCCGCACAGGAGCACGGCGAGGAGAAGGTTGCGCTGGTTGTGCAAGGAAAGTCGATCCCGGTTCGTTTAAGCGTGTGGTCAAGGAAGTTCGTCTGGTGGTCAGGGCACCGGGTCGTAGCCGTGCCCGCCCCAGGGGTGGCAGCGCATTATACGTTTCGCCGCGATCCATCCACCCTTCAATGCGCCGTGCTTCCCCAGAGCCTCGATCGCATATTCGGAACACGAGGGAGCATAGCGGCAGGACGGCGGGAGTACCCGGCTAGGCCCCCACTGCCACGCGCGCGCGACGAAAATCAGCGCCCGTCTCATGCCCGCTTCCGGCGGCGCGGAGGATCGCCCTTCCCCGCCGCGGCACGCGCCAGCGCGGCAGCGAGCTCTTCGGAAAGTTTGCCGAAATCGCGCTCCACCCCGCCATCGCGGCCAATCAGCACGTGATCGTGATCGGCAAGGCCGGCATCCGGCAACTGGGTGCGCAAGAGTTCGCGAAAGCGGCGCTTCATTCGATTGCGGACCACCGCGTTGCCGATCTTCTTGGTGACAGTGACCCCGAAACGCTTGCCGCGGCCGCCGTTGGGATGCGCGAGCAACACGAACCCCGGCCGTGCGACCCGCAGGCCGCGATTCGCCGCGAGAAAATCGGCCCGCTTGCGGATGGTCTCAACGCTCATCAAAGGCGATATAGAGAACTAACACACCGCATGGAAGGTGCACATGGAAACGGGCTCCCGATCGGGGAGCCCGCGATGCCGTCCGACGTCTGCTTCAGCCCGAAGGCGAGGCAGGAGAGTGGCGGCGAGAGCGGACGCGCGGCGGCGCGTCCGATGAGACCTGTCAGGCGCAGAGCTTCTTGCGACCGCGAGCGCGGCGTGCCCGCAGGACCTTGCGGCCGCCGGGAGTCGCCTTGCGGGCGAAGAAGCCGTGGCGACGGGCGCGCACGAGATTGCTGGGCTGGAACGTCCGCTTCATCGGATCCTCGGTATCTCTCAAACGAAAAAGGGGCGACCCGCACAGCCCGAAAGGCTCGGCAGTCGCCGTCAGGGGCGCGCAACTATGGGAAGCCGGGGTTCAAGTCAAGCTGGGCCATCGCACGCGCACTCTCATCTGCCGCGAGAGGTGCGGCGTCACCCGGCGCATCGGAGATCCACGCGCGCATTTCATTCGCCGTCAGCCATCGTGCGTCGGCGTTGGCCACGGCGTTGGTCATTGCATAGAACGCCTGGGGATGCGCAAGGCCCATTTCGCGGTAGTAATCGAGGTAAGCGCGATTGGCGGGCGAATCGGCGGCAAAGTCCTCCGGCTCGCGACCGTCGCTATCGCGCCAGGCGTGGACTGCGAACTCTGCCCCGTCTGCGATCGAGCGCGTCCGTCCTGCTAGGAACAACTCCACTGCGCCCGACCGCACCGAACCGTTCGCCGGCACGTGAGTGGAAAGGCCCGCGGCACGAATCATTCGCCCCAGGCTCAGGTTCGCAGCATCGTTATCCGTGCCGGGGCACTCCACCATCTCGATTACGGCGATGCCCGGGTTGTCGCGGAGCATGGCTGCGAAGGCCTGCGGGCTTGCGCCATCGGTCGCATCGACCAGCGCCGCGCGACGCCCGTCGAGCACGCGGAAAGGTCCATAGGCCGCGCCGTTGACTACGGCTTCGGCTTTATCAGCGTACTCGGTAAACTCCGTGGCCGACACCATATACCGCGACTGCGCGGCGCCAGGCACGGTGTACGCGACTCCGGTGGACAGCAGCAGGGCGGCAGCAAGGATGCGCATCAGGGCAAAATCGCGTCCGCGTGCTTGCCAAATCGCCAACCGCTATGCTTGCGGAAACGTTCATCATTCCAGCAGCCGCCACTCGACTTGCTGGCCGATTGCGGCCACAAGCAGCGCGGCTGCACAGGGATGCGGCGCAGGGGGTTTCATGGTCGCACTGGTCCGGACGGTGGCCTATCTGGGGCTGGAGGCGCGGGCCGTTGAGGTGCAGTGCCAGGTGGCCCCCGGCCTGCCTCGCTTCACCCTGGTCGGGCTACCAGACAAGGCGGTGGGCGAAAGCAAGGAACGGGTGCAAGCGGCGCTGTCGGCCATGGGCCTGTCGCTCCCGCCCAAGCGGATCACCATAAACCTTTCGCCGGCGGACCTGCCCAAGGAAGGCAGCCATTTCGATCTGCCGATCGCGCTCGCCCTTCTGGCGGCGATGGGCGTGACCGATAGTGAACAACTCGGTGATTGGATCGCGGTCGGGGAACTGGCGCTCGACGGTCGCGTCGCGCCATCGCCGGGCGTCCTTCTGGCCGCGCTGCACGCCAGCCAGGCGGAAGCCGGTCTGATCTGCCCCGCCGCGCAAGGCAGCGAGGCACGGTGGGCGAGCGGCGTGCCGGTTCTCGCCGCACCCGACCTCGTCAGCCTGCTCAACCACCTGAAAGGTACGCAGCACCTGCCTGACCCGCCGCCCGGCGAAGTGGAGGAGCCCGGCTACGGACCGGACTTGCGCCAGGTGACGGGCCAGGAAACTGCCAAGCGCGCGCTGGAGATCGCGGCCGCCGGGGGTCACAACCTGTTGATGAGCGGACCGCCAGGCGCAGGCAAGTCTCTGATGGCGAGCTGTCTTCCCGGCATCCTGCCCCCGCTCACGCCCGCCGAGGCGCTGGAAACGAGCATGGTCGCCTCCGTCGCCGGCCTCATGGAAGGTGGCAAGATCAGTCGTGTGCGGCCCTTCCGCGCGCCGCATCACTCTGCGAGCATAGCCGCGTTGACCGGCGGAGGCCTCCGCGTGCGGCCGGGTGAGGTCAGTCTGGCGCATCTCGGCGTGCTGTTTCTTGACGAACTGCCGGAGTTTCAGCGCGCCGTGCTCGATTCGCTGCGCCAGCCGCTGGAGACGGGCAAAGTCGACGTTGCCCGCGCAAACGCGCACGTCACCTTCCCCGCGCGAGTGCAGCTCATCGCGGCGATGAACCCGTGCCGATGCGGCCACCTTGGCGATCCGGCACTCGCCTGCAGCCGCGCCCCACGATGCGCCGCCGACTACCAGAGCAAGGTGTCGGGTCCGATGCTCGACCGGATCGATCTCCACGTTGACGTCGATCCTGTTAGCGCGGCCGACCTGGCGCTTCCCCCGCCTGCGGAAGGGAGCGCGGAGGTCGCAGCGCGGGTGGCGGCGGCGCGGGCGATCCAGACCGCACGCTCGGACGAGACCGGTGCCCGTACCAATGCCGAGCTCGATGGCGCGCCGCTCGAACGCTTCGCCACTCCCGACGAGCCGGGCCGCAAGCTGCTGATGCAGGCGGCCGAGGCGATGCGGCTATCGGCGCGCGGATATACGCGGATGCTGCGCGTGGCCCGCACGATCGCGGACCTCGCGGGCGTGGACCGGATCGGGCGCATCCATGTGGCGGAAGCGCTCAGCTATCGGCGGCAGGCCCCGCGCGCCTGAGTGCCGGTGGCCCGCGCCGGGTGGCCTTGATCCCCCCGCGTGAGTAAGGCGAGCCTCCGCGCACGCACGCGCCCCAACGCCCGATGGACGCCATGACCAGCGCTTACGCCAAGACGCGCGGTATTCGCCGCAGCGCTGCCGACCATCTCGCCCGCTTCGACGTTCGCTGGCCCGGGGTCCGCCGCCGCGCCGGGGGCATGGCACTCGCGCTGGCGCTCGAATGCGGTCTCCTGCTCCTTCTATTGACATTGGGCCATTCGGTTGCAGGCGATGACGATGGCCGGGATACGCTGACGACGGTCTCCTTCGCCCCCGAGGCCGTGCCGGTCGACAGATCGAAGCCGCAGCCGCAACCAGCCGAGGAGGCCGAATCACTGTCAAGCGCTTTGCCGCCGGCCCCCGCCATGCCCCAGCGCCCGCCGCCGCTTCTGGCGCCGACCTTTCCGGCGCCGATCGAGACGCCGGAGATGTCACCGGCCGCCCCCCTCGCGAAGAGCGAGCCCACGCCGCCCGCCAGCGGCAAGGCGCGCGCGGTGATCCGCGACGACATGGCCGGTCCGATGGGCCCGCCGAACACGGGTTATCCGGGCGATTCGCAGCGGATCGCCGGCGGCGGACCTGACGGAGAGCCCCTCTACGCGGCCCGCTGGTACCGCGAACCCTATCCCGAAGAGTTGCGCGGCTACCTGTCCACCGCCAGCGGTCCGGGCTGGGCATTAATCAACTGCAAGACCGCGAGCGGCTTCCGCGTGGAGCAGTGCGTGCTGGTGGACGAGTACCCCGAAGGCTCGGGCATGGGCCGGGCCGTGCTGGGCGCGGCATGGCAGTTCAAGGTGCATCCGCCGCAGGTCGGCGGAAGGGCGATGGTGGGCGAATGGGTGCGCATCCGCATCACTTACGAAGAACGTCGGAATTAGCCTTCGACACCTCCGGTAGCTTCGGCACTCCGGCAACGTGAGGCGCACCGCGCCGACGCGCGAAAGAGAATCTAGCGCTCGTCCGGTTCTCCGGCGGGGCGGTCAGCGGGCGGCGGCGATGCGCGGCTTCGCGGCGGCATCGTCACGGCGCACGCGGTCGAACCCATCTGCCGGCGTCGCCCTGCTCCCGTCCGCGCGGCAGCCTTCGTCGGCACGGTCCACGAAGCGCAGATCCTTGGGGCCGAGCACTCTGCCATCGTGCGAAGTTATCGCGACAGGCCCAATCGCCAGCCGGTCCTGCTCGTCCACCAGCACCGGGTTCTCGTTCGCTCCGAGACCGTACTTCTGACCCCATTGGCGCAAGGCGATCATCGCCGGAAGCAGATCGAACCCTTTTTCGGTCAGGCGATATTCGATCCGTCGGCGATCGTCAGCGCAAGGTTGCCGGTCGAGGATGCCGTGCTCCACCAGCTTGGCGAGACGGTTCGACAGGATGTTCCGCGCGATACCCAGCTCGCACAGGAATTCCTCGAAATGGTAGAGGCCGTTGAAGCTCGCACGCAGGATCATGAATGACCAGCGTTCGCCCATCACCTCGAGCGCTTCCGGCAGGCCGCAGGCGGTGAGTTCCCTCAACGGTTCACGAATTTTGTCCATTCAGTCCTCTTCGACGTGGCTTCTAGCGCTGCAATCGAATCAGCACAAATTGCCAAGATAAGTTTCTGATTGCAACCTAGATGAACCCGAGTTAGGCGGGCCAAGCAATGAGTAGCGATTCGCAACTCATTTGGCATATCTAAGGATGCGACCCATGACGACTCTAAGCTCAAGCAGGGCAAAGCCTGTCGCGATCGTTGCCGCGCTGGCATGGACGACGCTTTCTCTCGGCACTGCCATCGCGCCCTCGCCTGCCCAGGGGGCCGAAGGCGTGTTCTATCGCGCCCAGCTCACGGCCCCCACTGCCAAGGCCAACGCCATCGCCGGGGGCTTGGCGTGGAAATGCGCGGACAGTTCGTGCGCGGCGGCCAAGGGTACCAGCCGCCCGGCCATCGTGTGCGCGCGACTTGCGAAGGAAGTGGGGCCCATCGCGGCGTTTACTGCCGGCGGCAAGGCGTTGGAACCCGCCGAGCTGGCACGTTGCAACGGCAACTGACCGGTCCAACCCATCTCTCCCTCCCGATGGGCGATTCTGCGCGCCCCGGCGTCGCGTCGGGGCCCGTGCGTTGGGTATTCAGATGAGGCCGCGCTCCACCAGATCGGCTTCCAGCGCTGGGGCATTGACGAAGTGGTGGACCTGCCATCCCAGCGCATGGGCTGCTGCGACGTTAGCGACATTATCGTCCACGAACAGCATGGCGTGCGGCGCATACCCGAAGCGTGACGCGGCCAGATCGAAGATCGCAGCGTCCGGCTTTGCGACCTTTTCCTCGCCGGAAACCACGATCTCACCAAACCGATCGAGCAGGGGGAATGTCGGCCGGAACTCCGCCCAGAACTCAGATCCGAAATTGGTGATCGCATAGAGCGGCACACCACGTGCATCGAGCCGTTCGACTATCTCCGAGGTGCCGGGCACCGGGCCGGGGATCGTCTCGAGAAAGCGCGTGGCATAAGCATCTACCAGTGGAGCGTGCTCCGGGTACAGCGCCTGCAGTTCCGGCACCATTTCGCCGAGTGGACGCCCGGCATCGTGTTGGAAGTGCCATTCCTCGGTCACTACGTTGGCCAGGAACCAATCGAGTTCGTCAGGATCGGCGATCAGCCTTGCGTAGAGGGCGCGCAGCTCCCACCGGATCAGCACCCGGCCTATGTCGAATACGACTGCTGCGACTGGCCCACGCTCGGTTAGCGCTAATCCGCGTCCGGCGAGTTCAGACACGCAAAAAGCCCCCGCGAATGCAGGGGCTCGTGCAACCAATGCGACCGCGGGCGCGCCGCGGTGCGGCGATCATCAGCCCTGGCGGGCCTTGAACCGGCGGTTGGTCTTGTTGATGACATAAGTCCGTCCGCGGCGGCGGATCACGCGGCAATCGCGGTGACGGTCCTTGAGGGACTTGAGGCTGTTGCGGATCTTCATGGTTCTGACCTGAAATATTTTCGGCACCGGAATTTGCGTTCCGATGCCGCCAAAAACAAGCCGCGCCCCTAGGGAAACGGAGGCGACACGTCAAGCGTGGATCAGGCGGCGCGGGCCGCGTCGCGGCGAATCGCCGTCAGGCGTTCCTCCCAGGCAAACGCGTGGCTGACGATAGTGTCGAGATCCGCGTGTCGAGGTCGCCAGGGCAGCGTGGCCATGATTCGCGCGTTGTCGGACACCAGGCAACCGGGGTCGCCCGCGCGGCGCGGCTCCATCCGCCGCTCGACCGGCCGCCCCGTGACCCGGTCCACCGCATCCAAAACCTCGAGGACGGAGAATCCCCTGCCGTAACCGCAATTGAGCCGCAACGATTGCGCGGGCTGCGCGGCGAGCGCCTCCAGCGCGCAGACGTGCGCCGCCGCAAGATCGGACACGTGGATGTAGTCCCGCACACCGGTTCCGTCCGGCGTGCCGTAGTCCGTGCCGAACACCGCAACGGACGAGCGCTTGCCCAGCGCCGCCTCGACTGCAACCTTGATGAGGTGCGTCGCCCCGTCTGTCGACTGGCCGCTGCGGCCCTGTGGGTCGGCCCCCGCCACATTGAAATAGCGCAAGGCGCAGTAGTTCATGCCGCACGCCGCCGCAGTGTCGGCCAGCATCTGCTCCGTCATCAGCTTCGACCAGCCGTACGGGTTGATGGGCACCTGAGGGCTGTCCTCGGCCACGCGATCCCTCGCCGGCACGCCGTACGTCGCGGCCGTGCTGGAGAAGATAAAATGCGGCACGCCAGCCTTTACCGCCGCCTCGATAAGGCCGCGGCTCTTGGCAGTGTTGTTGTGATAATATTTCAGCGGGTCCGCCACCGATTCGGGTACGATGATCGACCCGGCGAAGTGCATCACCGCGCGCGTGCCCTGTGTCGCGAATATGTGCGCGAGGAAGCCCGTGTCTTCGATGTCGCCGTGGAAGAACGGGACGTCATCAGGCACCGCGAATCGGAAACCGGTGGACAGGTTGTCGATCACCGCCACGGGGTACCCCGCATCCCGCAACGCGAGTACGGCGTGGCTGCCGATATAGCCTGCCCCGCCCGTGACGAGGACGGGAAGAGCGGACTTGGCAGGCGTGCTGGTCATGGCGCCGAACCTAGCCTGGCATGGTAAACAAACGGTTTGCCACGCGGGCGCCGCGTTCATCGCGTGGCCATGCCCGGCGCGATATTATGCGTTCGATTTCAGGGGCATGACTCAAAAAGGTTGGTATGATGAAGAAGGCATCCCTGCCGGCACTCGCCGCGTTTGCGCTCGCGGTTCCGGCCTCCGCCGCGACCGATGTGGCGGTCACGCGCTTCCACACCCCGCAGTCGCTGTCCGCAGCGGCGCCCGGTCCGATCGCCGTGCGCGCCGCTCCCGGCATGGAGGCCGGCACGCTTCCGATGCAGGTATGGCTCGACGCAGTCGCCGGCTCGCTGATCCGCCAGGGCTTTACCTTGGTGCCCGATGCGCCGCGGGTTGCCGAGGTGAGCCTCGACCAGGCCGTCGTGCAGCGCGAACGCGCCCGTTCGGGCAGCGGCGTCAGCGTGGGCGTGGGCGTCGGTTCGGGCGGCGGATACTATGGTCGCCGCAGCGGGCTCGACCTCGGCGTGGGCCTTGGCTTTCTTCTCGGCGGCAATCGCTCGGGCGAAGTGCTCGACAGCACGCTCGCCGTCACAATCGTCGATGCCGCCGGCACGCACTTGTGGGAAGGCCGCGCCGAAGCGAGCCCGCGTGCCGGGTCCAAGGACGCTGAGTCGCGCCGCCTCGCCAGCGAAATGGCCGGCAAGCTGTTCTCCGGCTTCCCAGGCGAATCGGGAGCGACTATCGGGGCGAAATGATCGCAACCGAAACCAGTTCGCATCCGATCCGTATCGACGCCCAGTTCGACAGCGGTAACATCGAAGTCCTCTCGATCGACGGCGCCACCGCGCGCCTGACGATCCCCGCCGACCATCAATCGGAATTCCGGCAGTGGTTCCATTTCCGCGTCACCGGCGCAGCGGGGCGGAAACTGACGCTGAAGATCGTCGATCTCGGCACCTCGGCATATCCCGAAGGCTGGCCCGGGTACCGCGCCTGTGTGTCGGAGGATCGCGATTTCTGGGGCCGGGCCGACAGCACTTATGACAAGGATGCCAACGGCGGCACGCTGACGATCACCTACACGCCCGCCAGCGGCATCGCCTGGTTCGCCTATTTCGCGCCCTATTCGATGGAACGCCACCACGATCTGGTAGCCGAAGCCGCGGCCAGCGAAGGCGTCAGCTACCGTCACCTCGGTAACACGCTCGACGGCCAGCCGATCGATTGCCTGGAGCTGGGCGAAGGCGAGAACCAGGTATGGCTCTATGCCCGCCAGCATCCCGGCGAATCCATGGCCGAATGGTGGATGGAAGGCGCGCTGGAATGCCTGACCGACCCGGCCGACCCGGTCGCACGCA
Organism: Tsuneonella aeria; assembly: GCF_009827495.1. Classification (NCBI taxonomy): domain Bacteria; kingdom Pseudomonadati; phylum Pseudomonadota; class Alphaproteobacteria; order Sphingomonadales; family Erythrobacteraceae; genus Tsuneonella; species Tsuneonella aeria. The sequence continues at coordinate 1,549,020 of NZ_WTZA01000001.1, forward strand.
AGCTGCGGCAACTGTGCACGTTCCACATCGTCCCGAACTGCAATCCCGACGGCAGCCGGCGTGGCCACTTGCGCACCAACGCGGCCGGCACCAATCTCAACCGCGAATGGCACGAGCCGAGCCCCGAAAAGTCGCCCGAGGTCCTGGCGATCCGCAACGCCATGGACGAGACCGGCGTCGATTTCGCGATGGACGTGCACGGGGACGAAGCAATCGCCGCCGTCTTCCTGGCAGGGTTCGAGGGCATCCCTTCGTGGTCCGACGCGCTGGGAGAGAAATACACGCGCTACCAGCGCATCCTGGAACGGCGCACGCCCGATTTCCAGACGGCCAAGGGTTACGAAGTCGCCCGGCCCGGTACCGCGAACCTTGCCATGAGCACCAACCAGCTCGCTGAGCGCTTCGGCGCCTGCTCGATGACGCTGGAAATGCCGTTCAAGGACAACGACGACCTGCCCGACGCGGCGCAGGGGTGGAGCCCGGAACGCAGCAAACTGCTGGCGCGCGACTGCCTGGCTAGCCTGCTCGAATGGCTGGAGACCCCGGCAGCCTGAGCCGTCAGGCGGTGATCGTCCGAAGCAGGCGAATCGTCCGCGCGTCGGCGTCGATCTCGACCGCGGCGCCGGACGGCAGGCTCAGCTGCCCCGCAACGTGGCCAATGTTGGCGCCGGTGAAGGCCGGGACGCCGAGCGGGGCGAGGTACTGGTCGATGACCGAATCGAGGGTGAACCCCGCGTAATCCGGATCGGTGCTCCGGCAACCGGTGCACTGGCCGAACACGACGCCCGCAAGCGATCCGAGCACGCCGGCGAGCCGCAGCTGCTGCAGCATCCGGTCGATGCGGTATTCAGACTCGTTGGTATCCTCGACGAACAGGATCGCGTCAGCAAAATCGGGCAGCCATCCGGTGCCCATGAAGGTGGACAGAATCGTGAGGTTGCCGCCGAGCAACGTGCCGCGCGCCGTGCCGCCGCGAATGGTGCGGCCCGCCCTGCCCGAGATCGCCTCCACCTCGGAGCCGCCCAGAACGGGCGCCTCGCCGGCGAAAGCCATGCGCCACAGGCTTTCCCAGCTCACGCGGGGCCAGCTGCTCGAGGCGTTGCCGCCGTGGATCGTCGGGAACCCGGCGCGCGCTGCGAACGCGAGGTGGAGTGCGGTCACGTCGCTATAGCCGATAAGCAGCTTGGGATTGGCACGGATCGTGTCCCAGTCGAGCAGTGGCAGGATGCGCGCTCCGCCCCAGCCGCCGCGCACCGCGAACACCGCGCGCACCGCGTCGTCGGCATACATCGCGTTGATATCGGCCGCCCGGTTGGCGTCCGTCCCCGCCAGGTATCCGTGGCGGTCGGCCGCATGGGTGCCGAAACGCGGCACCAGGCCCATGCCGCGCACCCACCATTCGGCGCGCTGAAGTCCTTCCTCCGCCTCGACCGCGCTCGACGGCGAGACGATCCCTACCGTGTCGCCGACCCGGAGGCGGGGCGGAAGGCGCCGGCCGGCACTCTTGCCGCCACGCCGGGACGCGGCGCCCGCGGGAATCGCGAATGCCGTCGCAGCCCCGCCCAGGCCCGCCATCGCCGCCCGGCGATCCATCATTTGAGGCTGGCGGGTCCAAAGGCATGCGGCAGCAGTTCGCTCATGCGGACGGTCCGTACGTTGCCAGGCGCCACGCACAGGATCGCGGGATCGGTGCCGCCGAGCTGAGCCAGCTCGCTCAGCACCTGGCGGCACCGGCCGCAGGGCGTAATAGGGTCGCCGGCGCCCTTGTCGTCAGGTCCCGTTACCGCGACCTTCACCAGACCGCCTCGCACCCCGTCGGCCATCGCCTTCGCCACGGCGACCGTCTCGGCGCAGAGGGCGAGACCATAGCTCGCATTTTCGATATTGGTACCGGTCACCACGCTGCCGTCCGCGAACAGCAGCGCGGCGCCAACCGGGTACCCGGAATAGGGCGAATAGGATTGCACGGCGGCGGCCCGGGCCGCGGCGATCAGGTCGGTGTCGGTCATGGCCGCGCTCCTAGCGCAGATCAGGGGCGCACGACCACCCAGCGCAGCGGTTGGTCCGCGGCGGGTGTCATCAGCTTGCGGTTTGCGGTCCACAGCAGCCATGGCCGCGAGGTGTACGTCGGGCGGGCGAAGGTCCCCACGACCCACAAGTTCCGCTCGATCCGGCTGGCGAGACCGTAGCGCTGCTCGAACGTACGGGAAACCTGAAGGATCGCAGGCTTGCCCGAATGCGCCTCGATCTGGTTGATGAGCGTCATCAGCTCGCTTTCGACTTGCGCGTCGCTCACCCGCGAAGGGCAATCGTCGGCCGTGCGGTCGAGCGCGACCGCGGGAGGCAGCAGGTCCTTGCGGCGCGGCACGACTACCACGAAGTTGGCCGATTGACCGTCCGCCATTTTGCACGGATCGAACCGGTGCACCGCGCCTACTTTGAGGCCGGCGGCCCGGGCGTTGGCGAAATTGGTGGCGAAAGCGGCATCCCGGCGCGTGCCGTCGCTGGCATCAAGATAGGCGAACGTGGCGCCGAGCGCCTTCAGCGTATCGAACCGCACCACCACGTCGGCCGCGCCGACCTCCGCCCCCTGATCGGGATATTCCGCGGCTTCCGGCGTCCAGTGCTGCAGCCGCCACCAGCCCCAGCCCGCGGCGAGCAGGGCGGCCAGCAGCAGCGCACCGAGCGCACGCGCGCGCCAGCCGATGCCTTTTTTCCTCCCAGCCACGAATCGCGCCCCTTCCCGTCAGCCGCGAATATGCAGCACGCAGATGAGCGTGAACAAGCGCCGTGCGGTGGGATGATCGGTTTCCACTTTCCCCGCCAGCCGATCGAGCAGAAGCTCCGCAGCATCGTTGTGGATCGCGCGCCGGGCCATGTCGATCGTCTCGATCTCGGCCGGGGTCGCCTTGCGGATCGCCTGGTAATAGCTGTCGCAGATGGCGAAATAATCTCGGATCGGCCGGCGGAAACGCGCCAGGCCCAGGACCAGCGTTTCCAGCGGCGCGCCTGCCGCGTCACCGATGGTGAGGGCGAGCCGCCCTTCCTGCACCGCGAGGCGCAGATCGTACGGGCCGTGATGCCCCGCCTCGCACGCGCGCAGTGGCTTGAACGTGTTCTCTTCGATCAAGTCGTAGATCGCGACCCGGCGTTCCTGCTCGACATCCGCGTTGCGCCACAGGATCGTGTCCTCGTCCAGCGTAATCTTCGCGATGCGGTATTCGGCCATTGCGGGCCGCTTGTCGCAGATGGGCGCGGGTGGCGGCAAGCGTTTCGCGCGGCCAGCGCTTTTGCACAGCCCTATCCCGCCATTCAGCGCACAAGCGGCTTTATGCCGGCGTCCGCTTGGACCATTGAAGCGCACATGGCCGCGACCGATCTTCTCCTCCGCCCTCAGACCACCGAATTGCCCGCGATTCGCGCCTTGCCCGCCAATATCGAGGCGGAGGCCGCGTTCCTCGGCGCCGTGCTGATCGATAATCGCGTGCTGGAAGAGCTGGGCACTCCGCTGCGGCCGCAGCACTTCTTCGAACCGGTTCACGCCCGCGTGTTCGAACGCGTGCTGACCCTCCTCGACCGCAACGCCGTGGTGACGCCTGTCACCCTCAAGCCCTATTTCGAAGCGGACGATGCGCTGAAGGAACTGGGCGGGATTACCTACCTCGCCCGGCTGACGGCGGACGGGCAGGGACTTCTCGCCCCGCGCGAACTGGCAGAGCAGATCTACGACCTTGCCCTGCTGCGCGAACTGGTGAGCGTGGGCCGCAACCTCGTGGAAGGGGCGCTCGACACCAGCGATTCGGTCGCGCCGCTCAAGCAGATCGAAGCGGCGGAGGCCGCGCTGTTCGAGGTGGCCGAGGGCGCAGCCAGCAATTCCGAAGCCTCCAGCTTCGGCATGGCGACCACCAAGGCGCTGAAACAGATTGAAAAGGCGATCGGTTCAGGCGGCCACATCGCGGGCACCACCACGGGCTTCGTTTCGATCAACGACAAGATCGGCGGCCTCCACGATTCGGACCTCGTGATCCTCGCCGGCCGTCCCGGCATGGGCAAGACCTCGCTGGCGACGAACATCGCGTTCAACTGCGCCGACCGCCTGCTGCGCGACCGCCGCGACAGCATTGACGACAAGGCGAGCGTGGGCGCAGGCGTCGCCTTCTTCAGCCTGGAAATGAGCGCCGACCAGCTGGCCACCCGCATCCTTGCGGAGACGGCCGGCATCTCCAGCGAGGCGCTACGCATGGGCAAGCTGAGCCGCGATGAATTCCAGTCGCTGTCATTCGCCAGCCAGAAGCTGGCCGAGCTGCCGCTCTATATCGACGACACGCCGGCGCTTTCCATCGCCGCGCTGCGCACGCGCGCCCGGCGCCTCAAGCGCAAGCACGATATCGGCCTGATCGTGGTCGATTACCTCCAGCTGCTCCAGGGATCGAACCGCGCCAGCGACAACCGCGTCAACGAGATTTCGGAGATCAGCCGCGGCCTCAAGACCCTTGCCAAGGAACTGGAGCTGCCGGTCATCGCGCTGTCACAGCTCAGCCGCGCCGTGGAGCAACGCGACGACAAGCGGCCGATGTTGTCGGACCTGCGCGAATCCGGCTCGATCGAACAGGACGCCGACATGGTGTGGTTCGTGTTCCGCGAGGATTACTACGTCGGCCAGCGCGAACCCAAGGTGCCGCAGGCGGATGACGACGCCAAGGCGCACGAGGCCCACGCTGCCTGGGCCAGCGAGATGGAGCGAGTGCACGGCCTCGCCGAACTCATTATCGCGAAGCAGCGCCACGGCTCCACCGGCAAGGTGCGCCTGAAGTTCGAGCCCAAGATCACCCGCTTCTCCGACCTCGCGGACGACCAGCGGTACGGCGGATACGATTAAAGGCCGAGGTTGAGGCGCCGCGTTACGGTGTAATCGACCACCGCGACCAGGAACCACGAGACGTTCCACCGCAGCCGGTTGAGCAGGCCGCCACGCGCCTTGTGCAGCGATGGCGTGATCTCGGCCGAGGCGCCGATGTGCCCGTCGATATATTCGACCAGCCGCGCGGCCAGTGCCGTGTCCTCGACGCGGATCATCACCTCCAGGTTGAGATAGAGGCTGCGCATGTCGAAATTGGCGCTGCCGAAATAGCAGACGTCATCGATAACGATCAGCTTGGTGTGGAGCTTGCACGCCTCGAACTCCCAGATGCGCGCCCGCCGCTTCAGCATGTAATCGTATAGCGATCGCGTGGCCCCGATGGTGGCTGGATTGTCGCTCTTGCCCGCAAGCACCAGGCGGGCACCATCGCGGCGTGCCACTTTGCCGATCGCCCGCATCGCGCGGTTCGAAGGCGAGAAATAGGCCATGATCATGTGCAGGCGGGCACCGCCGATCATGTCGCTTCGCACGCTCCGGGCCCAGCTCGACAGGCCGCGGGTTGGCCCGCCGATGAGGACCTGCACGGGGCCGTGGCCAGGTTGCCAGTGGCGCACCAAGCGGCGGATATGACGCCATTTCGAATGGGGGTCGCGCGTCCAGGCGTCGAGCTGGTCGAACCAGCGGGCAAGATCGCATACCGCGGTGCCTTCCATCACGATTGCCAGGTCGTTCCAGCCGTTCACCTCGGGCGGGGCGAAATAACTGTCCTCCACGTTGAAGCCGCCGACCATGGCAAAGCGCCCGTCGGCGATCACCATCTTCTGGTGGTTGCGGATGAGGTATCGCTGGCTCCATCGGGGTGAAAAACAGCAGAACGATCCCCCCGCGTCGCACATCGGGGCGAAAAACGCCTTTCGCGCATCGGCTCCGAAACCATCGACGATGAGGTTGACCTTCACCCCGCGCTCCGCCGCTCGGGTCAACGCGTCGCGCACCAGCGTTCCGCTCGCGTCTTCGGCGAAGATGTAGAAACATACGCGCAGCGAATCGCGCGCGCCGTCGATGAGGTCGATCATCGCGGCGAGCCGGTCCTTGCCGGCGGGGTAGAACGTCAGCCGGTGCCCCTGCGCCTCGGCAGTGAACGGCGGCGGATCGACGTACTGCATGGCAGGCTGCCTAGAGGCATTTTCTTGACTTGGCGACGCCCGTCCCCTAGGTCGCGCGCTTTCCCGAACACCCGTTACCCGGAGTGCCCGATGGCGCGCGTTACCGTCGAAGATTGTGTCGACAAGATTCCGAACCGCTTCGACCTCGTCCTGCTTGCCGCGCAGCGTGCGCGGGAAATCTCGGGTGGCGCCGAACTGACGATCGACCGCGACCGCGACAAGAACCCGGTCGTCGCCCTGCGAGAAATCGCGGAAGAAACGGTGCGCCCCAAGGACCTTCACGAATCCGTGGTTGTCGGCCTCCAGAAGATTCTGCCGGACGACGAGGACGAGGCGGACGAGATCGGTTCGCTCAGCCAGTCGGCCGAAGCGCTGCGCATCACCGCAGCTGCCCCCGTCCGTTCCACCAGCGTCGGCGGCGATTACGAAGGCTGAACGCCCGACTTTGCGGCCATGAAAAAAGGCCCGCGCCCTTTCGCAAATGGCGCGGGCCTTTTTCGTTGTGGCGCGCGCTTTAGCTAGCGGCCGCGCCCGGTCGTGTCCTGCAGCGCGTCGATCCGTTCAGATGCCTCGGCCTTGGTGAGGTCGGTGTCGTATGCCTTCGGATCGTGCGCTTCCTCGCTCAGGGTCTTGAGGTAGCTCGCCTGCGCACCGGTCATCGGTTCGTCGCCGGTGGTCCAGTCGGCGGGCGCCTTGACTGCGTTCGATGTCGGCTCAACCTTCGGACTTTCGCTGGGGTGGTTGTCGGTCGGGTGGCGGTCGGTCATGGCTGAATTCCCTTTCGCCGCGTCAACGCACTCGTTCTCGGTATGTTCCGGCTGGCGCTGCAACCTCCAGCAGGCGTATGATCGATTGCATGACGGGGGAGTTCGGCACGATCGCGCACGGCATCGCCGATGCGGGCAGCGGCGCGGTTCTGGCGCGCACGGTGGAGCCGGCAGCGGGCGAGACAGGTGGCCACACGAACGAGGCGGCCTGCCTCAACTGCGGCACGCCGCTGGTCGGCCCGCACTGCCACGCGTGCGGCCAGCGTGGGCACGTGCACCGCACGCTGGGCGCGTTCTTCCATGACCTGCTGCACGGCGTGCTCCATTTCGAAGGCAAGATCTGGCGCACCGTGCCGTTGCTCGCGTGGAAGCCCGGCAAGCTGACCCGCGAATATATCGACGGGCGCCGCGCCAGTTATGTCAGCCCGATTGCGCTGTTTCTCTTCGTCGTGTTCCTGAGCTTCGCCCTGTTCAACGCGCTGGGCAGCGGCGCCAGCGGCATTCCGACGGCCCAAGTGGCCGGGGCGATGGACGCCGACTTTGCCGAGAACACCCGTGAGCTGGAAAGGCTGAAGGTCGAGCGGACCACGGCGCAGGGCGAAGAACGCGCCGAGATCGATCGCAAGGTCGCGGACCTCGAAGCAGAGCAGCGCGCCTTGAGCGCGCTGAAGAACGGACAAGGCGGCGAGTTCACCCGACAGTTCGTCGAAGGCTTCTCCGACAGCCCCGAACCGAACAACGCGAAGCTGAGCCAGATGATTCAACACGTGCGGGAGAACCCGCAGCTGGCGATCTACAAGGCGCAGACCAGCGCCTACAAGTACAGCTGGATGCTGATCCCGCTCAGCGTGCCGTTCGTGTGGCTGCTGTTCCCCCTCAGCCGCCGTTTCGGCGGGTACGATCACACCGTGTTCGTGACGTATTCGATCACCTTCATGATCGCCCTCGCCGCAGTGGTCAGCCTGCTGTTCTACGTCAACGCCGGCGGCGTGGGCGGCCTGCTGCTGCTCTACGCCCCGTTCCACATGTACCGCCAGCTGCGCGGCACATACGGCCTGTCGCGCCTCGGCGCGGTCTGGCGAATGCTGGCGCTCAGCCTGTTCGCGTGGATCGCGATAGGGCTGTTCGCCGCGGCGATATTCTGGATGGCCGGCGCCTGAAGTATACCGAAGCCGAGCGGCCGGCGTGTATCGTCAGCCGCAGGGAAACTCGCGGATCAGCGCGGCACGCCACGCCTGGCGCAAGGTGGACGCCTTGCGCTGCGATTGCGGCAAGCGACCCAGCTTGGCGACGACCTCTTCGGCGCCCATGCCTTTCTTGCGGGCAGCGGCTGGCACGCAGTACAGCGGTTCCCCGCGCGCGGTGGCGGCATCGTTTGCCGCCTTTGTGGCGGCCGCTGCGTCCTTCATCTGGGCCATCATCGGACGGGTCCGCTTGTCGAACATGGCGCCCATGCCCTTGCCCATCAGCGCTTTGGCATCGATGTAGAATTCCTCGGCATTTACGTCGCCGGGCGCCGCCAGCGCCGGTACCGCTGCAAGGGCCGCGCCCATGGCGACCGAATAAAACAGAATTCGCAAAGCCCCGATCCCCTCTCAAAAATGAGGATCGCTCATCGGGCGGCAAACGTGAATGCCTGCTGACGATCCGCGCATCGAGGGCGCGGCTGCGCCGGCTCAGGCCCCCGCCGCAGCCTCCCCGCCAAAGCGCTTGCCGGCCCGGGGAATGGCCGATCCGCGAACCGGCCGGGCCGTCGGGGTCGCCGGCGCATCCGGACGATCGATCTTGCCCGTATCCAGCAGGTCGCGAATCTCGTCGCCCGTCAGTGTTTCGTATTCCAGCATGGCTTGCGCCAGCAGGTGCAGCTTGTCGGTTTCGCCGGCGAGTATCGCGGTAGCCCGCGCGTGTGCGCTCTCGACCAGGCCCTTGATTTCCGCATCGATCAGCTTGTTGGTCTCGTCGCTACCCATGGTGCGCTGACTGCCGCCGTAACCCAGGTAGCCTTCCTGCTGCTGTTCGTATTGCAGCGGGCCGAGCTTCTCGCTCATGCCCCATTTCGTGACCATGTTTCGCGCCAGGGTGGTGGCGTACTGGATGTCGCTCGACGCGCCGCTCGATACCTTGTCGTGGCCGAAGATCAGTTCCTCCGCCACCCGGCCGCCCATGCTGACGGCGAGGTCGGCGTGCATCTTGTCGCGGTGGTAGGAGTAGTTGTCGCGTTCCGGCAGGCGCATCACCATGCCGAGCGCGCGCCCGCGCGGGATGATCGTGGCCTTGTGAATCGGATCCGAAGCCGGCTCGCGCAAGGACACGAGCGCATGGCCCGCCTCGTGATAGGCGGTCATCTTCTTCTCGTCGTCGGTCATGACCATGGAGCGGCGTTCCGCGCCCATCATGACCTTGTCCTTCGCGTCCTCGAATTCCTGCATCGCGACCAAGCGCTTGTTGCGGCGCGCGGCCAGCAGGGCTGCCTCGTTGACCAGGTTCGCAAGATCGGCGCCGGAGAACCCGGGCGTGCCGCGCGCCAGCGTGCGTGAATTCACGTCTGGGGCGAGCGGGACCTTCTTCATGTGAACGGCCAGGATCTTCTCCCGCCCGTCGATGTCGGGCACCGGCACCACGACCTGCCGGTCGAAGCGGCCCGGGCGCAGCAGCGCGGGGTCGAGCACGTCGGGCCGGTTGGTGGCGGCGATGATGATGATGCCTTCGTTCGCTTCGAACCCGTCCATTTCTACTAGGAGCTGGTTCAGCGTCTGCTCGCGTTCATCGTTTGAATTGCCGAGTCCGTGCCCGCGATGGCGGCCGACCGCGTCGATTTCGTCGATGAAGACGATGCAGGGCGCGTTCTTCTTCGCCTGTTCGAACATGTCGCGCACGCGGCTGGCGCCGACGCCGACGAACATCTCCACGAAATCGGAGCCCGAGATGGTGAAGAACGGCACACCCGCCTCGCCTGCGATAGCGCGGGCAAGCAGTGTCTTGCCGGTCCCCGGGCTGCCGACGAGAAGGGCGCCCTTCGGAATCTGGCCGCCCAGCTTGGAGAAGCGGCGCGGATCGCGCAGGAATTCGACGATCTCCTCCAGCTCCTCGCGCGCCTCGTCGATGCCGGCGACATCGTCAAATGTGACGCGGCCCTGCTTCTCGGTGAGAAGCTTGGCCTTGGACTTGCCGAAGCCCATGGCCCCGCCCGCGCCGCCGCCTTTCTGCACCTGGCGCAGCGCAAAGAATGCAATGCCCAGGATCAGGATGAACGGCAGGGATTGGATCAAGAGATAGAGGATGACGTTGGGCTGGTCGGCTTCCTTCCCGGAATACGACACGCCGGATTCGTCCAGCAGTGTCGTCAGGCTGGTGTCGCCGGCGATCGGCACGGTGGCGAACGTATCGCCGTTCTTCATCGTGCCGGTGATCTGGTTGGACGCGATCTGCACGTCCTTCACCGATCCGGCCGCCACGCGGTCACGGAATTCGGAATAGCGGATGGACTGGCCCGGCGTCTGGCCGGCCTGGCCGAACATCGAGACGACCAGCAGTAGCGCCAGGAAGATACCGCCCCAGACCATGAGGCTCTTCATCCACGGATTGGGACCGCCCGGGCTTCCCCCCGGCCCCTGGCCCTGCGGATCCTTGTCTTCGTTCATCTGGCGTGCCGTCCTTTCGCCTCGTGAATGTAGGAGCGGGGGGGTGAATGGCAAGATAACGGAGCACGATGCGCGAATCCGGTTGGGCCTGGCGCCCGGACGGACCGGGCCTCGCCACGGAAGGTCGCTCCTAGCGCGCTCGGCGGCCTACTAGACCGGTTGCGCGATCAGGGCCCTGCCCGCGAGATCGAACCGCACGGCGCCAAGCGAACCAGCGAGGCCGCATTCCCCAGGCTCGATGCGCACGTCATCGACGGAGACCGGCTCATCGATCGGAATGACGAGGACAGCGCGCGATCCATACCGCGAAAGTGCCGCCGCCGACGGCGAGCCGTCCAGCCGGTCGAGGCGAAAATACGGTCCTTCGACCAGCGCGATTTCGCCATGTCCCGCAATATGGCGTCGCAGCTTCGGGTCATGTACGCGCCCCTCCGCGACCGCGATTCCAGCGTCGAGATGCAGTTCGCGCGGCCGCCCGTAATCGTACAGGCGATAGGTAATGTCGGAATTCTGCTGCACTTCGATCAGTGACAGCCCCGCGCCGATCGCGTGAACAGTCCCGGCTTTAAGGTAGATGAAATCGCCAGGTGCGACATGGTGCCATTCGAGCAGGCCCTCGATCGACCCGTCCAGTGCAGCGGCACGCATCTGGTCCGCCGTCACTGCCGCCTTGAAGCCGACCGCTAGCCGCGCGCCCGCCTTAGCCGATAGAACGAGCCAGCATTCCTCCTTCCCGCGGCTTCCGCGAGGCGCCTGATCATCGGACGGATGGACCTGCACCGACAGGTTCTCGCTCGTGAACAGGTATTTGACGAGCAGCTCGGGCATCTCGGGCGGCGGTTCGAACCAGATTTCGCCAATTCGCTTGCCCACAGGGGCGGAGAAGGGCGGCGGCAGCCTGTCCTGCCCCCAGGGCTTCTCCACCTGCTTGGTCGGCAAGAGGCGACCGACCGTCACTGACGCGCCGCTCCGTGCAGCCTTCCAACGCGCTGCGCACCCGCGGCGGAGGTGACCAGAACCTCGCCGTTGTCGACGATAACGATCACGTCCTCCAGGCCGATTACCGACACCCGCGGCCCATCGGTTTCCACCAGCACGTTGCGGCAATCGACCAGTTCGGCCGTGCCGCGAACCCGGTTGCCCGCTTCGTCGCCTTCGCGCGCGTCGCGCAGGGCTTCCCAGTTTCCGATATCGGACCAACCCATGGCCGCCGGTACGACTGCAGCGCGATGTGTGTTTTCCATCACTGCATAATCGACCGACTCGCCCTCGATCCCCGCGAACGGATCGCTTGCGGGATGGAACTCGCGCCCTTCGTAACGGCCACCCGCCACAGCCTTGCGCACGGCGTCCGCCATCGCGGGCCGGTGTGCCGCAAGCTCCTCCATGAACGCGCCGGCCCGAAAGGCGAAAATGCCGCCGTTCCAGGCGTAGCCGCCCTCCGTGAGGAATCTTTCCGCAGTCGCGCGGTCGGGCTTTTCAACGAAACGGTCGATCCGGTGCCCACCTGCAATCGCCTCACCCATGCGGATATAGCCGAAACCCGTTTCCGGCCGGTCGGCCTCGATGCCGAAGGCGACCATCCACCCATCCGCCGCCAGCGCCGCCGCAGCGCGCGCGGAACGCAGGAAAGCTCCGACATCGCCGATGTGGTGATCGCTGGGGCTCACCAGCAGTATCGCATCCTGGGGCAGCAGCGCTGCGGCAAGGGCGATGGCAGGCGCCGTGTTCTTCGCTGCCGGCTCCACGATAACCGTAGCCGTCTCGCCGGCCTGATCCGCGATATGGCAGACATGCGCGCTTCCAGCGACGATGACCGGCTCCGCGAAAAGCGCTTCGTCACCGCATCGGTCGAGCGTCGCCTGCAGGAGCGTGCGTTCGCCAATGAGGGGCAAGAAGGGCTTCGGCTTGTCCTTCCGGCTGCGGGGCCACAAGCGGGTGCCGCTTCCGCCGCACAGGATCACAGGGTGAACGACAGGGTGAGCCATGCCTTGTGTCAACGCAGCATCACTTCATCAGTTGCAACAGCGCGGCGATTTCCACCGTCGCGACACCGACCGAGCTGTCCGAAATCCCGTACGGCACGAACAACCGGTCATGCACCCGCAGCGCGCCGCAGGTATAGACCACATTGGGCACATAGCCGGACCGATCGGCGTCTTCCGCCGTCAGTACCGGTTCCTTCGTCCGCCCGATGACCTTCGAGGGATCGTCGAGGTCGAGCAGCGCGCACCCTAGCGCATACTTGCGCATGGCGCCCACGCCGTGCGTGAACAGCAACCAGCCGTGTTCCGTCCAGATGGGGCTGCCGCAATTTCCGATCTGGATGAATTCCCACGGGTACCTGGGTTCCATCAGCAGGACACCCTCGCTGTCCCACCGATCGATCCGCCGGGATTTCAGCAGATAGAGGTTTTTCCCGTCCTGCCTGCCCACCATCAGATAATGGCCGCCGACTTTCTCCGGAAACAGGGCCATGCCCTTGTTGCGCCCCGCCCGCCCCTGGATCGGTTCGAGCAGAAAGCGGCGGAAATCGGTAGTCCGGAGAAGTTCGGACCGGATCGTCGATCCCGAATAGGCCGTGTAGGTGCCGATCCATTCATATTCGCCGCCGCCATGGTCGAACCGAACGAGGCGCAGGTCTTCGAGGCCATTGCGCTGCTGTTCGGTAATCGGGAAGATCACGGTGTTCGAAAGACTGCTTTCCAGGTGGCGATGCACCGTGACGCCGCTGTCCGCATCCGACAGGCTGGAATCGTCCAGTTCAACCGAGGTCGCAAAGGCACTTTGCGGCCATAGGTCGAAGCGGCCGTCCGTGTGCGCGATGCCCTCGCGAAACGCGATCGAGCTGATGTGCCCCTCGCCCACCGCGCGCAGGCTCATCACGAAACGCACCGCCGCCCCGTTGCAGCCGGACTGGTCTGGATGCGGCACGATCGACGGGTTCATGAGCGCCGCGGCCGAGTAGGTATATTCGTGACAGAAATAAGCGCCGATCAGCTTGCGCCGCGTGCCGGAATACGCGCCAGCATCCAGGCCAAGCGTCCGCTCCACATCACCGAACCGATCGCAGAACATGTCCTCGGTCTGCCAGTGACGTTCGCCGAAATCCGCCAGAACCTTTGCATACTCCCGGCGCACCGCAGCTTCCGAAAGACCGCAGACGTCCTGCACCAGCCGGAGGGCGCGATTGCCCTTGGCATTCGTCGCCTGCCAACCGAGGTGAAAGGGGCGCAGCACAACCCGCGACGGGTCGGCGTGAAGCCGCGTATCAAGTATATGCAAGGGGCCGCCGGTCTTGCTGTGTTCGGTCTTCAACCCGCTTCCCCGAATCGCCGGCAATGTCTGGCGCGAGCGCTAGCATGGAACAATATCCAAGCTGAAACGCGAGGATCGATTCAGCACCGCAATTGAGATTCGCCCCTCGTGGAGTGATGCCGTCGCGGCAACGCCCCGTCCCGCTATCCGCCAACACAACCCCGCGGTCGTTTGCGCCGAAGAACCAGTTCCAGGCGATTTCCGCGTGTTCGACCCACGCGCGGTCGCCTGTTGCGCGCCACGCAGATACTGCCGCGTCGATCGCTGCATGCGCCTCGAGCGGCTGCTGATCGAAGGGGAGCTGCGCGTACGGCTTGCCGAAGGTCTCGGAGCCGATCGGGCGGAAGTGCCCCGCCGGGGCTCTTTGGCGGTCCGAAATCCACGCAAGCGTCTCGAGGCCGGTAGCGCGCCAGGTAGCATTGGCCAATGCCTCCCCGGCTTCGATCAGCGCTTGGGGGAGACGCGGGTTATCGTAGCCGAGCAGGGATTCGAACCATGCCCAGTCCGGCCGGCGCGCCCCGCCGAGCAACCGTTCGAGCAGGTCCGCCCCGTCGGCAAGTGCTGTTATCGAGGGTCCGTGGCCCGGCCGCACCTTGAGCATCGCGGCTGCCCCGAGCATGACGAATGCCACGGTGCGCGGGCTCTGCGACTTCGCAACGGGCGCCAGCGCCTCGTCGTACAGCTCCCGCGCCCAGTGGCAGAGGTCGGGATCGGACGAAGTCGCCGCCGTCACGCCGAGCGCCCAGATCGTCCGGCCGTTCGAATCTTCGGACCCCAGTTCTTCGCACCAGGTGCGGTCGAACCGCATGAAGTTCCGGAAGCCTTGTCGATCCGGGTTCCAGGCATACTGGATGAACGAAGCGTACGTCATCGCGAGCGCCTGGCGCTCTCTTGGCTCGATCGCGGGCGCCTGGCATACCAGCATCAGCGCGCGCACATTGTCGTCGATGCAGTAGCCATGACGGCGATCGGGGATTGTGCCGACAGCATGCTGATACATTCCGGTGCTGTCCGTCATGGTCCGGACGCCCTGGAGCGAGGGGTGGGTTCGCGGGCCGGCTTGCGGCGCGCGTGCGACGGCGTTTTCGATGAGGCTCGCGGCCGCGGCGGCAAAGCGGGGCCAGATGGTCTTGCGACCGCGCGCGTAAGCCCGCGCCTTCATCGCCGCCAGCTCGGCCGGATCGTCGAGCAGGTCGATCACGGCGCGGGCAATCGCATCGGGGCAGCCGGGTTCGATGAGAACCCCCACGCCGCCTGCCAGCAGTTCCTGCGCGTGAACGTATGGCGTGGAAACCACCGCCTTGCCCAACGCGACGGCATAGCTGAGTGTGCCGCTGGTCGACTGTTGAAGTCCCGGATAGGGCGTGAGGTAGATGTCGCAAGCCTCCAGCTGGTCGAGCAGTTCCTCGGTCTCGACGAAGCTTTCATCCCATTCGATGACATCGGCCACCTCCAACCGATTGGCCAGATCCTTCAGCCCATCGCGATAGCCCTCCCCATCGCGCGCAACGAGGTTCGGGTGGGTGGCGCCGACAATACGGTAGAGGATTTCCGGGTGCCGGGCGCGAATAGCGGGAAGCGCCTCGATCACGGTCTCGAGGCCCTTGCCCGGTCCCAGCAGGCCAAATGTGGTGAGAACCTTTCGACCGGAAAGGCCGCGCTCGGCCTTGAAGGCATCCTCGCGGCCAAAGGGCCGATCCGGCGCGCCGTGCTCAATCACTTCGACCACCTCGGGCGGAGCGCGGTAGCACTGCACCAGCAGGTCGCGCGACTTGCTCGACATGACCATGAGCCGCGAGGCGCGGGCGACCAGATGCTCCATGATCCGGCGCTGGGCGGGCGAAGGCGCGCTTAGCACGGTGTGGCAGGTAACGATCAGGGGCGCGGCGAGCCGATTGACGAAGTCGCACACCATGTCGCCATCTTCGCCGCCGAAGATGCCATATTCATGCTGAAGCCAGACCGCATCCGCCCCGCTCTGGTTGATCGCATCGGCCGCGGCGGCGTAGCTGCTGGGATCGTTGCGATCTATGGTCCCGGCAACGCCCGCGTATTCCATGCGCGCGGCCGCATCGTCGAGCGCCCATACGGCGACATCGATTTCGGGCCTGAAGTGGCCGAGCTGCGACTTGAGATCGGCGGTGAAGGTGGCGATGCCGCACTTGCGGGGGGTGTAGTTCCCGATCAGCGCCACCCGGCGCAGGGTGCGTGGGGGACGAAACGCGATCAGGCCCGCTTCGTCGCGACTGCGGCCTGACACGAATGAGAATACGTCGGCGCGGCGAGCGTCCATGGGGTTGCGGCCCTTTCCAGCCCGAGGCAAGTGAATCAACCCGCTAACGCACGGACAAGAACACAAGTTCCGCTGTGACGCGCCGCTCACCTGCGCACGCTGGTTGCGGGCGTCGCTTAGGGTGCGTGGTTCAAGTTGGCCTCGTTAAGGGTGCGGGCGCGAGCCTCGAGCGCCGAACTAGAACCACCGCTGCCGCCAGTAGAACGGTGCCTCCACCGGGTTTCCCGAAGAGTCGGTGGCAGGCCGGAACCGCAGGCGATCGACCACTAGGCGGCAGGTGATCCGATCGGCTTCTGCGTCGGGACTAGGCCGGAACACGCTGCAATCGCGCGCGCGACCGTTGGTGCCGACGGTGACTTTCACGACCACTTCGGTGCCGATGCGCGCCTGCCGTCCGCCAGGCGGAGTGGGATAGTCGCGCGCGTTGTTGATCGCGCCGCTGATATGCACGGGCTGCGTGGCGACGCCCCCGCCCTGCCCGCCCCCGCCGGACCCGCTGCCGGTTCCGGTCCCGCTGCCTCCGGCGCCGGTCCCGCTGCCTGCCTCGCTGGCGCCGGACGAATTGCCCGCGCCGGTGGAGCTCGCCTTGGGCGCGGGCGGTGCCTGCTTGATCACTACTGGGGGATCGGGGGCGACGACCGGGCGCGGGACGGCCTTCTTGCCCGGGTCGCCGGCTTCGCCTGGGTCGGGCTGCGGCGCGGGCTCGGGCGGAGGCACGAAGTCCCTGGTCTCGACCGTCACCGTGACGGCCGAGAGCACGGCCCTTTCGACCGATGCCGTCGCCCCCGGGGCGAATGCCTTCGCAAGACCGTAGATCGCCGCCAGGTGCAGCAGGACGATCACCGCCAGGGTCGCCGGCCGGGGCCGCCGCGCCTGGGTTGCAAAGCTGCCGTCGCTCGTCACCATGACCGGGTCAACGACAGCTTGCCCGCGGCTGTTCCTGCACCTGAGGGTGTCAAAGAGAATTCTTATCGGCCCCGAAACGGCGTCCGCCAACGAAAAACGGCGGCCGCTCGCGCGACCGCCGTCTCGTTTCGTGTTCGCCAGCGATCAGAAGTCGTAGCTGACGCCAACCTTGATCCGCCAGACCGAGGAGCTGACGTTGATCTGGTTGTCCGAATTGTACCCGTCGGCGTTAACCGCCGAGATCACGTAGCGGCCCTGGGCATCGACCCGGTCGACAGTCGCAATGTCCTGAAGCCCCGAGAAGTTGCGGCGGCGCTGCACGTTCCAGTCGGAATCGAGCAGGTTCAGGAAATTGTCGAACATCGCATAGACGCGGATCTTGTCGTCCACGCCGATCAGGCGGCCCGGTCCGGGCAGTTCCTGCGAGAGCGACAGGTCGAGGTCGAAGTACCAGTCGTTGTCGCAGGTGTTGCGAACGATGCTCTGCCCGCGATACTTCGTCGCGCAATCACCGATCGAGTTGATGAGGGCATCATACGCGGCGCCCTTCGCAGCCTGTTCGGCGACGGTGCCGGTGTACACCACGTTCGGATCGTTGGGACCCGTCGGGATGTACGCCAGCGCGTTTTCGAAGCCCGAAGCGCTGTCGTTGAACACGCCGCCACCGGTGAAGGTCAGGCTGTAGGGACGGCCCGAGCGCGCGACGAAGGTTGCGCTCAGACGCGTTCCGAGGTCGGCCAGGAACTCTTCCTCGAGGCTCATGCCCATGGTGATGTTGTGCTTCGAGCTGAAGAAGCCGCGCGATTCCGCCGGATTCTGCCGGTCGAACGCCGCCGTCAGGTCATAGTTGGAGCCGGCCGTGGAGTTGTACATGTTACGCCGATCGTGCGCATCGGTGTACGAATAACCCAGGCTGAAGTAGCTCGACCCGCCCGAGGTGAACAGGCCGCCATCGAAGTTCTTCGAAAGGATGAACGAAGCGATGTGGCTGTCGAAACCCGGCCCGTTGGTGAGCTGGAGTTCGTCGTCGCGGCTGGTGTTGAAGCACACCGCGTTGACGTTCCGATAGACCGGCCCGGGGTTGAGCTCCACGAGGTCCGCCGTGCAACCGGCCACGTTCGGGTCGATCGCACGATAGATCGGGCGCCCGTCGACGGTGAACCCGCTGAGGCCTTCGCGGAAATCGGGGGTCTGCGACAGATCGACCAGCGTGAACGGATTGCGCGTCCGGCTGAAGATGTAGTCGAGGTTGAGGTTCCACCCGCTGAAGAAGCCCGAAGGGGCAAAGTTCAGTTCCGACACGAAGCCGATGTTCGCACGCAGGACCGACGGCATCTTGATGTTCGGGCTGATCGACTGCGTGTCGCCCGCGCCGCGCGCCGCCGCCGCGGAGGCGGACTGCTGGAAACAGGTGGGAACACCGGTGAACTGGCCGTTCACCACCACGTCGATCGGCCCCGTGCCGCAGGCGGCATCGGTGGTCGTCCCACCGGCGAAGCCGCGGCCGTCGTTCTGGAAGGCGTTGCCGAACCACACCAGCGGATCGCCGCCCGAGAACACGCCCACGCCGCCGCGCAGCTGCGCCCGCGAGAACACGGCGAAATCGTCCATGTCCCAGGTCAGCGCAACACGGGGCGCGATGATCGGGTCGAGGTTGCTGAAGCCGCTGTTGTTGCCGAAGCCGTAGCGCTGCTGGAACAGCGGGTTGAGCGCCGGACGGCCGCCGTCATACCAATCGGCCCGGACGCCGAGGACGGCGCTGAGGCTGTTGGTGATTTCCCATTCGTCCTGGGCGTACACCGAATAGGTGTTGCGCTTGAACGCGGCGGCGGCGTCGTTGACGTCCCCGGTGGCCGAGAAGTTGCCTTCCGCGCCGACCGCCTGGCCCGCGGCGATCTGGGCCGCGGTCGGGTTGGTGCGGGTGCCGTTGGACAGCAGCCCTTCGCGCAGGGCGTTGACGTCCCGGAAGTAAAGGGTGCCGGTCGCGTTCTGCACGAACAGGTTGAACAGGTCCGCCTGGCTCATTTCGAAGCCGAGCTTGAACTGGTGGGCACCGGCATCGAGCCGGGCCAGGGCCCGATAGGCGTCGATGTTCGTGCGCAGGTCGTTCGCCGAGCGCGAGAAGCCGGGGCCGGCCAGGACCTGGCCGAAGCTGCCGTCACCCGTCGTGGTGCCGACGATGATGCGCGGGATCGGGCTGGCCGACTGCGCTTCACCGCCGCCGACCGGATCCTGGAGATCCCGGACTTCCGACCGCGAATAGCGCAGCTCGGTCGAGAACGCATCCGACCACTGGGAATAGAGGCGTCCCGAATAGTAGTTCGACTTGGTCCCGCTGTTGTTGAAGGTGTTGAGACCGGTCACGCGCGGGTTGCTGGTCGAGGTGCTGAAATCGTCCGGCTTGACGGTGTTTTCCTCGAGGCGCTGATACGTGGCCTCGAGACGGTGGGCGTCGTTGATCTGGAGGTCGGCGCGCGCGAAGTAACGATCGTTCGAATAATCGCGGTTGCGCACCAGCGGGCCGGTTTCGATGCCATAGACGCTGCTGAGCACGCCCGAGATTTCTTCGAACGCGGCAAGCGGAACGCCCCGCAGTTCGTTCGGGTAACCCGCGCCTGCCGGACCGTCATCCTGCGACTGGCCGGCTTCCTGGTGCTCGTAGGCACCGAACAGGAACAGCCGGTCCTTGATCACCGGGCCGCCGAGATAGACGCCCCAGCGCTTTTCAGGCTGGATCGGGGCAACGTCTTCGCCGGCGACGTTATCGCCGCGCAGGCCCGAGTCGGAATATTCGAAGTAGCCGCCGCCATGGAACTCGTTCGAGCCCGACTTGGTGACGACGTTGATCGCACAGCCCGTGAACTGGCCGTATTCCACGTCGAACGGCGCGAACTGGACCTGGGTCTCGCGCACCGCGTCATACGGGATGGGGGTCGACGAACGCGACGAGAAGCCGGTGTCGTTGAGGCCATAGACGTCGCCCTGGCTGATGCCGTCGACCGTGAAGGCGTTGCCGCGGTCGTTGCCACCCAGGCAGGAAATGCGGTCCACGCCCGAACCGCCATCGTCGCGGTCGAGGCTGACGCGCGGGTCGATGCGGATGACGTCGCGCACGTCGCGGTTGAAGCTGGGCGCATTGGCCAGCACTTCTGTCGAGAAGCTGGTGCCCGGACCGACCGCGAGCTGCGTCACCTGCACGCGGCTGCCAGTGACGACGATCTCGCCGCTGCCCGAAGTGAGCGTGAAGGTAAGGTCCGTGTTGCCCTGCAGGGTCGTCTCGATGCCTTCGACGGTCTGGCCTTCGAAGCTGCCGGCGTTGGCGGCGACAGTGTAGGGCCCGCCGGTCACCAGGCCATTGGCCACGAAGCGGCCGTCGGGGCCGGTGGTCAGCGTGCGCGCGGCGCCCGTGCGCGTGTCGGTGATGACGACCGTGGCACCGGCGAGGGGGTTGCCGTTTTCATCATTCACCGTGCCCTGGATGCCGGAGGTGATCTGCTGGGCGGCGGCAGGGGCCGGCAGAATCGCGGCGGCGGAGAGGCTGACGACGCTCGCAGCCAGCAGATACTTGAGCTTCATGGAATGACGATCCCTTGCATTCGACGAGGAGAGATGGAGAGATGCGACGGGCCGTTAGTCGCTTCCCGCGACCGCCAGAAGTATCTTCTGTTACGAGACTGTGACAAACTTCGGCACTAAATCCGCCGCGCGGCGTTTGTCGCTCTAAGTTATTGATTCAGATACATTTCATGACTGTTGCCGCAATGCAACATAGCGGGACGAAAGCGAGTCTCGCCGCCGCTTGCTGTCCGGCCCGCGGGCGAATCAGGCCAGGTTGATCTCGCGCAGGCGCTGCAGCAGGAAGTCGTGGCTGGAGATTGGCGCCGGATGATCGTCCGGATGCGCCGGATCGATGCAGCTTTCCAGGGTCTCGATCGTAAAATCGGGCCGGAAGTGCAGGAAGAACGGCATCGAGTACCGCGAACGGTACGCCGCCTCGCCGCGCGGATTGACCACGCGGTGCTGCGTGGACTTGAGCCGCCCGTTGGTCAGCCGGTCGAGCATGTCGCCGATGTTCACCACCAGCGCGCCTTCGGGCACGTCGATCGCCTTCCATTCCCCGCCGGCGGTCAGCAGTTCCAGTCCGGCCTCTTCGGCGCCCAGCAGCAGGGTGATCGTATTGATGTCGCCATGGGCGGCGGCGCGGATCGCGCCTTCCGCGTGCGGTCCGCTCAGCGGAGGGTAATGCAGCAGGCGCATCACCGAATTGCCGTCCTTCACCGTCGCCGCGAAGTAATCCTGTTCCAGGCCCAGGTGCAGCGCGATCGCCTCCAGCACGCGCTCGCCCGCCTTTTCGAATGCGGCGTACAGTTCCGTGAACGTTTCGCGGAATGCGGGCAATTCGGCGGGCCACTGGTTGGCCTTCATGTATTCCGCCAGCGGATGGCCCTGCGGCAGTTCGCGGCCGACGTGCCAGAACTCCTTGAGATCGTGGACCTCGGCGTCCTTGGCCCGCTCCACCCCGAACGGCGTGTAGCCGCGGGCACCCCCGCCGCCGGGGATGTGGTAGGCGTTCTTCACGTCGTCCGGCAGGGCGAAGAACGCCTTCGACGTCGCTTCCGCGCGCGCGATCAGGTCCGCGGGGATGCCGTGGTCGCGTATGACCGCGAACCCGCATTCCCGGAAGCTGCGGCCGAGTTCGTCGGCGACTTCGTTGAGCGGACGGGCAAGCGATACGGATGCGATTTCGGACATGAGGCGGTACTCAGGCGGGAAGGAACAGGCCGGCGAGGGCGGCGCTCATCAGGTTGGCGAGGCTGCCGGCGACCAGCGCGCGCAGCCCCAGGCGGGCGATCACGGGGCGCTGGTTGGGAGCAAGGCCGCCGGTCACCGCCATCTGGATCGCGATGGACGAGAAATTGGCAAATCCGCACAGCGCGAAGGTCACGATCGCACGGCTCCGGACGTCCAGCGTCGCGGCGTCCATCTGGCCGAGATCGATGAACGCGACGAATTCGTTGAGCACGATCTTGGTGCCGAACAGGCTGCCCGCGGCGGGCGCCTGGTCCCACGGCACGCCGATGAGGAACATGACCGGCGCGAACAGGGCGCCGAGGCCCGCCTGGAAGCTCCAGTTGGAAAACCCCAGCAAATTGCCGATGCCGCCGAGAATGCCGTTGGCGAGCGCCACCAGCGCGACGAACGCCAGGACCATCGCGCCCACCGCCACGGCCAGCCGCACGCCGGTCTGCGCGCCCTGGGCCGCGGCCTCGATCAGGTTGGCGGGTTTCTGGCCTTCCTCGAAGGTTTCGGCCAGTTCCACCTCGTGCGGCTTGCCGCCTTCGACCAGCGCCCCGGGGCCTTCGGCGCTGATCCGTGCGTCGGGCAGCTCGATCGGGCCTTCGGCCGCGGGGGCCGGCGCGCCGTCGTCGGGCATGATGATCTTGGCCATGAGGATGCCGCCCGGCGCGCTCATGAACGCGGCGGCGAGCAGGTAGGGCAGGTATTCGGGGCCGAGCAGCCCGGCATAGGCCGCCAGGATCGTGCCCGCGACCCCGGCCATGCCCACCGTCATCAGGGTGAAGATCGCACTGGGGTTCAACGCGGCAAGGTACGGCCGCACCACCAGCGGGCTTTCGCTCTGCCCCACGAAGATGTTCGCCGCGGCGCCAAGGGATTCCACCCGGCTGATCCCCGTCACCCAGCCGATCGCCCCGCCCAGCCAGCGGACCAGCCGCTGCATCACGCCCAGGTGATAGAGGATCGATACCAGCGCCGCGAAGAACACGATCACCGGCAGCGCGCCGAGCGCAAACGTGTTGGCAAGGGGATTGTCGGCGCCGAACAGGAACGCCGTGCCTTCATTGGCGTAGCTCAGCAGCGCGGCGACACCGTTTGCCATCGACTGGATGCCGGCAACGCCCCACGGCGTGCGCAGGACGATGAAGGCGAGCAGCGCCTGCATGGCGAACGCGGCCGCCGTGATGCGGAGGCTGATCCGCCGCTTGCCGCTCGACATCACGAAGGCAATGGCAAGGATCGCGACGATCCCGATGATGCTTGTCACGACTGGCGGCATGAGCCGACCCGTTAGTGCAAACAGGTTGCGGT
Source organism: Tsuneonella aeria (assembly GCF_009827495.1). NCBI lineage: Bacteria > Pseudomonadati > Pseudomonadota > Alphaproteobacteria > Sphingomonadales > Erythrobacteraceae > Tsuneonella > Tsuneonella aeria. The sequence goes on from NZ_WTZA01000001.1 coordinate 1,572,080, forward strand.
GGGAACCGGTTTTGCGCGTCCGCCTCGGGCCCGCGGGACTCCACAGGAAACATCGGCCCGCCCAATGCGGCGCTTTTCTTTTGCCGGGGGCAATGCCAAGCCTCGCCCATGAACGAACCCCACCCTGCTACAACTGCCGCGCCTGCCGCGCTGCGCGTGCCCCGCGCCCTGTTCACGTACCTGCTGCTCTACGGCGGAATAACGGTGGTGGCAGGCGTGATGGCCTACAAGCAGGTGGCGCTGCCCTTCGGCCTGGCGGTCGAATCGGGCATCTTCGCGTTCCTGATCCTGGTCGTGATCTCCAGCACCGTGTCGCAGCTCTATGGCGACGCGATGGCCCGCAGGCTGGTGTGGTGGGGCTTCCTGCCGCTGCTGGTGTCCGCGTTTCTGATGCAGCTGGTGCTCGCCCTGCCGGCATCGGCGGAGATGAGCCAGTTCCGTGCCGACGATCTCGCCGCGTTCGAGCGGGTGCACTCGCAGCTGTGGCGCGTGTGGCTGGCGGGGCCGGTGGCCTATATCGTCTCGCTCCTGCTCAACATCTGGATATTCTCCCGCCTTCGCGGCGATGGCGACAGCGGCACGGTGAGCCTGATGGTGCGCGGCGCCGTCGCCTCGGCGCTGAGCCAGGCGATCGATTCGGTGATCTTCATCACGCTGGCGTTCTACGGAGAGTTCGACATCCGCAGCCTGCTGGTCGGGCAGGTGCTGGCGAAGGTCGCGCTTTCGATCGTGCTGGTGCCGCCGCTGATCGCGGGCGGGGTCGCCATCGCGCGGTGGCTGGACCGCGGCGACAGGGCGCCGGCCCCGGCCGCGCCTTAACCCGGCAGCTTCATGGTCGGCGAAAGCTCCGCGGTCGGGAGCACGATCTCGATCAGCGCGGCCCTGCCCGATGCGCGGGCCGCCTCGAACGCCGGCGCGAAATCGGCGGTCGTCTCCACCCGCCAGCCACCGATCCCGTAGCTCTGCGCAAGGGCGGCAAAGTCGGGATTGACCAGTTCCGTCCCCACGACATGGCCCGGGTAACGCCGTTCCTGGTGCATCCGGATCGTGCCATAGGCGCTGTTGTTCACCACCACCACGATGACGGGCACCTGGTGGCGGACGAGCGTCGCAAGCTCGGTGCTGGCCATCATGAAACACCCATCGCCGGCAAAGCAGACCACGGGACTTTCGGGCCGCCTGATGCCGGCCGCGATGGCAGCCGGCAGGCCATAACCCATCGCGCCGCTGGTGGGGGCGAGCTGCGTGCCGAACCGTTTGTAGCGGAAAAACCGGTGCAGCCAGATGGCATAGTTGCCGGCGCCGTTGGTGAGGATCGCATCGTCGGGCAGGGTGTCGCTCAGCCAGGCGACGATCGCGGCCATGTCCACCGGGCCGACGTGCGCGGGAGATTGCTGCCACGCCTCGTAATCGGCGCGCGCCGCGGTGCGCCATTCCTCCCACCGGGGCGCGGCGCCCGCGTAAAGCTTGGCGGCGGCGGCCGCGAACATGTTGGCATCGGCGTGGATCGCCAGAGCCGGCTGATAGACCCGGCCGAGCTCGGCCGCATCGGGGAGCACGTGGACCAGCGCCGCATGGGGCATCGGCGCGTCGAGGTTGGTGTAGCCGTCCGTCACGATCTCGCCGAGCCGCGTGCCGACGGCGATGACAAGGTCCGCCTCGCACCAGCGCGCCTTGAGCCTGGGATTGATGCCGAGCGCGCTCTCGCCCGCGTAATTCGGGTGCCGGTTGTCGAACAGGTCCTGCCGTCGGAAGGCGCAGGTCACGGGCAGGCCGGTGCGCTCCACGAACCGGCGCATGTCATCGAGCCCTTCGGCCGTCCATCCCGACCCGCCGAGGACCAGCAGCGGTCTTTCGGCCGCCGCGATCATGCGTTCCAGCTCGCCCAGCGCGGGCGATGACAGGGCACGCACCATTTCGCCGCACGGCGCGGGCGCGGCGACCGTCTCGCTCAACATGTCTTCGGGCAGGGCGATCACCACCGGTCCCGGCCGTCCGCCCATGGCGGTGGCATAGGCGCGGCCGACGAATTCGGGAATGCGCGCCGCGTCGTCGATCTGGCAGGCCCACTTGGCGAGATCGCTGAATGTGGCGGGGTAATCGACTTCCTGGAATGCGCCCCGGCCGATCTGGTCGCGCGGCACCTGGCCAACGAACAGGATCATCGGCGTGCCGTCATGCCGGGCGGTGTGGACGCCGATGCTGGCGTGGCAGGCGCCCGGTCCGCGGGTCACGAAACAGATGCCGGGGCGCCCCGTCAGCTTGCCCCAGGCTTCGGCCATGTTGGCCGCCCCTGCTTCGTGCCGGCAGACGATCAGCCGGATCGCGTCGCCCGCTTCGTGCATGGCTTCGAGCGCGGCGAGATAGCTCTCCCCCGGCACGCAGAACACGGTGTCCACGCCCCGGGCGACCAGTTCGCGGATCAGGATCTGCCCGCCGGTCATCCGGGCGGTTTCGCTGGAAGCCTGAGTCATGAAGAAATTCGAACCTTTCACGTCTGGGCGCCGCCGTTTCCATGCGGTGCGCAAGCCCCCTACAGGCGAAGCGCGGGGCTCACCACGCCTGAATCGCCGCCGAATTAAATTGGGCTGGCGAAGGGACGGGATTGCCGGGTAGGCTGGCGTTTTTTGGGGAACCTGCGCGCGCGCCATGCGGCCGATCATCGTTATCGACGATCACGAGCTTGCCCATTCCGGCATCCGGTTACTGCTGGCCGACAGCGCGCACTTCCGCCTGGCCGGTTGCTTCATCCGCGCGGCGGACGGCATCGCGTTCGCATCGGTAACGCCGGGCGCGATCGTCATGCTCGACCTGGAACTGCCCGATATCGACGGACTATCCGCCCTGGGCGAGATCCGTTCCCGCAACCTGGCCGACGTGGTCATCATGACGGGGGTGACGGCGCCCGACATGCTGCGCAAGGCGGTCGAACTCGGGGCGCAAGGCGTCGTCTGCAAGGGCGATCCGATCGAGGAAGCCCATGCGGCGCTGCAGGCGGTGAATCGCGGGGAAACCTATCACTCGCAATGCGCGGCGGAACTTCTCGCCCGCTCGGCCCAGCCGCAGGTCGCATTGTCCGAACGGCAGCATACCATTCTTCAGTTCGTTGCAGGGGGATGCAGCAACAAGGAAATCGCCTACCGCATGAACATCAGCCCGCCGACCGTATCGTTCCACCTGGCGGAAATCCGCCGCAAGCTGGGGGCGGAGAACAGCCGTCAGGTGGTCGACAGGGCGCTCGCCGCGGGCTTGCTGACGAGGCCGGCCACGTAAGGGTGATCCAGCATCTCGCGGCAGAGCGGCGTCACGAGCAGGGCGCGCGCCCGCGCCGCTGCATCGACCCGTTTCTCCGCCCCCGCATCGTCCGCCACCACGATCGTCGCCATTCCCTCCGCCGGCCTGTGTGCCGGGGCATGTTCCAGACCGACGATGTGGAGCCCCGGCTGGCGCGCGGCCAGTTCCGGGAGCGTTGCAGGGGTGAGCCCGCAGGCGATCGGATTGGGCAGGATCACCGTGACCTGGGTTCCGCGCGGATCTGTGTCGATCGTATAGCTGCCATGCATCAGCTCCACGATCTCGCGGATGGCGCGCCACCCGGTGCCGACGCCCAGGTCGTCGGGCGGGGACGTGGCATCGCCGGCATGATCGTTCAGCCAGCTGGCGAGCCCGTCCGGCATCCCCCGGCCCGTGTCGGTGACGCTGATCTGGAGGTGTTCGCCCTGGTTTTCGCAGGATAGTTCCACCCTTCCGCTGCACGTGAACTTCACCGCGTTGTTGAGCAGGTTGCTGACCATGCGCGCGAACAGCGCCTCGTCCACCAGGGCCTGTTCACCCTGGAGGCATCGCACGTCGAGATCGATCCCCGCGCGCAATCCGATGGGCGTGTAGATTTCGGTCAGGCTGCTGATCACATGTGCAAGATCGCTTGCGCCAAGGGCCAGGAACCGTCCGTCCCGATTGCCGATCGAAACACTGGAAGCGATGATGTCTTCGAGGTGCCGCGCCGAAGCTTCCAGAAGGGAAACGAGGTCCGATGCCGCCGCCATGGTCGCCGGCGAATTGCGCCCGAAGTGCACCGCGCTGTTGAGCGCGTGGAGGACATGGCGCGTGTCGTGCGCCGAACCCTGGAGCAGGCGGTCCCGGTTGCGCACTTCGGAAAGGGCGCGCGCCCGGTCGTCCGCGAGGCGGGCCGCTTCCTCGCTCAGGGCGAGTTTCTCCAGCAGGGCGGAGTGCGCGCGCCGATCGGCATCGATCCGCGCGGCGTAAAGGGTGCGCAGATGCAGCGCCAGGGTAAGCGTCGCCATCAGGCATTCGAACAGGCCGATGGGACCTATCCAGTGCCAGCTAACGGGCAGGCTGGGAAAGATGCCGGTGATCGCCACCGTCATGTAGACGATATAGGCGCCCATGCTGCTCCACGCGAGGAACAGGGGCAGGTAGATTGACCCGCGGCGCAAGGCGAGGACCCCGAGCACCGGCATGGTCACCGCGGCGGCCAGCAGGTACAGCCAGCCGACCTGGTGGAGCGTGCTTTCCGCCAGCAGCCCGGCCGGGATGTTGATCGCCGTCAGCGCGATCATGGCGATGCCCAGCCAGACCATCATCCGCAGGAACCGGTCGAAGCGGGGAAGCGTGTTGCGGGTATCGAGGAACGCCCGCCCGAACTGCATCATGAGAAGGCCGAACAGGCTGCGCGTGAATTCGCCGAAGACCGCCGCAATGTCCGGCCAGCGATAGAGCACGAAGATGGTCGCGTAGCCTTCCGCGTAGAGCGTGTTGAAGGCGAACGCCCCTTCGGCGGCGGCCAGCCACAGGAATTCGCGCCGCCCGGTGGAAGCGAAGGCCAGCGCGCCCACCAGGATCAGCATCAGGCTCCCGCCCGCGACGGCCGCGACCATCGCGATATTGCCCCGCCGTTCGCGAAAGAACGATCCGTACGGTTTCACGCTGAACGGCATCCACGATGAAACGAGGTCGCGGAACTTGAACAGGTACGTGACCTGCTGGCCCGGGGCGAGATCGATCTCGATCGCCATCGACTGGTAGTTTCCCAGCGAACGGCCCATGGCCGGGATATCCGTGCTGGTGAGCAGCGCCTCCGCCCGCCCCGACGCCGGGTTCACCTGATAGATGGAGAAGTGGTCCACCGTTCCGCGGCCCGTGGAGAGGATCCACCGGCCCTGCCGGTCGCCGACGTTCCGGAAGCGCAGCGCCCCCACGACCGTTTCGCCGACCCGGCCGAACTGGGTGGAGCTGTGCCGGACGGGCACCATGCCCTCTATCATTTCAGGTGACGGCGCCGCATCGGGGCCGATCTCGCGGAAACGGATGCCCTCGCGGACCGAAGCCGCGGCCTCGCCCGGCACGAGCTCTATGGTCGGAAGTGTATCGGCCGCGGACGGCACGGCAAGCGCGCATGCCATGACGGCCAGCAGGAACGCGACGACCCTTGACAAACGACCCCCCGTTCGTTGACGGCCAGGAGTGTGCGGCGCGCGCGGGTGGGAGTCAATCGGGACCGCATCCGGGCGTGGACGGCCAGCCGCCCTTCCCCGCCGCACTTGCCCGGCCGCCCTTGCCTGCCGGACTTGTCACGGGGCGCGCAGCCGTTAATGCCGCCGGGCCGGCGGCCGGCAATCCTCGCAACGTTTCGACGGGAGCCCCGTGATCCATTCAGGCCGCCTGTTGCTTGCAGCGAGCACGCTGGCGTTCCCGGCCGTTCCTGCCAACGCCGCGGGCGACCAGGGACCGGACGACGAACCGGTCATCGTCGTCACCGGCACCGGCCTTCCCGACACGCCATCCACCCCGGCCTACGACACGCAGACCCTCGATCGCGAGACGCTGGTGTCGACGGCCAGCGGACGGATCGAGGATGCATTGTCGGCCGTCGGCGGTTTTCAGCAGTTCCGCCGGTCCGACAGCCGGTCGAGCAATCCCAGCGCGCAGGGCGTGACCCTGCGTGCCCTCGGCGGAAACGCATCGAGCCGCGCGCAAATCCTGCTCGACGGCGTGCCGATGGCGGACCCGTTCTTCGGTTACATCCCCTTCAGCGCGATCGTCCCCGAGCGGCTGGGCAGCGCGCGCGTGACGCGCGGCGGCGGTTCCGGGCCGTTCGGTTCGGGCGCGCTCGCCGGCACGATCGAGCTGTCGAGCGCGGACGCGGGCGAACTGGGCCTGTTCGACGGCCGGGCGCTCGCCAACCACCGCGGCGAGACAGAGATCGGCGCGACCCTCGTCCCCAGGCTCGGCGCAGGCTACGTCGCCGTTTCGGGGCGATGGGATCGGGGCCAGGGCTTCTTCACCACTCCGGCCGAGCAACGCGTGCCGGCGACCGCCCGCGCGGCATACGATGCCTGGTCCGCGCAAGTCCGCGCCGTCGCGCCGCTCGCGCCGGACATCGAGCTCCAGGCTCGTGTCCTCGCCTATCGCGACGATCGCACCTTGCGCTTTCGCGGCGCCGACACCGGGATGGAAGGCCACGACGGATCGCTCCGCATCGTAGGCCGGGGGCGCTGGCAGTTCGATGTCGTCGGCTATGTCCAGGCGCGCAATTTCACTAACACCGTGATCAGCTCGACATTGTTCGTCCCGACGCTTGATCAACGCAACACGCCGGCAACGGGCATCGGCGGCAAGATCGAGCTTCGGCCGCCGACCCCCGGCAATCACGTGCTGCGGCTCGGCCTCGACTACCGCCGGGCTAGCGGCGAATTGTACGAGGAAGCGATCAGCGTCGTCACCGGCGCCGTCACGCAGAGCCGTAACGCCGGCGGGACGACCAGCGATTTCGGCCTGTTCGTCGAAAACGACGTGACGCTGGGCAACCTGGTCCTGACCGGAGGCGTGCGCGCCGACCGTTGGGACATTCGCGACGGATTCTATACCGCGCGCGCGCCTTCGGGCGATGTCATCGCCGCCGATCGCTACCCGGACAGGGCCGGCTGGGACCTGTCGCTTCGCGGCGGCGCGGTGTGGCAGGCCGGGAACGATCTGCAGTTTCGCGCGGCGGCCTATACCGGGCTGCGCCTGCCCACGCTCAACGAACTCTACCGCCCCTTCACCGTCGTCCGCCTGACCACCCGGGCAAACGCCTCCCTGCGCAACGAGCGGCTGGAGGGCTATGAGGCGGGGCTGGACTGGACGGTCTTGCCGGGGGTTTCGCTCGCCCTCACCGCGTTCGACAACACGGTGAAAAACGCGGTCGCCAATGTGACGATCGGCCCGGACCTTCGCCAGCGGCGCAACATAGACGCCATCCGTGCGCGCGGGATCGAGGCTAACGCCGCGCTCTCGTTCGGGCGCTTCGAACTCGCAGGCTCCGTGGGCCTGACCGATGCAGAAGCGCGCGGCAGCGGCGTCGCGGCGGCGCTCGACGGACGCCGGCCCGCGCAGACCCCGCGGTGGACCGCCGGCGCCACAGCCAGCTGGCGCCCCGCGGACGGCGCTCTCGTGTCGCTGACGATGCGCCATGTCGGCCTCCAGTTCGAAGACGACCTCGAAAGCGACCGCCTGCCCGCCGTCACCACATTCGATGCGTTCGCCCGCGTGCCCATCGGCGGCGGGCTCGCCGTGATCCTGCGTGCGGAGAACCTCGCGGACGCCGCCATCGTGACCCGCAACCAGGGCGGCTCGATCGACCTCGGCACCCCGCGCACAGTGTGGGCCGGCCTCGCGCTGCGCCTTTGAGCAGGGGTGATGCGGACGCGCGCACGCACGCCGCGCCCGCTAGCCGCCACCCCCTCTAGAGGACGGGATAGCCGGTGAAGATCTTGGGCTTTCGCATGAGGACATGCGTCGTGATCCGGCGCACGCCGAGATCGCGGCCGATCAGATCGTCTTTCATCCCGGTCCATTCCGCCATGTCGCGAACGACGACCTTGAGAATGTAATCCACGTCTCCGCTGACGTCCGACACTTCCACGATGTTGTCGATGTGCGCGATCGCGGCCTCGAACCGGTGCTGCTCGTCGGCCATGTGGCCTTGCAGCGTGACCTCCGCGAAAAGCACCAGCCCAATGCCGAGCCGGAAGGGGTCGAGCCGGGCATGATACCCTTTGATGAAGCCGTCGTGTTCCAGCCTTCGCGTGCGGGCAAGGCACGCGCTCGGTGAAAGATTCACCTTTTCCGCAAGGGCCTGGTTCGTGAGGCGCCCATCCGCCTGGAGAGCGACCAGGATCGCCCGATCGATCGCATTGAGAAGGTCGTGCGGCGGCATGCACGCAGAACCGCAGAATCTGCGGAAGCAGTCAATATCTTCCGTCACCCATTCTGCCGGGCCCAATGTAGCCTGCGACGCAGAAAGGGCCATCCCGGCCCCCTGACTATTCAAGAGGTTGACATGAGCAAGACGCACGACATCGCCGTCTATATCTTCGGTTTCTTCGTGGCTGCGGCTCTTCCGGTAGCCGTGGTCGTCAGCAGTCTCATCGCAGGCTGATCCAACCCGGCAGGCTTGCCATTGACCAAGTGCAGCCGGTTCACCGGTCCGGTTTGCAGCAGGCGCGGAACGATCGCCCGCGCCGCGAAGGTCTGCCGGGCGCCGCTGGCGGCTAGGCCATGGGCGTCGCGAGGCTGAGGCGCGGTATCGCGACCGACCGGCGTCCGCCGAAATCGGTGCGCACGACAACCAGGTCGCTGCGTTCGAGATGCTCGAGCATTCGGCGCGCACGGCCCACTGACCGCGTGCCGTAAAGCACGGCGAGGGTCTCGTCATCGGGGCACGGCTTGCCTGCGATCGCCGCGTTGCCGATGGCCAGAAATGGCGCGAGGAGTTCTTCCGGCACGGAGTCCGCCAGTTCCAGCAGGCGGGCGTCCTGTTCCGCGGGGGGATCGAATTCGACGCCCGCCACCGCCCTGGCAAAGCGTCTGCGAAACCCGAGTGCGTCGAGCCCGTGGGTTTTCAATCCGCGCATCCGGCACCGCACGGTAAAATCCTGGAAGAGTGAAGCGGCGGGCTGGAACGTGCATCCCTCCTCGCTCGCCATCTCCTGCAAAACGGCGCGGACGATCGCTTCGGCCTCCTCCGCCGTGAGCTGGATTTCGTTGCGGGCCGGCGCGGGCGCGGTCTGCTGCGCGATATGTTCCTGCAACGACGCAGACGATGCGGGCCCAGGTTCGGCAAGGCTCAGCAGGTCGGCCTGGGCCGGGGGCGCCTCCGGCTGCGCGTGGAGCATCGCGGCCATGTCTTCGCCACTGGGCATCGGAGGGGGCGTGAGGCCCGCCACCGTGGACTTCGCGCGTGTTTCCACGCTCCCGATCCTGACTGCCACCGGGCGGCGGCTGATCGCGGGGCCGAGCCCCAGGAAGTGACCGCGTTCCAGATCGCGAATCTGTTCGGCCTGCCTCCGCTCCATTCCCAGCAAGTCCGCCGCGCGGACCATGTCGATGTCGAGGAATGTCCGCCCCATCAGGAAATTCGAAGCCTCGGCCGCCACGTTCTTGGCCAGCTTCGCCAGTCGCTGCGTGGCGATCACGCCGGCAAGCCCGCGCTTGCGGCCACGGCACATGAGGTTCGTCATGGCGGCAAGCGAGCTGCGGCGCGCGTCATCGCTGACTTCCCCGGCGGCCGAAGGCGCGAAAAGCTGCGATTCGTCCACGATCACCAGCGCGGGGTACCAGTGCTTGTCCGGGGCATCGAACAGCGCGCTGAGGAACGTGGCCGCACAGCGCATCTGGTTTTCGATCTCGAGACCGTCGAGCGCCAGCACGACCGAGGCGCGGTGCTCGCGCGTGCGGGCGGCAAGCCGGGTGATCTCCACGTCGGAGTAGGCCGCACCGTCGATGACCACGTGACCATAAGCCTCGCCCAGGCTCACGAAGTCGCCTTCGGGATCGATCACGATCTGCTGAACGATGCCGGCGCTCTTCTCCAGCAAGCGGCGGAGCAGGTGCGATTTTCCCGAACCGCTGTTCCCCTGCACCAGCAGGCGCGTGGCAAGCAGTTCCTCCACATCGAGGTAAACGGGCTTTCCGGCGATATCGGAGCCAAGGTCGATCTGATTCTGCACGGAGACCTCGTAGCAAGGTCGCTCGCCGGCCGAGGCCGGGCCGGCCAGTTATCCGCAGCTTTAACCGGCGTCGTTCAGCGCCGGTCACCCCGCACCGCCGCCGCGGCGAGGCGGTGAAGCAGCGCACGAAAGCGCGCGAGTTCGGCGGGATCGGCAGGATCGTAGCGTCTGTTCTCACCCACCTGACCTGCGTTGCACACGTAGAACAGCGCGCCAGCCCCTACGCTGTTGAGGAGCTGGATCGGGGAAATGTCGACAAACTGACCGGCGGCGACGCCTTCGTTCACGACCGCCTCGATGTCCTTGAGCGCGCTGTTCGAATACTGGACCGGGTTGCCCTGGCGCGGCGTCACGTCGGCCACCAGGCGCTGGATGATGCGTGCGGCGGAAGGCCGGCCGACATGGAAGTCGAGCCACGCGTCGAGGAGCGCGATGAGGCGCGGGAAGCACGCGTCCGCCTGCTTGAGCCGCGCCTGCGAAAACGCGTGCAGATCGGCGAAGATATCCGCCTCGACCGCGTCGTAAAGCTCCTGCTTGGACGAGAAATAATAAACGATGGACGGCCGGCGGATGCCGACTGCCTCGGCCACGTCCTCCAGCCGGGCGGCGGCGTAACCGACTTCTGCGAAAACGAGTTCTGCCGCTTCGAGGATCGCCTGGCGGGTCACCTCGCCGCGAGGTTTTCGGTTGAGCTTCATGGACCCCCTCTAGCGTTGCCTCTTCAGGTGGGCAAAACATCGCTTGCATTCTACCTTCATGTAGGTAGAAAATCTACCCAGAAGTAGAAAATGCGGCTCACGCGGACTGATGGGAGAGAAAGTCATGAGGCAAGGGCTTGTTCGGTTGACACTGCTTGCGAGCGCGATGCTGGCTTTACCAGCGATCGTCCACGCGCAGGATGCCGGGGGCGAGGCGCAGGCCGACGATCCGACCGGCGCAATCGGGGAGATCGTCGTCACCGCGCAAAAGCGCGAGGAATCGCTTCAGGACACGCCAATCTCCATCGTCGCGCTGACGGCCCAGGACCTGGAGAGCAAGCGGATCGAAGGCCTGCAGGATTTGCGCGCCAATGGCGCGCCGGACGATCCGACGGTGGTCGATCACATCATGGGGGTGGCGATGAGCGGAGACCAGCCGAAGATGACCAATATCCGGCTCGACGGATTTTTCGACAAGCGCGGACCGGGGCAAGCCCGATGAGGCGCACAAGCACAGGGCCTGCAACGGGCGTTATCGTGACCGGCGGTGCCTCCGGAATCGGCCTCGCATCGGCCCGGGCGCTGGCGGAGGACGGACGGCCCGTCGCGCTGTGGGACCTCCAGGGCCATGTCGCGGAGACTGAAGCGAAATCCATCAGTGCCGCGTTCGGCGTCCCGGCACTGGGACTGGCGGTCGATCTGACGCGCCCCGCCCAATATGGCGCCGCGATCGCGCGCAGCCGCGAAGTGCTGGGTTCGCTGGGCGGACTGGTCCACGCCGCCGGCATCGTCGACACCGCTTCCATCGAGGGAATCACCGAAGCCAGCTGGGCGGCCGGGATCGACACCCACTTGCGTCCGCTGGCCCTGCTTACGCGCGATCTGCTGCCGGACCTTGCCGGCAATCCGGGCTCGGCCATCGTGGCGATCGCCTCGATCAACGCCACTCTCGGCAACGCGATGAACCCGATCTACAGCGCGGCCAAGGGCGGCATGCTCTCGCTCGTGCGCAGTCTGGCTGACCGGCTGGCGCACGATGGCATACGCATAAACACCGTGTCGCCCGGGGTGATCCGCACGCCGATGACCCAGCCCGCGCTCGACCATTTGCCGGCCGGGACATTCGAACGCCGGGTCCTGCTGGGGCGCCTGGGCGAACCGGAGGAAATCGGCCGCGTCGTGCGCTTCCTGTTGTCGGAAGAGGCAAGCTACGTGACCGCCGCGGAGCTTGTGGTGGACGGCGGCAATATCTCATCACAGCGCGTATGACAGGAACTCCCATGTTCCGCCCGATGCTCGCTTCCGCCCTGCTCGTCGTTGCGACCACGTCTTCCGCGCAGGAGGTGGAACCGCGTTTCCGCGTCCTCGTCACGAACGACGACGGCATCGCGTCCGAAGGCATAGCCGCGCTGGTCGCCGCGCTTTCCCCCATGGCCGAGGTCGTCGTATCCGCTCCGCAGGAAAACTTCTCTGGCGGCAGCCAGTCGGTCACGTTGTTCTCGAAAACGCTCGAAGTGGAAACAGTCGCCCCGGCTGGCGCTCAGGCCCGTTACGCGGTTCGCGGCAGCCCGGCGGACGCGGCGATCTTCGGTCTCCTCGGCCCCGGACGGGAGAAGCCGTTCGACATGGTCATCTCGGGCATCAACAAGGGCGAGAATGTCGGCGGCGCCGTCCCCGTCTCCGGCACGATCGGTGCCGCGCGCCAGTCCGCGATGCTGGGCGTGCCCGCCATCGCCGTCTCGCAGCAGGTGCGGACTGACGGAAAGTACGATTACACGCTTGCCGCGCGCTACACCGCGCAGATCGCGCGCGCACTGCACCAGATGGGTGACAAGGCGCCCCGGCTTGTCTCGATCAACGTGCCCACGGTCGCCAGGGGCGTGCGGCTGGTTCCCGCAGAGGGCGATGCCTTCACCATGACAGGCCTCCGCAAGGTCGAGGAGAAAGGTGCGCAGAGCACCTACCGCGCGGAGTTCGCAATGGCGGCGAACGCGCGCCGGGAACGGACAGCGCCGCGCTGGCCGATGGCTATATCACGGTGACCGCGCTCGACCTCGATTTCACCGACCGGGCCGCGACCAGGCGGCGCCGTTCCATCGCCGCCAAGGCCACAAGGGCCACGCTTCCCGCCACGCGTTAGGCGCCGCGGGCGCGGAAACGCACATCCGCCGCGAGCGTCACCTGAGGGACAAAGTGCCACTGTCCTGCGCGCCTGGTGAGATTCGCCGCGAAAGTGGCGGACGCACCCCGGTCACCTGACGTCGCTTGGCCGGGAACTTGCGTAACTGCGTGGTGAGCCCTGCTGGGTTCGAACCAGCGACCTACTGATTAAAAGTCTCCCATCTTGAAACCGGATGGCTTGCGATCGGCGATGGTGCCTTACGCTTGTCCTTGATTCAATGTGAATTGGCGGGTCCCCCAGCTGCGATAGGCGTTGCCGCGATTCGCTCCAGTCTGCTACCTGATTGCTACCTAGCAGGAAGTAGATATGAAGACCAAGCTCACCGTCAAATCCATTGAAGCGCTGCAACCAGCCGACAAGGATCAAATTATCTGGGATGCTGAGCTTCCAGGGTTTGGTTGCAAGGTCACGCCAAAAGGACGCAAGTCCTACTTCCTCTATTACCGCACAAAGGATGGGCAGCAGCGCCGCCCCGCAATCGGGACGCATGGACCCCTAAGGCCAGAGGCTGCGCGAGAGATTGCTAAACGCTGGCTTGCCGAGGTGGCCGCTGGCGGTGATCCGTCGCAGACACGGAAGATCGATCGGTCGGCCCCCACAGTGAACAAGCTCTGCGATCGCTACCTTGAAGAGCATGCCGAGACGCGAAAGAAGGCAAGCTCAGTCAAGAACGATCGGCGTATCATCGATGTGCACATTCGCCCTGCCATCGGCGCAAAGAAGATTGCTTCCGTGGCTCGCAGTGACATTTCGGCTCTGCACCACTCGCTGCGTTCGACGCCTTATGAAGCGAACCGGATGCTCGCCCTTGCCAGCAAGATGTTCAGCTTGGCTGAGCGATGGAGCCTTCGCCCCGACAACACCAATCCCGCGAAGAACATCGATCGTTTCCGCGAGGAAAAGCGAGAGCGGTACCTTTCTCCCGCCGAGCTGAAGCGCCTTTGGATTGCGCTCAACTCACCCGAAGCGAAGGAGAAGGCCTCTGACAGTGCGATTGCAGCTATCAAACTGCTCATTCTGACCGGGCGCAGAGTGTCAGAAGTTCTGGGCCTGAGGTGGGAGTGGATCGACTTCAAGGCCAAGACGATGCGGCTGCCGGACACGAAGGGCGGCACACTGTTCGTTTCCCTTGCTGACAGCACCATCGCGGTTCTCGAAGAGCTGCACCAATCGCGTCAGGCGAGGCTTGAGCGACAGAAGAACGCTAAGCCAGACGAAGACAGCGAACTCAATCCCTTCGTGATCGAAGGCAAGCGGCAAGGTCAGCCGCTCGTCAATCTTCAAAAGCCATGGCGTGCCATGCGCGAAATGGCGAAGATTGATGATGTCAGACTGCACGACCTGCGGCACACCTATGCGAGCGTCGGCGCGGGGCTAGGCATGAGCCTTCCGCTGCTAGGCCGGCTGTTGGGGCACTCGCAGCCCGCTACAACCAGCCGCTATGCGCATCTCGCACAGAGCCCAGTCAGCGTCGCAGCTAATCAGATCGGCGATGAGCTCATTAGGCTAGCGACAAACGATCAACATCCATGAAGCCTGATTATTTTTGGGTGGTTGAAAGTGGTTGCCCAGTCTCGCCTTGAGCCTCTGAAGAGCTCTCCCTTATTCCTCCCAGCGATTGAGAACGCTTGTGAGGATTTGAAATGCCCAACCCCCCCCTTCTTCGTGAAACGCAGGCTGCTGACTACCTCGGCCTTGCTCCCAAAACGCTAGCTAGATGGCGCTGGGCAGGCAAAGGCCCGACGTTCAGGAAGCTCGGAGCTGCTGTTCGTTATACCGTCTCCGACTTGGACGCCTTCATAGCTGATGCAGAGGTCGCTCGATGAGTAGCCTGGCCTCGGCGGCTGCCGCCTATGTCGCAGAGGGGTTGGCGATTCTTCCCCTTCGTCCGCAATCCAAGCGACCAGCAACAAGCCACGGCAAGAATGATGCCTCAGCCGACGCGGCGCTTACCGCCCTTCGCTTCCCCAAGGAGACGGACCAAAACATTGGCATATTGACTGGCGCAGAGGCGGGACTGTTGGTCGTCGACATAGATCCCCGGAATGGTGGGGAGGAGGCATTCGCGCGGCTTGAACGCGCCTTTGGCAAGCTGCCCGAGACCCGCAAAGTCACGACCGGGGGCGATGGCGTGCACCTGTATTTTCGCGTCCCCTCCGCGACAACAGGTTTGAGCGACCGCCCCAACGTGGCTGGATACCAAGGCGTGGACCTGAAAGCTGGCGGTTATGTCGTAGCGCCGCCGAGCATTCATGAATCCGGCAAGGCTTACGAGCTAGCGAATGACCTGCCCATGGCCTGCGCCCCCGATTGGCTCATCCGACTTGCCCAAGGAGGGAAGCGGATCAGACCAGCCGTGTCGAGGGGGAATGGCGCGATCAAGGAAGGCGGGCGCAACGACACGCTGTTTCGGATGGCTTGCGCATTGCGTTCGCGAGGCCTTGGCGAGGATGCAGTTCTTGCGGCGATCCTCGCAGAGAACGAACGACTTTGTTCGCCGCCGCTCGATCAAGATGAATGCGAGCGGATCGGGGCGAGTGCGATGCGCTATGAGCCGAGCACTGCCCATCCTGATACTGACTTGGGGAATGCGCGCCGCCTCGTAGACCGGATGGATGGAGCTGCGAGATACGAACCTGCCTCTCGCGCATGGTTCGTCTGGGATGGCCGGCGCTGGCGGCAGGATGCGGCAGGTGAGGTTACGCAACTCGCGAAGGCCGTGGCGGATCAGTTGCTGTTCGACGCGGGGCAGATCAATGATCCTGAGACATCTAAGCGGCGATTGGCCTTCGCCAACCGGTCGCAAGGTATCGCTCGCATCAAGGCTATGATCGACCTGGCCGAGACTGAGCCGGGAGTACCAATTTCATTTGGTCAGTTCGACCGCCAGCCGCACTTTTTGAACGTCGCAAACGGTATGGTCGATCTCCGCTCAGGCGCATTGGTCGCACCGGACCACTCTGCGTTCATCACTAACCTTATTGATGTGGATTTCGATGCCGACGCACGCTGTCCGGTTTTCGAGAGCTTCCTCTTCGATGTTCTCTCGGGCGACGAAGACCTAATCGAGTTCGTTCATCGGGCGATTGGCTACGCGGCTACTGGTGAAACGCGAGAGCAGTGCTTTTTCATTTTTCATGGTGAAGGGGCAAACGGCAAGAGCACCTTCCTCAACGTCATTCGCGGTCTGCTTGGTGAATATGCGAAGCACACGCCTACCGATACCCTGGTTTCGAAATCCGGCGGCGCATCGAACGATCTTGCGCGGTTGGCGGGTGCCCGGTTTGTCACCGCCTCCGAGGCCAATGCTGACCAGCGCATGGCCGATGCCCCGGTAAAACAAATCACGGGCGACGAACCGATCACCGCCCGTTTGCTCTATCGCGAGTTCGTCACCTTTCAGCCGACCTTCAAGCTATTCCTGGCGACCAATCAGCTGCCTCAAGTGAGCGGCAACGACCCCGCCATGTGGCGGCGCATCAGGACCGTCCCTTTCGACCGCGTGTTCCAGCCGGAAGAACAAGATCACACGTTGTCGGAGAAATTGGCGACGGAACGCAGCGGCATTCTCGCATGGATCGTGCGAGGTGCCGTAAAGTGGTATTCTGACGGCCTCACCAAACCCGACGCAATATCGCGCGCTAACGCCGAATATCGCGCCGAGATGGATTCGGTTGGTCAGTTCATAGCAGAGCGCTGCCACATATCGCGTGCAGCCGAGGTGTCCGCCTCGGTGCTCTACAACAGCTATCGTCGGTTCGCGAACGACAATGGGCACTCGCCCGTGTCTCAAACCATGTTCGGCAGAACACTTACCTCACGCGGCTTCAACACGATCAAGCGCGGCGGGATTTTCCGCACTGGCCTGACCCTGCAATCAAATCTTCTGGAGGCATGAAAATGACAACCGCAGCAGACATCGTCGTTCCACTTCTGGAGGTCGGCTTGGACCGTCGGGAAGTGACCTACCGGGATGATTGGTATCCGTCCCAGCCGGTCAGATATGAATGTGAGGTATTTGGGATTCCGGCGCTGGTTCAACTCGCTGTCCCAAAGGAAGGGAAGCAATGGGTCGACTGGTGCTTGAACCCGGTAAGCTCGGGGGTGTCCTTCAGCGGCATCTGGCACGGGAGAACTCGCGATTGGCCGGGGGATGTGTGGGGCGTCGCCATGATCGATCGCCGCATTCGCTTCTGCGTGAATGCCGACCTACCCTTCCGATGTCGGCGAGATGCCCGCCCCCTCCTCCGCCAATTTAGGCCTCGCAGCACTGACGAGCTGCGGATGTCCATCGGCTGGGGAGCATAGTTGGACCGTTTGGACGGGCCACCCCAGTCTTCCCCCCTCTCTCGCTCACATGTCCCCTTTTATGTCGCAAACCGTCCAAACCATCCAAGCGGTCACCACTGGAAACAGCGCGAAAATACCGGCGCGGTGTGAAGGGATACCTCTCGCCACCAATTCTCACGCAACTTCGCTCGAATGTGCCCCATCTGAGTGGTCGCCGGTATTCCCACCCAGCCGAGGCGCAGACGCCGATGCCTTTCACGCCTACGTACTGATGCCGGGGCTTTCCGTCGCCTTTCACGCGACGACCCTTAACCGATCCCGGTCTATGGTTTCGCTCTATCGGAAGCGGGCGAGGGCAGCGGCGGAACGGAATCCGGAATTGTCCCTCCTCGTTCGGGGAATGGTAGAGGCGCTCACCCCAGCCGACGGTTTGCGGATGGCTCAGTTGCGCGGCTCCGGCCATCTGCCCTACTGGTCCCGCCTTGCGATCTGCGCATTCTGCAAATTGGGAGCGACCCGAGCCGACATCGCTGATGCGTTTCGGTGCTCGCTGAGCACAGCAGGAAACGTGCTTACCGGAAGAGGAGCGGCTTACTTTCCGTTGTCGGGGGAACGCAGGTTTACAGCCTCCCAGCTAAACCCCCCCAGCGAGGTTCACAACGGCATCCGGACCCCTTCAGAAGGGAGGCGGATAGAGAGGCGCCGCCTCCGCCTCACGCCACCTCAAGTGCTGCTGCAAAGTTTCGGCCAGTTGAGCTCTCCCGAAATCCCGGCGGACATGGGTTCGAGCGAACGTAGGGGATAGATCTTTCGGGTGTTCTTCGCTATGACCGGGTATCTTCCAACCAGATGTGAGGCGTCGTGGCGGGTAAAGCACTGAAGGAAAGCACGGTTATCCAATTTCCGCGCCGAGGTGAGCCCCAGGCTCTCATCGAATGCGAGGATAACCTTTCGTTTATGCGGAAGCTCAAGAATGAGAGCATGCACCTCATCGTGACTTCCCCTCCTTACAACATCGGAAAGGAATATGAGCGCCGCACCTCGAACGATGTCTATGTTGAACAGCAAGCCGCAGCCGTAGCAGAGGCCGTCCGGCTACTTCATCCGAGGGGCTCTATCTGCTGGCAGGTGGGGAATAGCATCGAGGACGGCGAGGTCTTTCCACTCGACATTTTGCTGTATCCCATCTTTAAGAATCATGGATTGAAGCTGAGAAATCGGATCGTGTGGACGTTCGGCCATGGACTCCATTGCCAGAAGCGGCTCTCCGGAAGGCACGAAACAATCCTGTGGTTTACAAAGTCCGATGACTATACCTTCAACTTGGACCCAATCCGAGTGCCATCTAAGTACCCTGAGAAGAAGCACTTCAAGGGGCCTAATAGGGGAAAAGTTTCCAGCAATCCGTTGGGAAAGAACCCTTCTGATGTTTGGGATATTCCGAACGTAAAATCCAATCATGTTGAGAAGACTGATCACCCATGCCAATTTCCTGTTGGCCTTGTTGAGCGTTTAGTTCTTGCCCTTACAGAGAAGGGAGATTCTGTTCTGGATCCTTACCTCGGTGTCGGATCAAGTGCTATTGCAGCTCTCAAAAATGGCCGACATGCATTCGGCTGCGATATCGGAGAGGAATACATCCAGCTTGCCCGCGGGCGCATTCAGTCGCTCCGGAATGGGGAGCTGCGAACGCGTCCCATGAACAAGCCGATCTATGAGCCGCCACTCAAGGGGGACCAATGAACTTCGCGGGAGCCTATTCCCTCCACAACGGACAAGCGGAGTGGGAAAAGCGGGAGTTGAGCGACTGGCTTACGGACCTCTTCGAGGCTCCAGGCATAGCGATCGGCAGTCGATGCACCAGCCGCATTAGGGAGCATTTGAAGGACGAACTCACGGCCAGTGGGTGGACCCACAATGTTCGCATAGAGCAGAACTGTGATCTAACCGTCACCGGCAGATACCGAGATCTTGCCTTTCAGATCCAGACTGGAAACGTAAGCCGCGCATTCTACGACTTGATGAAAATGCAATATCTTTACTTGGAGCACAAAATACAGGCAGCCGCTCTCGCCGTTCCGACTAAGGCCGCGGCCGCCCGCATCAATTCCAACATAGCGAGTGCCGAACGAGTTTGGAGTGAGGTCCAGATGTTTGATCGGATCATCACCTTTCCTCTACTCGTCGTTGCGTTTGAGTAGGGGGGGGAACATGGCAGGGTATCAAGTAAACACCAGTCCGCAGCACCAACGTAAGGACACAATCGCAGCGTTGGCAGCCAAGCCAGTTTGTGGCGAACAACCCACTTACGATGTCTATGAAGGACAGCGGACAATGCTGCCGGTAATCCGGCTGCCGCTCGACCTTCCCGTCTACCGGATGGCGAACGCGCGGACGCAGACTGCGCAGCTCGCCTTCATCGCCGAGAAGAAGCTGCAAGCAGATTTTTTCGAAGCTGGGCAGGACAATGAGGAGGCTCAGCAGGCTCAGCACAACATTTTGAAGGGGTACGCGCACGCAACCGCTGGCTCGATCAAGCCGATCATAGATGAGCTTGATAGGACGAAGCAGACAGAGCCAATCATGATCACGCCTTCTGGGGTGGTCGTGAACGGGAATCGCCGGCTGGCTGCGATGCGGGAGCTATACTGGGACCGTAAATCAGAATTTCCCACTTTCGCTGAAGTAGAGTGCATGGTTCTTCCTCCGCTAACCGAGGACCAAATCGACGACATTGAGACGCGTCTTCAGGAGAGGCCTGAGACAAAACTCCCTTACAGTTGGATTAACGAGACCCTTAAGATCAGGCGTCAGTTGCAGCAGAAGACAAAGAAAGAGTCTGACATCGCCGACATTCGCCGAAAAACAGTAGGCGACATTCGTAAATCTCTGAGTGCTCTCAACTATGCGGAGATTTATCTCCGGGATTGGTGCGGATCGCCGAATGACTACCGCTTGGTTGAAAAGGGAGGCGAGCAGTTTTTCAGTGATCTAGTAACCCGGCTGAAGGGCAAAGACGGCCCCCTCCTTGAAGCGAATCTGCGAATGGCTTGGTTGTTGTTCGACAACCGGGACAGCTTGGGAACACGTATATACAACTTCAACAAGGTGCTTGGTGAGAAGGCTGAGCAGGTCTTGGCGCAGCTAGCCGAGCGCCTTGATGTTGAGGATCAGGCGGATCCGGAGGAATCCTCAGGTTCTGACGACTCACTTGAAATCGACCTCGGAGATGTAGGGAATAGCGATGCAGCGTACGCGCCGTTGATCGAGATTTTTGATACTCCCGACGCGCGAGACGAGGTGTTCGACGAACTCCGGGCAGTCTGCCAGACCATCCTCGATACCGGGCAGGCGAGCAAGCTGGGCAAAGCCGCTTTGAGAGCAGCTCAGGATGCAAACACTCGGCTAACTGAAATCGACCTCACGACCGCAGATCCTGCCACTCATGCTGGCATCGAGAAGCAGCTTGACGAGGTTGTCCATCGTGCGACTGCCCTCCGAACGAAGCTTCACCAGATCAAGTCGGGAGATTCGAGCGCGACGGAAGATGAATCGGAGTGAGCGCCGATCCCGTCACGATTGGAATCCAATACCTGCCCGGGAAATTGTCGGGACGGCTGGTGCTGGAAGGCTCTCCCTCAACGTCCGTGTGGGAGCGGTTGCAGCAGACGGTCATTAACCTTGGCTTCGACTATTCCTTCGGACCAGGCTCCATTGAGCTGTCGTGGTCGGGCGTGCTCACGCTGATCGGACAATTCGCTCCGCAACAAAAGCATCTCGATTTTCGATTCAGTCCGCGCGACGACGATGCTCGGGATAAAATCGCTGCATTTGTCCAGCAATTCAAACAGGTTCAGCACTCGAAAGGTTCGCTGAAGCTGAGAATCACTCCAGAGGAGATCGAAGAGCGGCTCTTTGCTTCCGGCTTCACTAGAGAGCTGCGACCCTTTCAGCTTCGCGATCTGCAGCGTCTTCTCTCGCTGGAAAATGGAGCAAATTTCTCCGTACCTGGTGCGGGCAAAACTACTGTCACGCTGGCCCTGCACCTCCTTACGCGACAACCGAATCAAGTTTTGTTAGTGATCGGGCCCAAAGCCTCGTTTCCGGCGTGGCGGGAAGTCGTTTCTGAGTGCGTGAGAGAAGATGCGCCGGACGGCAATGCCGAGCCCTTCACTTTCCTAACGACATCGGGTGAAGCACTCTCCGAAGCTCTGCGCTCTGGGGCAACCCGCTTCGTCCTGAGTTACGATCTCATGATTCAGACCTCGGAGATAATCACCGAGTTCATGTCTCAACATCCAGTACACCTCGTGCTTGATGAGGCACATCGGATGAAAGCTGGATACGGCTCTCAGCGCGGATCACTGTTGTTGAACCTCGCACCACTCCCAATTCGGCGCGACATTCTCACCGGTACGCCAATGCCTCAGCAGCCGTCGGACATCCAATCACAGCTTGATTTCCTATGGCCGGGCGCCGGGTTGGGGCTCCAAATTAGCCGCGGCACCGCGCCGCGGCAGGTGCTCGGAGAGCTATACGTTCGAACCACAAAGCAGGATCTCAATCTGCCGGAGCCGCTCCGCCACTTCCGCTCCGTCCCGATGGCCGAAGGGCAAATGGCACTATACGGAATCGTGAAGCATGAATTCCTGCGGCAGGTGAGCACGCTCGGATTAGACGGTCGCTTCGATGCGCCGGCCGCTCGGCGCTCTGTCATGCGCCTCCTGCAGCTGTCTGCGAACCCGGTTCTCGCGCTCCGTTCGATCGCAGATGATGCAATCAAGATGGACTCGGGAATCCTCGAACAAGTGATCTCAGAGGGCCCATCCACCAAGATGCGTGCCGTCGCAGACCACGCCCGGCAGCTAGCCGCAGAGGGCAAGAAGAGCGTCGTGTGGACAATCTTCACCGACACAATCCAACAGATGGAAGTGATGTTGGCTGACCTAAACCCGGTGAGCCTTTATGGCGCGGTGCCTTCCGGTGAGCCAACAGACCCCGAAACTCGCGAGGGGCGCATTCGCCGCTTCCATGAGGACCCGTCCTGTATGGTCATGATCGCAAACCCTGCTGCAGCAGGTGAAGGCATCAGCCTGCACAAGGTCTGTCATGACGCGATCTACTTGGATCGGAGCTATGTGACGACACACTACCTTCAATCCATTGATCGGATCCACCGCCTCGGGCTGCCGCCCGGAGTCGAGACCAACATCTATATCTACCGCACACTTGCGCCGATGGGGCTCGGATGCATCGACCATTCGGTGAGTCATCGTCTACGCCAGAAACTGCGCGCGCTTCAGATCTTGCTTGACGATGCGGACCTTCACAGGATCGCACTCGATGAGGAGAATTCAGAGGACCCAATCGCCTGGGACATCAGCCCAGATGACGTTCGAGACCTCATCGAAGTGCTAGAAGGTCGCGGGAGTTTGCCGGACGAGGAAAGTGAGTGATTGCTTCGTCGGATATTCCGGCCGAATTCCGAATGAGCGCTTTTACAGCGGCGATCGGAATTTGCAGGTATCTTCGCGATCACCCCGGCACAGCCGCTGAGGATGCGGCGCTCGCATTAAGACGCAGTGATGCAGATTTCGCGGGTGCAGATTTCACGGGCGGCCTTACTCTGGTCGGGCGGCTACCTGAGGACCTCGCACTAGCGGACATCTCTGTGTTCATACGAGAGGCACTATCCGCCCTGATTGAGGTGCACCGCCCTTGGTGGATCAAACTCAGCCCATATGGCCGGCAGCGTCTGGCGAGTGCACTAACACTGGACGAGCAACAGACTTTTCGCGCTGCGGGTCTTTATGATCCACAACCGTCTTCAGAGGCAATCGAGTGGTGGGACCGACTGGCTGCCCAAGCGCGCGCGGATCAAGATGAGCGCCTTGGCGCCCAAGGCCGCCGGGCGGAACTCTTATCACTCAATCACGAGATCGAGCGAATGAAGACCGAAGGCATTCAGCTGGCGCCGGTTTGGACCGCCCTGGATGACAATGCGGCGGGATACGACATCAGGTCGTACAGCAAGACGCTGTACGGGATCGCCAACCTCCTAATCGAAGTGAAGTCTACCAGTCGAACTCCGCCTCGCATTATCCTCACCCGAGGCGAGTGGGAGGCCGCACAGAAGTACCAAGCTGCCTACACTTTTCACATTTGGCAATTTCCGGACGAGACGCTCACCATCCGGACCGTCCAAGACATTTCCGCGCACATTCCTGATGACCGTGGGGAGGGCGCCTGGCAGAAAGTCGAGATCATCATCTGACGTAGGCCCGGAACACCCGCGGCTGATGCGCCCCGGAGTCCGCAAGAAATTAGTCGATGCAGGTGGTGACATGAAGCTGAGTTAGGGGCTGGAGTCACCAGGGCGTTGATAAATCGCCCAACTTGCTGTTCAAAGGACAAGACTGGCGCTGTCTCGGTCCCGAATGGGCTGGCGTTGCAAGAGGGGCAGGGGATTTGGTTGCTTTCCCGAAAGTCGAGACCGATTCTCGGGAATCGCGATCGCGCCAACAACTGCAGACTTGTTGGCCGCTCAATCAAGACGGGCCGCTCCCGCGGCATCTGATCGATCCAGAGCTTGTTCGTGCATCCTTGTTTGAGACTCTGCCTGCCGTCCGAAACTGGCCCACGTCAGCTCTACGGCAGGGCCTAAAAAGAGCGGCTAAACGGCTCAAGCTGCCGATTGAGCGCATCCAGGGAGTCGAGGGCGATCCGCAAATCTTGCGGGACCGCGCGCTCGCTTATGGCTTCGCCGATGACCCAGCCGGTCGAGCTCACCTCCCCTCGATCGAAGTTTCGATAAAAGATCGAGACCCTGTTCGGAGGGGTGAGTGGCTGTCGGGTATAAACGCCAACTTGGCTGATCTTCTTTGGGGCTGGTACTGTGAAAACTCTGAGTTCGATGATCTGGTCGAGTGGGTCAAAGAGATTGCGATTGAGCGCCCGTACATTAAACGAAACGCCTACTTCATTACCGAAGAGGTCCTCGTCTCTTTAGGAAACGGAGGTGAGCTTCCCCTTGCTCTTGATGATGCGGACTTCGCGACTACGCTCCTCCTGTTTGCTGCACAGTTAGCGCCCGATGAAGCACTTCAAATGCTTCGTGCCGCAGCCGGGCTGGGGGTAAGCTCCTTCTCAGAGCTTCTCTGCGATCAAACGAATGTCGTTGAGCTCGCGACTGTCGAAAAACAGCGCGACAAGCCGGAGCCTCGGTCGCCTTCGGAAGCGCCCCAGAAGCCATCCCTTTTGTTTGAAAAAGGGCCGCGCCTTGCTACTCTTGACCCCAGCGATCTTGCTCTTGCAGAGCTACCCTCTCCGAGGAAGGAGGTACAGGAGGCGCTCGCGCCCCTGCGGAAGTTAGCGGCCGATGCGGCCGAAGCAGAGTCAGCTTTCTCTAAAGTGGACCCCCTGCTCTCCATTAGCAATCTAACCCATCTGGAGGACGACGACTACAATAACGTCGTCAAGCTGGTGACGAACGTCCGTGATACTCACCGGCAGAAAAATGCGATGTGCGACGCGGTGCGCGAAGAATTGTTGAACCGCGTCGAGAGCTTGCTTGCCTTGGCTCATGTGCCGGCGCAGCAGTGGATTACTGCCTTCTTCGATGGAGCAGATATTCATTCCCTCTGCGAAATCGCCAATCAAGTCGACACCGCTGAGCAGCTGATCTCAGGCGAGATAACGCCGGAGGCGCGTTACGCTTTATCTGCCCGTGTCGAAAGGGCGCGGCACTTCACTGACCTTGTTGATGCCTGCCGATGGTTTTCAGCTTTCCGAACACAACTAGCCGCTCGAGCTAGTGCGGAGGCAGCGTTCGTGCAGGAGGCAAAAGCTTACCTGAGGGAGGCGAAGCTCCCTCAGGTCGTCGAGTGGCTTGCGAATTTGGACAGTGCAGAGGTTGAGTGCCTCGCACGCGAAACGACGTCTGACAAATGGCCCATCCAGCGGAGCCTACTGTTTCGATTAGGGATCGATAAAGGCGAAAGCTTCGCCGATTTCTGTCAACGGGCATTGACTGGTGAAACGAATTTCCAGTCCCGTCGCAACACAATGGTCTATTTCGATCCAGCTTCGGCCGCATTCGACCGACACCCGGTGCTGCAGCGGATCATAGCCGTAGAACGGTTCCGCGACCTGCTGGAATTCGGACCATTGGCAGCAATCACAGACCCGACAAGCCGCCTGTGTGACGCAGAGCTCGTGGGCACCCCTAGCAGCAACCTAGTGGGTGCTATTGTGAAGCATCTTGATCTAGTTGGCGCAGGTAACGAACTAAAACGTCTCGCTTGTCCCTTGGAGCCGCTCGACGATCATGCAGAGCAATCGTTGCTCGCGTTCGCTGCTCAAAGTTTCATTCCGTCGAACCTATATTTGCAGTTAAAGGAGGTGGCTCGCGAGCAGTTCTTCGCGCCGCTTGTTCGAGCCGGGGCTGTTATTCCTGCGCAGGCGGGAAAGTTCACCCGCACCTTCAACATCGAGGATGCCGTGAGCTTCGCGGTCGAGGCTGTGAAGGACGCTTCTCCAAAGCTCACCCGAATTGAGAAGCGGCATGAAGCGTACCTTGAGCGATACCTCCGTGTCGGCGAGAACCTGGTGCAGGCCTACGATGCAGCAGCGCGGCCAGAGACAAAGGGGCGTCGCAGAGAGTTCCGGCAAGAGCTCGCAGATCATGTGGCTGCACTGGCCACTGAAGGGGGTGAGATTGGCAGCAAGTCTTGGCTTGAGGCGGAGATACGCGCCGCTCTTTTCGGTGACGGTGCGGGTCACATCCAACCAACATTAGTCGGCGTGGCTACGCCCCTCGCGCGACAGGAATGGACCGCGGCCGACAGTTTGCGCGCGCAAGAATCGTCACTTTTCCTCCCCGAGTTCTATATCAATGAACCTCTCACCCGCCTTGAGGTATGTGCACTGGGCCTTCGCTTGTGGGCCGCCGAAGAAACGCTCGAACCAAGGGATATCGTTGAAGAATTGCTATCCCGGGAACTGTTTCAAGCCGCGCTCTCGCTGATCGACGACGCTCCTCTTACGGATGAGGAGC
The DNA here is from genome assembly GCF_009827495.1 of Tsuneonella aeria. Lineage (NCBI taxonomy): Bacteria > Pseudomonadati > Pseudomonadota > Alphaproteobacteria > Sphingomonadales > Erythrobacteraceae > Tsuneonella > Tsuneonella aeria. Next base: position 1,598,315 of record NZ_WTZA01000001.1, read on the forward strand.
GTCGTCTGCTCAAAGAGAAGGCCTCTTCTTCGGCCGCTTCTGCCATAGCCCCTCTGCGGCAGCAGCTGGACGACCTGAAGGCAAGATATGGACAGGCGGCGGTTGAGGCGTCCCCGGTTTGGCAGGAAATCTTGGCTGCCCTTGATCATGTGAACCTCACCGAAGCTCGCACGTGTCTAGAGCTGCTCGAGCTGGACGTCGAAGAAGCAGAGGACGCTGCGGTGCCAGAGCCTCAGCCTGCTTTCAGCGGAGAGGCCGCCGAAGTTCTCCGGCTCCTTTTGAAAGCTGGTGTGCAAGGGGTGAGCCCCGACTGGACCACAGAAGATCTCAAAACTCGATGGCGCACGGAACTCCACCAGCGGGTGGACGAGCGAACTCACTTGCGCCTCGTTCAGCGAGCGCTCGATGACGCGCCTTCAGATGTGGCCATGATCGAGGACGTGCGAAGCTTCTTTGCGCAGTCAGAAAACCCCGATCTTTGGCTTCCAGCCGCCCGAGCGAAGGAGTTTTCGGACCTGCTGGAAGCGGCGGCAGAAAAACTGAGGACGTGGGTTCAGACTTCCCCTGCTTTCGAACCTAAGGCTCGACGCGCATTGGCTGAGATCGTGCGTTGGTTTCAGCGCTTTGTCGTCGATCAATCGACAGCTCTTCGTGCCGTTGGCGAAGGCGGTAGCGTTGACGATCTTCTGGAACATGTGTTGGAAGCTGTCGACTGCATCGAGCAGCCGTCTGATCCCGTTAGCTCTTTGAGCGCCCTTGTTGCCATGGGCGAGCTAGAGGAACTTAGCTCTGATGAAGAGCCGGGCGAGATATCGCCAGCCTCTGTCGCGCCGGCTTCCCCAAAGGCGACGCAAAGTGCCGAACTCAGCGAATTCGTCGAATCCGAAGATTGGGCTGCTCTCGCCGAAGCTTCTAGATCCTTGCGCAGCCAAGCCAATCAGGACGAGGCACGTCGACTGGATGATCTTGGGGACTTCGCGGACACGATGCTGGCCCTCGAGAAGGGGGATGTTTCCGCGATTGCTGGAGGTCTGGTGGGGGCGGCGCGCAGCCTAAGTGCGGGTGGCCAAGTGGTCAGCCGGATCATGCCGCTCAAACGTCAGCAGGCGGTTGCTGCAAACCTTCTCGCAGCCGCCCTAGCGCAAGAACAGGGCCCGGCTGCCCAACTTCCGCGGCCGGCGCTCGACGGAAGCTGGGCGCCTCTCTTCACGCGACGTGGCGACTTGCTCAGTGTTCTCGAAGGAGGGACACAAGCGACTAAGGTCCTTGAGCAGCTTAGCACAGGTGCACTGGGGCGTGAGATTATTGAGCTCATCTGGGACGCGCCAACCAAAACGGCTGATCCCGGCCAGGCTCGTGCAGCCTTCCTGTCTTTTCTGCACGACAGACGCCTCGACGAGCACATCCTCGCCCTTGCGCAGCGGCACGATCCCGGCATCAGATCGCGCTTGGGTCAGCTGCTCGACCTGCGAGCCGTCGCGGCTACTCGCCCCGATTTGATCCCGATGTCTCAAGCCGTGGCAGAGCAGGTAGCCGCCTCTGCCCGAACGCTTCCTTTTCGAACCTTTGTGAAGTCACTGCCGAGCGCAGGGACTGCATTGGATATCGACCTCATCGTGGAGGCCGAGAAGGACATCGTCCTCCGGTTCAACCAGCGGCGTGCATGCGAAGTCACAATTGCCGTCTCTGTCCAGCCTCAGGGCATGGTGCCGGAGCGATTGGAGTTCAGCCTCTTTCCTGAAGATGATGTAAGCTTCACCGACGGCTCGCGCCGGTACACTGCAACCGAACAGCCAATCTACATGTCTACCGAATGGCCGCTGACTATCTCGTTCGGCGAAACTTGGGGTGCTGGCGAGCTAGGCAAGGAGAGTTTCCGCCTACGTGCAAGCGCACGTTTGCTCACAGGCGACCTGGTCAATCGCGATGTTCTGTGCTCGCTCGTGCGGGCAGATCGAGAAGCCACCGGGCTGCGCCGGATTGACAATGAAACGCTCATCGAGACCTATCCAGGAGTGGAGAGCACGCCTGCGCAGGACGAGGCGTTCATTGGCCGATTTGACGAGCTGGAGCAGCTGAACGAGGCTCTTGTCACTGCCCGTCGGCCGAGCCCGGTCCTGCTCACTGGTATGCGCCGCATCGGCAAGACCTCGTTGCTCTATGCCTTCCACGAGAAGAACAGGCGTCCCACGCCCAACGGAGCTGTGACCGTCTATCTGTCAATTGCTGAAAAACGTGCTGCTTTGATGGATCCGCAACGCGACGTGGGGAGCACGATATTCTCGACCATACTGCATGCTTTGGGGAAACACCGGTTCGGCCAGTCTGATCACAATCGTTTCGTCGGCGAAAAACTTCAGCACTCTCTCGGCAACGAGAAAGGTGCGGTACGCCACGCCCTATCAGACCTTCGCGACCCCGAAAGCCTGTCCGACAGTTTGATACTGCTGGGCGAGCATCTGGTGGAATGGCTCGGCGGTGTCAGCCGGGTCGTCTTCTTGATAGACGAAGCCGAGACCCTGGTGCTTCCGTACCGCGCAGGTGGGGCTAAGCGATTGGAGCTTGAGCAGTTCCTACAAAGCTTGCGGGAAGTCTCTCAATCATCGCCTGCTGTCGGCATACTGTTGTCAGGAAGCAACCACATCGCGGAATTCGCGAAGTCATATAAGAACGCGTTTTTCGGCAGCTCGCGCCAGATCGAGCTCGGGGGACTGTTCGATTATGATCTTGCGCGCCGAATGGTTGCTCCGAGCCAAGTTGAGCCTTACGTGCGCTTCGATCATGAGGCTATCCGCTACGCGATCCAGATGTGCGCCGGTATGCCGCAGTTTCTGTGGCAAGCCGGCGCTGCTACGACAGCGCTAGTCCGAACGGGGCCAGTCACTCGGTCTGATGTGCGCCGGGGCATTGCCGCGATCATAGCCGATCGAGTCTCAGAACTGCCATTCAAGGCCTATAATGTGCTTGAGCCCGTCGAGCACATGCTTGGTCTTCAGGGGGAGCGGGAGCAGGACCTCCTTTGGCTACTGCTTTGGCGGGTCGCGAATGCAAGCTCCTTAGTCGCAGACGAAGCCCAGCAACACTTCATAATCGATCAATCTCTACTAGAACTCGACGACCCAGATGCTTGGAAGCAGCGATTGATAAACCTCGTCGATCTGAACATCCTCGAAATGCCGCGCTCTGCCATGTATCGGTTCAAAGTCCCCATCTTCGCTGAAGGCTTTCGCGCGCCTCGCCACCGCCAAAATTATAATCTGCGGCACCAGAGAGCAGCCGCTTGAGGTCGGACATCAGCTGGTTTGCCGACAGGGCAACGACAACCTGGTCGGTGCAACCCGGTCGATCCTTCATTCTCATCGTACCTGCAGGTTGCGACATGGACGGCGCGGCGGCCGACGTGAAGCGTTGGTGCGCTGATAACATGCAACCTCCGCTTGAGGGGCACAACAAACGCCCTGCCTTCATTTCCCTTGCGGTCGATAATGTTAGTTCCAGCCATCACTTCGTTCACCGCGTCGGAAAGCAGCTAAACGCGATCAACGCCGACGTGAGCAATGGAGTGGACGAGCATTATCCCGCTGATCAGTTGGCTGAACTGGTCGAGAACGCGAATGACTGCGGTCTTCATCCGGTGATAATCATCAACCGATTTCATGCCTTTGCGCGCATTGCTGACGATCATCTTTTGTCTGTTCTTTCAACAATGCGAACACTAGAGAACGACGGCCTTCTCACCACCTTGGCTTTGTCACCAATGCGTTACCAAGCGCTGCGGAGGAAGCTTAGCCAGGCTGGTCACTATCCTTTCGTAAACTCAGCATACGGCGATAATCATGATGAAGTCGGCTTAACTCCGATGAGTCGGGAGGATTTCGTTCATGCCGCCAAACTCGCCGGTCTCAGCAATCCAGATGCGCATCGACTATACAGTTACGCTGGAGGCCCCGACGAGGTTAATAAGGCCCTGATAGCCTGCGGTTCAGCAGGTTTGAATGGCGTTGTCGAACGAGCTGCGGCCCTGCTGGGAGACCGGCTTGAGAGCTTCTTCGACAATGCGATTGATCCGGAGCTTCCAGAACGGGACGAATTGCGAGTGCGCCTAGCGACTGGGCAGGTTCAGCCCAGCCAAGAAGACTATCTTGAAAGTTCAGAGGGAGCGCCCTTCCTCGTTCGAAGAACAGCCGGCTCCCGCTTAGTTGCAGCTTCGCCCGTGCTAAGCCGCCTACTTCTACGGGGTCGCGGTGGCACTTGGCGCCGCTACGACCAGGTTCTCGAGCAGCTAAATGTGAAGAACTACGCAGGCGCTGCGGAGATGGTCTCTCTCCTCGATCATAGAACACCTCATCTTGAGGTCTTCGCCAAGTTCGTGATGATGCTTAGGGCGGTCCACGCCGCCAAGAAGCCGGGGCTACTGGGCATCGACTGGCCTTCCCTTCAGCAAATCGGAAGCTCGTTGGATTTAGACGATCCCTTAGTGAGCCCACATTCGGACTGGATTCTGACGCTAGTTGATTGGTCTTCGCGAGTGCGGCGCTCCGTCGACCCAAGCGTTAGCCCTCACGTTCGCCTTGACGTTCTACTGCGGAACGCGGCCGATCAGGAGGTGCAGAGATTGTTCGTGTTCATGATCTCAACTTTCCTGAGCAAGTGTGCGTCGAGCGACTCTCCCGCGCAACGGATTCGAGATGCAGCAGTGATCCCGGAGTCCATCCTGCAAGCACTCGCCTATTCTCTTGGCATAGACATCCGTTCGGCACCAGAGCGCCTTCCCGCCGTCGACTTTCAGCCTTTCTTCGGCCGAAAAGAGCCCTTCGAGAGCCCTGCGCCAGGGCAACGCATAGCGATGAGCCACCTGCTGGTTATCGTGCCGGCTATTCTCGCGGATACCTGGACAAAGAAAGAGGCTCTTCCGTCGCTCCTCGATCCGACGAAAGTTGTACCGCTGCACCAGAAGTTGGTTGATCGTTTCAAGAACGCGGCATCTCACACCTACAGTGATGCGACTGAGGATGACGCGAGTTTTTTCTACTCTCTCTGTGGAGGCTGGTTGGAAGACCTGAAGGCCATCTGGAATCTGGATTGCGCTGCGGGCAGAGAGGTAGAGCCACCCCAACCAACCCCTGATCACCTTGCCCAGCTACTTTTTGGGGAGCCACCGAACACTCCCCCCGACTGCTTGGAGGCCGAGTGCGCCGGCTGATGGCGACCGGCCGAAGAGCTTGCAGCCATCTCCTTCCTCAGAAAACGCCGAAAATTCTGGCGGAGCAGCGTGGGCAGTATTTGAACTATCGATAGATCAGCTGTCTCAAATAGGTGTTACCCTTCTCAGTCTGATACCTATGCGCTACCTAGGAGTTTGACCGCGCGCATCTACCCGGATAAGCCCTTGAAAAACGTGGTGAGCCCTGCTGGGTTCGAACCAGCGACCTACTGATTAAAAGTCAGTTGCTCTACCGACTGAGCTAAGGGCCCGACCACGGGCGGCCCTAGGGCAGCGGGTCGGCGCGGGTCAAGCGCTGTGCGCTGTCCTTCGGGCGAGACGGACATGGAGTTGGCGCACCGACAGTCCGGTCATCGGGTCTCGCCAGTCCGGCGCGACCGTCACCGCGGGGGCGAGGACGAAGGGGCGGGTGCGAAAATGGGGGTGCGGCAGCGTCAGTTGCCAGCTGGCCCACGGCCCGCCCGACCACAGCACGAGGTCCAGGTCGAGCACCCGGGCGCCCCACCGCCGGCCGCGGCGGATGCGCCCGAATGCGCTTTCGACTTGTTGCAGCCGGCCGAGCATGGCCTCGGGATCGAGCGCGCTTCGTACCACGGCCACGGCATTGGCATATCGGCGGCGGGACGGGCCGAGCGGGTCGCTGTCGACGATCGGGGAGCGGGCGGCCACCGTCACCCCGTCGCGCTCCAGCGCATGGCAGGCAGCGGCGATCACCGCGCGCGGCGGTCCGAACCGGGGGTGCCGCATGTTGGAACCCAGCGCGACCAGGTAGGCGTGGGTCAGATGTCCTCGCAGATCCGGCCGTAGAGCTGAGGACGGCGGTCGCGGAAGAATCCCATGCCCGCCCGATGCTTCGCGGCCCGGTCGAGGTCGATCGTCGCCACCAGCGCGCCACTTTCCGCCGCGCCGTATTCGGCCAGGAAATCGCCCCATTCGTCTGTGATGAAGCTGTGTCCGTAGAACCGCTGCGCATCGCCGCCGTGCTCGATCTCGCTGCCGATCCGGTTGGCGCTGATGACCGGCATGCAGTTCGACACTGCGTGCCCCAGCATCGCGCGGCGCCACATGCGGCTGGTGTCGAGGTCGGCGTCATACGGCTCGGAGCCGATGGCGGTCGGGTAGAACAGGAGCTCTGCACCCAGCAGCGCCATGACGCGCGCGCATTCAGGGTACCACTGGTCCCAGCAGATACCCACGCCGATGCGCGTGAACCCGCCCGATCGGAGCGGCACCTGCCATACCTTGAACCCGTCGTTACCGGGGCGGAAATAGTACTTTTCCTCGTAACCCGGGCCATCGGGGATATGGCTCTTGCGATAGGTGCCAGCGATCTCGCCGCTCGCATCGATCATGGCCAGGGTGTTGTAATAGTGGTGGCCGTCGCGTTCGAAGTAGCTGGTGGGGATGGCCACCTTCAGGCGGGCGGCGAGCGCCTGCATCGCCTGCACCGACGGATGCTCAGCCGTCGGGCGGGCCAGCGCGAACAGGGCTTCGTCCTCCAGCTTGCAGAAGTAGGGGCCGGAGAAAAGCTCGGGCGGAAGCACGATTTCGGCCCCGCGCCCGGCCGCGTCCTCTACCAGTGCAGACACGGCCGCGATGTTGGCCTGTTCGTCGACCGATGAAAGATCGAGCTGCAACGCGGCGACGGTGACGGTTCGCGAACGGGTGGCCATGGGCGCGGGGTTATTTCGCCCGCAGGGCGAAGTCCACCTGAATGAACACGTTGGAGGCGGTGGTGCCGATCATCATGCCCGAACCGGCGTTCACGGGCGGCGGAGGAGGCGCCACGGGCACCGGGCCCTGTTCCGGCCGCGCCGCTGCGGCATCGATCGTGGTGGCTTCGGCCGCCCGAAAATAGGTGTTGCCCTGGCTGCCGCCCGCATCGCGGATGTAAAGAACCCGCACCACTTCCATGTCGGCGGCGGCGGCATAAGCCTCCGCCCGCTTGCGCGCGGCCTTGTACGCATCGGCATAGGCGAGGTTCGCGGTCGATTCCGGATCGGACATGGAGAGATTGGGCCCGGCGACGATATTCGCACCGGCTTCCGTCACGGCGCTGACGGCGGCGCTGGCGCGCGCCGGATTGCGCAGCGTCACGTTGACCACGTTGGCGGCCTGGAATTGTCCGCGCCGGTCGCCGTAGTCGATGCGGCTGACGTTGACCGCGCGGGTCTGGATGTCGTCAGCCGCCACGCCGAGGGCGCGCAGGGCCGCGACGACTTCGGCAATCCGGCGGCCATTGGCGGCGGCCGCTTCACGCGCGCTGCCGGCCCAGGTTTCGACGCCGGCCTGGAACTCCGCCCTGTCAGGACGGGACTCCGCGCGGCCGGATGCACTGACGGACAGCAGCGTTTCGTCCCGCGAGACGCCGCGGGGATCGTCGGGCTGGCCGGCGCATCCGCCGACAAGGGCCGCGGCGGGCAGCAGAAGGTTCCGAATAGACACAGGGCGACTCCGACAACGAATGATACCTTGTTACATGATGTGTGCCGGAGTGCATTCGGTCAAGCGCGCTTGCGGAACAGCAGGGTCATCCGGTCGCTCTCGCCCAGTGCCTTGAGATCTTCACGCTTGGTGGAAAGGGTGGGCGCCATTTCCCACACACCTTGGGCATGATTGGCGGGATCGGCGGGGTTGGCGTTGTAGTCCGCACGGCCGACGAAATCGAAACCGTTGATTTCCATGAACTTGATGACATCCGCCTCGCGCAGGTATCCCTTGCTTCCGTCGGCGTAGGCGTATGGGGCATCCGCGCGGGCGCGGTGCTGCTCGATCCCGATCATGCCATCGGGCTTCAGCAGTTCGCGCATCGCCTTGATCTCGCGGTCGGCGATGTTCCAGCGGCTGAGGTTGTGCAACATCCGCATGACCAGGATGCGGTCGAAAGTGCCCTTCTCGGCGTCCGGAAGCGCTTCCAGCGTCATGGCGGAAAACCGTTCGGCCGGGATCCCGGACCATTCCGCGATATCGGCCGGATATTTCGCCGCGCCATCGCGAATGCCCGCTTGCGCTTTCTCGTTGAACGCGCCGGAGGTCGGATCGAAATAGAGCCCCACCAGGCGGCCTTTCGGCCCGAGGTAAAGGCCGAGAAGGCGCGAATACCACTCCCCGCCCGGCGCGTATTCGCCCACTTTCATGTCCGGCGCGACCTGGAAGAAGGACAGGGTTTCAGCCGGCCGGCGCCACCTGTCGCGCGCACGGTCGGCGTCGCGGCGAGGATCGGCCACGGCTGCTGCGAGCGCCGGGTCGATGGCAATCGAACCGGACGATGCGGCGGCCGGTGCCTGATAGCCGGCTATGGCGGGCGCGGCCGTGAGTATTCCCGTGGCAAGCGCGGCGCCCAGGATGGCAGTGGCGGCGGCGGCAGTCGCGATCCGCATGAAGCATTCCTCTCTCTTGGTCGGCGATTTCGATGAGCGTAGCCGGCTTGCCGCCGATGACAAGCGTGGCCCGCAATCCTATCTCTCGCGCGAAGGAGTTCGAATAGATGAGCGAACAGGCAATCATCGCCGGCGGGTGCTTCTGGTGCACCGAAGCGGTATTTCGCGACGTGGTCGGCGTGAGCGAGGTAGAAAGCGGCTATATCGGCGGCACCGTTCCGGACCCGACATACAAGCAGGTATGCGGCGGCGATACCGGTCATGCCGAAGCGATCCGCGTGACCTTTGACCCCGACGTCATCACCCTCCCCGAAATTTTCGACGTGTTCCTGGGTACTCACGATCCGACCCAGCTCAACCGCCAGGGCGACGACGTGGGCACCCAGTACCGCAGCGCCATCTTCCCCCTCGACGATCGCCAGCGCGCCGAGGCCGAGGCGGCAATCGATCGCTGGAACGCCGAACACCATGCCAATGCGGTGACCACCATCGAAAAGGCGAGCGCGTGGTACCCGGCGGAGGATTATCACCAGGAGTACTGGGAAGGCGAAGGTCAGCGCAATCGATACTGCCTTGCGGTCATTCCCCCCAAGCTGATGAAGCTTCGGAAGAGCTTCCAGGACAAGGTAAAGACCGCCTGATTCGCCTGACGCCCGTTCAGTTCGGCGCGCGCCGTCGCCAGCGCGCGGCGAAGAAACCGTCCATCCCGCCAACATCCGCCAGCATGGCGGGATCGGTCCGCAGCCACCCCTCGGCGGTCGGCGCGAGCGGGGCCGGGAGCTCTCCCGTTGCGATCGGATGCGGCGTCAGCGCGACTGCGCCAGCCTGCGCCTCGCCCTCCTTCGGCTCGAGCGAACAAGTGGCATAGACCAGCGTTCCGCCGGGCGCGAGCCAGCCGGCCGCACGGGCGAGCATGGCCGATTGGAGCCCGGCCATCTCCGCGATGTGGCGCGACGCGATCCGGTGCAGCACATCGGGATGGCGACGGCAGGTGCCGGTGGCGGTGCACGGCGCATCGAGCAGGATGGCGTCGTACGGCCGGGCCGGTTCCCACGTGAGGGCATCGGCGGCGACGACTTCGGCAGCCAGACCCGTGCGGTCGAGGTTTTCGACCAGTCGGTCGAGACGCTTCGCGCTCTTGTCGAGCGCCGTCACCTGCCATCCGGCTGCGGCGAGCTGGAGCGTCTTGCCACCCGGCGCAGCGCAGAGATCGAGAACGCGGCGGCCGTCTCCCGCGCCGAGCAGGCGGCCCGGCAAGGTGGCGGCGATATCCTGCACCCACCATGCGCCTTCGGCAAAGCCGGGGAGTCGCTCCACCGCCGTGCCGCGCGGCAGGCGGACGTGGCCGGGGGCGAGCGATATGCCTTCCAAGGTTTCGGCCCACTGCTCCGTCTCGCCCCAGTCCTTCAGCGCGAGGTCGAGCGGCGGCGGAAGGGCCAGCGCGGCGGCGATCGGCCCGGCGCGGTCCCCCCATCGGGCCGCGACGTCGGCGGGCAAGGTTGGCGTCGGCGGCAGCGTGCCTTCAGCCCTGGTCAGCGCGGAAAATACCCCGTGCGCCAGGCGTCGGGGCCCGCCGGTGAGCAATTCCAGCCCGGTGGCAATCACGGCGTGAGGGGGCGTGTCCAGCCGCAACACCTGTGCCAGCATCATCCGCAAAACCATGCGCGGCTTCGCGTCGGAGGGCAGCACCTCGCGCGTAGCGGAATCGATCAACGCGTCGAGGTCGATCAGCCAGCGCAGGGTCTCTCCCGCAATGGCCCGGGCGAGCAGCCGGTCGGACGGCGTCAGCCCCTTGGCATAGGCGCGCTCCGCTATGTCCAGCGTCTCGCCCCGGCGCAGCACCGCGTCGAGCATGCGCAGCGCCGCGGTGCGCGCGGGCAGCCCCTGAACTTTCGTGCGAGTACCGGCCATGTCCGCGCCCTAGAGGCGATTGCATCCCGGCGCCAGCGCGCCCATCTTGCGCGCATGACCCAGCGCGCGACCCGACGGCCCGGACAATTCGTGAAGCCGGCGCATTGGTCCAACGATCCGCCGCCCACCCCGCGCGCGGCGCCGGTGGACGAAAAGCTCAGCCCCACCCGCTACGGCGACTGGGTGAAGAACGGCATCGCGATCGATTTCTAGAGCGGCTTGAACGTCACCTGCAGGCCGTCCTTCGGCTTGGGGATCGGCCACGGCTGCCACGCCGGCACATACCCGTCGGCGATCTCGATCGTGTAGCGCTGCAGGATCTGCGCCATCAGAATCTTCACCTGCATGTAGGCAAAGTGCAGGCCCAGGCACATATGCGCGCCGCCGCCGAACGGCAGCCAGGCGTATTTGTGGCGGGTCTTCACCTTGTCTGGCGTAAAGCGCATGGGATCGAAGGTTTCCGGATCGTCCCAGTGCTCCTCCATCCGGTGCGTCAAATAGACGTTGAAGCCCACTTCCGTGCCGCCGGGGATGCGGTATCCGCCGAATTCGAAGCTGCGCAGCGCCCGGCGCGGCAAGCTGGGGACCGGCGGGATCAGCCGCAGCGCTTCCTTGAACGCCATTTCCGTGAGATCGAGCTTGCCGAGATCGTCGTAGGTCAGGCCGCGCGGCTTGCCTTGCGCATCGTGGCCGCCTGTCACCGCGACGATTTCCTGCCGCAACCGTTCCTGCCAGCCGGGATTCTGCGCCAGCAGCCAGACGAGGCTGGTTGCGCTGGAGGTGATGGTATCGTGCGCCGCCATCATCAGGAAGTTCATGTGATCGACCACCTGGTCCACCGCCAGCAGCGCGCCGTCTTCGCGCGTGGCGGTGGCGAACTGGCTGAACATGTCCTGCCCCAACCCTTCGCCTGCGCGGCGGCGCAGCGTTTCGCGGGTGAACACGTCGACGAGGTAGGCGCGCCCATCCACCCCGCGCTTCATCTGGGTGAACGGCAGCGGCTTGCGGATCGGCGCGACGGAGGCCTGCACCATGTCCACGAACGCCTGGTTGATCCGCGGTGAATCGGGACCGAGCCCGCCGCCAAGGAAGCTTTCGGCAGCGAGATCGAGCGTCAGCTGCTTGATCGCGGGATAGAACTTCATTGGCCCCGCCCAGCCAGCAACTTCGGCGGCTATGCCGCGGTCGAGCGCGGCGGCGTAGTGACGCATGGGTTCCGGCTTGAACGCGATGGACAACGCGCGGCGATCCACCCGATGATGGTCGAAATCCATCAGCATCAGCCCGCGCGGGAATAACTTGTCGAGCGTGGGGCCCCAGCCCTGTTCGGAGCTGAAGTTCTTGTCCCGGTCCATCAGGATCAGCTCGTTCGCGTCCGCGCCCACCAACGCAACGTGCCAGCCGCCGAACGCCCAGTTCTTGTACACCCGGCCATACGTGCGGGTCATGCGCCGGGCGAAAGCATGCGGGTCGGCCAGCAGGCGCAACGTGTTGCCGACCAGCGGCAGGCCTCTCTCTCCGGGGATATGGGCCAGGTCCTCGGTGGACGGATGCCCCGTCCGCCAATGCGCGGGCGCGGCCTCTCGCGCCTGGTTCGCTTGGATAACGGGCTCTGCGATAGAGGCCATGGGTCTCTCCTGACAACTTACCGCAGTGTAAGTTATGTTAGGCGCGCTTGGCTAGACCCAGCCGGCCAGTTCACGGCGGACGATCGTTTCCAACATGTCCATGCCCGGCGCGCCGGCATTGAGACAGGCAAGCGCGGCGAAGCGTTCGCCGCCCGCCCCTTCGAACTGCGCGCGCCCGCGAATTCCGAGTTCCTCCAGCGTCTCCAGACAGTCGGCTGCGAAGCCCGGCGCAGCGATCGCGAGGCGGCGCGTGCCGTTGCGGGCCTCCTCCGCCAGCAGCGTCTCCGTGGCCGGCTCCAGCCATTTCGCGCGGCCGAAGCGGCTCTGGAAGGCGGTCTCGATCCGCAGGTCCGGCCGGCGCAGCGCGGCTTCGAGCAGACGGGCGGTCTTACGGCAGTGGCAGTGGTATGGATCGCCCAGGAGCAGCGTGCGCTCGGGCATCCCGTGAAAGCTGAGCACCAGGACTTCGGGCGCGAAGTCGAGCGCGTCGATCTGCGCGCCGATATCCGCGGCGAGCGCATCGATGTACACGGGGTCGTCATGGTAGGGTGGAAGCGTGCGCATGGCGGGCTGCCAACGCATTGTCCGCAGCGTGTCCGCAGCCTTGTCCACAACTGTCGCGGTCGTCGCGGCAGAGTATTGTGGATAGAGCGGCGCCAGCAGGATCCGTTCGCATCCGTCGTCCATCAGCGCCTGCAACGCGGCGCCGATCGCCGGCCGGCCATAGCGCATGGCGTAAGCCACCTGGACACCGGCGCCCAACCGCTCCTGCAGCGCCGCCGTCTGTGCCGCGGTGATGGCGGCGAGTGGCGATCCGGCGTCGGTCCACACTTCGGCGTAGGCGCGAGCGCTTCGCTTCGGTCTGGTATTGAGGATGACGCCGCGCAGGATCGGCTGCCACGCCAGCGCCGGGATCTCGACCACGCGGCGGTCGGAGAGAAATTCCTTGAGGTAGCGCCTTACCGAACGCGCATCGGGCGCATCCGGCGTGCCCAGGTTGACCAGCAGCACGCCGACCTTGCCCGAACTCACCCGTGGGTGATCGGCGGGCAACGATGATGGAATACGGGTCACAGGCCCTCCGACAGCAAGGGGAGGCGCCGCAGGCGGAGCCCGGTCGCCGAATGAAGCGCGTTGGCGATCGCCGGGGCCGCGACGGCCACGCCGATTTCCCCCGGATCGGCCGGATCGCCGGCTCCTGAAATCAGCTCGATCGAAATCTCCGGGCTGTCGGCCAGGGTCGGCAAGCCGAGACCGGCGAAGCTGCTGACGGTGGGCAGGCCCGCTTCGTACCGCAGGGCCGACCCGGTCGCCAGGCTCGTGCCGAAAATCAGCCCGCCTTCCACCTGCTGGCGGGCGATATCACGGTTGACGATGCGCCCCAGATCCACCGCCGCAGCCAGCCGTTGCACGCGCACCCCGCCTTCCCCCGGACGCGCGGTCGCGACACAGGCGATCCGCGCCACTGGCCCCCCGCCCGCCGGGTCGCCGATGCGCCAGCAGGCAATGCCGTTGCCGCTCTGCGACGCGCCGCCGTCCCACTGGGCCAGCCGGGCTGCCCGCTGGAGACATTCGGCAAGGCGCGGATCGGCGCCCAGCAGCGCCATGCGGAATGACAGCGGTTCCCGGCCTACGCGCGCCGCCAGCTCGTCGATGAAGCTTTCCACCACGAAGGCGAGGTAGGCGGGGGCGTTGCCCCGCATCCGCCCGGTGGGAAGGCCGACATCGACCGGCACGTGATCGATCGCCACATTGGCGATGGCATAGGGCGTCGTCGCGCCTTCGAAGGCCAGGGGGTCGGGGCCCTCGCCCGCATACACCCTTCGCGCCGCAAGCGCAGTCCGGTTCCCGAACAGGCGCGCGCCGAATTCGCGGACCGTGGCAGGCATCGCGACGCGCAGACGCAGGCCCACGGGCGTGCCATCCTCCTGCGCGGTCCATGCGCTGGCAAGGCACGCGAGCGGCGCACGCGGACGCCCGGCGACCATCTCCTGCCACCGCGACCAGGTGAGCTGGACCGGTGCGCCAATCTCGGCCGCGATCACCGCCGCCTCGATCGCGTGGTCATGCTCCAGCCTTCGGTCGAAGCTGCCGCCCGCGGCCATGGGATAGAGGACGACATCGTCCGCCGAGAGGCCGACGGCCTTACCGGCCGCCGCCTTCGCTTGCGCAGGTGCCTGGCTGGCGAGCCACAGCTCCAGCCGCCCGTCCGCAAGGCGCGCGGTCGCGCTGGCCGTCTCCAGCGTCGCATGCGTGGCTGGCGCGATATCATAGCGGTACGTGACGTCCGGCGTGCCCAGCGCGCTGTCGCCATCGCCGCGAGTCACGATGCGGCTCGCCTCCCCTTTCAGGAGCGCGGAATCGAGCCGTTCCTCGATCGTGCTGCTGCGCGCGCGCTCGCTTGTGCGCCAGACGGGGGCCATTTCCTCCAGCGCGCGTTCGGCAGCCCACCAGGTGTCCGCCACCGCTGCGATCCAGCCGCGTGCCTTGACCACGTGGCGCACGCCGCGCACGCGGCTTCCCGCCGCCTCGTCGTAGCCGAGCAGTTCCGTGTCGCCGATGGGGCCGTGGCGGATGGCGGCGTAGAGCATTCCGGGCAGGCGGATATCGGCCGCGAACGGAAAGCTTCCGTCAACCTTGGCCGGCAGGTCGAGCCGGCGAAACGGCACCTCCGCCTCCGCCTCCGCACCGCCCGGCACCGCGGGTTCGGAATAGGGCGCAGGGAGCAGGGGCGGCCGATCGGGCGGCGTCTGGCGGGCAGCCTCTTCCGCCAGGGCCGCGAAGCTCAGGTGCTTGCCGGCATGGAACACCACGCCCCCGCGCACCGCGCATTCGTCCCACGATACCCCCCAGCGGTCGGCCGCGGCCATGCACAGCATCGCCCGCGCCGCAGCCGCGGCATCGCGCGCCGGCGCCTCGTATGCGGCGAGCGAGGTTCCCTCGGCCGTCGCCATGAACCCGCTTTCCCCCGCCCAGCGCCGGGCGATCGTCTTGCGCGGGTCGTCCGCCAGAGCAGGTGCGAAGGGCATCCACAGGGGCGCCCATTTCGCCGCCAGCGACAGGTTGGCATAGGCGCCCGAAACCGGCGCCGGCTCCACCGCCACCTGCCGCCAGTCCGCCCCCATCTCCGCCGCGACGATCTGCGGGATCAGCGTGGCGACCCCCTGACCCATCTCGAGCTGGGGGACGGCGACCGTCAGCACCCCGTCACGCCCGAGCTTGAGCCAGGCGGAATAAGCCCATTCGCCCCGTCCGGGCGTCAGTGGTACGCCGTATTCGCGCGGCCACAGCCCCCAGGCGACAAGCAGTCCGCCGCCGATGGCAGCGCCGGCCAGAAGTCCCCGGCGGCTGACGTCCATCGCTATCCAGCCCGCCCGTCAAGCCAGTCAGCCACCTGCCGCGCGATCGCGATGAACAGTGCCGCGTCAGGGCCCTCGCCCGCAGCAGGGGGCGTGCCCGCGTCGCTCGCCTCGCGCACCGACAGGCTGAGCGGTATGCGGCCGAGGAACGCGAAGCCCGCCTCCGCCGCCGCGGCCTCGGCGCCGCCGCGCCCGAACGGATCGCTTTCCCCGCCGCAGTGGGGGCAGATGTAGCCCGCCATATTTTCGACCAGCCCGATCACGGGCACCTTGCCTTGCGCGAACAGTTCCGCCGCACGGCGTGCATCGATAAGGGCCAGGTCCTGCGGGGTGGAGACAATCACTGCGCCTGCCGGGCGGTATTTCTGTACCATCGTGATCTGCACGTCCCCCGTCCCGGGCGGTAGATCGAGGAGGACGATTTCGGTGTCGCCCCAATGCGCATCGACGAGCTGGCCGAACGCGCCGCTCGCCATCGGGCCGCGCCATGCCAGCGCCCTGCCGGGTTCGACGAGGTGTCCCATCGACAGCATCTTCACGCCGTACGGACTTTCGATCGGCACGAGTTTTTCGGCTTCGGACTCGGGCCGCTGGCCCAGGGTGCCGAGCAGGGTCGGCTGGCTGGGGCCATAGACGTCCGCGTCGACCAGCCCGACCTTGCGGCCCAGCCGTCCCAGCGCGACCGCCAGATTTGCGGTGAGGGTGGACTTGCCAACCCCGCCCTTGCCGGAGCCAACCGCCACGATGATCGGGCCAGAACCGCCGTCGCGCAGGGCGGAGGGTCTGGCAGCAGGACCTGGCCCTGCACGGTCCGCCATCAGCGCCACGCGCACTTCCGACACCCCAGGCACGCCCGACAGCGCGCCGTGCACCTCGCGCTCCAGCGCCGCGCGCCCCCCGGCGTCGAGGCCGGCAGCGTCGAGGATTGCCGTAACCACGCTGCCGTTCTGTTTCAACGAGCGCGTGCGCGCGGCCAGCGATTGCGGCAAGCGTGCCTTCAGGGCCTGTTCGTCCATGGGCAGGCCGATAGCACCAAATTCCAAGGGGCCACCCCTGTTTTTCCCGGTATCGCCGCCTATAAAGACGGACATGAACATCAATGACGGGATGGGACGCTTGCTGGGCATGGCCGCGGGCAAGAGTCCGTGGGGTGGAAGCAAGGGCGGCAACACCGGCGACGGTCCGCCCAACGGCGGCGGCACGGGCGATCGTCCGCCGAGCGAGCCCGCGGACGGCGGATCTTCTGCCGACAAGCCTTCCCAGGACAAGCCGGCCGGCGACAAGCCCAAAGGCCCGCGCAATCCGTGGCTGCCACCGGCGGAGGAGCCGCGCCGTTCCGCCAGCATCGAGGATATCTTCCGCAACCGCGGACCCGAAGGTCCGCGCCGCACCGGCGGCGGCGGACCAGGATTCCGCCTTCCCGATGCGCCCGGCGGGCGGAGCTGGTTCCCCTATGCCGTGGCCGGGATCGCGGCGATCTGGCTGGCGCTGTCGATGGTGCACCAGGTCGGCCCCAAGGAAGAAGGCATCGTCACCACCTTCGGCAAGTACTCGCGCACGCTGACGCCGGGCCTCAACCTCACGCTGCCCTGGCCGATCCAAAACGTGGATATCGAGCAGGTCAGCGAGTTTCGCGTGGAGCAGATTCCCGATGGGTCCGCACAGAAGCTGATGCTGACCGGGGACCAGAACCTGGTCGATCTCAGCTACATTGTCCGCTGGTCCATCAAGGACCTGAAGCAGTTCCGCTTCCA
The DNA here is from genome assembly GCF_009827495.1 of Tsuneonella aeria. Taxonomy (NCBI): domain Bacteria; kingdom Pseudomonadati; phylum Pseudomonadota; class Alphaproteobacteria; order Sphingomonadales; family Erythrobacteraceae; genus Tsuneonella; species Tsuneonella aeria. The sequence continues at coordinate 1,615,571 of NZ_WTZA01000001.1, forward strand.
GCTCGACGAGCCCCAGCAGACCGTGCGCGACGTGGCAGAAGCCGCGATGCGCGCGTCCGTGGCGCAAAAAGACCTCAACGACGTGCTGTCAGGCTCGGGCCGTGCCGCTATCGAGCAGAACGTGACCACGCGGATGCAGGCCATCCTGGATGCCTATCGTTCCGGCATCGCGATCCAGGGCGTGCAGATCCGCAAGACCGACCCGCCGACCGAGGTGGAGGAAGCGTTCAAGGACGTGTCCGCCGCGCAGCAGGATGCTGACGCGGAAATCAACAAGGCAGAGGCGTTCGCCCAGCAGGTGCTCGCCCGGGCACAGGGCGATGCGGCATCGTTCGACAAGATCTACGCCGAATACAGGCTCGCCCCCGAAGTCACCCGCCAGCGCCTCTACTATGAAACGATGGAGCGCGTGTTGCGCCAGAACGACAAGACGATCATCGAGGCACCGGGCGTGACGCCCTACCTCCCCCTGCCCGAGGTGCAGAAACGCGCCCGCCCGGCGGAGGCGCAGTGATGCAGGCGCTCTGGGAAACCCACAAGACGTCGCTGATCGCGGTCGGCATTGCCATCGTCGCCCTCCTCTCCAGCCTGGTTGTGGTGCCGGAATCGGAACAGGCGGTCATCATCCAGGCCGGCCGGCCCGACCGGGTCGCCAACCGCTATGTGCCCGATCGCCCGTATGGCGAGACTGGCGCGGGGATCGTGTTCCGGGTGCCGTTCTACGAGCGCGTGGAGCGGATCGACAAGCGTGTGCTCTCCGTCGACATGGAACCGCAGACGGTACTGTCCACCGACCAGCTTCGTCTCAACGTCGATGCCTACGCCCGCTATCGCATCATCGACCCGGTGACGATGGTGGAGACCGCCGGCACGCTGGCGGGGGTCGAGACGCAGCTTGCGCAGATTCTGTCGTCCGTCGTGCGCCAGGAACTGGGCCGGCGCAGCTTCGCCTCATTGCTCGCGGCTGAGCGCGGAACGACGATGGCCAACATCCGCACCAAGCTCGATGCCGAGGCGCGCAAGTACGGCGCGCAGGTGATCGACGTGCGCATCGCGCGCGCCGACCTGCCTGACGGGACGCCGCTTGAATCGGCGTTCAACCGGATGCGCACGGCCCGCGCGCAGGAAGCGGCCACCTTGCGCGCCCAGGGACAGCGCAACGCCCAGATCATCCGGGCCGAGGCGGAGGCGGAAGCGGCGAAGATCTATGCCGCGGCCTATGGCAAGGACCCGGAATTCTACGATTTCTACCGCGCGATGCAGAGCTACGACACGACGTTCGCGCCGGACTCCAAGTCCGCCAGCACGATCATCCTGTCGCCTGACAACGAATATCTGCGCCAGTTCCGCGGACAGCGGTAGGCGTTCAAACACGGTTCAGCCCCGCGGGCGAGAAAATGGCCCCGGGGACGACAGGCGGACCATCCCCGTGGCCGCCCGGACAAGAGGAAGCAAAGGTGGTGCGCGTGCGCTATTCATACGGTTTGACTTCGGCCCTTCTGATCGGCGGGGCCGCCATTTCCCTCATCACCGGCAACCCCGCCGGGGCGCAGGTAGCGCAGAACGACGAAGGGCAGATGGCCCGCGTGGTGCCGCGCGCCGGCGCACCGGAAAGCTTCGCGGACCTGACGGCACAGCTGCAACCGGCCGTCGTCAACATCTCCACCCGGCAGCGCATCCAGGTCCCTGCGCAGCAGAACCCGTTCGCGGGCACGCCGTTCGAAGGGCTGTTCGGCAACCGCGGCGGAGGCGGCCAGGCCCAGCCGCAGACGCGCGAGGCGCAGTCCCTGGGTTCCGGATTCATCATCTCGGCCGATGGCTACGTCGTCACCAACAACCACGTCATCGCGCCGCAGGGCCGGGGCGAGGTTGAAGAAATCACCGTCACCATGACCGACGGGACCGAATATCCCGCGGAGCTGGTCGGCAACGACAGCGCGTCGGACCTCGCGGTGCTGAAGATCAACGCGCCCAAGACCCTCCCATTCGTGAAGTTCGGTGATTCCCGCCAGGCGCGCGTCGGCGATTGGGTGATCGCGATCGGCAACCCGTTCGCACTGGGTGGGACGGTGACCAGCGGAATCGTCTCGGCGGTCTATCGCAACACCGGGACGGGGGGCGCGTACGACCGGTACATCCAGACCGACGCCAGCATCAATCGCGGCAATTCCGGCGGCCCGCTGTTCGACATGCAGGGCAACGTGATCGGCATCAACAATGCGATCTTCTCGCCCAGCGGCGGCAGCGTTGGCATCGGCTTCGCCATTCCGGCGGAAATCGCCGCGCCGATCGTGGACAAACTGCGCCAGGGGCAGGAGATCGCCCGTGGCTATCTCGGCATCCAGATCCAGCCGGTGACGGGGGACCTGGCCGATTCGCTCAACCTGCCGCAGAACCGCGGCGAGTTCGTGCAGTCGGTGGAGCCTGCGCAGGCCGCCGACCGCGCGGGAATTCGACCGGGTGACGTGGTGACCAAGGTCAACAACCGCGACGTGACAAGCGACCAGACCCTGTCCTTCATTGTTGCCAACATCGCGCCGGGCACCCGTATTCCCGTGGAGCTTTACCGCGACGGCGAGCGCCGCGTGGTCAACGTCACCGTGGGCAAGCGCCCGAGCGACGATGAACTGGCCCAGTCGCAGATGTTCAACGCCGATCGCGCCGAAGGCGACGGCGCGGTGGCGCGTCCCGAGGGCGAAAACAGCGCGCTGACGCAGAGCCTGGGGCTGCGGGTGTCACCGATGACGCCGCGCTTCGCCCAGCAGCTCGGCGTGTCGGCCGATACCGATGGCCTGGTGATCCTCGGCGTCGACAACGGGTCGGACGCGGGCCAGAAGGGCCTGCAGCCAGGCGACATCGTGGTCAGCGCCAACTACAAGGCAGTCAACGCCCCGGCGGATCTGGAACGCATCGTGGCCGAGGCGAAGGCCGCGAAGCGGGTTAGCGTGCTGCTTCGCATCCAGCGGCGCGGACGGCCGCTGACATACGTGCCGATCCGCGTGCGCTGATCCCACGCACACTTCAGCAGACGGCCCGCCCGGCTCTCACGCCTCGGCGGGCCGTTTTGCGTTCAGGCCATCAGAAAGGCCGCGGTGCGGCGGTCTGCTGCGGTTGGGGCGGCGGGGTGAGCGTGCGCGTGCGGGGCGAGGGCGCAGGCACGGGCGCTGGGGACGGCCGGGCGCCGGTCGCGCGGTCCAGGAAATCGTCGCTGGCGGCCTGCCCGCTTTCGTCGGGGTATTGCGGCTGGCGCGGCGCCGGATAAGCCGGGGGTTGTTCGCCATCCGCGGGGAACGGATCCTGAGGGCTCTGCCCGGGTCCGGGGCGTTGCGGTTCGACCAGGTTACCGCTTTCGTCGACGTAGTAGTATTCGTCCGGATCGCCGCCGTAGTAATATTCGTCGTCCGGCTCGAGCTGCCATTCAGGGAGCTGGAGGTCGGTCTGGAATTCTTCCACCGGGCGATCCTTCACGGCATATCGCATGTAGGCGGCAAAGGCCCTTGCGGGCGCAGTGCCACCCTGAAGGCCCGGCACGGCCTTGGCATCGTCGCGGCCCATCCACACACCGGTTGTGATCCCGCTGGAGAAGCCCAGGAACCAGCCATCCTTGTTTGAACTGGTCGTGCCGGTCTTGCCGGCAACCGGCCTACTGATCTGGCCCGCCCGGCCGGTCCCGGTGCTCACCGCCGTCTGCAGCAGGTCGGTCATCCCGGCGGCGACGTAATCGGGGACGAGGCGCGTGGGATTGCGCCCTTCGTGCTGGTACAGCACATCGCCCGCTGTCGTCGTCACCTTGACGATGCCGTACGGTTCCACGCTGTTGCCGCCGGCTGATACGGCCGCGAACGCGCGGGTCATGTCGATCACCCGCGTCTCGCTCGAACCCAGGACCATAGCGGGGTAGGTGGAGATCGGCGTGGTGATCCCGAACCGCCGCGCCATCGACGCCACGGTGCCGAAGCCCACTTCGTTGCCGAGCTGCGCGGCGACCGTGTTCTTGGAATAGGCGAAGGCGGTCCGCACGTCGATTTCGCCGGCATAGCTGCCGCCGCTGTTGCGCGGGCTCCACCCGTCGATCGTCACCGGCACGTCCTTGACCCGGTCTTCCGGAGTATAACCCGCCTCGAGCGCCGCCAGGAATACGAACAGCTTCCACGCCGACCCCGGCTGGCGCAAGGCATCCGTGGCACGATTGTAGTTCGTCGCGACGTAATCGGTGCCGCCCACCATCGCCAGCACCGCGCCGTCGCGGTCCAGGCTCACGAGCGCACCCTGCGCTCCGCGCGGCACGTTCCCCTTGATTGCCGTGGCCGCGGCCTGTTGCATGCCGACATCGAGCGTGGTCCAGACCTCGATCGGCTCGAACGTTTCGGGCAGCAGGATCTCGAGCTGTGGCAGCGCCCAGTCGGTGAAATAACGGACGGAGTTCTGGCTGACGTCTTTCTTCAGCTTCACGGCGCTGGGATCGACCGCGGCTTCGCTGGCCGAAATGCGGCCCTGTTCGCGCATGAGGCCCAGCACGACGTTGGCCCGGTCCACGGCGGCATCGACATCGGCCGTGGGCGAAAACCGGCTGGGCGCCTTGACCAACCCGGCGATGATCGCGGCCTCTGCCGTCGACAGCTCCGTCGCGTCGTGGCTGAAGAACTTGCGGCTGGCGGAATCGATACCGTACGCCCCGCCGCCGAAATAGACCTTGTTGAGATAGAGCTCGAGAATCTGCTGCTTGGAGAACTTCGCCTCCAACGCCAGCGCCAGGATGCCTTCGCGCAGCTTGCGGTCGAGCGAGCGGTTGGAATTGAGGAACAGGTTCCGCGCCAGCTGCTGCGTGATCGTGCTGGTCGCCTGTAGCCGCCGTTCGCCCGTCACCCAGACATAGACCGCGCGGGCAAGCCCGATGGGATCGACCCCGGGGTGCGAAAAGTACCGGCGATCCTCTACCGAGATCATCGCGTCCTTCATCACCTCGGGAATCTGTTCGCTGTCCAGCCACTTGCCGGGGCTGGGGCCCAGTTCCACGATCGCGGTGCCGTCGCGCGCGCGGACGACGATGGTCTGGCCCGGCTGGGTGGCCTTCAGCGCGCCGTAGCTGGGGAGGGAGCGCGCCGCGAAGGCCACGGCGAGGCCGAGGAACAGCGCACCCAGCAAGGCAAGGGCGCCGCCCCACAGGACGGCCCGGCGCAGCCACAGCCGCCAGCCGGTGCGTTCCTGCCCCCGCCTGCCCGAAGTCTGCCGCCTGCGCTGCGTTTCCGCGGCCGCGCGCCGGCTACCGCGCTTCGCCATCCATCACCTTCATCGCCATCCGTTGCGGCGTGCATAGGCGAGATGGAACCCGGCGTGAACGGCTATTCCTCAGCGCCGGGCGCCCGTTCACGCGGCGCGAAATCGAGCGCGGCGGAATTGATGCAATACCGCAAGCCGCCCGCGTCGCGCGGCCCGTCGGGGAACACGTGGCCGAGGTGCCCTTCGCACGTCGCGCAGACCACTTCGGTCCGGACCATCCCGTGGCTTGCGTCCCGGTGTTCGGCCACCGCCCCTTTTGCCGCCGGCGCCGTGAAACTGGGCCAGCCGGAGCCGCTGTCATACTTGGTATCGCTTTCGAACAGGGTCTCGCCGCACCCCGCGCAGCGATAGGCGCCGGCGGCCTTGTTCTTGTCGTACTTCCCGGCGAACGCACGCTCCGTACCCGCTTGGCGCAGGACGTGATACTGTTCGGGGCTCAGCCGTTCGCGCCATTCGGCGTCGGTCAGCGTCTTGGGATCGGCCATGGGATTCTCCTTCGCGCGATCATATGGGAAAGGCAGCCCCGCCCCTCAACCTTCGCCTCTCAACCATCGACCTTGGCGTAATGGACCGGCGGCTGGATGACCTCCATCCGCTCCGTCAACAGGGGACGAAAGCTCGGCCGGCTCTTGAACACGGCATACCATCCGCGTGACTGTTCATGCCCGGTCCAGTCGATCCCGCCAAGGTAATCGGCGACCGAAATCTGCGCCGCGGCGGCAAGGTCCGCCAGGCTCATCGTACTTCCGCCAAGCCAGGCGCGCGTGTCCACCAGCCAGTCGATGTATTCGAGGTGTTCGTGCGCCAGCTTCATCGCCTCGCGCAGCACGCGGCTGTCAGGCGGCTGGCGCAGGACCAGCCGCTTCTTCATCCGTTCGTGAAGCAGGGGGGCGACGACATCGCCATGAAAATTCTCGTCGAACAGCGCCACCAGGCGGCGGATTTCGGCCCGGTTCGCGGCCGTGCCGTTGATCATCGCGGCCCGGTCGACCGTCTCTTCGAAGTATTCGCAGATCGCGCGGCTATCGGCGAGCACGATGCCCTTGGCGCTGTCCTCCAGCACCGGGGTGCGGCCGGCGGCATTCAGGCGCCAGAGCCCGTCAGAGGGATCCCACGGATTTTCCCGCCACAGTTCGTAGCCGACGCCCTTCTCGCTCAGCAGCAGGCGGACCTTGCGGCTGAATGGGCACAGGGGAAATTGATAGAGGCGCCACATGACCTGCCGGTCATGGACCAGCAACCGTCACAAATCCACCGGCCAGAACGACTTGCGGCGGGAAAATCTCAGTCGGCGGGCACCGTTGCGCTCGCCGCGCGATCCACGGCTTCGCGCATCCGGTCGGCCATTTCGCGTAAAGCCGGCATCATCGCGCCCACGCCGCCGGCCATCCCGGCGACCGCGCCCATCATCCGCGGCAGGCTTTCGCGCACCTTTGCGGGAATATCCTCCGCTCCGGGCGAAGTGCGGCGCAAGGTCATGTCCGGGTCAACGTCGCGCGGGTCTTCGCCGGCCGCCTCGGCCGCAGCGCGGGCAAGGGGGGCGAGCGGCACGTCGAGCATGGCCTCGGCCGCCGCCGCGACGCCGCCGGCGACGGCGTCCTGCATTGCGGGATCGCGCAGGGTCTGCTCGATCTCCGCTGCAGTCGCTTCCGTATCCTGCGCCGCGACGGACGTGGAGAGAACCGCCAGGGTCACGGCGGCGGTGATGGCAATGGGACGCACGCGTTGCCTCCTGAAGACAGGCCGATTTCTCGAGTCGGCACCCTAATGTCTTGCGGTTGACCCGCGCTGAACGGTGCGGCCTTAGAGGCCCGACGCGTCAAGCAGCAGCAGGCATGGCGGCATCGCGGCGGCGAGTGCGGCCGGGTCGGAAAGCGCGCGCGCCTGGGCGGTGATTTCCGCGGCGACCTGATCGCGGGTGCGGCCGGTCTCGTCCATGATCTGCGCGGAGGTTCGGACGAAGAATTCGCGCCCCCGCGGCATGATCTGCGGCCACTCGGCCCCCTCCCCCCGCGCCTGCAGCGAGGCGCCGAGGGCGAAGGCCGCCGCGCACTTCATCGCGGTGGATTGCTGAAGGGTCAGCGGGGCGGGGGCGGGGGCGGGCGTCGGCGCGGGCTGCTCCTGCGCCAGCGCAGGCGCGGCGAGGAGCACGGCAATCGGTATCAGGCGTGAGTGCATTCCGACGTCCTAACCCGACCGGGATGAACCGCGCCAGACCGTCCGCGCGGATTGACGCTGGGCCCCCGCGCCGGCATCGCGGGGTGCAAGGAGAATTCTCAATGGCCGATAAACTCGACAGTATGCCTCTCATTGCCGGCGAACCTGTGCGTGAGGGCGGACGCCAGGTGGGTGACGTGCTCAATCCCGCTACCGGCGAGCGGATCGGCGGCGTGACCCATGCCAATTCCGACGATCTCGATCGCGCGCTCGAGGCGGCGGCGCGCGGGTTCAAGGCCTGGCGCGGGAACGGCGCCGATCAGCGCGCGGCGATCCTGACCAGGGCCGCCGGCCTCATCCGCGAGCGCGCCGCCGCCATCGGCGAGACGATCACCCGCGAACAGGGCAAGCCGATCAAGGAAGCGGTGGGCGAAGTCGTCTATTGCGCCATGCTGCTGGAATTCTACGCCGGCGAGATCAAGCGCATCTACGGCCGCACGCTGGTGCGCCCGGCAGGCGCGCGGGTGGAGGTGCAGTACCATCCCGTCGGCCCGGTCGCGGGCTTCGCCGCGTGGAACTTCCCGGCGCTCAACGTCATGCGCAAGATCGGCGGCGCGCTGGCGGCGGGCTGCTCCACGATCGTCAAGCCTTCGGAAGAAACGCCGTCGGGCGGGCTGGCGCTGGTCCAGGCCCTGATCGATGCCGGCGTGCCGGGCGACGCGGTGCAGTGCGTGTTCGGCGAACCCGACGCGGTGAGCCGCCACCTGCTCGCCTCCCCCGTGATCCGCAAGGTCACCTTCACCGGCTCCACCGCGGTGGGCAAGCACCTGGCGAAGCTGGCGGCCGAGGATCTCAAGATCGCGACGATGGAGCTTGGCGGCCACGCGCCGGTGCTGGTGTTCGCCGACAGCGACATCGACGCCGCGCTCGACACGATGGCCGGCGCGAAGTTTCGCAACGCCGGCCAGGTCTGCGTCAGCCCCACCCGTTTCCTGGTGGAAGAACCGGTGTTCGAACGCTTTCGCGACGGGTTCGTCGAACGGGCCAGGGCGGTGAACGTCGGCGACGGCATGGACAAGGGCACGCAGATGGGCCCGATGGCGAGCGCCCGCGGGCTGGAGCGGATGGAATCGCTGATCGCCGATGCCACCGGCGCCGGCGCGAACCTCCTCACCGGCGGGGAGCGGATCGGCAACCAGGGCTATTTCCACCAACCGACAGTATTGTCCGAAGTGCCCACCAGCGCCGAGATCATGAACGAGGAACCCTTCGGCCCGATCGCGCTGATCAACCCGATGCCGGGCGAAGACGCGATGATCGCGGAGGCAAACCGCCTGCCCTATGGCCTTGCCGCCTATGCCTGGACGAAGGACCCGGCGCGCCGCCGCCGCCTGGCCGCGGAGATCGAGAGCGGGATGCTCGGCATCGAAGCCGCCAGCGTCTCGGCCGCGGACGCACCGTTTGGCGGGGTCAAGTGGTCAGGCTATGGCAGCGAGGACGGGCGCGAAGGCGTCATGGCCTGCATGGTCACCAAGACCGTCCACGAAGGCTGAACGCGGACACACGATGAGGATTTCCCGATGAAGACCAGAGCCGCCGTCGCCTTCGAAGCCAGGCAGCCGCTCGAGATCGTCGAGCTCGACCTCGAGGGGCCGAAGGCCGCCGAAGTGCTGGTGGAGATCATGGCCACCGGCATCTGCCACACCGATGCCTACACGCTGGACGGGCTCGATTCCGAAGGGCTGTTCCCAAGCATCCTGGGCCACGAAGGCGCCGGCATCGTGCGCGAAGTGGGCGCAGGCGTAACCAGCGTGAAGGCAGGGGACCACGTGATCCCGCTCTACACGCCCGAATGCGGCCAGTGCAAAAGCTGCCTTTCGGGCAAGACCAACCTGTGCACCGCGATCCGCGCCACGCAGGGCAAGGGCGTGATGCCCGATGGCACCAGCCGCTTTTCCTACAAGGGGCAGCCGATCTTCCATTACATGGGCTGTTCCACCTTTTCGAACTTCACCGTCCTGCCCGAAATCGCGGTCGCGAAGATCCGCGAGGACGCGCCGTTCCAGACGAGCTGCTACATCGGCTGCGGGGTGACCACCGGGGTCGGTGCGGTGATCAACACGGCGAAGGTCCAGCCCGGCGACAATGTCGTGGTGTTCGGCCTGGGCGGAATCGGCCTCAACGTGATCCAGGGTGCCCGGCTGGCCGGCGCGGCCCGCATCGTGGGGATCGACATCAATCCCGAACGCGAGGACTGGGGCCGCCGTTTCGGCATGACCGACTTCATCGACGCCCGGGGCCAGAGCCGCGAGGACACGATCGCCGCCGTCGCCGCGCTGACCGACGGCGGCGCGGACTACAGCTTCGACTGCACCGGCAATACCGAGGTGATGCGCACCGCGCTCGAATGCTGCCACCGGGGCTGGGGCACGTCGATCGTGATCGGCGTGGCCGAGGCCGGCAAGGAGATCGCCACCCGCCCGTTTCAGCTCGTCACCGGGCGCAACTGGCGCGGCACCGCGTTCGGCGGGGCGCGCGGGCGGACCGACGTGCCGAAGATCGTGGACATGTACATGGACGGGAAGATCGCGATCGATCCGATGATCACCCACGTGCTCACCCTCGAAGAGATCAACAAGGGCTTCGACCTGATGCACGCGGGCGAATCCATTCGCAGCGTGGTGGTCTATTGACGCATGCCGCGCCGCCGATACGAGTGGCGCGTCGCAACGCATTTTCACACCGAGGAGGCCAGGCAATGTACAGCCACATGATGGTGGGGTCGAACGACCTCGAACAGGCGAAGAGGTTCTACGACGCCACGTTCAAGGCGATCGGCGGGCGGGAAGGCAGCTACGATCCCAAGGGACGGCTGATGTACTTCCACAACAACAGCGCGTTCCTGGTGACCAAGCCGATCGACGGCCAGCCGGCGACGGCGGGCAACGGCTGCACGATCGGCTTCTCGATGACCCCGGAACAGGCCGATGCCTGGCACGCGGCGGGCGTCGCCAACGGCGGCACCGCGATCGAAGACCCGCCGGGCGAGCGTGAGGGATCGGGCATGTACCTGGCCTATCTCCGCGATCCCGACGGCAACAAGCTGTGCGCCCTGCATCGGATCCAGCAGTAACCACGTCCGGACCCGCGCTGCGCGGCGAGGCTGGCCTGATGGCCGATCTCGCCGCGCTGGGCATCGCGTTCGCGGCGCACGAACATGTCGCAGTGTTCACCGTTGCGGAAAGCCGCGCGATCGATGCCGCCATTCCCGGCGCGCACACCAAGAATCTGTTCCTGAAGGATGCGGCCGGCGCGTTCTGGCTGGTCACCGTGCCTGCCGATGCGCGCGTCGATCTCAAGGCCCTGCCGCAAGCGATCGGCTGCAAGCGGGTGAGCTTCGGCAAGCCGGACGACATGACGCGCCTCCTCGGCATTACCCCGGGCTCTGTCACCCCGCTGGCGATGATCGACGCCGCGCCGGGCAGCGTGACGGTGGTGCTGGAGCATGGCCTTGCCGCGGCTCCGCGGATCAACGTCCACCCGCTGCGCAACACCGGCACACTGGGTCTGGCGGGCGCCGACGTCCTGCGGCTGCTGCGGCATTGGGGCCATGCGCCGCTGGTGGCCGCGATTCCCATCGTGGACTGAAGGGTCTGCCTAGGTCTCTTGCGACCCCTTCCCCGTACGCTTCGGTGTGCGCGGGGGCTGGCCCGTAGCGGACGCGACGTTGCGCATTGCCTGGCCCGCTGCAATGACGCGGAACGCTGCCTTGAGACGGAAAAGTTCCGCCCAGGTCTGACAATCCCGAGGCTGGTGCAGCGGACGCTCACTTCCGCCGGAAGCGGAAATACCACACCTCGTGGCCGTAGACGGTGCGCGCCTTGTGTTCGTAGCGGGTTTCCGGCCAGCCGGAGGGGCGATTTCCCCAGCTCCCCCGGCCTTCCACCAGCCATTCGAATTCGCCCGTAAAGCGCCGCATGACCATCAGCGCGTGGCGCAGGTAGACCGCGTGGTCGGTGCCGAAGCGGAATTCGCCGCCCGGTTTCAGCTTGTCCGCGATCAGTTGCAGCGGGCCGTCGTTCATCATCCGCCGCTTGGCATGGCGCGCCTTGGGCCAGGGGTCGGGGTGAAGCAGGTAAACCATCGACAGCGCGCCGTCGGGGATCAGGCGGAGGACCTCCAGCGCATCGCCGAGGTGCAGGCGGACGTTCGCCAGCTTGCCGTCGCGTACATGGACCAGCGCCTGCGCCACCCCGTTGACGAAAGGCTCCGCGCCGATGAACCCGTGATCGGGCAGCAGGTCCGCCCGGTAGGCGAGGTGCTCCCCCCCGCCGAAGCCGATCTCGAAGTGCAGCGGACGATCGTCGCCGAACAGGCGGGCCGCCGTCACCGGCCCGTCCGTCGGCACGGCGATCTGGGGCAGGAGTGTATCGACCAGCGCCTGCTGGCCGGCGCGCAGCGGCTTGCCCTGGCTGCGGCCATAGAGGCGGTTGAGCGTGGTGGGATCGCCGGGTTTGTGCGCGGTCATGGGCCCGCGCCTAAACCCTATTTGATCCAGGCGGTCCAGACCCCGTAAGCGCTGGTGAGGGACAGCACGATGCCGACCAGGATCAGCATCCACTTGGCCGGAACGTGCTTTGCCGCCCAGGCGCCGAACGGCGCGCCGAACACGCCGCCTATCAGCAGGCCGAGCGTGGGCCCGGCAAGATCGGCGATGCCCAGGTGCCAGATGAACGCGGCGGAGATCGTCAGCGTCAGGAAGAATTCGACCGAGTTGACCGTGCCCACTACCTTGCGGGGATCCGCACCCTGGACCAGCAGGTTGGACGTCACCACCGGACCCCAGCCGCCGCCGCCCGCCGCATCGAGAAACCCGCCGACGAGGCCGAGCGGGGCGACATACTTCGCCTCCCGCTTCTTCGGCGGGTAGAGCAGTCCGCGCACCAGCAGGTACACGCCGATTCCGGTGAGGTAGAGCAGCACGAACGGTTTCACCGCGCCCGCGTCGATGTTCGACAACAGGTACGCGCCCATGACGCCGCCGATCACGCCCGGCACCAGCAGGCGCAGGAACAGCCTGAAGTCGATGTTCCGGTGGAACAGGTGGCTGAGGCCGGACGTCGCGGTGGTGAAGCATTCCACCACGTGCACCCGCTGCGATGCGATCGCGGGGGGGACGCCCAGCACGCCCACCAGCAGGGTGTTCATGATGACCCCGAACGCCATGCCCAGCGCCCCGTCGACGAGCTGCGCGGCGAAACCGATCGCGATGAACGGCAGCAGGACCATGAGATCGAATTCGCCGAAATGCATCATCAGCCGATGACTGCCGGTCGCGGCGGCGGCGGGAAACAAAGAAAAACTAGGCGGACGGCCCGGAACCGGCGCGCAGGAATGAAAAAACCGCCCGGACCGCTACGGCGCCGGGCGGTTTCTTTCCCCGTCCAGAAGGAAACGGTGTGTCCGGATTCGGGCGGTCAGGCCGCCTCGGCCGCGTCATTCGGGTCGCGCAGCACGTAGCCGCGGCCCCACACGGTCTCGATGTAGTTTTCGCCGCTGCACGCGTGGCTCAGTTTCTTGCGCAGCTTGCAGATGAACACGTCGATGATCTTGAGCTCGGGCTCGTCCATCCCGCCATACAGGTGGTTGAGGAACATTTCCTTGGTCAGCGTGGTGCCCTTGCGCAAGCTGAGCAGCTCCAGCATCGCGTATTCCTTGCCCGTCAGGTGGACCCGGGCGCTGTCGACCTCGACCGTCTTGGCGTCGAGGTTCACGGCGAGCTTGCCGGTGCGGATGACCGACTGGCTGTGCCCCTTCGACCGGCGGACGACGGCGTGGATGCGGGCAACCAGTTCCTCGCGGTGGAACGGCTTGGTGACGTAATCGTCCGCGCCGAAACCGAAGCTGCGGATCTTGGAGTCCATCTCCGCCACGCCCGAAAGGATCAGCACGGGCGTCTGCACCTTGGCGACGCGCAGCTTCTTCAGCACGTCGTACCCGTGCATGTCGGGCAGATTGAGATCGAGCAGGATGATGTCGTAATCATACAGCTTGCCCAGATCCAGGCCTTCCTCGCCGAGATCGGTCTGGTAGACATTGAATCCTTCGGTCGTGAGCATAAGCTCGATCGCCTTGGCCGTGGTCGGCTCGTCCTCGATCAGCAACACGCGCATGGCCAGGTCCCCCCTGAGTGCCCCTAATGTCCGCGAACGGATAACCCCGATGACAGGGTGTGTTCGCGGTTAACCACAAAACATCTGAAGGAAAAAGGTTAACGAGGCGTAAAGCGCGGCACCGCAAAGCACCGGGTCATTTCGGCAACAGGTTGGTTTCGCCCCCGCTCCGCCCTGTCAGAGAGATGCCAGCTTCTTGGCTCGGCGGCGCTGCACGCTGCTGCCGATGCCAAGCGATTCGCGGTATTTCGCTACGGTCCGCCGGGCGAGGTCGAAGCCCTTGCCCTTGAGCAGGTCCACCAGGGTATCGTCGCTGAGGACAGCCGCGGGGTCTTCCGCCGCGATCAGTTCGGCGATCGCGGCCTTCACCGCTTCGGCGCTGGCGGTCCCTTCCCCGTCCGCCGTCGCCACGCCGCTGGTGAAGAAGTATTTCAGTTCGAACGTGCCGCGCGGGCAGGTGAGATACTTGTTGCTGGTCACCCGGCTGACGGTGCTTTCATGCAGGTCCACCGCCTCGGCCACCGCGCGCAGGGTCAGCGGCTTGAGCTCCGCAACCCCGCGGCGGAAGAACCCGTCCTGGCGCTTCACGATCTCGGCGGCGACCTTGAGGATCGTACGCGCCCGCTGGTCGAGCGCCTTCAGGAGCCAGTTCGCTTCGGCCAGCTGTTCCTTCAGCCAGCCATGGGCCAGCCGATCCCGGCAGCCGGCCTTCAGTTCCAGATAGTACGTCCGGTTGACGATCAGCCGCGGCAGCGTCGCCTCGTTCAGCGCCAGCGCCCAATCCGCGTCATTGGCGGGGACGAGGAGGATATCGGGCGTCACCGCCGCCTCGCCCCCGCCACCGAAGCGCAGGCCCGGGCGCGGATCGTAACGGCGGAGTTCGGCGAGCATGTCGGCGAAATCCTCGTCATCGACTTCGCACATGCGCTTCAATCGCGCGACATCGCCGCGGGCGACAAGCTCCAGGTTGTCGATCAGGCGCGCCATGCACGGATCGTAGCGGTCCGCCTCCTTCGCCTGGAGCGCGATGCATTCGGCAAGGGTCCGCGCGCCGACGCCGGTGGGATCGAGCGACTGGACCACGGCCAGCGCCCGCTCCACTTCGGCCAAGGGCAGTCCCAGCGTGGCGGCGATCTCGGCAAGGGGCACCGTGAGGTAGCCCGCATCGTCGAGCTGATCGATCAGCGCCCGCGCAACGAACGTCTCGCGCGCGTCGCCCGCCACCGCGCCGACTTGCGCATGGAGATGCTCGGCCAGGCTGGGGCCACCCGCGGCGGCGCGCTCGTCGATCGCGGGACCCTCGGCCGCGGGGGCGGAAGAATGGCCGGCGCTCCAGTCGCCGTCGCCGGTGTCCCGGTCATGGTCGAGCGTGCCCGGGTCGATGTCCAGCGCGCCATCGCCCCCCGCGCTGTCTGCACCCGGCTCAGCCGGCAGGAGATCGGTTGCATCGGAAGCTGCATCGGGGGCCGCGTTCTCGCGGCTTGTCTCGCCCATCTCCAGCAGCGGGTTCGCCTCGAGCGCCTGGCCGATAAAGGTCTCGAGCTCCAGGTTCGACAGCGCCAGCAGCTTGATCGCCTGCTGCAACTGCGGCGTCATTACCAGCGATTGCGACTGCCGCAGGTCGAGACGCGGACCGAGTGCCATGGTCAGCCCGGGGCGCGGTGGCCGGTCACAGGGTGAAGTTCTCACCCAGGTAGAGGCGCCGCACGTTCTCGTCCGCCACCAGCGCCTGCGGCGTGCCGGCGAACAGCACCTGCCCGCCATAGATGATGCACGCGCGGTCGACGATCTCCAGCGTCTCGCGCACGTTGTGGTCGGTGATGAGCACACCGATCCCGCGGGTCTTGAGATCCTTCACCAGGTCGCGGATGTCGCTGATCGACAGGGGATCGATGCCGGCAAAGGGTTCGTCGAGCAGCATGATGGACGGTTTTGCCGCCAGCGCGCGGGCGATCTCGCACCGCCGCCGCTCCCCGCCCGAAAGCGCCATCGCCGGGCTGGTCCGAAGCCGCGTGAGGCCGAATTCCTCGAGCAGCCGATCAAGCTCCGCCGCGCGGGTCGCCTTGTCGGGCTCTCCCAGTTCGAGCACGCAGTTGATGTTCTGTTCCACCGTCATGCCGCGGAAGATGCTGGTTTCCTGCGGCAGGTAGCCGAGGCCCAGGATCGCCCGGCGATACATCGGCAGCTTCGTCACATCCTCCCCATCCATCAGGATGCGGCCCGAATCGGGACGGACGAGACCCATGATGGAATAGAAGCAGGTCGTCTTGCCCGCCCCGTTGGGGCCGAGCAGGCCCAGCACCTCGCCCTTGCCGACCGTCAGCGAGATGTCGCTCAGCACCGATCGCTTGTCGTAGCTCTTGGCGATCGAGATCACCTCCAGCCCGCCGTTGGGCAGGGGCGCGGTGGCATCAGCCACCGGCAGGTGGCCGGCGCCCGAACCGGGCGCGGGGGCGGCAAGATCCACGGTGCTCATCGTCCGATCATTTAGCACCGTGGGACCACGTGAAAACCCCGGCTGGCAGGTTTCGTGCATGGCGCAAGGATGCGCAGCGCTTGCCCCTGCAAGGGTGCGCAAACCGCACGGGATAAGTCCCCTTGCACATGGGTTGCGAATTTGAGACACTCGGCGGCGGAGAGATGACTGGGGAGAACTGGGCTATGCCCGAGGCGACGAAGCGCGGCATTCATGTGCATGCGCACGATACGGCGGCGACCGGCCGCAAGCTGGACTGGCGCAAGCGCATGAGCGACAACATCGCCTATGCCCTGCTGGTCTATACCGGACTGCAGATCTTCGTGACCATCCACGCGCTGAAGGCCGGTTCGACTTCGCTGCTGCCCTATCTCGCGCTCGTCGTGCTCGTCGCCGCGATCATTCCTGCCTGCCGCATGTTCGAAAGCCGCTGGATCGGCATTTCCGACGAAGCCGCCGCCGACCCGGCCTTGCGGGGCCCGTTCCGCCGCGATGCGATCCTGCTCTGGATGCTCGCAATCGGCCTTCCCTTCGTGCTCACCGGCATCTTCAAGGGGATCGCCGCGATCGCCTGACGGGCGCGCTTCCAGCGGCGGCAGGCTTGCCCCGATCGTCCCGGGCACCTAGCTGCCCCCGATGCTGATTCAGGACCTTATCGACTCCGCCGCCGCGCTGGTCGCTACGGCGCGCCGTCACGGAGCGGACGGCGCCGACGCGGTGGCGCGCGCCAGTTCCGCGCAATCGGTCAGCGTCCGCCTGGGCGCGCTGGAGGATATCGACCGTTCCGAAGGAGTCGAGATCGGCTTGCGCGCCTTTGTCGGCAACCGTTCCGCCAGCGTCTCGACCAGCGACCTCAGCCGGGCCGGCATGGAAGAGCTCGCGATGCGCGCCGTAGCCATGGCGCGCCATGCGCCCGAGGACGAATACGCGGCACTCGCGCCCGCAGATGCGCTGGCCAACCCGGCGCGCATGCCTGCGCTCGACCTGGCGGATCGTGCCGAACTTTCCCCCGCACAGCTGCGCGATCGTGCCGCCGAGGTGGAAGACGCCGCCCGCGCCGTCGCAGGCGTGCGCAACAGCGAAGGGGGATCGGCCGGGATGTCCCGGGGTGCGGTGGCGCTGGTAACCAGCACGGGGTTCGCCGCCGGCTACGAAGGATCGCACCATTCACTGCACGCCAGCGTGATCGCCGGCGAAGGGGCCCGGATGCAGCGCGACCATGCCCTGCGCAGCGCCCGGCACCTGGCCGACCTGCCGACGGCGCAGGAAATCGGAACGCTGGCGGGGGAGCGTGCCGCCCGCCGGCTCGATCCCGGCAGCCCGCCGGCAGGGCGCCTGCCGGTGGTGTTCGACGCCCGCGTTTCGGCATCGCTGGTGAGCCACCTGTTCGGCGCGATGGCGGCGCCCTCCCTCGCCCGCCGGGCAAGTTTCCTGGCGGACCGGCGGGATGCCGCGCTGTTTTCCGATGGCATCCGGCTGGTGGAGGACCCCTTACGTCCGCGCGGCCCGGCGTCCCGCCCGTTCGACGGCGAAGGCATCGCCTGCGTCCCGCGCGTTCTGGTCGAGCATGGCCGGGTGCAATGCTGGCCTTCGAACGTCGCGTCGGCCGCGCAGCTCGGCTTGCCGCTCACCGGCCATGCCGCGCGCGGATCGGCCGGCGCACCCAGCGTGAGCGCCACTAACGTGGACCTCATGCCGGCGGAAGAAACGCTGGCGGCGATGATCGCCGATATCCGCGAAGGCGTGCTGGTCGATTACCTGATCGGTCAGGGCGTGAACCTGGTCACTGGCGACTACAGCCGCGGCGCGGCGGGGCGGCGCATCGTCGATGGCCAGATCGAAGGGCCGATCGCAGGCTTCACCATCGCGGGCAACCTGGTGGACATGTTCGCCGCGATGCGCGTCGCCGACGACCTCGAATGCTGGCGATCGATCAACGCGCCGAGCATCCGGGTTGATGGAATGACCGTGGCGACAGCCTGATCGGGCGCCGTTTCACCGACAGGGCGCGCTTCGGCTGCCCCCAGCGCGGCGCGTCACCCGGCGGGTATCAGTCGCCCTTGGCCGCGTAGCGGTCGATCGCCTCGATCACCAGGCGGCGCGCCTCTTCCGCATCGCCCCACTTGCCGACCCGCACCCACTTCTCGGCTTCCAAGTCCTTGTAGTGCGTGAAGAAGTGCTCGATCTGCTGGAAGATGATCGAAGGCAGGTCCTTCGTCTCGGCGACGTCGGAATAATAAGGGAAGGTTGTGTCGATCGGCACGCAGATGAGCTTCTCGTCGCCGCCGTGCTCGTCTTCCAGGTGCAGCACGCCGATGGGCCGGGCGCGCACCACGCATCCGGGGATGAACGGGCTGCGGCTGATGACCAGCGCATCGATCGGGTCGCCATCGTCGGACAGGGTGTGCGGCACGAAGCCGTAGTTCGCCGGGTAGCGCATCGGCGTGTGCAGGATGCGGTCAACGAACAACGCGCCGCTTGCCTTGTCGAATTCGTACTTCACCGGCTCGCCCCCGGTGGGGACCTCGATGATGACATTGAGGCTTTCGGGCGGATTGTCGCCGACGGGAATCTTTTCGATCTGCATGGCGCGCGCCTCTAGCGGCGGCCATTATGCGCCGCAACAGGGATAACGGTGCCGCCTTGCGTCAGTTACCGGTTCTGGGCGCGAGCAGGCGATCGAGCGGCTGCGTGCCCGTGCCGGCCGGCTCGATCCACGGGAAGCGCAGGCCGCCGTTCCATTTCACGTCCACCGTATCGAACCGGTCGCCGCGCTTCACGATCAGCCGGATGGGCCGGTCCGTCCCCTTGGCGTCCTTGACGGCCGCGGTCAGCCGGTCGCGGGAAAAGGCAAGGCCATCGACGGATACGATCGTCGTCCCCGGCAGCAGCCCGGCGTCGAATCCCGGGCTGCCCCAATGGGTGCCGCTCACCGCGCCGTCGCTGCCGACGCTGAAGCCGAGCGACCAGGTGAAGTCGCCCGCCGCGCCGCCAGAGCGGGTGAACGGATTGGGCTCCTCCTTCCACACCAGGCGATACCCGGCCATCTCGATACCCTTCAGCGGCGCCGGCTGGCCCGGCTGCCGGAACCGCGTGTCGAGGAACGTGGCCCAGTCGTGGGGGTAAACCGCGTTCAGCGCTGCCACCACATCCTCGAAGGTATAGGTCCGCACGCCCCAATCCCCTTCGCGCGTGCCGAAGAACGCGCGGGCGAAATGCTCCAGCCCGCGCCGCTCGCCGGTGCCGCGCCGGATGATCTGGTCCGCCTCCAGCCAGATCAGCGCGCTTTCATTGTAATAGTCCGTTCCGCGCGACAGCGAGGCGAAGGGCTGCGGCTTGCGGTAGGCGAGCGCGGGGTTGAACGTGGTGTCCTCCACCGAACGCCAGCCTCGCCCTGCCTGCGCCGCGTAATAGGCGGCGTTGCTGGCGATCTCTCCCAGTGCGACTTCCTTGGGCTGGAGGCCGGACCGGGCGGCCAGGATCGAATCCCAGAAGCTCGTCTGGCCTTCATAGACCCACAGCAATGCTCCCGAGGTGGGCGTGTGGTAATCGGGCGCCCACAACGCCGCCGGGCGGCGATGCTTGCCGTTCCAGCTATGGATCATCTCGTGCGGCAGCAATCCGCGCTGGTGGGCCGTCCCGTTCCAGTCCGTATAGCCGTTGCCGCTGAAGGTGTTCTCGCTCGACCGGTGATGTTCCAGCCCGATGCCGCCGAGTTCGTCAGTCAGCGCGACCAGGAATTCGTAGCGGTCGAATTGCCGCGTGCCGAACAGGGCGATCGCCTCTGCCACCAGCTTGCGGTGCGCGGGAAGCATTTCCGGCGGGGCGGCGAGCTGGCGCGGGTGATCGGCGAACACGTTGAGCCGCACGTTCTGCCCCAGGTCCCAGCTTCGCGCATGCGCGCCGGCGAAGACCGGGGAATCGACCAGCGTCTCGTAATCGGTTTCCGCCCAGATCACATCGCGGCCCTGCACCGTCTGCCCGTCGAGCGCGGCGGCCGCCGTCCAGCCTTCCGGCAGGGTGAGGCGCGGGGCGACGCGAATGCGGCGCACGGCGTGGCCCACGGGGTACAGACTGATCTTTTCCCACTGCACGTTGGCGATCGCCTGGGTCATCAGCGGCCGCCAGTCGCCGGTGGTGAACGGGTTGGTGTAGGTGAGATGCGCCATTACCTCGCGCGCGCCTTCGGGCAGGCTGATGCGGAACGCGTAAGGCTCGCCCGCGTCCCGCTCCCATTCCAGCGGCGCGCCGCCGGCGGTGAAGCGCACGTCGCCGATGCGGTGAATCTGGCCGGTCGGGCCGTGATTGCCCGGCAGCCACTTCGGGTAGAGCAGCACCAGTTCGCGCGTGCCTGGCGCCACGGGCACGGTCTGCACCGCGCGCATCGTGCGCCCGATCGTGTCGCTGGCATCGACGTGCAACGTCATCGTGCCGGGGTAGGCAACGTCCGCGCTCGGCGGCAGGGGCGGGGCCAGCGGCGCGGCGGCGACCGGCGGCATCGACCGTACCGGGCCCTGGGCTTGGACGGGGGCCGAGAGCACAAGGGCGAGCGGCAGGGCGGCGACAGCGGTCAGGAAACGGATAGGCATGCCCCGCCGCATGGGGCAGCCACCGCGCCCGCGCAAGCACGGCTTCGACGAGCGCCTTTCGCCGCCGGGGCGAACGCGCTAACGGCGCCGACGACATGAGCAGCACGAAAACCCCGCAAGCCATCCGCGGCACCCAGGACATCTTCGGGCCGGAAGCCGAGGTATTCGCCTTCGTGGTCGAGACGTTCGAGCGCGTGCGCAAGCTCTATCGCATGCGGCGCGTCGAGATGCCGGTGTTCGAGCGGACCGAGGTGTTCGCCCGCTCCATCGGCGAGACGACCGACATCGTATCCAAGGAGATGTATTCGTTCGAGGATCGCGGCGGGGAGAGCCTGACCTTGCGGCCCGAATTCACCGCCGGGATCGCGCGCGCGTTCATCACCAACGGCTGGCAGCAGCACGCGCCGCTGAAGGTGGCGACTCAGGGGCCGCTGTTCCGGTACGAGCGGCCGCAGAAAGGGCGCTACCGCCAGTTCCACCAGCTCGACGCGGAGATCATCGGCGCCGGCGAACCGCAGGCCGACGTGGAGCTGCTGGCGATGGCCGACCAGTTGCTCAAGGAACTCGGCATTTCGGACGGGGTGACGCTCCACCTCAACACGCTGGGCGATGGCGACAGCCGCGAAGCGTGGCGCGCCGCGCTGGTCGAACACTTTCGCCAGGTGCGCGGGGACCTGTCCGAGGATTCGCAGGAGCGGCTGGAGAAAAATCCGCTGCGCATCCTCGACAGCAAGGATCCGCGCGACCGGGCGTTCGTCGCCGATGCTCCGCAGATCGACGCCTACCTCTCGGATGAAGCGGTTCGGTTCTTCGAACAGGTGACGAGCGGCCTCGACGCCGCCGGGGTCGCCTGGACCCGCAACCCGGCGCTCGTGCGCGGGCTCGATTATTACCGCCACACCGCGTTCGAATTCGTCACCGACCGGCTGGGCGCGCAAGGAACCGTGCTCGGCGGGGGACGCTACGACGGGTTGATCGAAAGCCTCGGCGGCGCGCCGACCCCGGCGGTCGGATGGGCCGCCGGGATCGAGCGGCTGGCGATGCTGGTGGGCGAACGTGCCCCACAAGAGCGGTTCGACGTCGCGATCATCCCGATGGACGATGCCGGTCTGGCCCAGGCCAATTCGCTCGCCCGCTCCCTCCGGGCCGAGTGGAACAACGTCGAGATCTACGCCACCGGCAAGCTCAAGAAGCGGATGGCCCGCGCCAACGATGCGGGCGCGCTCGTCGCCGTGCTCATCGGAGAGGACGAAATCGCCGCCGGCGAAGTCACCGTGCGCGACCTCCACGATGGCGAGCAGGCCCGCGTCGCTCCCGCCGACGTGTCCGGCATCGTCGCGAAGGCCCAGAACGCGCAGTGGCTGCGCCAGACGGAGCATTCGGGCATCGGCCTCCCCGACTGGATCGATCCGGACGCCTGATGACCATTTCCGCCGACAGGCTCGAGCAGATCGCGCATCGCTTCGCCGAGCTGGAGGCGCGGCTGGCTTCGGGCACACTCGAGGGGGCGGAGTTCGTCGCCGCGAGCCGGGATTACGCCGAGCTGGAACCGGTCGTTCGCGTGGCGGAGCAGGTGCGCGCCATGCGGGGCGAGCTGGCCGAACTCGAGCAACTCGACGACGCCGACCCCGACATGAAGGCGCTGGCGGAGGAGGAAATAACCCGGCTGCGCGCGGCGCTGCCCGATGCGGAGCGTGCGCTGGCCGTCGCCATGCTCCCGCGCGATAGCGCCGATGCCCGCCCCGCCATGCTGGAAATCCGCGCCGGGACAGGCGGCGACGAGGCGGCGCTGTTCGCGGCCGACCTCTACCGCATGTACGAACGCTTCGCCGCCGAACAGGGCTGGCGCGTGGAGCCGGTCAGCATCAACGCCAGCGACATCGGCGGGTTCAAGGAAATCGTCGCCAACGTCGCGGGCAGTGGCGTGTTCGCCAGGCTGAAGTTCGAAAGCGGCGTCCACCGCGTCCAGCGGGTGCCGGTGACCGAAAGCGGCGGACGTATCCACACCAGCGCCGCGACCGTCGCCGTCCTGCCCGAACCCGACGAAGTCGACATCCAGATCGAGCCTGGCGACATCAAGATCGATATCTACCGCGCCAGCGGCGCGGGCGGCCAGCACGTCAACACCACCGACAGCGCGGTGCGCCTCACCCACCTGCCCACCGGCCTCGTCGTTATCCAGCAGGACCAGCGCAGCCAGCACAAGAACAAGGACAAGGCGATGCAGGTCCTGCGCACGCGCCTCTACGACCTGAAGCGGGCCGAAGCGCACGGGGCGGAGGCAGAAGCGCGGCGGGCGATGGTCGGCAGCGGCGACCGGTCCGAACGCATCCGCACATACAATTTTCCGCAAGGCCGCGTCACCGATCACCGCATCGGGCTGACACTGCACAAGCTCGACGACGTGCTCGCCGGGCCGGGGCTGTCAGAACTGGTCGACGCACTGGTTGCGGAAGACGAGGCGAAGCGGCTCGCCGCGCTGGGCGCGTGACCGTCGGAGAGGCGATCCGCGCCGCCGCCGCCCGGCTGGCAGGGGTGAGCGACACCGCGCGGCTCGATGCCGAACTGCTCCTTGCCCACGCGGTCGGCACGACGCGGTCCGGCATGCTGCTGTCCTGTCTGCGCGATCCCGCCCCCGCGGGATGGGACCGCCTCGTGGAACAGCGCACGCGGCACGTGCCCGTCGCCTACATCGTCGGGCGGCAGGAGTTCTGGGGGCTCGACCTTGCCGTCGCGCCCGGCGTACTGATCCCGCGCGCCGACAGCGAGACGATCGTCCGCGCCGCCCTCGCCGCCCGGCCCGATGCGCGGCGGGTGCTCGACCTCGGCACCGGGTCGGGCGCGCTCCTCGCCGCGCTGCTCAGCGAGCTGCCGGGGGCGACCGGTATCGGGGTCGAGGCATCGCCCGCAGCCGCAGACGTCGCCGCCAACAATCTTGCGCAGCTCGGGCTCCCGGGCGAGGTTGTCCTGCGTGACTGGAACCGGCCCGGGTGGCGCGCCGACCTCGGCCGCTTCGACCTCGTCGTATCGAACCCGCCTTACGTGGAAGACGACGCAGCGCTGGCTCCGGAAGTCCGCGATCATGAGCCGTCGGCGGCGCTGTTCGCCGGGGCCGATGGGCTCGATGCCTATCGCGTGCTTATCCCCCAGACAGCCGCGCTGCTCGAACCCGACGGCGTCGCGGCGTTCGAGATCGGTCACACACAGGCCGCTGCGGTGACGAATCTTGCGGAAGAAGCAGGCTTTGCCGCCGCGCTCCACCACGACCTGGCGGGGCGCCCGCGCTGCCTGGTACTCGCCCGTGCCGTCGTGCGATGAGTAGCGGGCCGACAAACGCGGTGTCGATGAACGCCCCGTCGATAAATGCTTGGCAAACGCTGCGGTGATGGCTACCTGCCACACAAGGTTTCCCCGGATCGCGACGCGTTCGCCACCGGGACGGCCTAGCTCCAACATTTGCATGACCGGCCGGGCGCGGAGCCCTTGGGACAAGGCAAATGGAGCACCGCGTCCGGTGTGGGCGCGGGGTGGGGTCACTTGACACGTCCTGCGACGGGAGATGTGCGGACGGTCACTCGGAAGGAAGTGTTTTCCTTGAACAACAACCGCAATAACAACAGCAACCGTCGTCGTGGACGGAATAATCGCCAGCAGGGCGGTGGCAATCAGAACCGGATCGACAGCCGCGCGCGGGGTAATGCGCCGCAGATGCTCGATAAATACAAGAAGCTGGCGCAGGATGCGCAGCACAATGGCGACCGGGTGCAGGCGGAATACTATCTGCAGTTCGCCGATCACTATTTCCGGGTCATCGCAGACAACAACCGCAGCCGGCAGGACGATGCACAGCAGCGCGGCGGACGATCCGACAACCGCGACTTGCAGTCCGATTACGACGGCGACGACGAAGATTTCGACGCACCGCGCCACGGCCGGGAAGACCGCCAGCGCGACGAGCGGTCGCGTGAAGACAGGGGACGTGAAGACCGGGCGCGCGATGACCGGACGCGTGATGACCGGGGGCGCGATGACAGTCGCGGCCGCGGGGATCGCGGTCGCTCGCGGCCCCGCCGTGACGAAAGCGGCGAAGGCGAACCCGGCACGCAGCAGTCCAGCGAATTCGAGCCGGCCGAAAACCCCTTCACCCGTCCGGCGCGCCCGCGTGACGCCGGCCCGGGCGATTCTGGCACCCGCGATAATGCCAACCGGGAGCGCGAACCGCGCCGGGCGCGCAGCCGCCGCAGCGCGGACGACGAGACCGACACGATGGTGACCGACGCGGGCGAGATCGATTCGGCGGCCCTGCCGCCGGCGTTCCTCGCCACTCCGGCATCGGCGCCGTCCGACAGTGCGGAACGCGAAGCCGGCGACCTGGGCGTGGAAGCCGCACGCAAGCCTGCACCGCGGCGGCGGCGCAAGGCGGCCGACGACGGCGAAGGCGAGAGCCTGACCGCGGTCGGCTGACGGAAAATCCGCGCGGACGCTCCGATGGCGGGTGCGATACGGCAAGCCGGGCGGGCTTTACTCGCCTGGCCCCGCGCCGCGGCACTGGGCTGCGGTCTGCTGGCGGCGACGGGATTTCCGCCGCTCGGCCTCTGGTCCATCGCCCTTCTGGGCGTGGCCGGTCTTGCCGCACTGATCGCGCAGACCAGCGGGTGGCGGCAGGCCGCCTGGCTGGGCTGGCTGTTTGGCGTTGCGCATTTTACCCTCGCCAACAACTGGATCGCCACAGCCTTCACCTACCAGGCGAACATGCCCCAAGCCCTGGGCTGGGTCGCGGTTCCGCTGCTCGCGCTTTACCTGGCCATCTATCCTGCGATCGGCGCGGCGCTCGCTCGCCGGGTGGGCGGGACGCGCCCGGTTCCGCTGGCGTTTGCGTTTGGCGGGGCGTGGGCGATTTCGGAATGGCTGCGGAGCTGGGTCTTCACTGGTTATGCGTGGGACCCGCTGGGCCTCATGCTGCTCGGCCCGTTCGACCGGCCCGGCCTTGCTGCCCTGCTGCCCTGGATGGGGACTTACGCGCTTTCCGGCCTCGCCGCCCTGATCGCGGGCGGCATCGCGGCGCTGCTGGCGGTGCGCGCGTGGTGGCGGGCGCTGGCCGTCTATGCGCTGCTGGCGGCCGGCATGATGCTGCCCGCGCCCCCGGGCCGGACGGGAACGCTGGCCGTCACCCTGATCCAGCCCGGCTTCCAGCAGGAGGAGCTCGACCGGCCGGAGCTGTACGAGGCGCAGTACCAGCAGCTCGACCAGCTCACCCGGCCCCGCCGCGATCAGGGCCAGCGGCTGGTTCTCTGGCCCGAATCGGGCCTGCCCGATTACCTGCGCGACGGGTATCCGCGCCGCTTCTACATCGCCACGACGGCAGGGGCCGATCCGCGCTATGCGCGCAGGCGCATCGGGCAAACCATCGGCGAAGGCAGTTTTCTGATGACCGGCGCCGTGGATCTGGAGATCGAAGGCGACAAGGCGACAGGCGCGTATAACGCGGTCAGCGTGCTCGATCCGCAGGGCAACTTCCGGGGCACCTATCGCAAGGCGCACCTCGTCCCGTATGGCGAATACCTGGCACTGCGCTGGCTGCTGGAACCGCTGGGCGCGACGCGCCTGGTGGCGGGCGCAATCGACTTCATTCCCGGACCGGGGCCCCGGACGCTCGACCTCGGCGCCTATGGCGAGGTCGGCGTCCAGATCTGCTACGAGATCATATTCGCCGGCCAGGTCGTCGACCGGGCCAACCGGCCCGATTACATCTTCAACCCGTCGAACGACGGCTGGTTCGGCGCATTCGGTCCGCCGCAGCATTTTGCACAAGCGCGGATGCGGGCAATCGAGGAAGGGCTGCCGGTGCTTCGCGCGACCGTGAACGGGATCAGCGGCGTGATCGACGCGCGCGGCGTGGTGCGCGCGCACCTGCCGACCAGCGAGCGGCCCGGCCGCATCGACGCATTCGTGCCCCCGCCCGCCCCGCCGACGTGGTTCGCGATGATCGGCAACGCACTTTCGCTTGCATGGGCCCTACTGGCTTTTGCCGCGTCCGTGCTTGTCAGACGGCGGTGGCAACGCTAGGCGCAATTCAGTCATAAAGCTTCCTTTATATCAGGATTTCTCTCCGATGCGGTCCGATTACCTGTTCACTTCCGAAAGCGTGTCCGAAGGCCATCCGGACAAGGTGTCCGACCAGATTTCCGATGCCATCGTCGACCTGTTCCTTTCGAAGGACCCGGAAGCGCGCGTCGCGTGCGAAACGATGACGACGACGCAGAAGGTGGTCCTGGCCGGCGAGGTTCGCGGCGAAGGCATCATGGATGCCGACGGCAACTGGGCGCCCGGCGTGAAAGAGGAGATCGAGGCTACCGTCCGCGACGTGGTGCGGGAAATCGGTTACGCGCAAAAGGGTTTCCACTGGGAAACACTCGACTTTGCCAACAACCTTCATCCCCAGTCCGCCCACATCGCACAGGGCGTGGACGCCAGCGGTGAAAAGGACGAAGGCGCCGGGGATCAGGGCATCATGTTCGGGTTCGCTTGCGACGAGACCCCGGACTTCATGCCCGCGACCCTTTATTACAGCCACAAAATCCTGGAGCGGATGGCCGCAGATCGCCATTCCGGCGCGGCGCCTTTCCTCGAACCCGACACCAAAAGCCAGGTGACGCTGCGCTTTGCCGGCGGCAAGCCGGTGGCGGCGACCGCGATCGTCGTGTCGACCCAGCACGCGCCGGGTTACGACAGCGGCTCCAACGAAACCGAGCTGCACAATTACGTGCGCGGCGTGGTGGCCGAGGTGATCCCGGCGGAGCTGCTGACGAACGAGACCGTGTACCACATCAATCCCACCGGCCGCTTCGAGATCGGCGGACCGGACGGCGACGCCGGCCTGACGGGGCGCAAGATCATCGTCGACACCTACGGCGGCGCGGCCCCGCACGGCGGCGGCGCGTTCAGCGGCAAGGACCCGACGAAGGTCGACCGTTCAGCCGCATACGTCACCCGATACCTCGCCAAGAATATCGTTGCCGCGGGTCTTGCCAGCCGCTGCACCATCCAGATCGCCTATGCGATCGGCGTGTCCGAGCCGCTGTCGCTCTATGTCGATACGCACGGCACGGGCACGGTGGCGGACGACGCACTGGAAGCGGCCATCACCACCGTGGCGGGCGAGAAGCTCGGCGGCCTCACCCCGCGCGGCATCCGCGAAGGGCTGAAGCTCAACAAGCCGATCTACCGCAAGACCGCCGCCTATGGCCATTTCGGCCGCACGCCGGAAGGCGATCTGTTCCCGTGGGAAAAGACCGACCTCACCGACGCGCTGAAATCCGCGGTCGCCTGATTGCCAGGCGGCTAGGCTCGCCCTTCCCTTACGGCAAGAAGATCGCGCTCGAGCGAACGCGCGGCGCGCAGGTAGTGCGCCGCCGCCCACCAGCTCATCAGCGCGGTGCCGGCCATGGCCAGTCCCAGCGCGCCGTCGCTCGTCATGCCGCTGGCTGCCAACCGGTCGCTCAGCCAGCCGACGATCACTGGCCCGAGACCGCCCACCATCCCGGTGAAGATGTTCGCCAGCGCATGGCCGGTCGCGCGCATGCGCGTGTCCAGCATGTTCTGGATCGTCCCCGCCGTGGCGCCAAGGAAGGTGAACAGCAGCAGGGTCGACAGGGCGGTCAGGGCCAGGAACGAAGCCATGTCGCTGCGCATCATGCCAATGGCGAATAGCGGCGCGGATACCAGCAGGCAGAGAGCTGGGAACGTCGCGTAGGCGCTCGGCCAGCGGGGGGCGAGGCGGTCGGCGATCGCGCCGCCTGCAGCCACCGAAATTGCCGCGGGCAGGCTTGCGGCGAGTGCCGTCATCAGGCCCGCCTCCCCCACCGGCAGGCCGAACCGGCGGGTCATCAGCGCGGAAAGAAACGCGATCAGCCCGAAACCGACCATGGAGGCGAGCGCGGAGCCGATGATCAGGTTGCGCGCGCTCGGCAGGCCCGTCAGCCGCCTGAGGACGGCGCGCATCGGCGGCACGTGGTCGCCGAAATCGGGATCGTGCGCACCGCGCACGGGCTCCGCGACGAACAGCCAGACAGCCACCGCCAGCAGAATGCCGGGAAGACCCGTGACGATGAACGCCCACCGCCAGCCCCAGTATTGCGCCACGATGCCGCCCCCGGCCATCCCGATCAGCGCGCCGAGCGGGGCGGCGAGCAACAGGATCGACATCGCGCTGGCACGGCGGTTGGGCGGGTAATAGTCCGCGATCACCGACTGGTTCGCGGGAAGGCCCACAGCCTCCCCCACGCCGACCGCCACCCGCGCGCCAAGCAATTGCTGCCAACCGGTCACGAAGCCGCAGGCGGTGGCGGCAACGGACCACAGCATCGTGCCGATCGCCGTCAGCGTCAGGCGCCGGCGCCGCTCCGCCAGGCGCGCGATTGCAACGCCCAGTACGATGTTGAGCGAAGAGTATGCGAACCCGAGCAGCCCGATCTGCGCGTCGCTCAGCCCGAACTCCGCCTTGAGCGGCTCCACCAGAGCGTTGACCACGATTCGATCGACGAACCCGATGGTGCCGATGGCGGTCAGGATAGTCAGCGCCAGCGCAGGCGAATGGCGGCGCAACCTGGACATTTCTGCTAGCCGAGCGAACCTGCGAGCCGCTGGACCGCCTCGACATATTCCTCGCGGAAGGCCTGCACCACGGCACGTGCGGGCCGAACGTCATCCACGAGGCCGACGCCCTGGCCGACGAAATAGCTGACCAGATCGCGCGCCTCGCGGTTCCCGGCCTCGGCCGCGCGCTCGATCCGTGCGAACGCCGGCTCGGAAACCATGCCCATGAGCGGCATCGGGAGCGTGCCTGGGCCTTCGGGTGCGTCCCACGCGTCGTGCCACGCAGTGCGAAGCTGACGCGCGGGCTTGCCCGTGCGGCTGCGCGATCGCACCGTGTCCCGGCTGCGCGCCGCGACCATGCGATCGCGAAATGCTTCGCTGGTTTCGCTTTCGGGTGTCGCCAGCCATACGCTGCCCGTCCACGCGCCATCGGCCCCGGCCGCCATCATGCCCGCCATCTGGCCGCCGGTCATGATCCCGCCAGCCGCCAGCACGGGCGCATCGTGGCCTGCCCGGCGGAGCGCGCGGACCACTTCGGGGATGAGCACGAGGGTGGATACTTCGCCGCAATGCCCCCCGGCCTCCCCGCCTTGCGCGACGATGATGTCCACGCCCGCTTCGGCCTGGCGGATCGCGTGCTCCTTTGCCCCCACCAGCGCCGCCACGGGAACCCCGCGCCGTCTGGCTTCCACGATCATCGCCGGCGGCGCGATGCCCAGCGCGTTGGCGATCAGGCGAATGGGGTGGCGGAACGCGACCTCCATCAGCGCCAGCCCGTTTTCCGGCGTGATGCCCATGCGCTCGCGCAGCGGCGCGACGGTACGGTCAGCGTCGATCCCGTGGCGGCCCAGCAGGTCGGCAGCAAACGCCGCGTATTTCGGATCGATCGCCGCCGCACGCGCCGCGTTATCCGCCATGCCGGCCACGCTGGGGTCGATCGTTTCGGGCACGATCACGTCGACGCCATAGGGCGCCCCGCCGACGTGCGCGTCGATCCAGGCAAGTTCCTCTTCAAGCTGTTCGGGCGGGAACCGTGTCGCCCCCAGCACGCCGAATCCGCCCGCCTTGCTGACTGCCACCACCACGTCGCGGCAGTGGCTGAACGCGAACAGCGGAAACTCCGCCCCGGTCAGCGCGCAGACACGGTTCATGCGGTCACGGCAACCTCGTACGCCGCCGTGGTCTTTGCGGCCACCTCGTCAGCGGTCACGCCCGGCGCGGTCTCGATCAGCCGGAACGGGCTGTCGTGGTCGGGGCGCTGAAACACCGCGAGGTCCGTGACGATCATGTCGACCACGTTGCGCCCCGTCAGCGGCAGGGTGCATTCGGGGATGAACTTGGGGCTGCCGTCCTTCGCGGTGTGTTCCATCACCACGATGATCTTCTTGACCCCGGCGACGAGGTCCATCGCGCCGCCCATGCCCTTGATCATCTTGCCGGGGATCATCCAGTTGGCGATGTCGCCCTGCTGGCCGACCTCCATGGCGCCCAGGACGGTCAGGTCGATATGCCCGCCCCGAATCATGGCGAAGCTGGACGCGCTGTCGAAATAGGCGCTGTGGGCGAGCTCGCTGATGGTCTGCTTGCCGGCGTTGATCAGGTCGGGATCGACCTCGTCGTCATACGGGAACGGGCCGATTCCCAGCATGCCGTTCTCGCTCTGCAAGGTCACCTGCATGCCTTCCGGAATGTGGTTAGCGACCAGCGTAGGAATGCCGATGCCGAGGTTGACGTAGTAGCCATCCTGCAGTTCCTTCGCAGCGCGCGCGGCCATTTCGTCGCGGGTCCAGGGCATGGGTGTATCGTCCTTCAGCTCAGCGGTTGGGGGATGAGGAACCAGCCCGCCCCGATCAGGCGATCGAGCGGTGCGGCGTGCAGCGGGTCCTTGATGTACTGGTAGAGTTCGTCGAAATCGGCGCGTTCGTCGCCGGCGATGGCGAGGACGCAGAAATCTTTCGCGAAATCGGCACGGCGCGCCTGCTTGCCTTGCTCGGCCCCGGATAGCAGGACCAGCTCGTCGCCTCCCGCAGCGTCGAGGCCCGATGCGACAAGCGCCCGGCGGACAGCGTCGGCATAACCGACAGGCCTCGCGGTGATCCACGCCACGGTGACGCCTTGTTCGCGCAGCTGAGAGAGCGCGGAGGACAGGCCCGCGTCACCCGCGACGGCCCGTGCAGGATCGAATACGCCGGCCTGCGGGTCGAGATCCACGAGCAGCGCCGGGCGCGCCGATGTGCAGGCGCGCGTCTCCGGCAGCAGCGCGCGCGGATTGGTCAGGAGGGCCGACGGGCGGGCACCGGTCGCAGGCGCGGCTGCGTTCGCCACGTATTCCTGGAGCGGGGCGTAACTGAACGATGCCGGCGCGGCGCCCCCGCGGGGGGCGGGAAGCTCGCCTGACAGAACACTGACCTTCGTCCCGTCTTCCAGGGTGTACGTGGCCGGCAAGGTATCGCTTGCGCCACCACTGCCCGGCAGCTGGGCAGTGCCGGAAGGCCGCTCGGCCCGGCCATTGCCATCGACGCCTGTGCCGATCATCCCGCCCGCGGCGAGCACGGGCAGGGCCGCTGCCACGCACCCCGAAAGCAGGGGCGCCATGGTCAGGATCGCGGCAAATGCGGCAGAGCGCCGCGCGGTCATGCCGCGGCAGAATCCCGCTGGCGCACGGTACGGAACTCGATCTTCTTCTCGTACGGCGCGCCCAGGATCATGCGCTGGACATAGACGCCAGGCAGGTGGATGCAGTCGGGATCGAGGCTGCCGGCGGCCACGATTTCTTCCACCTCGACCACGCAGACGCGGCCGCAGGTGGCGGCCGGGACGTTGAAGTTGCGCGCGGTCTTGCGAAACACGAGGTTGCCGGTTTCGTCCGCCTTCCACGCCTTGACGATGGCCAGGTCCGCAAAGATGCCGCGTTCAAGGATGAATTCCTCCGGCCCGTTGCGGCCTTCGAGGACCTTTGCGTCCTTGCCCTCGGCAACCTTCGTGCCCACGCCGGTCTTGGTGTAGAAGCCCGGGATTCCCGCGCCGCCTGCGCGCATGCGTTCTGCGAGAGTGCCCTGGGGGCAGAATTCCACCTCCAGTTCGCCGGCGAGGTACTGGCGTTCGAATTCCTTGTTCTCGCCGACATAGCTCGCGATCATCTTGCGCACCTGGCGCGTGCGGAGCAGCTTGCCGATGCCTTCGTTGTCGATGCCCGCATTGTTGCTGGCGAAAGTGAGCTTCTTCACCCCGCTGTCGCGAATGCCGTCAAGCAGGCGTTCCGGTACCCCGCACAGGCCGAATCCGCCGCTGGCAATCAACATGTCGTCGTGAAGCAGCCCATCCAGGGCGGCGGCGGCGTCGGGGTATATCTTGCTGGCCATGGCCTGTTATTACCCGGCGAGATTTTGCCTGTCACCTGCGTCCGCATGACAACTACCGGCGTTGAGATGAGAAAAACGCAACAGTCGATGTTCTTTTCGCACTTGCACAAATTCGTGCACTGCAACATATCAGCGGGGCCTTTCAGGCATCCTCTCCCAAGACTTCCAAGGCCCGGTGGTTCGTCCCCCGGGCCTTTTTTTCGCCCTTGCGGCCTGTTGTGGCGGCCAGGGGCACGGAATCGCGCGCCGTTCATTGGCATTTTGCTGCCTCGTGCCTACCTCGGTGGCCACGGACGAAACGAAGGAGGGGCAAATCCCCATGGCCGATAGCGAAGCCGAAACGGGTGCAAATACGGTACGGCTGCAGGTTGCTGCCGCCCGCCAGGAAGAAAGCGGACAGGGCATCGCACGCATGCCGCGCAGCGCTTTCCAGGCGCTCGGGATCACCGAAGGCGACGTCGTCGAGGTTACTGGCAAGCGCACGACGACGGCCATCGCCGTGCCCGCCTACGACGAGGACCAGACGCTCGATGTCGTTCGCCTCGACGGATTGCAGCGCTCGAATGCCGACACCGGTTCGGGCGAGCACGTAGTTATTCGCGCCGCCGAATCGCGTGCCGCCACCCGCGTCGTCTTCGCGCCTGCCCAGCGCGAAATGCGCCTGCAGGGACCGGCCGAAGCGCTGAAGCGCAACTTCTTCCGCAAGCCGCTGGTCGCGGGCGATCTCGTCGCCACCACCGGCCAGCAGCCGGTGCAGAACATGCCGCCCGAAGTGCGCCGCATGTTCAACCAGCAGGCATATGCCCTCACCCAGATTCGCCTGACGGTCGTTTCCACCTCGCCCAAGGGCATCGTCCACATCGACGAGAACACCGAGGTCGAACTGCGCGCCGAATTCGCCGAGCCACGCGATGGGCGCGCGGTGGTGAACTACGATGACGTGGGCGGTATCGGCGATACGATCCAGCAGCTCCGCGAGATGGTCGAACTGCCGCTTCGCTATCCCGAACTGTTCACCCGGCTCGGCGTCGACCCGCCGAAGGGCGTGCTGCTCCACGGGCCGCCGGGAACGGGCAAGACGCGCCTGGCGCAGGCGGTCGCCAACGAGAGCGATGCGACGTTCTTCATCATCAACGGGCCCGAAATCATGGGTTCGGGCTATGGCGAGAGCGAGAAGCGTCTGCGCGAGGTGTTCGAGGAGGCCACAAAGGCATCGCCCGCCATCGTCTTCATCGACGAAATCGATTCCATCGCGCCCAAGCGCAGCCAGGTGTCCGGCGAAGCGGAAAAGCGCCTCGTCGCGCAGCTGTTGACGCTGATGGACGGGCTGGAAGCGCGCTCCAACATCGTCGTCATCGCTGCAACCAACCGACCTGATGCCATCGACGAGGCGCTGCGCCGGCCGGGCCGCTTTGACCGCGAGATCGTGATCGGCGTGCCGGACGAGAAGGGCCGCCGCGAAATCCTCTCGATCCATACCCGCGGCATGCCGCTGGGCGCGCGGGTGGACCTCGATGAACTGGCGCGGACCACGCACGGCTTCGTCGGGGCGGACATCGCCGCCCTGGCGCGCGAGGCCGCGATCGAGGCGGTGCGGCGCATCATGCCGCGGCTCGACCTCGACGCGCGCGAAATTCCGCCCGAAGTGCTCGATGACCTGATGGTGACGCGCGAAGATTTTCTCGCCGCGCTGAAGCGGGTGCAGCCGAGCGCCATGCGCGAGGTCATGGTGCAGGTGCCAAACGTGGGCTGGTCCGACATCGGCGGCCTGGGCGAAGCGACGGAAAAACTGCGCGAGGGCGTGGAGCTGCCGCTGAAGAACCCCGATGCGTTTCATCGCCTGGGCATTCGCCCGGCCAAGGGCTTCCTGCTCTATGGGCCGCCGGGCACGGGCAAGACCCTGCTGGCCAAGGCAGTCGCCAAGGAGGCCGAGGCCAACTTCATCTCGATGAAGAGTTCCGACCTCTTGTCCAAATGGTACGGCGAGAGCGAGCAGCAGATCGCCCGCCTGTTCCAGCGCGCCCGCGCGGTGGCGCCGTGCATTATCTTTATCGACGAGATCGACAGCCTGGTCCCCGCCCGGGGCTCCGGCCAAGGCGAACCGCAAGTGACTGGCCGCGTCGTGAACACGATCCTTGCCGAAATGGACGGGCTGGAAGAATTGCAGTCGGTGGTGGTGATCGGCGCGACCAATCGCCCCACGCTGGTCGATCCGGCCCTGCTCCGGCCTGGCCGGTTCGACGAGCTCGTCTATGTCGGCACGCCAGACAAGGCTGGACGTGAGATGATCCTCGGCATCCACACCCGCGACATGCCGCTGGCGAGCGACGTCGACCTCGGCAAGGTAGCAGCGGATACCGAGCGCTTCACCGGCGCCGATCTCGAAGACGTTGTCCGGCGGGCCGGCCTCAACGCGCTGCGGCGCGCGGGCGGCGACGTGCAGGAAGTGAACGCCGCGGACTTCGCCGACGCCATGGAGGATTCGCGCGCGACCGTGACTCCGGCGATGGAAGAGGAATACAAGAAGATGCGCGGCGAGCTGAAAAAGCGCGCAGCGGAAATGGCCGCGTCGATCGGCTTCGTCCCTGCCGAGCTCCTCACGCCGACGCGGGAACACAAGCATGCGCCGGCCCCCGCCCCCGCGGCGGTGGACCGGGACGACCGTCCCGACTAGCTGCTGCCGGTCGTGACGCTGGAGTGAAGGAGCGCGGCGGGCTGCGCCCGGCGAAGCCAGTCGAGCATGTGCTCCCGCACCGCGGCGCGCAGTTCGAACAGGTCGGAGATGGTTGCCGCGCTCACCGCCATGCGCAATTCGACCGACCCGGCTCGCGCCTCGGTCATGAGGAGTTTGCCCGTCCGACCGTCCCACGCGGGCTGCTCGGCCAGGAAACGCTCGAACTCGGCACGGATCGGGCCCACTTCGGCGGCAGGATCGAGGTGAAGGTAAACGGGCCCGGTCAGCAACTCGCTGGCGCGAGACCAGTTCTCGAACGTGTTGTCGAGGAAACGGCTTGTGGGCACGATCGCGGCACGTTCGTCCCACATCCGCACGACGACGAAGCTCATGCGAATGTCCTCCACCCGGCCCGTGTGCCCGTCGATGACGACCATATCGCCGAGGCGCAGCGGCTCTGTAATGGCCATCTGCAAGCCCGCGATGAGCGATTTCAGCGCCGGCTGTGCGGCAGCGCCGACGGCGAGGGCGGCAAGACCTGCCGACGCGAGGAGCGTGGCGCCGACCTGCTTCACCCCCGGAAGCTGGAACAGCACCAGTCCCACTGTCAGGAATACGACCAGGAACGTGGCAGTGCGCGACAGTATGGCGATGCGCGTCCGGCGGCTGCGGGCCGCGGCGATATTGGTCGAGATTTCGGCCCGATACTCCAG
The DNA here is from genome assembly GCF_009827495.1 of Tsuneonella aeria. NCBI lineage: Bacteria > Pseudomonadati > Pseudomonadota > Alphaproteobacteria > Sphingomonadales > Erythrobacteraceae > Tsuneonella > Tsuneonella aeria. The sequence goes on from NZ_WTZA01000001.1 coordinate 1,651,590, forward strand.
CGCGGCGGCGAACGCCTTGACCAGCGAATAGGCGATCCAACCGAGCAGCGCCGGCACCGCCAGAGAACCCACGCTGGACCAGATCCACGCCGCCCAGGCGTCCACCTCAGCCGCCATGGCCAGGGCGATCGCGGTCGCGGCCCAACGCGTCGGGGAACGCAGCCGCTCCAGAACCAGGCCGTCGACCGGTGTCTCCGTACGGTCGGCGAGACGGCAGGCCACCGAAAACACCAGCCGGTGAACAAGGGCCGCAATCGCGAGAGACACCCCGATGGCAATCACCGCGTGCACCAGTTCCGGCCAGTCGATGGCGTAATTTAAGAGATCGAATTCGCGCAGCATCGGTCCGCCCTATGGCGCGCGGCGCAGGCTATCAAGCAACGGGATGCTCGTCTGTGATGGGAATGCGCATCGAAACCGCGACGCCCGCCCCGGTGAAGCGGCGTTCGATCGTGCCGCGAAGCTGGCGCGCGGCGCTGGTCATCAGCAGGCTGCCGAAACCTGTGCGCTCGGGCTCCTCGTCAGTACCCGGGAAGTGTTCGCGCCAGTCGATTGACGCCATGCCATCTTCGACCCACCATGAAACCGCAAGGTCGCCGCCGGAAGACCAGCAGCCGTACTTCACCGCGTTGGTGGTCAATTCGTGAAGCACCAGGCCCAGCGGGGTCACCTGCCTTGCAGGAAGGACGATATCCGGCCCGTCGAGCGCGACCTGCCGTTCGGATGAAAGATACGGCCGGACCGTCGATTCGACCAGCGTGCGGAGGCGTGCGCCCTCTCCGCTGGCGGAACCCTGGGTCACCTCGTGCGACGCGACCAGTGCGTGGATACGTTCGGCAATCCGCTCCGCCACGGGTTGCGCCTCCGGGGTGTCCTTCGCGCTCATGCGGACAATGGCCAGGATGACCGCGAACAGGTTTTTCACCCGGTGGTTGAGCTCGCGCGCGAGAAGATCTGCTCGGTCCCTCGCTTCGGCAACGACCGAGGCCTGCGCCGCCTCCGCCTCCGCGCGCGCAGTGCGTCCCACGAGCCGGTAACCGAGCCCCAGCGCAAGAAGCAGCATCGCGAGCAGCGCGCCCAGAAGCGGCAGCACGCGGCCCTCCGCCTCGGCGGCGTCGCGCGTGGCGGCCGCCAGCTGCTCCTGCTCGATCATCTCGAGTTCCCGGATGGCGGCGCGAAGACGGACCATGACCTCCATCCCCTCATCGCTCAGCATCGAGGTGCGCGCGTCGAGCAGTGCGCCGCGCTCGACCATGCTGACCGAATCGGCCATCTCGCCGAACTTGGAATTCGTCAGGTTTTCCACTTGCGCCAGCAAGTGCCGCTGACGCGGGCTCGCCACGGGCTCGAGCAGCTTGTCCAGCCGCGACAGGGCCGGACCATATTGCTCACGCGCCGCGAGGTACGGCCCGAGATAGCGGCGATCGAGCGTGAGCAGGTAGCCGCGCTGCCCCGTTTCCGCGTTGAGCACGGCGCGGTTGACGCTCACCAGTTCCGCCAGCACGGCGCTCATCTGTGCGACGCGGTCGCGCTGCGTGCGCTCGGCCTCCACAGTCCGGTAGATCAGCAGGACCACGCCCAGCAGTGAAGCCGCCACCAGCGCGAAGACCGCCAGGGTGGCGGCATGGGCATATGCCCGGCGCAAGCCCGATGCGCGCGACTTCGCTGGCGTTCCGGCGGCCGACATGGCGCCCGCCATAGGGCGGCGCGGCCCGCGCGCCAAGCTAGTGCGCCGCGCCCCAGCTTCGGCCGGTCCCGATATCGATGCCAAGGGGCACGTCGAGCGTGACCGCGGGCAGCGCGGCCTCGGCCATCACCCGCTCGATGACAGGCTGCGCGGCCCCGACGTCATCTTCGGGCAGCTCGAACACCAGTTCGTCGTGCACTTGCAGCAGCATGCGCACGTGCGGGAGGCCGGCGTCAGAGAGCGCCGGCATCATCCGGGCCATGGCGCGTTTGATGATATCGGCACTCGTCCCCTGGATCGGCGCGTTGATCGCGGCGCGCTCGCTACCGGCGCGTTCGTTGGGGTTCTTCGAGTTGATCCGGGGGAACCAGGTCTTCCGCCCGAACAGTGTTTCCGAATAGCCCTTTTCGCGCACGCTTTCGAGCGTCGAATGGATGTAGTGCTGGATGCCGGGGAAGCGCTGGAAATAGGTGTCGATGATCGACTGCGCCTCGTCCGCGGGAACACCCAGCCGGCCGCCCAGCCCCCAGCGGGAAATGCCGTACAGGATCGCGAAATTCACCGTCTTGGCCCGAGCGCGCGTGTCGCGGTCGACGGCGCCGAACATCTCGGCCGCCGTGCGCGCATGAATGTCTTCCCCGCTGGCGAAAGCCTCTTTCAACTGCGGCACATTGGCCATGTGCGCGGCAAGGCGCAGTTCGATCTGCGAATAGTCGGCAGCGAGTAGCACGTTGCCTTCATCGGCGACGAACGCCTCGCGGATCTGCCGGCCGATCTCTGTGCGGATGGGAATATTCTGCAGATTGGGGTCAGTGGAAGACAGCCGCCCGGTCTGCGCGCCGACGAGGCTGTAGCTGGTATGGACGCGCCCGGTGTCAGGATTGATCGCCGCCTGCAGCGCATCGGTGTACGTGCTCTTGAGCTTTGCAAGTTGACGCCACTCGAGGACTTTCGTGGCGACGTCCGCGCCCTCGTTCGCGAGGCCTTCGAGAATCGCCTGGTCGGTCGAATACTGTCCGCTCTTGCCCTTGCGCCCGCCCTTGTACCCCAGTCTGTCGAACAGGATGTCGCCGAGCTGTTTGGGGCTGCCGATCGTGAATTCGATTCCGCAACAATCGTAGATTTCGCGTTCGATGCGCGCGATTTCAGCAGCGAACTCCTCGCTCAGGCGGGCGAGTTGCTGGCGATCGACCTTGATGCCGTGGCGCTCCATCTGCGCCACCACGGGGATCAGCGGACGGTCCACGCGTTCGTAAACGCGGCTTCCGCCTTCATCCGCCAGGCGCGGGCGCAGCAGTTTCCACAGGCGCCACGTCACATCGGCATCCTCGGCGGCGTATTGAGTCGCCCTGTCCAGCGGCACCTCGCTGAAAGGGATCGCCTTCCGGCCGGTCCCGCAGATGTCCTTGAACGTAAGGGTCGTGTGGCCCAGGTGACGGGTGCTCAGCTCGTCCATGCCGTGCCCGCCGCCGATCCCGTCGAGGCTGCGGCCCGCGTCGAGCGCGAAGCTGACAATCATCGTGTCGTCGATGGGCGCGACGTGGATGTTCGCGCAGCGTGACAGGATGTTGAGGTCGTACTTGATGTTCTGGCCGACCTTCAGCACCGCGTCGCTTTCCAGCAGCGGGCGAAGCGCGTCATAGGCGGCGGCGCGTTCGACCTGCACGGGATTCTCGGCGAACATGTCGCTGCCGCCGTGTCCCAGCGGGACATAGCAGGCGTCATTGGGCCCCAGCGCGAGGCTGATGCCCGCAAGCTCGGCGCGCATGGCATCGAGGCTGCTCGTCTCGGTATCGATCGCTACGACCCGCGCGGCGAACGCGCGCTCGATCCAGTGCGCGAGCCGTTCGAAACTGGTGACGCATTCATAACCCTCCCGGTCTATCGGCGGCATTTCGGGCGGCGCCTGGCGGTTGCCGCCGCTCCCTGGATTGGCGCCGACCGTCGCGGGCTTTGCAGGATTAAGCTGCGTGGGCCTGTCGGGGCTGCCCCGCCCGCCATCGAGCCGTTTCAGCAGGCTCGTGAAACCATGTTCACCCAGGAACGCCGCCAGAGGTTCCGGCGGGACCCCTTCCAGCTTCATGTCCTCCAGCGCGATCGGCAGGTCGCAATCTTCCTTGAGCTGGACGAGGACGCGGCTGAGTTCGGCCATCTCGCGGCCTTCCAGCAGGCGTTCGCGCAGCTTGGAAGGCTTCATGCCGGCCGCCGCGTCGAGAGCGCCGGCAAGGCTCCCGTGATCCTGGATCAGCTTGCTCGCGGTCTTTGGACCGATGCCGTAAATGCCGGGAATGTTGTCGACGCTGTCGCCCATCAGCGCCAGCACGTCGCCCACCAGATCGGGCAGGACGCCGAACTTCTCGACCACTTCGGCCACGTCGATCCGCTGGTTCTTCATGGTGTCGAGCATGTCGATGCACCCGCCACCTTCCCCGCATTTGCCGACGAGCTGCATCAGGTCCTTGTCGGAACTCACGATCGTCACGTCCCAACCGCGCCGGGTGGCTTCACGCGCATAACTGGCGATGAGATCGTCAGCCTCGAGGTCGTCTTCCTCGATGCAAGGCAGGCTGAATGCGCGCGTCGCATCGCGAATCAAGGGGAACTGGGGGACCAGATCCTCGGGCGGCGGAGGGCGGTTCGCCTTGTACTGATGGTAGAGCTGGTTGCGGAAACTGGTCGAGCCCTTGTCGAGGATGACCGCGAGGTGCGTCGGACCATCGGCCTTGTTGAGGTCTTCCGCGAGCTTCCACAACATGGTCGTATAGCCGTAGACCGCGCCGACCGGGGTCCCGGCAGGGTTGGTCAGGGGCGGGAGCCGGTGGTAGGCGCGAAAGATGTAAGCCGAGCCATCGACCAGGTAGAGATGCTGCTTGTCTGCCATGCCCGCCCTGCTAGCAGCGTGTGGCCGCCCGGTCAGCCGGTTTCACAGACGGTAAGCGCAGCCTCGATTAAGGCGATCCCGCACCGAAATGCGGCGGAATGATGGCAAAAATGTGCGATTAGGCTTGCAGTGCCTTAAAGTGGCCATTATTTGGAACTGGCACGGCGGGTTCGCCGGGCTTTTCAAACCGCTGTTCAAAGGAACATCGTACTATGCGTAAGATCATTCTCGCCGCTGCCGCTGCCGGCGCCGCCCTGACCCTCGCCGCTTGCTCGGAAAAGACCGAAGACGCTGCTGCGACGACCGCTGACTCGGCCCTGGCCGACACCACGGCGAACGCTGAAGCTGCTGGCGAAGCCGTCGACGCTGCTGCCGATTCGGCTGCTGCCACCGCGACCGAAGCTGCTGCCGAGACCGCTGACGCCGCTGCTGCTGCCGAAGCCGAAGTGCAGGACGAAACCGTCGAAGAAGCCAAGGCCGACTGAGCCTTCGCCTTTCGCGATAAAGGAAAGGGCGGCGCCGCGAGGCGCCGCCCTTTTCTTATGCCCGTCGCAAATGGGGCAAGTTCCGCAACGGTGCGATTGCCTTCGTATCAGTACGAAGCCGTGGCGTAGGCACGGGCCGGCTGATTGGCGTACCCATCGTAAAGCGCGCGGGCGATGCTGGCGATCTTGGCGTCGCGCGCGGGCTTCGAGCCCTGGCCCGTGACATAGATCGCCACGGCGATCGAGCGGCCGTCCGGCGTTTGGATGATACCGATATCGCTGGCCGTGTTGTTGAGCGTGCCCGTCTTGTGAGCCACCCGGGCGCCGGCGGGCAGCATGCCGGGAATGCGGCGCGTGCCGGTACGGCAGCGCTCCATCGCGCCCAGGATCACCCGCCGGCTGGACGCCGACAGGAACTTGCCCTGGTGGAGACCCGCGAGCAGCTTGACCATGGCCTGGGGCGTCGCGCTGTCGCGAATGTCGATCGCGCGGGCGGGATCGATCTCGCCATCGTCGCGCACCAGCGTGGCAATATCGCGGGTGATGTTGAATTCCGAAATGCCGTTGCGGCGCGCCCAGTCGTTGACGACCGCCGGTCCGCCGACCGCCTTCAGCAAAGCGTCCGTGGCCGGATTGCTCGATCGCGTGATCATCATCTCGATGAGGTCGACCGCCTGGAAATACTTGCCCGGAACGACAGGCGCCCTGGCAGTGGAGAACCGCTTCGAGGCAACCGGCATCATCAGCGGGAATTCGCTGGTCAAAGTGTACTTGCCGCGCTCCACCTGCTCCATGAATGCCGCCGCGACGGCGATCTTGCTGGTGGATGCCATCGGGAACCGCTGATCGCCGAGAACCGATACCTCGCGCCCGCTGGCCAGATCGACCGCATAAACGCCGATCCGGCCGCTTGAACCATCGGCGACCCGCGCCACTGCCTGCTCGAACGACGTGCGATACACCGCGTTGTAGCTTTGCGGCGTGCGCACGTCGGTTCCCAACGCGGCGTCGAATGCGGCGCTGAATTCGGTGTCCTTGGCGTGTGCCGAGGAAATGCCCGTCAGTGCGAGCGCGAATGCGGCTCCGAGCCGCGCGATCCGTCCCAGTCCCATGACCCCCAATATGCTCCCGTCATGCTTGGTATTTTATTAACGGGATTCGGTTCCAGCCTGCAAGATAGGGGCGACGAGCGGAGGCAGGGGCGGGATACCGGGAGCGCGATGCCACGCGCCTCGCAAGGGCGGTGGGCCGTTTGCGGGGATCCGGGAGTCAGGCCGCTTCGATCGCCTTGAGGATGTCCGGCCCGGGCATTCCCGTCAGCTGCTTGGCGAGTTCGCCCACGAGCACATCCTGCAACGCCGTGTGATAATGGCGGCGCAGTTCACCCATGGTGTCGGGATCGGCGACGATGATGAGGCTCTCGATCCGGTGCTGCAAGACCGCGCGGTTCAGCCAGCTCGCAACCGAAGCCGCGTGGTCGAGCTTTTCCTGCGTCCGGTAGTCGTCGCTGCGGGGATCGTTATGGCCGTGGGCGCCGCTTTCGTCTTCGCCATCGAGAGACGGGTCGTCGACGTGTGCAAGCTTTGCGTCGGCCACCGTGCCGGCATTGCGCATGAGCACGAAGCGCTCGCCATCAACCACGGCGACATGAGCGTTGGCGGGAATCTTCATCCGTTGGTCTCCTTCGCCTGAGAAACGGACGGGACGCCAGACGGTGCCGACGAAAAAGGCCGGCGGATCGCTCCGCCGGCCTTCTCGTGTCGCATTGACGGCGACCTGATGCGCCGGGCTTAGAAGCCCATGCCGCCCATGTCGCCCATGCCGCCGCCGGGCATGCCGCCCATTGCCGGCTTGTCTTCGGGCTTTTCGCTGATCGCCGCTTCGGTGGTGATCAGCAGACCTGCCACCGACGCGGCATTCTGCAGTGCGGTGCGCACGACCTTGGTCGGGTCGATCACGCCGGCCGTCACCAGGTTTTCGTAGGTGTCGGTCGCCGCGTTGAAGCCCATGTTCTCGTCGTTGCCGTCGATCAGCTTGCCCGAAACGACCGCACCGTCATGGCCGGCGTTCGAGGCGATCTGGCGGACGAGCGCAGTGAGCGACTTGCGCACGATATCCACGCCGCGCGTCTGGTCTTCGTTGGCGCCGGTCAGCCCTTCCAGCGCGCGCGCCGAATAGAGCAGCGCCGTACCGCCACCGGGGACGATGCCTTCTTCCACCGCGGCGCGGGTCGCATGCAGCGCGTCGTCGACGCGGTCCTTGCGTTCCTTCACCTCGACTTCCGAAGCGCCGCCGACCTTGATCACGGCAACACCACCGGCCAGCTTGGCCAGGCGTTCCTGCAGCTTCTCGCGGTCGTAGTCGCTGGTCGTGGCGTCGATCTGCGTGCGGATTTCACCAACGCGCGCCTTGATGTCGTCGGCCGAGCCGGCTCCATCGACGATCGTCGTGTTGTCCTTGTCGATCGACACGCGCTTGGCTTCGCCGAGCATGTTCAGCGTCACCGATTCCAGCTTGATGCCGAGATCTTCGCTGATCATTTCGCCCTGGGTCAGGATCGCGATGTCCTGCAGCATCGCCTTGCGGCGATCGCCGAAGCCCGGGGCCTTGACCGCAGCAACCTTGAGGCCGCCGCGCAGCTTGTTGACCACCAGGGTGGCCAGCGCTTCGCCTTCGATATCCTCGGCGATGATCAGCAGCGGACGGCCCGACTGCACCACCGCCTCGAGGATCGGCAGCATCGCCTGGAGCGATGAGAGCTTCTTCTCGTGGATCAGGATGTAGGGGTTATCCAGCTCGACGGTCATCTTGTCGGGGTTTGTGATGAAGTAGGGGCTGAGGTAGCCGCGATCGAACTGCATGCCTTCGACGACGTCGAGCTCGAATTCGAGACCCTTCGCCTCTTCGACGGTGATCACGCCTTCCTTGCCGACCTTCTCCATCGCTTCGGCGATCTTCTCGCCGACTTCGCGGTCGCCGTTGGCCGAAATGATCCCGACCTGGGCGATTTCCTGGCTGCCCTGGACGTCCTTCGAACGGCCCTTGAGGTTCTCGACGACCTTTTCGACCGCGAGGTCGATGCCGCGCTTGAGGTCCATCGGGTTCATGCCGGCGGCGACCGACTTCATGCCTTCGGTCACGATCGCCTGGGCCAGCACGGTGGCGGTGGTGGTGCCGTCACCCGCGTTGTCGTTGGTCTTGCTCGCCACTTCGCGCAGCATCTGCGCGCCCATGTTCTCGAACTTGTCCTTGAGCTCGATTTCCTTGGCGACGGTGACGCCGTCCTTGGTGATGCGGGGTGCGCCGAAGCTCTTGTCGATCACGACGTTGCGGCCCTTGGGGCCCAGCGTGACCTTGACGGCGTTGGCGAGGGTGTCGACGCCGGCGAGAATACGCTCGCGCGCGTCGCGGCTGAACTTCACGTCCTTGGCAGCCATTGGTGTTTCTCCATTCGTCATCCCAGCGAAGGCCGGGACCGGGTTGTACTTGGTGGAAAGGTGCTGGCGCTATCCGGCCAGCGATCCCGGCTTTCGCCGGGACGAGGGGACGGTCAGCCGACGATCCCCATAATGTCGCTTTCCTTCATGATGAGCAGGTCTTCGCCATCGACCTTGACCTCGGTTCCGCTCCACTTGCCGAAAAGCACGCGGTCGCCCGGCTTCACATCGCACGGGGTAACCTGGCCCTGGTCGTTGCGGGCGCCTGAACCCACGGCGATCACTTCGCCTTCGCTCGGCTTTTCCTGCGCGCTGTCGGGGATGATGATGCCGCCGGCGGTCTTGCTGTCAGCCTCGATGCGGCGGACGAGAACGCGGTCGTGCAACGGACGGAATGCCATGTCGATTGCCTCCTGAGTTGATGATCGTCTTGGCACTCTTCCATCGCGAGTGCCAGCGGGAGCGCATGTAATAGCCCCCTTCCGGGCGTCAAGCACTGGCCGGCAAGAATCGTCTACCGGCGAGGGCTATTGCGGGCGTGCCGGCACAAGGCCAAGACGCTCGCGCGCCGCCCAGCGCCATGTCAGGAGGCCGGCCGCGAACACGAGGCCGGTGGCGAGCCCGATCCACACTCCGACACCGGCAAGCGGCGTGAAGAAACCCAGCCAGATGGCGATGCCGTATCCCGGCACCCAGTAGCTGAAGATCGCGATCAGCATCGGCACGCGCGTGTCCTGCAAACCGCGCAGCGCCCCCGCGGCCACTGCCTGCACACCGTCGAACAGCTGGAATCCGGCCGCCACGACCATGTAGCTGACCGCGAGACCGACCATTGCGGCCTTCGCCGGCTCGTTAGGGTCGACGTAGATGCGCAGCAAGACATCCGGCGCCAGGATCATCGCGGCGGCCGTCATGCACATGAATCCCGCGGCCACCGCGATGCCGATCCATCCCGCGCGCCCGATCGCGGCGCGGTCTCCGGCGCCGTAGTGGTAGCCGACGCGGATCGTCGCGGCCTGGCCGATGCCGAATGGAACCTGGAAGGCGAGCGCGGCGATCTGCAGCGCCACCGTGTGGCCCGCCAGCTCGGCCTCGCCGATGCGGCCCATGAGCAGTGCCGCCCCGCTGAACAAGCCCGCTTCGGCAATGATGATGATCATCACCGGCGATCCCAGGACGAGGATTTCGCGAAGGCGCGACCACTCGGGCCGCCACCAGTTGCCGAAGACCCGGTACCGCCGAAGGCGCCGATCCACCCCGATCGCCACGATATAACTTGTAAGGACGAAGAACGATGTCAGGACACTGGCGAGCGCCGATCCCTCCAGGCCGAGGGCGGGCGCGCCCAGGTTGCCGAACACGAGCGTCCAGTTGAACAGCACGCTTGCGCCCAGGGCAAGTCCGGTGATCGCGGTCGCGAAGATCGGCCGGCCGAGCGCCGAGACGAAATTGCGGAGAACGTTCGCGAGGACCATCGGGATCATCGCCCACATGATGATCCGCAGAAAATCGCCCGAGCGCGCGGCGAGCGCTGGCGTCTGGCCGCTCAGCAGGAGCAAGGCCTCTCCATACCAGCACACGGCCATGCCGATCGCGCCGGACAGGATCGCCAGCCACAAGGCCATGCGGACCGATCTGCGCACCTGGCGTACGGCGTGGCGGCGCCGGCCGAGTTCCTCGGCGATTAGGGCCGCGACGATGCCCGTGAGCCCGGAGAACGCCCACGCCAACAGGCCGAACAGCGCAATGGCCAGCGCGGAGGCGGCCAATTCGCGCTCCCCAAGGCGCGCGACGAAGATGACGTCGACCGCGTGGACCAGCATCTGCAGGAGGTTGGCCAGCGCAAGCGGCCAGGCGAGGCCTAGGGTCTCGATCAGCTCGCGCCGCCACGGCCCCCGTGTCGGGACATCAGGAGTAAGGACGCGCATCATGAGCCAGCCCGGATAAGCGCGGCGCGGGGCCGGCGAAAGCGGTTACCGGTGCCGGTCACGGATTGCCTTCAGCTTGCGGCAAGCATGCCACAGACACATGCGCGCCATGATCCGCTTCACTATTCTCGCTGCCGGTGCGGCCTTGGCCACCGCTCCGTCCGCGGCTTTCGCCGGCGAGGTTTACGGGGGTGTTTACGCGCACGGCGTGGACACGCCCTTCACGTTCGATACCGGGGAGGGCGGCATCGATCTGCAACTGGGATATCGCCTCGATCCGATCGCGCCCGTCGCACGCATCGAACCCTACGTGTTCGCATCGGTAAACAGCCGCGAAGGCGGCACGGACTTTGTCGGGGTGGGTATCAGCCGGAAGTTTACCATCGGGTCCGCGTATGTGCGGCCGGGCGTCGGCATTGTCCTGCACAACGCACCCGCCGTCCGGGTCGATCCCGCGAGCGGTATCCGGACAGACCTCGGGAGTCGGGTGCTGTTCGAACCCGAAATCGCGGTAGGGATGGACATCGCGCGGCGGGTGAGCGTCGAGGCGAGCTGGGTGCATATTTCCAACGCCCGCCTGTTCAATTCGCAGCAGAACCCGGGCATCGACATGATCGGCGTCCGGGCCAACCTGAAGCTTTGAGGATCGCACGCGCGGTGATAGAATGGGGCGACCCAATCCGCGGCGGGAATAGGCCGATGAAACGCGTTGTAATCATTGCCGTTTTAGCGCTGGCGATGGCGGCGTGCAGCGACGTTCGCGAGCGCGGGACGCATCCGTTCGGGAAGCCCGCGCTTGCCTCCCTGGAGGTCGCCAGGGCCTCCGCCTGAGTTCGCTTCGGGACCTTTCGGGCGCAGAAACTGGCATCGCCTGCCCGCACGGCACGCCGGTCAGGGCGTGATCGACGCGTCAAAGAGAATTCTCTTCAAGCGCGAATACTGCTTGAAATGCTTCACATCGGGCGCGGCGCCAAGCACGCAGTTCGCCAGAGCGTCCCAAGCCGTCCTCCCCCGCCGCTTCTGGCCCTGCCCTGGCGCGTTGGGGGCATGGAGCCGCTTGCCAAGCCCCCTTCCAGTGCGGTCACCCACGCAAAAAAGGGGCGGATCTCTCCGCCCCTTTTAAGGTGTCTTGTTGAAGCGGCTGCGGGCGCCGCCCGATCTTGCGCTTCCGCCCTTACTTGGCGAATTCGCGGTATTTCTCGTTTCCGACGAAACCGAACTTGGTCACGCCCGAGTTCTTGATGAGGTTCAGAACACGAATCGACAGGTCGTAGCTCGCCTGCGAGTCCGGTTCGAACTGCAGTTCCGGTTCGACCGCCATCGCCTTCGAGGCGTTTAGGTTGGCCATCAGCTCGCTGTCGCTGATCGCCACGCCGTTCCACAGGATCTGGTCCGTCGGCGACAGGACGATCTTGTTCTTGATCGGGTCCACCGGCGGCGGGTTATCGTTCGGGCTCGGCACCGGCAGGTCGATGTCGACGGAGTGCGTGGCCACGGGGATGGTGATGATGAACATGATGAGGAGAACGAGCATGACGTCGATGAGCGGCGTCGTGTTCATTTCCATCATCGGCGAGCCATCATCCTTGCCGCCTGACATTGCCATGGGGGATTACTCCTGAAACTGAATTCGCCAGGCCCGGTCAGCCGTTGGGGTCGACCGGGTTGGAGATGAAGCCGACAGTCGGATAACCGGCCGCCTGCACATTGTAGATCGACCCCGCAACGCAGCGCCACGGCGCGTTCACGTCACCGCGAATGTGGACCTGCGGGATTTTGTCCGGGTCTTCCATCAGCGCTTCGGGACCGCCCGCCGCCTGCACGATCGCATCGAGGCGCTTGAATGCCTCGTCGTACAGCTCGCTGGAATCCACCGGCGTGATGTTGTTGAAGTAAACCCGGCACTCGCCGTTGCGCGAAGCACCCTGGAACCCGGGCTCACCCGCACTGCGGCCGGCATCGTCGGTCGTGCTGACGGTAAGCAGCAGGTTCTCCACCTTGTCCTTGGACTCGATCGATTCCATGACCGGCAGCTTCAGCTTTTCGATCGTCTGGATGGCGACCGGGACGGCGATGAGGAAGATGATGAGAAGCACCAGCATCACGTCGACGAGCGGCGTGGTGTTGATGTCCGACATCGGCGTCTCGGTTGCGCCTCCGCCTGTCGAAATGGCCATGGGCTTCCTATCCTGTTACACTATCGTTCCGCGTAAGGGCCGGGAGAGCGGCGCCTGGCCGGCTCTCCCGAACAGCCCGATTACGGACGCGGCGCCGTCGTGGTGGCCGTGGTAGCGGCAGGCTTGGCGGCCGGAGCGGTCGCGGCAGCCTTGCCCGCCTGCTGGGTCGACGTGGCCGTCAGCACCGCGGGCTTGACCGCACCGCGCGAATTGATGTTCGCGAGAATGTCGGTCGAGAAGCCGGAGAGCAGCTCGGCGATGCGCTTGTTGCGGCTCTGCAGCCAGTTGTAGGCAAGCACCGCAGGCACGGCGACGAGCAGACCGATCGCGGTCATGATCAGCGCTTCACCCACCGGGCCGGCGACCTTGTCGATCGAGGCCGAGCCGGCCAGGCCGATGTTGATCAGCGCGCGGTAGATACCGATAACGGTGCCGAGCAGACCGACGAACGGCGCGGTCGCACCGACGGTCGCGAGAAACGGCAGGCCCCCCGCGAGCTTGGCGTTGATCGACTGTTCCGAACGATTGAGCGAGCCGTGCAGCCAGTCGTGCGCTTCCAGGCTGTCGGTCATCTTGCCGTGCGATTCTTCGGCATAGAGGCCATCGTCGACGAGCTGGCGCCAGGCGCTGTTCTTTTCCAGCTTGCTCGCACCTTCACGGAGCGACGGCGCGCGCCAGAAATTGGAGCGCACGGCCTTGTACTGGTTCAGGATCTTCTGCTGTTCCAGCCACTTGGTAATCAGGATGTAGAACGATCCGACCGACATGATGACCAGGATGATGAAGATCGACCATGCGATCACACCACCCTGATTCATGGCTTCCCAGAAGCCGAACTGGTTCTTCGGCGTGGCATCAGCGGCCGCCGCGGTAAGAATGTCGAAAACCATGCGAAAGTCCTCTCAGATAATCAGATAAACCGTAGAAAATGAATGCGAGATTTTATTCCGGGATTTCCCAGCGGACCGAGCTTGCCCACGAACCGCTCGTCGGCTTGCCCTGGCCGTCGGTGGCCGGATTGAAGCGACCGCGGCGTTGGATGAGCGAGCACGTCGTGCTGTCGAGTTCGGGCGTGCCGCTCGATCCCGTAACGTTGCAGCTGGTGACCCGGCCGTTGGCGTCCACTTCCACGCGGAAGCGGGTCACGCCTTCCTTCTCCTCGCGCAGGGCGCGGGACGGATAGTCGTTCGCGTTGGCCCAGTTGCCGGGGTTGCCGCGCGGAGTCGGCGCCTTGGGCTGGAATGCCGGCGGAGGCGGGGGCGGCGGCGCAGGCGGCGGCGCGGGCGGCGCCACGGGCGCTGCCGGCGGCACCACCAATGCCGGCGGAGCAGGCGGCGGGATCGTCGGCTGCGTGCGGATCGGCGGCGGGGCCACGGCGATATTGACCGGCGGCGGCGGCGCGACCGGCGGCGGGGGCGCGGTGTCCGGCACCTCTTCGGGCGGCGGCGGCTCCTCTTCGGGCGGCGGCGGCTCCTCGATATCGACCGTCGTCACGCGCTCGACCACCTTCGAGATCGCCGAATAGGCGAGACCGGTGACAAGTGCATACCCGACGACGACGTGAATAAGTGCAACGATGATGATCGCAACAATGCGATTACCGCTCATCTGTTGGTCAACGTAGGCCATTCAGTCGCATCACTCCATCGCCAAGCACCGGAGCGGTTCCGGCGCACATGCTTCGAAGCCGGACTGGCCGGCCGAAACATCACTCAGTTGTTCCCCCTGTCGGCCCACCGGATTTGCGACGGCCTGCTGGGCCAGCCGGATACCCGATGACCCGGCGCGGGCCGCCGGGGGTTGACTTGTTATGCCCCCGGTTGGGCCTCGCCTTAACCGCGATGAGAACACCGCGCAAACGCTTTTACGGTTAAGCCCGGATTCAGTGCCCGGGCGCTCAAACGTGCCCCATGTCAGATGGTTTTCCTTCCCTCCGCAACGGGTCTAGCGCGTTGAGAATGACAGTGTCCCGTTCGTTTCGCGCCCGTGGCCTTGCCCGCGCCTTCCCCGCCCTTCTCGCCGTGGCGCTCGCCGGCGGGGCCGCTGCCGCGCCCGCGACCAGCGCGCCTGCCGCCACCTACGCCGATCTCGCCGATCTCGCCGACGCCGCCGACCTGGTGGTCCACGTGCGCGTCGCGCGGCAGGCGCAGGTTCCCGCCGAACGGGCCCCGGGCCTGGCGCCCGGTCACGCCCGCCTGTATATAGAAGCGCAGACGAAGGCCCTCATCGCCGGCGCCGCGCCCCTGGGCGAATCGGTGAGCTACCTTGCCGACGTGCCGCTCGACGCGAAGGGCAAGGTGCCCAAGCTGAAGAAGCGGGAATTCCTGCTGTTCTCGCGCGCGGTGCCGGGCAAGCCGGACCAGCTGCAACTGGTCGGCACGCATGCCCAGCTGCCACACACTCCCGCCGCAGAGGCGCGCCTGCGCCCGATCCTGAGCGCGCTGGCGGGCGCGGACGCGCCGCCCGCGATCACCGGCGTGCGCGACGCCCTGGCCGTGCCCGGAACGCTGGCCGGGGAATCCGAAACGCAGGTGTTCCTCTCCACCGCGACGGGCGATCCGGCCGCACTGACGATCGTGCGGCGGCCGGGGATGGCGCCGTCGTGGGGCGTATCGTTTTCGGAGATCGTCGACCAGTCCGCGCGCCCCCCGGTGCGCGAGACGCTGGCGTGGTATCGCCTCGCCTGCTTCCTGCCCGCCACGCTTCCCGCACGCGCGAACCTGTCGTCCGACAGTGCATCGCGCGCGCAAGCGGCGGATGACTATGCCCTGGTCATGCGGGAGCTGGGCCCCTGCCCGCGCGCGTTCGCGGCGCAGTGATGGCCTGCGCGGGCTGACGCGGCGCGCCTGACGGGGCGCAAAGGAACTCTTTGTTGGTGCACCGCGCTGCCGCGGCATAAGGGCCGCGCAACAAGGAGCAACGACGAGAATATGGCCGAACCGCTGCGCATCGCGCTCGCCGGACTGGGAACGGTCGGGGCCGGCGTCATCCGCCTGCTCGCCTCGAACGACGCGCTGGTGACGGCCCGCGCCGGCCGTGAAATCCGCATCATAGCCGTCAGCGCGCGCGACCGGTCGCGGGACCGGGGCGTGGACCTGTCGCCGTTCGAATGGTGCGACGACATGACCGCCATGGCGTGCCGCGACGATATCGACGCGGTGGTCGAACTGGTCGGCGGCGCCGATGGCCCCGCGCTCACGCTGGCGCGCAACGCCATTCGCGAAGGCAAGGCGCTGGTCACCGCCAACAAGGCGATGATCGCGCACCACGGGCTCGCCCTTGCCCAGGCGGCAGAGGCGGCCGGCGTCCCCTTGCGGTTCGAAGCGGCGGTGGCCGGCGGTGTGCCGGTAATCAAGGCCTTGCGCGAAGGGGCTGCCGCCAACGCGATCGTGCGCGTGCAGGGCATCCTCAACGGCACGTGCAACTATATCCTGTCGACCATGGAAGATACCGGCCGCGATTTCGGCGATGTCCTGGCGGAAGCCCAGGCGCTGGGGTACGCGGAAGCCGACCCGACGTTCGATATCGAAGGGATCGACGCCGCCCACAAGCTGGCGATCCTCTCGGCGATCGCGTTCGGGGCGCGGCTCGATTTCGCCAGCGTGTCGGCCGAAGGCATCGCCCGGGTTCGCGCGGCGGACATCGCGCGGGCCGCCGACCTCGGCTTTGTGATCCGCCTGGTCGGGACGGCCGACGTCGAGAATGCCGAGCCTGGCAATGCCGGCAGCTCGCCCGCCCGGATGCTCCAGCGCGTGCGCCCGTGCCTGGTGGCGCGCGACCACCCTCTCGCGCACGTCGACGGCCCCACCAACGCTGTGGTGGCGGAGGGGAATTTCTCGGGCCGCCTGCTGTTCCAGGGCGCCGGCGCGGGCGACGGACCGACGGCGAGCGCGGTGGTCGCCGATCTCATCGACATCGCGCGGGCGGCGGCGGACGGGCGCGACGCGGGGCCGCCGTTCTCCATCCCCGCCGACCGGCTCGTGCCGATGGCGCCATCGGAGCCGGGCGATCGCCGGGGGCGCAACTACTTGCGCTTCACCGTCGCCGACAAGCCCGGCGTGCTGGCCGAAATCGCCGCCGCGATGCGCGACGGGGGTGTCTCGATCGAAAGCCTGATCCAGCAAGGCCGCTCGACGACCGAAGGCGAGGTGCTGGTGGTCATGGTGACGCACGATGGGCCGGAACGCTGCGTCACGGACGCCATGCGGCTGCTGGAAGGTTCGCCCAGCCTCACCGCGGCGCCGCTGGTGATGCCTATCCTGGAGGCGTGACGCCGGCGTCGCGCGTGTCGCCGCGCGGGGCCAGCCCCTTGGCGACCCGGTCGGCGTCGGAGCCCGGCGGCGCTTCGGGAATGGCCTTCAGGTCGATCAGCACCGGCATCGGCGGCGGGCACGGCGGGATGAAGCATCCCGATGCCACGACCACGCCGGGATAAGCCGTCCCCACCTCCGGCGCGCGCGGGATCGTATCCGTCGCGCCCGCCCCCGCCGGATCGAGATCGCCGGACGACTGGACCCGGTATTTCGACATGTCCTCGGTCTGGCCGCAGACCACGATCTCGTCGCCCGGCTTGGGCGGCGGACATTCGGGGCGGGCGCGGGTGTCGGGCGGCCCGTAGACCTCGCGCGCGCGTTCCATCGCCTGCTCGGCATTGACGGGGGGCGGGCTGTCCTGCGCGCCCGAAGCTGCCGGAGCGACGACAAGCGCGATCGCGCCCATGAATGCATGTGCGTTGCCGAACCCCGTTCGTCTCGACAATCGCAAGCTCCCTCGTCTAAGCGCGCCGACGTTATCACCGCTACGGGACTGAATTACAGATGAACACTCCGCAAGGCACCGCTTCGCCCCGCGCCTCGAGCGTGCTCGACCGGGTACTCGTCCTCGAACTGGTCCGCGTGACCGAAGCCGCCGCCGTCGCGGCGAGCAGGATGATCGGCCGGGGCGACGAGAAGGCGGCCGATGCCGCCGCGGTGGAAGCCATGCGCCGCGCCTTCGACGAGCTGGAGATCGACGGCACCGTGGTGATCGGCGAAGGCGAGCGGGACGAGGCGCCGATGCTCTACATCGGGGAAAAGGTCGGCGGCGCGCCCGGCCGCGGGCCCAGGATCGACATCGCGCTCGACCCGCTGGAGGGCACGACGATCACCGCCAAGGCCGGTCCCAATGCGCTGGCGGTGCTCGCCGCGGCGGAGCACGGCTGCCTGCTGAACGCGCCTGACACCTACATGGACAAGCTGGCGGTCGGCCCCGGCTACCCCGAAGGCGTGATCGATCTCGCCAGGACGCCGACGGAAAACGTCAAGGCGGTCGCCGCCGCGAAGGGCGTGGAGCCGGGCGATATCATCGTCTGCGTGCTCGACCGGCCGCGCCATGCAGACCTGATCGCGGAGCTTCGCGGCCTGGGGTGCGGCGTGGTGCTGATCGGCGACGGGGACGTTGCCGGCGTCATCGCCACGACCGATCCCGACACCACGATCGACATGTACATGGGTTCGGGCGGCGCGCCGGAGGGCGTGCTGGCGGCCGCGGCGCTGCGCTGCGTCGGCGGGCAGTTCAACGGCCGCCTGGTCTTCCGCAACGAGGACGAGAAAGCCCGCGCCCGCAAGTGGGGGATCGAGGATCTCGACCGCATCTACAAGCTGGAGGACCTCGCGAAGGGGGACTGCATCTTCGCCGCGACCGGCGTCACCAGCGGGTCGCTGCTCGACGGGGTGAAGCGGCTGCGCGGCGGCAAGATGACCACCGAGAGCGTGGTGATGCGGGCGTCGAGCGGCACGGTCCGCTGGATCAAGGGCGAACACCGGGTGGGCTAAAAGCACGGCTCCATGGGCCGCAGACCCGAGCCGTATAAAGCACTCGCCCTCGCCGCGGCGATCGCGCCAACGACAAGCCAGAGGCTCGTTGCGGCAGCCTAATCCCCCACGCTTGCCCCGGTGCACTGTTGCAATCGCATGACCCTCGGCTAAGCCGCGCGCACCGATTCCCCCGCAAGGATGAGTGCCCCGCAATGAAGATCATGTCCGGCAACGCGAACCTGCCGCTCGCGCGGGCGATCGCGGCGTATCTTGAGATGCCGCTGACCGACGCCAGCGTCCGCCGCTTCGCCGACGAGGAGATCTTCGTCGAGATCCACGAGAACGTGCGCGGCGAGGATGTCTTTGTCGTCCAGTCGACCGGCTTCCCGGCCAACGACAACCTGATGGAACTGCTGATCTGCATCGACGCGCTGCGGCGGGCCAGCGCCAAACGGATCACGGCGGTCGTGCCCTACTTCGGTTATGCGCGGCAGGATCGGAAACCCGGCCCGCGCACGCCGATCTCTGCCAAGCTGGTCGCGAACCTTATCACCGAAGCCGGCGCCGACCGCGTGCTGGCGGTGGACCTTCACGCCGGGCAGATCCAGGGCTTCTTCGACATTCCGACCGACAACCTGTTCGCGGCCCCCGTCATGGCTGCGGACATCCAGGCCCGGTACGGGGACAAGGACCTGATGGTCGTATCCCCCGATGTCGGCGGGGTGGTCCGCGCCCGCGCTCTCGCCAAGCGGCTCGACAACGCGCCGCTGGCCATCGTCGACAAGCGCCGCGACCGCCCCGGCGAGAGCGAGGTGATGAACATCATCGGCGAGGTGAAGGGCCGGCACTGCATCATGATCGACGATATCGTCGATTCGGGCGGCACGCTGTGCAACGCCGCGCAGGCCCTGCTGGATAACGGGGCGAGCTCGGTCACAGCCTATATCACGCACGGTGTGCTGTCAGGCGGCGCCGTCGCGCGGGTCGACGCCTCGGCGCTGGAGGAGCTCGTCGTCACCGATTCGATCCGCGCGACCGACGCCGCGGCCGACAGCAAGCGGATCCGCTACCTCACCATCGCCCCCCTGATCGGCGAAGCGGTGCGCCGGATCGCCGACGAGAGTTCGGTTTCGAGCCTGTTCGATTGACTCCGTGACAATGACCGACATCACGCTGCGGGCGCGGCAGATATGAGCCTGTCCGACGACGTTGCCCTGGCCAACCGCCTGGCGGATGCGGCGGGGGCCGCGATCCGGCCATATTACCGCGGCGACATCGGGCTGGAGACGAAGGGTGACGAATCGCCCGTCACCCTGGCCGACCGCGCGGCGGAGGAGGCGATGCGCCGCATCCTCGTCGCCGAAGTATCGCGCGACGGCATCCAGGGCGAGGAGTTCGGTATCGAGCGAGAAGGCGCCACCCGCCGCTGGGTGCTCGATCCCATCGACGGCACGGTGAGCTTCGCGGCCGGCCGCCCGATCTTCGGCGCTCTCATCGCCCTGTTGCAGGACGGGTTCCCGGTGCTGGGCGTGATCGACCAGCCCGTGACCGGCGAACGCTGGGTGGGCGCGATGGGCCGGGGGACGACTTTCAACGGGGCTGAGGTCCGCACCCGGCCCTGCCCGCGGTTGCCCGATGCGGTGCTGGCGACCACCAGCCCCAGCCTGTTCGACGATCATTCGGCGGAACATTTCATGGCGCTGGCGGGCAAGACGGCGCACCGCCGCATGGTGTGGGGCGGCGATTGCTACAATTACGGCCTTCTCGCCAGCGGCCAGATCGATCTCGTCTGCGAAACCGGGCTGAAGCTGCACGATTTCGCGGCGCTGGTGCCGGTGGTCGAAGGTGCCGGCGGGACGATGGCGGACTGGAACGGCGAACCGCTGCACGCGGGCAGCGACGGCCATGTCATCGCGCTGGGCGATCCCGCCCGGCTGGAAGACGTGGTCGAGGCGCTCGCCTGCGGTCACTGACCCGGCCGCGCGCCGCCGCCGGCAAGGGCGCGCTTGCCTTTTGCCGCGCTTCGCCTTAGGGGCGCCCGCTTCACCGACACGTGATTCATGAGCCTGCCTGGCCAAAAGGGCTGCCAGGGCCGGTTCGAGCGTGTCCCCGAAAGGAGACGAAAATGCCCAAGATGAAGACCAAGAGCGGCGTGAAGAAGCGCTTCAAGCTCACCGCCACCGGCAAGGTCAAGCACGGGGTCGCCGGCAAGCGGCACCGCCTGATCAGCCACAACGCGAAGTACATCCGCCAGAACCGCGGGACCTCCGTGATCGCCGACGCCGATGCGCGGACGATCAAGAAGTGGGCCCCCTACGGGCTCGCCTGAGCGCGGCTAGAGACAGGAGTATTTCGGAATGGCACGTATCAAACGGGGTGTTACCACCCGCGCCAAGCACAAGCGCATCCTCGAACAGGCCAAGGGCTATCGCGGTCGGCGCAAGAACACGATCCGCATCGCCCGCCAGGCCGTCGAAAAGGCCGGCCAGTACGCGTACCGCGACCGCAAGGCGAAGAAGCGCAGCTTCCGCGCGCTGTGGATCCAGCGCATCAACGCCGCGGTCCGCGCCGAAGGCCTGACCTACTCGCAGTTCATGCACGGCGTTAAGCTGTCGGGCATCGAACTCGACCGCAAGGTCATGGCCGATCTGGCGATGAACGAAGGCGGTGCCTTCACCGCGATCGTCGCCCAGGCCAAGGCTTCGCTGAACTAATCGTTCGGCAAAGACGCGTCGCACAGGGGCGCCGCGGGCCTGGCCTGCGGCGCCCTTGACGTGTCTGGGGCGGCCCGTCATTACACTGGCCAAAACATACAAGGATGCAGGGTTCTTCGGGTCGCACTCGCCGAAAGGACCGCCCCTATCAAACCCGACGCGGACACGCCCCGCATCTCCGTCCGCTTTTTCCGTCTTTCGGAACCCCTGCGGCCGTATTTCACCGCGCTCTACCTGACCGAGATCGACGCCGGCGACGGCATCGTCGATGATTACCTGCATCCCGAATGGGCCGCCCTGCGCTTTGCCGAAGGGCCCGCGCCGATCGCCTGCGTGGGACCGGGCGAGATGACGCCGCAATGGCCGTTCGTCGCAGGAGGACCGACGAGCAAGTCGATCCGTTTCGGGGTCCGCACCTCGCGCATCTGGGGCCTGGGGCTGCAACCGGCGGGGTGGGCGAAGTTTGCCCAGGGCGATGCCCACCTGCTCGCCAACCAGACCGTGGACGGGAGCACGCACCCCACCTTCGCCCTGTTCGCCGATATCCTCCCCGCGATCGTCCGGTGTGACGGCACGGTGGAGGACAAGGCGGCGATCATCGATGCGCAGCTGATGCGGCACAGCCACCGGCCCGTCCCGCGCGAGGCGGAGATTTTCGCCTGCCAGGAACTGCTGCGCGATCCGGCCATCGGCGAGGTTTCGGTGCTGCAGGATCGACTCGGCGCATCGATCAAGTCGCTCGAACGGTTGTGCTGCCGGTATTTCGGCTTCACGCCCAAGGTCCTGCTCAGGCGCCAGCGTTTCCTGCGCAGCCTGGCCCAGCACATGCTCGATCCTTCATTGAGCTGGATCGACGCGCTCGACGAACAATATCACGACCAGGCCCAGTTCGTGCGTGAATTCAAGGCTTTCATGGGCATCACGCCCACTGCCTACGGCAAGCTGCCGCACCCCATCCTGCGCCCGATCATGCAACAGCGCATGGCCGATCAGGGCGCGGCCGCGCCGATCGACATGCCCACCGTCGCGCGGTACCGGTAAACATTACGCATAACACTTGCCACGGGCTGCGGACAGGAATAGTGTCGCGTCCATACAAGGAATGGGGCACGTCGAAGGCCCTTCGGGTTTCGCATTGCAGGATCAGTTGCTGCACCCGCGCGGTCCAGCATGCCGAGGTGCCGGGCCGCCGATGACGCAAGACTGCAAGATCGACGTGCGGTTCTACCCCCCGCCCCCCGAACTCCACGACTGCTTCACCAGCATATACCGGCTCGAACTCACCGTCGCTCCGGGCGCGCGCCTGTGCGACTGGTTGCAGCCGGAATGGGGCAATCTGCGCATATTCTCGGGCGATGTGCCGGCGGCCCAGATGGACGGCGGGCCGCTGCTCGACGACGCCCGCATCAGCATTACCGGCCCAAGCGCCGTGTCCGCCCGGTTCGAACTCGGCACCACGCGGATGTGGGGCATCGGGTTCCTCCCGCTCGGCTGGGCGCGCCTGATCGGCCGGCCCGCCGCAGCCCATGCCAACATGCTGGCCGATGCGGAGCGACACCCGGCGTTCGCGCGGTTCGCGCCGCTGCTCGGCATTTTCGCCGATCCGCCCGACGATGCGGCGGAATACGCCCGCATCGTGGCGGCCCTGCAGCCGTTCGACCGGCCGGTGGCCGACGCGGCACGGATCCGGGCGGTTCACGCCGCGATGGTCGAGCTGGGCCTCGCCACCGTCGCCGAATTCGCCGCCCGCGCCGGCATGACGGTCAGGACGCTGGAGCGCATCTGCCGGCGCCATTTCGGATTTCCGCCCAAGCTCCTGCTGCGGCGCCAGCGCTTCATGCGCAGCCTCGCGGCCTGGATGCTGGGGGGCATGGGCCGGTGGACCCCGGCGATCGACGAGCTCTATACCGACCAGGCGCATTTCAACCGCGATTTCCACGCCTTCATGGGTATGAGCCCGAGCACGTATGCCGCGCTGCCGCATCCGATCCTGTCGGCTTTCATGGAGCAGCGGGCCCGGACCTGGGGCTCGGCCGCGCAGACGCTCGACCGCCCCGGCACCGTCCACGACGCCGCCGCCTGAAGCGCCGGGCATTGCGGTCACGGCCCCGCGCCACTAGGGCGGCGGCGCTATGGATACGACGGAACAGGACCGGAAGCTCGAGGCCGCGCTTGCCGCCATCGCGGGCGCGCAGGATGGCGACGCGCTGGAGGCGGAGCGGATCGCCGCGCTTGGCAAGCAGGGCTGGGTCAGCGCCCTGCTGAAGACGCTGGGCGGGATGAGCCCGGACCAGCGCCAGGCCGAAGGGCCGCGCATCCAGGCGCTGCGGGCATCGGTCGCCGGGGCGATCGAATCCCGCAAGGGCGAGCTGGAAAAAGCAGCGCTGGAACAACAGCTTGCCAGCGAAGTGCAGGATCTTACGCTGCCCGCCCCGGCGGCGCCGCGCGGGTCCGTCCACCCGGTCAGCCAGGTGATGGACGAGCTTGCCGAAATCTTCGCCGACATGGGTTTCGCCGTCGCCACCGGCCCCGAGATCGAGGACGACTGGCACAATTTCACCGCGCTGAACATGCCCGAAAGCCACCCGGCGCGGGCCATGCACGACACGTTCTACTTCCCCCGCGAAGGTGCCGAAGAGAATTCTCATCCGGCGTCGAACATCGGTGATACTCCCCCTAACGGGGACGCGGTGGGCGCAAACACCCGCATGCTGCTGCGCACGCACACCAGCCCGGTGCAGATCCGGTCGATGGTCGCGCACGGCGCCCCCTTGCGCATCATCGCGCCGGGCCGGGTCTATCGCAGCGACAGCGATGCGACTCACACGCCGATGTTCCACCAGGTGGAAGGGCTGGTGATCGATCGGGGCATTCACCTCGGCCACCTGAAGTGGACGCTGGAGACGTTCCTCAAGGCGTTCTTCGAACGGGACGATATCGTGCTGCGCCTGCGACCGAGCTATTTCCCGTTCACCGAACCTTCGGTCGAGGTCGATGTCGGCTGGCAGGACGTGAACGCCAATGGTGCGAGGCGCCGGGTGCTGGGCGGTGACGGCGATGCGCCGGGGCACGGCTGGATGGAGCTGCTGGGCAGCGGCATGGTCAACGCCCGCGTGCTGGAATTCGCCGGGCTCGATCCCGAACAGTGGCAGGGCTTCGCCTTCGGTGTCGGCGTCGACCGGCTGGCGATGCTGAAATACGGGATGGACGATTTGCGCGCTTTCTTCGACGGCGACGGGCGCTGGCTTGCGCATTACGGTTTCGGCGCGTTCGACCAGCCGACCCTGTCGGCCGGCGTGGGAGCGCGGGCATGAAGTTCTCGCTGGAATGGCTGAAGGCGTTCCTCGACACCGAGGCCAGCGCCGCCGAGATCGCCGCGAAGCTCAACGCCATCGGCCTGGAGGTCGAAGGGCTGGAAGACCCGTCGGAAAAGCTCGCCGGGTTCCGCGTGGCCGAAGTGCTGACCGCCGCGCCGCACCCGCAGGCAGACAAGCTGCAGGTGCTGACCGTCAGCACGGGCGATGGCGAACCCCTGCAGGTCGTGTGCGGCGCGCCCAACGCGCGCGCCGGGATGAAGGGCGTGCTCGGCCTGCCCGGCGCGGTCGTTCCGGCGAACGGGATGGAGCTTCGCAAGAGCGCCATCCGCGGGGTCGAGAGCAACGGCATGATGTGCTCGGTGCGCGAGCTGGAGCTGGGCGACGAGCACGACGGCATCATCGAGCTGCCGGCCGACGCACCGGTGGGCACCGATTTCGCAAGCTACCACGGCGCAAGCCCGGTGTTCGACGTGGCGATCACGCCCAACCGGCCCGACTGCATGGGCGTGGAAGGCATCGCGCGCGATCTCGCCGCCGCCGGCATGGGCACGTTCAAGCCGTGGCGTGCCGATCCCGCGCCCGGCACGTTCCCTTGCCCGGTCGAAATCCGCACCGACGACGCCGAAGGCTGCCCCGCGTTCCATGGCCGGGTGATCCGCGGCGTCAGCAACGGCGCTTCGCCGGCGTGGATGCAGGCGCGGCTGATCGCGGCCGGCCAGCGCCCGATCAGCGCGCTGGTGGACGTGACCAATTACCTCAGCCTGGCGTTCGGGCGCCCGGCCCACGTCTATGACCTTGCCCGGCTGCAAGGCCCCGTCGTGGCCCGCCGCGCGCGGGACGGGGAGCAGGTCGAGGCCCTGAACGAGAAGACCTACACGCTCGATTCCAGCATGACCGTGATCGCGGACGATGTGGCCGTCCACGATATCGGCGGCATCATGGGCGGCGAACATTCGGGCGTGACGCCGGAAACCACCGACGTGCTGCTGGAGATCGCCTATTTCGATCCCGCGCGCATTGGCGCGACGGGGCGCAAGCTCGGCATCGCCAGCGATGCGCGCACCCGGTTCGAACGCGGGGTGGACCCGGCCTTCCTCGACGCCGGGCTCGACATGCTGACCGATCTGGTGCTGCGCACCTGCGGGGGCGAGGCGAGCGCGGTGGCCAGGGCCGGATCGCCGCCGAGCCAGCCCACCGTGGTCACGTTCGATCCGGACCTGACCGAGCGGCTGGGCGGAGTCGCCGTGCCGCGCGACGAGCAGCGCGCGATCCTGGAGCGGCTCGATTTCGCGGTATCCCCCGTTGACGAGCGCCTCTGGCACGTCACCGCGCCGCTGCGGCGGCACGATATCGAAGGCCCGGCCGACATCGTGGAGGAGGTCGTCCGCATCCACGGGCTGGACCACGTGCCCTCCACCCCTCTGCCGCGCGCGGACGGGGTCGCGCGGCCGACCGCCACGCCGGAACAGGCGATGACGCGCAAGGTGCGCCGCGCCGCCGCCGCACGCGGGCTGGGCGAGGCCATCACCTGGTCGTTCCTGCCGGTTCCCGATGCGGACCACTTCGCCGATGGCAACGCGGGCCTGTGGATCCTGGAAAACCCGATCAGCGAGGACATGAAGGCGATGCGCCCGTCGCTGATGCCGGGCCTTCTCGCCGCGGCCCGCCGCAACCTTGACCGGGGGACAGGCAGCGTGCGCCTGTTCGAGATCGGTCGCCGCTACCTGCGCGGCGCAAGCGGCGTCAGCGACGAACGCACGACGCTGGGCGTGCTGCTGGCCGGCGACAAAGCGCCGCGCGGCTGGGCGACGGGCAAGGCCCAGCCGTTCGACGCCTACGATGCCAAGGCCGAAACGCTCGCGCTGCTGGAAGCGGCCGGCGCGCCGGTCGATAACCTGCAAGTGTTCGGCCCGGACGCCGCGGGGCCGGGGCCGCAGTTCCACCCCGGCCAGTCGGCCACGCTGCGACTGGGCCCGAAGACCGTGCTCGCCCGGTTCGGCGCGCTCCACCCGCAGACGCTCAAGGCCTTCGATATCGACGGGCCGGTCATGGCGGCCGAACTGTTCCTCGACGCCATTCCGGCGCGCAAGAACGCCGCCTTCGCGCGGCCCGCTTACGCCCCGCCGGCGCTCCAGGCCGTGCGGCGGGACTTTGCCTTCCTGGTCGATGCAGGCCTGCCCGCCGGCGACCTGGTGCGCGCGGTCAGGGGCGCCGACAAGGCGAGCATCGTCGCCGCGCACGTGTTCGACGATTTCCGCGGACAGGGCGTGCCGGAGGGCCGGAAATCGCTGGCCGTGGAGGTGACTCTCCAGCCGGGCGACAAGTCCTTCACCGATGCCGAGATCAAGAGCATCGCGGACCGCATCGTCGCCGCGGCAGGCAAGATCGGCGCGGAGTTGAGGGGATGAGCCGCACCGCGCGACGAACGGCATTCGTCACCGGCGCCACCGCCGGCATCGGCGCCGCAACCGTGCGCGCCCTGGTGGCCAGCGGGTGGCGCTGCGTCGCCACCGGGCGCCGGGCGGAACGGCTGGACGCGCTGGTCGCCGAACTCGGCCCCGAGAACGTCCACCCGGCGGCGTTCGACGTGCGCGACAGGGCTGCGCTCGAAGCCGCGCTCGCCGCGCTGCCCGAGGATTTTCGCGAGATCGACCTGCTGGTGAACAACGCCGGCCTGGCACAGGGGCTTTCGAACGCGCAGGATGCCGATCTCGTCAACTGGCAGACGATGATCGACACCAACGTCACCGCGATGGTGACGGTGACGAGGCTGCTGCTGCCCGGCCTGATCGCGCGCAAGGGCGCGATCATCGCCATCGGCTCGGTCGCGGGAAGCTACATCTACCCCGGCGGCAACGTCTATGCCGGCAGCAAGGCGTTCGCCAATCACTTCACACTCGCGTTGCGCGCGGACCTTCACGGCACGGGCGTGCGGGTGACCAGCATCGAGCCGGGCATGGTGGAAACCGAATTCACCCTGGTGCGCACCGGCAGCCAGGAAGCGAGCGACACCCTCTACGCCGGGGTCAATCCGATGACCGCGGAGGATATCGCGATGACCATCCGCTGGATCGCCGAACTGCCGCCGCACCTCAACATCAACCGGCTGGAGCTGATGCCGGTGAACCAGGACTTCGCCGGGTTCCGCGTGGCGAGAGAGAATTAGCCAGTCCGCTTGACTTCAACTATCACGTCGCCCCGGGCTTGACCCGGGGCCGGTGCTTTTTTCACGCGCCACGCTTTATCTCATAGTCACGCTCGAAGGCAGCACTACCCCGGCTCGGGGCCGGGGTGACGATGAATTTGATGTAGAGTTTTTCCGATGACCACCTCCAACCGCCGCACGTTCGCGATCATTTCCCACCCGGACGCTGGCAAGACCACGCTGACGGAAAAGCTGCTGCTGCAGGGCGGCGCGATCCACCTTGCCGGCGAGGTCAAGGCGCGCGGGGCAGCGCGGCGCGCGCGGTCGGACTGGATGAAGATCGAACAGCAGCGCGGCATTTCCGTCACCAGCAGCGTGATGACGTTCGAGAAGGACGGCACCGTCTTCAACCTGCTCGACACCCCGGGTCACGAGGATTTCTCCGAGGACACCTACCGCACGCTGACGGCGGTCGACAGCGCGATCATGGTGATCGACGCGGCCAAGGGCATCGAGCCGCAGACCCGCAAGCTGTTCGAGGTGTGCCGGCTGCGCTCCGTCCCGATCATCACCTTCGTCAACAAGGTGGACCGGGAAGGCCGCTCACTGTTCGAGATCCTCGACGAAGTGGCCGATGCGCTGGCGCTCGACGTCAGCCCCCAGTCGGCGCCGCTCGGCATGGGCGGGCTGTTCACCGGCGTGCTCGACTTTTCGGACGATACGGTCGCCGTGCCGGAAGGCGGCAGCCGCGAATACCTCGGCACGCGCGAACCGGTGGGCACGCTCCCCGATGCGCTGGCGGAGGAGATCGAGCTGGTGCGCGAAGGATACCCCGCCTTCGACCTCGACGCCTACCGCAACGGCGACCTGACGCCGGTGTTCTTCGGCAGCGCGCTCAAGAACTTCGGCGTGGAGGAACTGATCGCCGCGATCGACCGGTGGGCGCCCCCGCCCCGCCCGCAGCCCGCCGGGGATGAACAGATCCCGCCGACGCGCGACGAAGTGACCGGGTTCATCTTCAAGGTGCAGGCCAACATGGACCCCAACCACCGCGACCGGATCGCCTTCATGCGGCAGGTTTCGGGCACCTTCAAACGCGGCATGAAGCTCACCCCGTCGGGCCTCGGCAAGCCGATCGCGGTTCATTCGCCGATCCTGTTCTTCGCGCAGGACCGCGAGATCGCCGACACGGCGGAGGCGGGCGACATCATCGGCATCCCCAACCACGGCACGCTGCGGGTGGGCGACACCCTTTCCGAAAAGAACCAGGTCCGCTTCACCGGCCTGCCGAATTTCGCGCCCGAAATCCTGCGCCGCGTGGTGCTGCGCGATCCGACCAAGACCAAGCAGCTGAGGAAGGCGCTCGACGACCTTTCCGAAGAAGGCGTGATCCAGGTGTTCTATCCCGAGATCGGCGCACAGTGGATCGTGGGCGTCGTCGGCCAGCTGCAGCTCGACGTGCTCGTCAGCCGGCTGGAGGCGGAATACAAGGTGGAGGCGGTGCTGGAGCAATCGCCCTACGCCACCGCCCGCTGGATCCGCGGCAGCGAGACGGCGATGAAGACCTTCACCGACTTCAACCGCGCGACCCTGGCCAAGGACCGCGACGGCGACCCGGTGTTCATGGCCAAGAGCCCGTGGGACGTGAACTACCAGGCGGAAAAGAACCCGGAGCTGACATTCTCCGCCACCAAGGAACGCTGAGCTAGAACGGCAGGCGGAGCTCGGCGGCAAGGCCGCCTTCGGGCCGGTTCGCCAGCACCAGCCTGCCGCCGTGCGCCTCCGCGATCGCGCGGGCGAGCGTGAGGCCAAGGCCCGCGCCGCCGGTCGCCCGGTTGCGGCTCGCCTCGCCCCGCACGAACGGTTCCGTCATCGCGCCGATGCGATCCGGGGGGATGCCGGGGCCGTGATCGCTGACCCGCAGCACCGCCTCCCCGCGCTCGCGCGAGACCGCGACCTCGGCCCCGCCGGCATAGCGCACCGCGTTGGAGACGAGGTTGCGCAGGGCGCGCTTGGCCCAGGTCACCTGCACCGCCGCGACCACGCGCGGCCCGTCGGCCAGCGTCACGTCGTCGCCCATGTCCTCGAACTCCTCGACCACCGATGCGGCGAGCGCGGCAAGCTCGGTCCGTTCCGGCGGCTCCCCCGCCCGGCCGATCCGCGCCAGGGTGAGAATGTCGTCGAGCGTACGGACGATATCCTCGATCCCCGCCGCCATGCGCGCGCGCTCGCCTTCGTCCTCCACCGATTCGATGCGGACCCGCAAGGCGGCGAGCGGTGTCTTGAGGTCGTGGCCGATGGCGCCGAGCATCACGTCCTTTTCGTCCAGCATCGCGGCGATGCGCGCCTCCATGGCGTTGTGCGCGGCGATCAGCCTGCGGACATCGTCAGGCCCTTCGGCGGCGAGCTGCCCCGCGGGATCCTGCGTGCGGGCGAACGTCTCCACCCGGCCGGTCAGCGCGGCGAGCGGCCGGGTGATGCGCCGCAGGATCAGCCACATCGCCAGCATCAGCACGCTGAACAGGACGGCGGTCTGCATGACCAGCCCGCGCAGCGCGCCGTTTTCGCGCGGGGGCTGCAGCACGCGGGCGGTGATCCATGTGCCATCGGCGCGGGGCACGCTGGCGAGCACGACGTGGGAACGGCTGGGCGGAATGCCGTTCCCGAACGGACGGCCGCTGGCGATGCGCTGGAGGATCCGCGGATCGCGCAAGGCCTCGCGTTCCACCACGCGGACACCGGCGCCCGTCTGCATCCCTTCCTCCACCAGCACCCCGGCAAGCGCGCGCTGGAGCCGGGGCACGGGGGCGTCGCCGGGCAGCGCGGGGAGCTGGGCGCTGCGCTCGATCCGCAGGCGGCGGCCGCCGATCGGCCCCTGGTCTCGCCGGGCGCCGCCCTCTGCGTTCGCGGCTGCGATCAGTTGCACCGCCAGGCTGCCGACAAGCCGCTGTTCCCGCCGCTCGTCCGCCGCGCGCAGCAGCAGCACGGCGGAGATCGCCTGTGCCGCCAGCAGGGCCGCCGCCACCGACAGCAGGACCTGCCCCAGCAGGCTGCGCGGCCAGAGGTTCACGGCGTGGCGCCGGGCGCGAGGCGGCGGACGTCGGCGGCGAAGCGGTAGCCGCCGCCGCGCACGGTCTGGATGAAGTGGGGATTGCGGCTGTCCGCCTCGATCTTGCGGCGCAGGCGGCTGACCTGGTTGTCCACCGCGCGGTCGAACAAGTGCGCCTCGCGGCCCTGGACGAGGTCGAGCAGGCGGTCGCGATCGATCACCTGGCGCGGCCGGTCGAGAAACGCGGTGAGCAGGCGGAACTCGGCGGTCGAGATCGGCACCGTCGCCCCTTCGGGATCGACCAGCCGCCGCTTCAGGGGGTCGAGCAGCCAGCCTTCGAATTCGTAGAGCGCGTCATCATCGGGCGCGGCCGGCGCGCGTTGTGCCCGGCGCAGGACGGAGCGGATGCGCGCCACCAGCTCGCGGGGCTCGAACGGCTTCACCACGTAATCGTCGGCGCCGATCTCGAGGCCCACGATGCGGTCGGTCGGTTCTCCCTTCGCGGTCAGCAGGATCGTGGGAATGGCCTTGCTTTCGACCAGATGGCGGCAGAGCGACAGGCCGTCCTCCCCCGGCATCATCACGTCGAGCAGGACGAGGTCGGGCGTGTCCGACACCAGCACGCTGCGCGCCGCGGCCGCGCTTTCGGCCTCGCGCACGACGAACCCCTGGCGGGCCAGATAGGCCGCCAGGGGTTCGCGAAGCGTGGCCTCGTCATCGACCAGGAGGATGGAGACGGGGAGGCTGGAAATGGGCGCCGTGTCGGTCATCGTCGGTCCGTGGTGCCCGGTCGGGGGCGCGCCGGTCAAGCGCGCCCCCATCGCCCGCGGCGTGCCGCGTTCAGTTGGCCTGACGCTGCGCCTTGCGCGCCTCGCGCTGGGCCTTCATCGCCTGGCGCGCGGCCTGGCGCTCGGCCTCACTCACGGTGCCGTTGCGGTCCGTGTCGATGCGGTCGAAACGGGCGAGCGCCCCGGCGGTGAATTCGGCGCGGGTGATCGTGCCGTCACGGTTGGCATCGGCCATCATGCCGCCCATCCGGTGCGCGCCCATGCCGCGGCCACCCATGCGGTGCGCGCCCTTTGCGCCCTGCCGCTTTTCGCCGTTCGCGGCAGCGGCGCGGTCGCCATCGGCCCCGCCCCGGCGCTGCGCGGCGAATTCCGCCTGGCTGATCTGGCCGTTGCGGTCGGTGTCGAGACGGGCGAACAACTGGGCCCGGCGCGCTTCGCGGTCGGCGGCGTTGATAACGCCGTCGCTGTTGGCGTCCATCCGGGCAAAGCGTTCCCCGGCCTTCGCTTCGGCCTGGGCGCGGGTCATCTCGGCCTGGGGCGCGCGGCCCTGCTGGGCGAGCGCGGGGGTGGCGGCAGCGATGCCGCTGGCGGCGACAGCCGCGGCGAGCACCGAAAGGGTCAGTTTACGCATAGTCGAACGCTCCGGAGGTTTTCACGGGAAACGGATAGAGCTGCGGGGCGCCAGGTCCGGCAGGGGGAGGAAAGGCCGAACCAGCGCCGCCGCAACTCACCCTGCCGATATATGGCGCCGATGTCGCAGGCGTATGTCGGACAGGGGCGTTTTTGTCGCGGATTGTCACACCCTGCCCGCGCCGTTCATCTGGCGGGCAGGATGCGGCCCTCGCAGGCCTCACAGCGGGCGGCACGCGTCCTTGAGCCATTCGAGCACTTCGCCCTCCAGCCGCGGCGACAGGATGCGCAGCACGTCGGCGTGGTAAGTGTTCCACCACTCCCGTTCCTCGGCCGTCAGCAGCGCCGGCTCCACCAGAGCGCGGTCGATCGGGGCAAAGGTCAGCGTCTCGAACCCCAGGTAATCGCCTTCGGCCCCCGCGATCTCGCGCTTTTCGGTGAGGACGAGGTTCTCGATCCGGATGCCGTAGGCGCCTTCCTTGTAATAGCCGGGCTCGTTGGAAAGGATCATGCCGGCCAGCAGTTCCTGGTCGCTGCCCGGCTGCGCGCCGGTGATCTTGGCGATCCGCTGCGGCCCTTCGTGGACCGACAGAAAGCTGCCGACCCCGTGGCCGGTGCCGTGGGCGTAATCGACCCCGGCGGCCCACAGGAACTGGCGGGCAAAGGCATCGAGCTGGCCGCCGACCGTCCCTTGCGGGAACACGGCGCGGGCAATCGCGATGTGGCCTTTCAGCACGCGGGTGTTGCGGTCCTTCTGCTCGGGCGAGGGTTCGCCCGGTCCAATCCACACGGTGCGGGTGATGTCGGTCGTGCCGTCGATGTACTGGCCGCCCGAATCGCAGAGGTAGATGCTGCCGGGCGCGATCGGAATATTGCTGTCCTCGTCCACCCGGTAATGCGGCAGCGCGGCGTGAGGGCCGGCGGCGCTGATGGTGTCGAACGACAGATCGCGCAAGGCCGGGTCCGCATCGCGGAACGCGCGGAGCCGGGCGGCAGCGGACAGTTCGTCGAGCCCGCCCCTGGGCCCTTCGACGCTTAGCCAGTGGAGGTAGCGCGTGATCGCCGCCCCGTCGCGGGCCTGGGCGTCGCGGTGGCCCTGCTGCTCCACCGGGTTCTTGACCGCGCGGGGCAGGATCGTGGGGTCGCGCGCCGCCACCGGCTTCGCGCCGGCACCCTCCAGCGCGTGGAAGATCGCCGCGACGCCGAAATTCGGATCGACCGCCACGGTCTTGCCGGCAAGACCGGCCAGCGCCGCCTCGAACCCGGCGCGCGGGCGGATGGTGACCGCGTTGCCGAGATGCTGGGTCAGCTCCGGCGTGACCTTGTCCTCGCCGATGAACAGTTCCGCCGTGCCGTCGGCGTGGGCGATGACATAGGCGAGCGCGACCGGCGTCCGGTCGACATCGGTGCCGCGCAGGTTGAGCAGCCAGGCCACCGAATCGAGTGCAGCGATCACCGCGGCATCGTGCCCTTCGGCCTTCAGCCAGTCGGCGACTTCGGCGCGCTTGTCCGCGCTGCTGCGGCCGGAATGCGCATCCTGGTGCACCAGCGCCGGCGCGCCCGACGGTTGCGGCCGGTCGGCCCACACTGCGTCGATCGGGTTGTCGCCGACGGGGACGAGACGGGCGCCCTTCTTCTCCAGCGCCCTAGCCGCGGCTTCGGCCCAGCCCTTCGAGTGGAGCCAGGCGTCGTAGCCGATCGTCGCGCCTTCGGGCGCGTTCTCGCCCAGCCATTTCGCCGGGCTGGTCGCGGGCACGCTTTCGTAAGCGAACAGCTTGCCGTCGACCTGCTCGCGCACCTGCACGGTGTAGCGGCCGTCGGTGAAGATCGCCGCCTTGTCCTGCAGCACGACGGCCGTGCCCGCCGACCCGCCGAAGCCGGTCAGCCATTGCAGCCGCTGGGCATAGGCGCCGATATATTCGCTCATGTGCTCGTCCGAGATCGGCACGACGAATCCGTCGAGCCCGCGGCGCTTCAGCTCCTCCCTCAGGGCGGAGAGACGGGCTTCCTGGGTCTGCATGAGCATGTTGCGGTCCTTTCCCGCCCCACATAGAGGCAGCGCATGACGAGTTCCACCTCCGCCGCCTCTTCTCTCACCCCGCCTGTCGCCGCGAAGAAGCCGTCGAGCGTCACCCACCACGGGATCACCCTCAGCGACGATTACGCCTGGTTGCGCGACAAGGGCTATCCCACCGTCGACGATCCGGAGATCATCGCGCACCTGGAAGCGGAGAACGCCTGGTTCGAAGCCGCGATGGCCGGGCAGAAGGATACGGTGGACGCCCTGTTCAAGGAGATGCGGGCGCGGATAAAGGAAGCGGACAAGTCCGTGCCGCAGAAGGACGGCGGCTGGCTCTACTGGATCGAGTTCGAGGACGGGGCCGAATACAAGAAGTGGTGGCGCCGCCCCGTGGGCGCGGCCGACGACGGCAGCGCGGACGAGCTTCTGCTCGACGAAGTGGCGCTGGCGCAGGGCAAGGAATATTTCCGCCTCGGCGCCATCGCGGTGTCCAAGGACGGCAGAAAGCTCGCCTATTCGATCGACGACAACGGGTCCGAACGCTTCACCGCGCGCATCAAGGACATTGCCACCGGCGAACACCTGCCCGACGAGATTCCCGGCACGCTTTCCGCCCTGGTCTGGGTCGCGGGTGATCGCGGCCTCGTCTACAGTCTCGCCAACGAACAGTGGCGCACCGACAACGCGCGCCTGCACTGGCTGGGCACCCCGGTTGCCGATGATGTCGAGCTCTATCACGAGGATGACGAGGGCTTCCGCGTCGGCGCCGGCCTTTCGGCGAACGAGAACTGGCTGGTCGTCTCCACCAGCGATCACGAAACGAGCGAGGTCCGCCTGATCCCCGCCGCCGACCCGCTCGCCGCGCCGGTGGTGGTGAAGGCGCGTGCCAAGGGCGTGGAGTACGAAGTCGACGTCTACCAGGCGGACGGCGCGGGGGACGGCACGCTCTATGTGCTGGCGAACGACACGCACGAGAACTTCCGCCTCGCGACCGCGCCGCTCTCCGCGCCCGGCGAATGGGCGACGCTGATCGAGGGGTCGGACGCGTTCTACCTCACGGGATTCGACCTGTTCCGCGATTTCTTCGTGGTCGAGGGGCGGCAGGCCGGCCTCGATACGATCGAGGTGCGCTATTACGACGAGCCCGACCGGGTCGAGCCGATCGCCTTCCCCGAGGCGAGCTACAGCGCGGGCCTGGGCGACAATCCCGAATGGGCCATGGACCGGCTGCGGGTCGGCTACGAATCGATGGTCAGCCCGGCCTCCACCTTCGATTACCATGTGGCGGAACGGCGCCTGGAACTGCTCAAGGTGCAGGAGATACCTTCGGGCTACGACGCGTCGCTCTACACCACGGAACGGCTGCACATCCCCGCGCGGGACGGGACCGACATCCCCGTTTCGATCATGTACCGCAAGGATCGCCAGAACCTTGCCGATGGAGAGGCCGGCCCGCTGCACCTTTACGGCTATGGCGCCTACGGCATCGCCATCCCGCCCGGCTTCTCGACCACGCGGCTCAGCCTGGTGGATCGGGGGTTCGCCTACGCCATCGCCCACATCCGCGGCGGCGACGATCTTGGCCGGGCCTGGTACAAGGGCGGCAAGCTGGAGCGGCGCGTCAATACCTTCACCGATTTCGTGGACGTGGCGAAGGGGCTGATCGCGCGCGGGTTCACCCGGGCCGGGCGCATCTCGATCTCGGGCGGATCGGCCGGCGGCGAATTGATGGGCGCCGTGATCAACTCCGATCCCGCGCTGTGGGGCGCGGTGGTGGCGCACGTGCCGTTCGTCGACGTGCTGGCGACGATGCTGG
Organism: Tsuneonella aeria; assembly: GCF_009827495.1. Classification (NCBI taxonomy): domain Bacteria; kingdom Pseudomonadati; phylum Pseudomonadota; class Alphaproteobacteria; order Sphingomonadales; family Erythrobacteraceae; genus Tsuneonella; species Tsuneonella aeria. The sequence continues at coordinate 1,687,459 of NZ_WTZA01000001.1, forward strand.
ACGCCTCGCTCCCGCTGACGCCCGGCGAATGGCCCGAATGGGGCAACCCCATCGAGGACAAGGCCGCGTTCGACCTGATTGCCAGCTACTCCCCCTACGACAACGTCAGGGCGCAGGCCTATCCGCCGATGCTCGTGACCGCCGGCCTCAACGATCCGCGCGTGACCTACTGGGAACCGGCGAAATGGGTCGCCCGCCTGCGCGAAATGAAGACGGACGACAACATCCTGCTCCTCAAGACCAACATGGGAGCGGGCCACGGCGGCAAGTCCGGCCGCTTCGAAAGTCTGCAGGAAACCGCCGAGGAATTCGCCTTCATCCTGTGGCAGATGGACGTCGCGCGGTGAGCTTCACCATGACTTTCACCGCGCTGCCGGAACACATCGACGAGCTTGGCCATGTCAACAACACGGTGTGGCTGCAGTGGGTGCAGGAAGTGGCGACCAGGCACTGGGGCGCGGTCGCCCCGCCGGAACACGTGGACCGTTATATCTGGGTCGTGACTCGGCACGAGATCGACTATCGCGGCAACGTGGGCGTGGGCGAAATCGTGACGGCCGAAACGTTCATCCCCGAACCGCCGCGCGGCGCGCAGTTCGATCGCTGCGTGGCGTTCCGCGATTCGCGGGGGAAGCGGATCGTGGCGGCACGCAGCACCTGGGCGATGATCGACAAGGCCAGCGGCCGCCTGGTCCGCGTTCCCGCCGAGGTTGCCGCCCCGTTTCTCGCCTGATCGCGCGCCTGCACAAACGGCGCTTGCGGGGTGGCGGGTGCGTTGCTAGAGGCGCGCGCCTACCGGGGCTGCCGCGCGCGGCCCGTTTCATCCGATGTGCGGTCGTGGCGGAATTGGTAGACGCGCAACGTTGAGGTCGTTGTGGGCGAAAGCCCGTGGAAGTTCGAGTCTTCTCGACCGCACCACCCAGTCCTGAAATGAACTGAACGTTCGCCCGCGGGCGAACCTGTTTCCGGACTGATGCGTGGGCGCTGCATCCGAAGGGCGCGAACCCAGCGAAGCTCCAGTGGACGAAATCACGACAATATGTGCGTTCCGTAAGGGTTTGCTGGTCGCGCCTTGCCCATTTGCAGCGGCAGGCTGGCACCTGGTTTCAGGCCAGGAGAACCCATCATGAATCGCTATCACCTCGTTCTAGTTTCGGTCGCATTTGCCGGCTCTGCGAGCGCCCAGACTATCGACATTGTGGGCGAGAATACCGTCATCGATCAACTGACGCCGCCCGGCGGGCGGTGCGTGCCAACTTACGCCAACACGGTCTCCTACGGACCGGGCGATGTCCGCTCGGACGGTACCACGAACCTTGGGCCGATCACCGAAACCTCCAGCCATTGTGTGACGTCGCTGCCGCCCACCGACATACTCGATGGCCAGTTCACCATCGCATTTCGCGCCGGTGACACGATTACCGGGACCTTCAGTGGCAGCGCTGACAGCACGGCGACGCCCGGTGTCTTCGCGGCGAGCAAGTTGCTGACGATCACCGGGGGAACCGGACGCTTTGCGGGAGCGACGGGTACCATCGACCAGGGTGGCCTCCTGTCCGTTGCGGCCGGCCTGGGCACGTACACCGGCACGCTGACAGGAGCGATCACGACAACCGCGACGACCGAGAGCGGGAACTTTGCCACTGCATATGGCGACGGCAGCGCAGCGCTGGGAGACTATGCCAGCGCCTATGGCGGCCTCTCGATCGCCCGCGGCGACCGGGCGCTTGCGGTCGGCAGCATGGCGGAAGCGACGGCAACCGGGGCAACTGCATTGGGGGACCAGACGATCGCCTCCGGCCCGGCGTCGGTAGCCCTCGGCCAATCTGCCGCGGCGACGGCCCCTGCCGCAACGGCGCTCGGGCATAACGCCGACGCATTCGGCCTCGCATCGACTGCGGTCGGCGTCCGCGCAGTATCGAGTGCGGCGCAATCGACCGCGCTGGGGGCATCCGCGAACGCGAGCTTCGCGGCGTCGACGGCCATCGGTTCCGGCGCGGCGACGTCCCGCGCCAACGAGGTCGCTCTCGGAGGTACGGGGAGTTCCGTCCGCGTCGGGGACATTGCCGCCAGCACGGCGTCGCAGACAGGCAGCCTGGGCGTCGCCACGGTCGATGCGAACGGAACGCTTGGCCGTGACACATCGCTGTTTGCGAACGTCGCTGCCTTGCAGTCGGCAGCGAGCGGATTCCAGTCGTCCATCGCGACGCTGGACGGACGGGTCACCAGTCTGTTCGACCTGCGCGACATCGATCGACGCGATATGCGCAAGGGCGTGGCGGCAGCCGTTGCGATGGGGCACGCGCCGTTTCCCTCGGCGCCCGGGAAGACCAGTTACGTCCTCAACGGTGCGATGTTCCGCGGAGAGGCGGCCGTGGGCGGCTCCCTCCTGCATCGTCTTGACAGTGACACGCCCGTCGCGATCGGGGTGGGTTTCAGCTTTGCCGGCGAAAAGAACAATGCGTTCCGGGCGGGCGTAGCCGGCGAATTCTGATGGGTATGGACGGCACGGCTCGACTGCGGCGGGCCGTGCCTTCCCTGGCCCGGGCAGTCAGTTCCGGCGAAAGTCGGGCTGGCTGCCCGATTGCTGCCAGTAGGCCTCCAGCCCGCTGACTTCGAGAAGAGCGCGATACCGCTCATCCGACTGAAGCGCGGTCATCGAAGGACGAAAAAGGACAACGGTGGCGGTCTGATGCGCGACCCCGGGTGCGGTTCCCGCAATCGCATAAAGCCTGGTCAGGCTGTCCAGCGCATCTTCGGCAAACCCCATCATAACCAGCAGCGGTGCGTTGTACTGTGCAGCCTGCGGGGCCTGTGCGGCTTGTTCGACGAGCATGGACCTTTGGCCGGCAAGCGCTTGGCGATCGCCGTCGCGCAAGGCCCAGGCGAGCCTGGCATTCCATTCGCCAGCCTCTCTTGGAACATAGTCGGGGCGCGCCTGCGGGTCGAGCGCCAGGCTCGCGGCAGCGTCGTACCGCCTGCTTTCGAGAAGGAGCTGGAAACGCGTGTTCCACAGATAGCCATGCGCAGGCCAACGGGCACCTGCCTGTTCGAACCTGGCATCGGACTCGCGGACATCGCCGGCCAGGAAATGGCCGAGAGCGACATTTCCCCAACCGATCGGCAGCATCGGATCGAGTTCGATCGAGCGGTCAGCGAACGGCAGGGACTCGTTCACCCTCCCCACGTCGCGCAGGAACATGGCCCTGCGCGCATAGGCATACCAGTAGTCCGGGTATCGCCGGACGATGCGTTCAGTGGCCCGATCGAAACGCGCGTAATTACCGAAAGCGGGCCGGGAGAACGCGAGAACCGCAGCCGCATCGCGCTGATCCGGTTCGAGCTCCAGACCCCTTTGCGCCGCGTTCGTCATCAACTCGGCCATCGTCGCCGTGTCGCGCCCGGTAAATCCCGCCAGGGCGAGGAGGTAAGCCAGGCTCAGCGCGCCCCAGGCGTCGGCATGGCGGGGATCAATGGTGACGGCTTGCTTCAGAAAACTGATGGCCTGTTCCGATGTGCCCGGCTCGCCGGTCAATTGCAGCAGGCGTGCTCTTTCGACGAGTTCGACCGAATCCGGATCAGCCCGGTCCCCGAAGAGCGTTTTTCGTCCGATGAGGGCCGCGCCCCCCGCCGCGGCGATCGCTGCGAGCCCCGCGTACGCCATCATCCCGCGGCGGCTCGTCTTCGCAATGTCAGGAGTGTCAGGGCTGTTGTCCGCACCTTCGGGGTGCGCCACCACGAGCCGAAATCCGACCTTGGTGATTGTTTCCAGGTGCACCGCATCACCGGCGACCGCGGCAAGAGCCTGCCGTATCAGCGAGATGACCCGATTGATGGCGTTGTCGCCGACAATCACGCCATTCCAGCATAGTGCAATCAAATCGTCTCGGGAAAGGACCTGGCCTGGTTCCAGACCAAGCGCGACAAGAACTTGCATCACGCGAGGCTCAAGAACCGCCTTTCTTTCCGCAAGAAAGATCGTTCGCGTAGGTGGATCGACGTGCAAAGGGCCGATGGCGAACGCCGGCACGCGGCTCAAGTCCCGCGGCGATACATAATCGAACTCGGTCCGCTGCACGTCCATCGCGTGCCTGCCTCCCATGGACGGCTTGAGTTCCTCGATTTCCTGAAAATCTAACTGTCATTAATCTTACGAGCAAGCGGAAGCGTGACATCGAGGAGCCGCTTGTCGGTCACCTGCATATGGGAACTGGTCCGAGCGGCCGCTTCCCTGATAAGATGAGTCCGATCTTTGGCAGGGAGGAATCGGATGGAAGATAATGCCGAAAACAAGGGTTTCATCCCGATGCATGCGGGCGAGTCCATTTGCAGCGCGGTGGCCTGTTGATGGAGCAGGTCAGCGCCAATCGCAGCCACGCGGGCGTGCAGGGGGTATATACCCACCGGTCCACGTCGACGGGTACGCCGATGACATTCTCGGTGTTCGTGCCCGATCATGCCCCCGGCGCAAAGCTACCGGTGCTGTGGTACTTGTCGGGTCTGACCTGCACCCACGCCAATGTCACCGAGAAGGGCGAATACCGCGCAGCCTGCGCCGAACACGGAGTAATCTTCGTGGCGCCCGACACCTCGCCGCGCGGTGAAGGCGTGCCCGATGCCGAAGGATATGATTTCGGGCAGGGGGCCGGGTTCTACGTCGATGCGACGCGCGAACCGTGGTCGACGCACTTTCTTATGCGGAGCTATATCGAGATCGACTTGCCGCAACTGGTCGCCGGCCATTTCCCGGCGGACATGGACCGCCAGGGGATCACCGGCCATTCGATGGGCGGACACGGCGCGCTGACCACCGCCTTGCGCAACCCTGGACGTTTCCGCTCGGTCAGCGCGTTTTCGCCGATCGTTAGCCCGCTCGAATGTTCGTGGGGCGAAAAGGCACTTGGCGGATACCTTGGCCCCGACAGGACAAGCTGGCGTGCGTATGACGCGTGCGCGCTTATCGATGACGGCGCCCGGCTCCCAGATCTGCTCGTCGACCAGGGGACCGCCGATAATTTCCTGGCCGATCAGCTCAAGACGCACCTCCTCGAAGACGCCTGCGCGCGGGCTGGGATGCCCGCGACGATCCGCATGCAGGAAGGCTACGACCATTCGTATTACTTCATCTCGACCTTCATGGCCGAGCATGTCGCCTGGCACGCGAAGCGTCTGGTTTGAGCGGCGGCGCTATTGAGAACTATTCGCATTGACCGGAGGTGGCCGGCGGTCTAACCGCGGCGCATGACCCGCTCGGGCATCCGCACATGGTACATCATTCACAAGTGGAGCAGCGTGGTTGCCACGCTGTTTCTTCTCATGCTCTGCGTGACCGGCCTGCCGCTGATCTTCCACGACGAGATCGACGCGTTGAGCGGCGAGGACTACGAAGCCGGCCTGCCGGGACCGCCATCGTCCAGCGCCGGCCAGCCGCTCGACGAGATGCTCGCGAAAGCGCTCGCCGAACGGCCGGGCGAGGTACCCCTGTTCATGGCGTTCAGCCAGGAAAGCCCGCTGCTCACCGTCACCACCGGCCCGCGCCCCGATGCCGACGTGGCCGAGATGACGCTGCTGTTTCTCGACCGCAAAACCGGCGCCTCCCTGGGTCCAGTGCCTGGCGGCGGCGTCATGGAGCTGATCCTCCAGATCCATACCGACATGCTGCTGGGGCTGCCCGGCATGCTGTTCCTGGGGACGATGGGCCTCGCATTCGTCCTGTCGCTGGTGTCCGGCGCGGTGCTTTACGTGCCGTTCATGCGCAAGCTGCCCTTCGGCACGCTGCGGACCGGCCGGGCCAAGCGGGTGGGGCGGATAGACCAGCACAATTTTATCGGGATGATCACACTCGCCTGGGCGCTGGTGATAGGGCTGACCGGCGCGATCAACGCTTTTGCCGATCCGCTGACCGATATGTGGCAGGACGGCGAAGTCGCGCGGATGACCGCCGCCTATGCCGGCGAGCCGCCGCTCGATCCGGCCAATTACGGCTCGATCGATCGCGCGATGGCCTCGGCCCAGGCGGCGCTTCCCGGTCGCTCGCCGCAATTCATCGGCTTCCCGGGTGGCGCGTGGAGCAGTGGGCACCACTACGCGATCTTCTTCCAGGGCGATCGTCCGCTGACCGCCCACCTCCTCACCCCCGCCCTGGTCGACGCCCGCACCGGCGCGCTGACCGATGCGCGCGACATGCCGATCCTCAACCAGGCGCTTATGATGTCCAAGCCGCTGCACTTCGGTGACTATGGCGGGCTGCCCCTGAAGCTGATCTGGGCCGCGCTGACGCTGGCGACGATCTGGGTGCTGTGGAGCGGCGTGCTGCTGTGGTTGCGCCGCCGCCCGGGCGCGGTCGATCGGCGCGTGGCCGAGATCGTGGCCGGATCGGCGCACGCGGCATGAAGCGTCCGGCGCGCGCGGTCCTCGCCTGGCCGATGACATTCGCCTGCGCGATCCTCGCCGGTCTGGTGCTCGGGCTTGTCGGCGACGGCGCGCCCGACATTCTTTCCTGGGCGCTCCTCGGCGCGGTGCCCTTGGCGATCGCCATCGCATGGTCGCGACGGGCCCGCTCCGCCCCCTCTCCAAAAGGACGATCCCTCCGATGAATTTCCGTACCGCTTTCCTCCCCCCGTTCGTCATCGCCGCCGCGCTCGCCGCGCCGGCCGCCGCGCAGGAGGACGCGAACCAGATCGTCGTGACCGCGCAGGCGGAAAACGCGACCGTCGTGCGCAATTCCGGCGATGCCGGCGTACTCGGCGACAAGCCGGCGGAGGACCTGCCCTTCAACATCCGTTCGTACGACGAGAGCCTGATCCTCAACCAGCAACCGCAGACGCTCGCCGAAGTGCTCGAGAACGACCCGACGATCCGCACCAGCTACGGTTTCGGCAACGCGTCGGAGCTCTTCATCATCCGCGGTTTCCCGCTGTTCGGTGACGATGTGGGCCTCAACGGCCTCTACGGCATAGCGCCGCGCCAGCTGGTCGCGCCGGAATTGTTCGACAGCGTGCAGGTGCTGAACGGCGCAAGCGCGTTCCTGAACGGCGCGGCCCCGGGCGGTTCGGGCCTCGGCGGCAGCGTGAACCTCGTGCTGAAGCGCGCGGGCGATGCGCCGCTCACCCGCGCGACGCTCGGCTACACCGGCCGCCGGCACCTTGGCGCAAGCTTCGACATATCGCGTCGCTTCGGCGCCAACCGCGAATGGGGCTTGCGCGTCAACGGCGCCTGGCGCGACGGCGAGGTGGCCATCGCCCGCGAGGACCGCCGCACGCGGGTCATCGGCGCGGGCCTCGACTACGACGGCGGGCCGTTCCGTGCCGCGCTCGACCTCGCATGGCAGGAAGTGCGGGTCGACCGCCTGCGGCCCAAGGTGACGATCGGCGCAACGATTCCCGCGGTGCCCGAGACCGATTTCAATTACGCGCAGGACTTCAGCTTCACCGAGATGGCCGACCTGTTCGGCACGCTATCCCTGGAACACGACCTTGCCGACAACGCGCTGCTCTACGCCAGGGCGGGCGCGCGCGACGGGCGCGAGGACGGGATCTACAGCGGCATCACCGTGCTCGACGCCGCGACCGGCGCAGCGAGAGGGAACGCCTCCATCATCCCGCGGACCGACAACAACGAGGCGCTCGAGGTGGGTATCCGAGTGAAGCTCGGCCAGGCGATCACGCACGAGATCAACTTCGGCGGCAACATGGCCTGGCAGGTCAATCGCAACGCCTTCGACTTCCGCTACGGGCCTGGCTTCGCGGGCTTTGCGACCAACCTCTATGCGCCGGTGCAGGTCGACCTGCCGAGCTCGTCACTGGTCGGCGGCGATCTCGCCGATCCGTTCCCGATCTCGCGCCACCGGCTCGGCAGCGCATTCGTCAGCGACACCATCGGCCTCTTGGATGATCGGTTGCTGGTGACTGCCGGGCTGCGGCTGCAGGCCCTCAACGTGAAAGGCTACGACTATTACAACGGCGGCCTGCTCGCCACCGAGTATGACGAGGATGCGGTGACCCCGGTGTTCGGCGTGGTGGTGAAGCCCACCGCAGGCCTTTCGTTCTACGCCAACCGGATCGAGGCGCTGCAGCAGGGTGCGGTCGCCCCGCTCGATCCGCTGCTCGTCAATCCGGGAGAAGTGCTCGCCCCGAGGCGCTCGGTCCAGTACGAGGTCGGGGGTAAGGTGCGGCTCGGCCGGATGTTCGCCAGCCTGGCCGCGTACCGCATCGAGCGCCCGGGCGAGGGCGTGATGCCTGACGGCCGCTACGGTTACCTCGGCGATCAGCGGCACCAGGGGTTCGAGGCGACCGTGAACGGTGATCTTGCCCCGGGCCTGAGGCTGATCGCTGGCGCAGCGGTCAACGATGCGGAGCTCGTCGGCGGCAACGAAGTCGCCGGCGTGCCGGCGTTCACCGCCAACGCCGACGTGGAATGGGACCTTCCATTCGCCCCCGGCGTCACGCTGACGGGGCGCATGCTCCACACCGGTAAGCAGTGGGTGAATGCAGCGAACACGCTGCGCCTGCCCGACTGGACCCGCTTCGACTTGGGTGCGCGCTACGTCTTCGCCGCGGGCGATACGCCCGTAACGCTGCGCCTGACGATCGATAATGTTGCGGACGAGCGCTACTGGGCCTCCGCGTTCGACACGTTCTCGACCGCGCTCCTGCAAGGCCAGCCGCGCACGGTGAAGGCGTCCATTTCGGCAGATTTCTGATACCGGACCGGATGGACCCGGCCCGCGCGGGGTTCATCCCCGCACGAAATCAACGAACCCCTGGAGGAACCGGGCCAGCCGCTCGCTCGACTTCAAATCCGTCAGCGCGCCCGTTTCATCGAACGCTGCGTGGGCTCGGGGCGCAAGCATCCGCCCGCTCGTCCAGAGGTCGACGCCCAGCGTGCGGAGTATCGGCAGCCACGCATTTTGCGACAGGCGTCGACGTCGTTGGGAATTCCCGGAGCGAAATCGACCGGGCCCATGTGATCGAAGAATATGAACGGGCCGACCATCCGTCGCTTCACGAACGGGAGCACTCGCCCGACCTCGAACCCGCCGAGGCTGCGTCGACGCTGGTGAATGACAAGATCGATCATTGGCACCTCCCCGGGATCCCCTCCGGTTTCCGAACGCATCACAGCGAGGAAAGTCCCGACTTGATCGGGGCGATCACCGGCCAGCGTGCGGTTGATCTGAATCAATCCCTATCGACATGGCATCTGTCATAGCCAGGTTTCCGAAGCTGCAGGAGGCGCGCGGTGGAGACCAGGGGCGAACAGATGCTGGCCTTGCGCAGGGCGCGCATGGCGGCGGCGCCGGCGTTCCTGCGCGGGGGCTTCCGCCCATTCTTCCTCGGCGGCGCAACGTGGGCGATCGTCGCGCTGGCCCTGTGGCTGGCCGCGCTCGTCGGCGCGATCGCGCTGCCCACCACGTTCGATCCGCTGGCCTGGCATCGGCACGAGATGCTGTTCGGATTCGTCGGCGCCGTCATCGCCGGGTTCCTCCTCACTGCCATTCCGAACTGGACCGGCCGCCTGCCGATTGCCGGCGGGCCGCTGCTGGCGCTCGCGCTGCTGTGGGCGGCCGCCCGGGCGGCGGTGCTGTTCTCCGCGGTCTTCGGCGCGGGCGTCGCCGCATTGCTCGACGTCGGCTTCTACCTGGTGTTCGCCGCCCTTGCCGCGCGCGAGGTCGTGGCGGGCGGCAATCGCAACCTTCCCGTCGTGGGCGTCGTCGCCCTGTTCGCGCTCGCCAACGCGGCCGACCACGCGGTGGCGGCGGGAATGATCGCCGACGACGGGCTGGGTTGGCGCGCGGGCCTGGCGCTGGTGGTGATGCTGATCTCGATCGTCGGCGGGCGGATCGTGCCTTCGTTTACCCGCAACTGGCTCACCCGGCAGGGCGTTCGCGAAGGGCTGCCCGACCAGCCCGGCCAGTTCGATCGTTTCACGCTGATGATCACCGCCGCAGCGCTGCTTTCATGGGTCGCTGCACCCGACGGGCTGGGTGTCGGCGCTGCCCTGGCGGTGGCCGCTGCGATGCAGGCGCTGCGCCTCGCCCGCTGGAAGGGCGTGCGGACGTTGCGCGATCCGCTCGTCGCGGTTCTCCACGTGGGATACGCCTGGGTTCCGGCGGGCCTCGCCCTGCTGTCCGCATCCGTCATCGAACCGGCAATTCCGCGCACGGCCGCCATACATGCGCTGACGGCTGGGGCGATGGTCACGATGATCCTGGCGGTCATGACCCGCGCGACGCTGGGGCACACGGGCCGCGCGCTGCGCGCCGGGCCCGCCACGACCGCGCTTTACGCGCTGATCACGCTGGCCGCGCTCATCCGGATCGCCGTGCCGTTCGACCTCGTGGATTACACGCGCGGGCTGGAGATTTCGGGCCTGGCCTGGACAGCGGCGTTCGCGCTGTTCCTGGCGGTGTACGGGCCGATGCTGGTAACGCCGCGGCGGGGCGAATAGGGGCGCCCGACAACCCCCGCCTTGGCGGGGGGCGCGTAACAGCCTAGATTACCCGGATGAACGCGCGATCCGCCGAACTCCAGGTCAATTTCTGCCAGGCTTGCGCGATCCGCAACCGGTCGATCTGCGCCGACCTCGACAGCGCGGAGATCGGGTTGCTGAACCGCATGGGACGGCGCCGCCGGCTGGAGGCGGGGGAACAGTTCCTGTGGGAAGGCGACGAGGCGCCGGTTGTCGCCAACGTGGTCGAAGGCATGCTGAAGCTGTCGAACCAGACGGCTGACGGGCGCGAGCAGATCCTGGGCCTTGCGTTCCCTTCCGATTTTCTCGGCCGTCCGTTCGGCCAGTCGACCCCCTACGGGGTGGAGGCGCTGACCGATGCGGTCGTATGCGTGTTCCAGCGCACGGACTTCGACCGCTTCGCCCGCGAACATTCGCGGCTGGAGCACAAGCTGCTCGAGCACACGCTGACGGAGCTCGACCGCACGCGCCGCTGGATGCTGCTGCTGGGCCGGATGAGCGCGGAACAGAAGCTCGCCACGTTCCTGCTGGAATTGTGGAATCGACTTGCGCCGGAAGAAGATAGCGACCCCGCCGCGCGAAGCGGGACGATGGAGCTGCCGTTCTCGCGCCAGCAGATCGCCGATCTACTGGGCCTGACGATCGAGACGGTGAGCCGCCAGATTACCAAGTTCCGGCGGGATGGCCTGATCGATACCCCGTCGCGCCGCGAGATCGCGATCCTCGACCGCGAGGCGCTGATGCAGCGATCCTGCTGAGGCGGTGACCCCGGCGGGGGTTCCCTCGCCGCATACAATTTTGAGCCAGATCAACGACAGGTGCCGCTGGCTCGCCTCTTGAGCAGGCATGCCGGATAGCCTGAAAAGTGCCGCGAACGGAGCACTGGAACCTTTCGACCGCTTCGTCGAAACGATCCTGTCATTCGATTGCGACCGCGCCACGCGCGATGCATTCCGCCGCCTAGCCTACCGGATTTCGGCCGAACCGGGGGAGAGCATGCGGCTGGACGACAGCCGCGACAGTATCGTGTTCATGGCGTCGGGCGCCGCCAAGCTGGTCGCGCACGTTTCCGACGATCGCCAGCAGGTGGTGGCGTTTCATTTCGCAGGGGACCTCGTCTCGGTCCCGCAGCGCAACGCGCATGCCTACGAACTGTGCGCCCTGACCCACAGCGTGGCGCTGGCCTTCCCGGCCGCCGCCTACATGGCCTTGGCAGACGCCGAACCGGCCCTGCTGCGCACAATGATCGACCGGACCCTGCTCGCGCTCAACCGGTCGCGCGAGAAGTCCGTGGCACTGGGCCGAAAGACAGCGCCCGAACGGGTGACCGGGTTCATAGCCTCGATGGCCGACCGGATCGGCACGCGCGAGGGCGCCGGCTGCACGATCCGCTTGCCGATGTCGCGCCGGGATATCGCCGATAGTCTCGGCCTGACGATCGAGACGGTCAGCCGCCAGTTCACCGATCTGCGCGGCGAAGGGGTGATCGAAACGAGCGGCCGATCCGCTGTCCGGGTGCCGAATCTCGCCGCGCTCAGGGCGCGCGCGGCAGGCCCGAACGGCCCTGCCGACTAATTGCCAAATTTGCGCTGGATCAAAGCGCACGCTCGCACGCTCGCCTAGGGCTTCGGGAAACTGACGGAGAATTTCATGCAGGCCGAAACTGCACTGGGCCGCATCGGCCTGTGGTTTGCCGTATTGATCGTCGCGGTGGTCGCATACGCCGGGGCCGCCGACAGCGGGTTCGCCATGCATGCCGCGCTCGTGGGCGTGATCGCGCTCGGCCTGCTGGTCGCCTCGGCCGCCCGCTTCGACCCGCTGGGCCGCGCCCGGGGGTTCTTCGACATGCCCACGGACCCAAGCCGGTATGACGACGAGCCGATCCGCTGGGGCGTGATTGCCACCGTGGGCTGGAGCATCGTGGGTCTGCTGGTCGGCCTCGTGATCGCACTCCAGCTCGCCTGGCCCGGCCTCAACCTCGAACCCTATCTCAACTTCGGCCGCCTGCGTCCGCTGCACACCTCGGGCGTGGTGTTCGCCTTCGGCGGCAACATCCTCCTGGCGACTTCGTACTACGTCGTCCAGCGGACCTGCCGCGCGCGGCTCGCCTTCCCGGCGCTCGCCCGGTTCGTATTCTGGGGCTACCAGATGTTCCTGGTCCTGGCGGCGAGCGGCTACGTCTTCGGGGTCACGCAGAGCCGCGAATACGCGGAGCCCGAATGGTACGTCGACCTGTGGCTGACGATCGTCTGGGTGGCATACTTCATCGTCTTCGTCGGCACGCTGGCGCGGCGGACGGAACCGCACATCTACGTCGCCAACTGGTTCTACCTGTCGTTCATCATCACCATCGCGATGCTGCACATCGTCAACAACCTTGCGGTGCCGGTCACGATCTTCGGGTCGCTGTCCTACTCCGCGTTCGCCGGCGTCCAGGATGCGCTGACGCAGTGGTGGTACGGGCACAACGCGGTCGCGTTCTTCCTCACCGTGCCGTTCCTGGCGATGATGTATTACTTCATGCCCAAGCAGGCGGAGCGGCCGATCTATTCCTACCGCCTGTCGATCCTCCACTTCTGGAGCCTGATCTTCCTCTATATCTGGGCCGGTCCGCACCACCTGCACTACACCGCCCTGCCCGACTGGGCGCAGACGCTGGGCATGGTGTTTTCGGTCATCCTGTGGATGCCGAGCTGGGGCGGCATGATCAACGGGCTGATGACGCTGAATGGGGCATGGGACAAAGTGCGCACCGATCCCATCATCCGCATGATGGTGATCGCGCTGGCGTTCTACGGCATGGCCACGTTCGAAGGCCCGCTGATGTCGATCAAGATGGTCAACAGCCTGTCGCATTATACCGACTGGACCATCGGCCACGTGCACGCCGGCGCCCTGGGGTGGAACGGCATGATCTCGTTCGCCGCGGTCTATTTCCTCGTGCCGCGGCTGTGGAAGCGCGAACGGCTCTACTCGCTGCGCTGGGTGAACTGGCACTTCTGGCTCGCGACGCTGGGCATCGTGTTCTACGCCTCGGCCATGTGGGTGGCAGGCATCACCCAGGGCCTGATGTGGCGCGAATACGGCGCTGACGGCTACCTCGTGAACAGCTTCGTCGATACCGTCGCGGCCGTGCGCCCGATGTATATCCTGCGCGCGTTCGGCGGATTGCTGTACCTCGCCGGGGCCGTCCTCATGCTCGCCAACGTCTGGCTCACCATCAAGGGCCGGCTGCGCAAGGAAGCCCCGCTCACGGATGCTGCCTACGATCCGGTCGCCGACCGTCCGATCGTCGCGCAACCTGCCGAATAGGACGACAATCAATGGGTTTCACCGACCAGCACAAGAAGATCGAACGCAACGTCACGCTGCTGGGCGTGGGCGCGTTCATCGCGGTCGCCATCGGCGGCATCGTGGAGATCGCGCCGCTTTTCTGGATCGACGGCACGATCGAGAAAGTCGAAGGGATGCGCCCCTACACCCCGCTGGAGCAGGCGGGCCGCGACATCTACGTCCGCGAAGGGTGCTACACCTGCCACAGCCAGATGATCCGCCCCTTCCGGGACGAGGTCGAACGGTATGGTCACTACAGCCTTGCCGCCGAAAGCATGTACGATCACCCGTTCCAGTGGGGATCCAAGCGAACCGGCCCCGACCTGGCGCGCGTGGGCAACCGGTATTCCGACGAATGGCACGTCCAGCACCTCATCGCCCCGCGGTCGGTCGTGCCGGAAAGCGTGATGCCGACGTATGCCTTCCTCGCCGAAACGGATCTCGATACGGCGCAGGCATCGGCCAAGCTGCGCGCGCTCAGCCGGGTCGGCGTGCCCTATTCGGAAACCGACATCCAACGCGCCCAGGCGGACCTCAAGGCCCAGGCCGATCCTGAGGCGGACGCCGGCGACCTGGCGACGCGATACCCCAAGGCGCAGATCCGCGACTTCGACGGCGATCCCACGCGCCTTACCGAAATGGACGCGATTGTCGCCTATCTCCAGATGCTCGGCACGCTGGTCGATGTGAACAGCGCCGCCGCGCAGGCGGAGCTGGCCAACGAAACGGGCCGGTGATGGGGCATTCGACGTACGAGACGATGCGCCAGTTCGCCGACAGTTGGGGCCTGTTCGCGATGGTGGTGATCTTTACGGTGCTGGTTGCGTGGCCCTTTCGGCCCGGCGGACGCAAGCACAGCGACGACGCGGCCAACGTGATTTTCCGGGACGAGAACGATGACGACTGACAGGCATGACGGAAAGCGCGTCGACGAGGCGACCGGCACGGAAACGGTCGGTCACGAGTGGGACGGGATCGAGGAACTCGACACCCCGATGCCGCGGTGGTGGCTGTGGACGCTCTACCTCACGATCGTGTGGGGCGTGGTCTATGTCATTCTCTACCCCGCCTGGCCGCTGGTGGACCGGGCGACCGCCGGGGTGCTGGGGTGGACCAGCCGGGGCCAGCTCGCCAAGGAAATGTCGATCGCCGACCAGGCACGCACCACGGTGCGCGAACAGCTCGTCCGCATTCCGATCGAACGCCTGCCGGAAAACAGCGCGCTGATGCAGCAGGCGGTGGCCGGCGGCAGGGCGGCGTTCAAGGTTCACTGCTCCCAGTGCCACGGCAGCGGCGCTGCCGGCAGCCAGACGCTCGGCTACCCCAACCTCAACGACGACGACTGGCTGTGGGGCGGGGATCTCAAGGCCATCCATTTCACGCTCGTCAACGGCATCCGCCAGCCGGACCGGGACAGTACCCGGGCGAGCGATATGCCGCCGTTCGAAGGCGTATTCGACGCCGGCCAGCTCACGGCCCTGTCGGAACATGTCCTGTCGTTCAGCGGCAAGGGACGGGCGAACCCCGTCGGCGCACGGATCTACGCGGACAACTGCACGATCTGTCATGGCCCCGCCGGCGAAGGGGACCGCGCCCAGGGCGCGCCGCGGCTCAACGATGCGATCTGGCTCTACGGCAACACGCGCGAGGACGTCGCGCGCCAGATCCTGCGCCCGCGCATGGGGGTGATGCCCGCATGGGAAGGCAGGCTGGACCCGGCGACGATCAAGATGCTGGCCGCCTATGTCCACTCGCTGGGCGGCGGCGAGGATTTCGTGGAGGTCGCCGCAGACCCGGCGATCGAAGTCGATGAGCGACCCTGACAAGCCCGAACTGATCGAAGACGGGGTCCGCAAGACCAACGAACCCGTGTCGAGCGCGGTCGCCGCGCCGGAAGCGACCACCAGGCGCCACGAACCGCACGAACCGGCCCGTACGCACCTGCCTGAAAAGCTGTTCGAGGCGCGCAAGACGGTCCACAACCGGCGGATCGACGGGCCCTTTCGGCGGTTCAAGTGGTTCGTCATGCTCGTCACGCTGGCGATCTACTATGGCACCCCGTGGATCCGCTGGGACCGCGGCCCCTACGCCCCTGACCAGGCAGTGCTGGTCGATCTCGCCAACCGCCGCTTCTACATGTTCGGCATCGAGATCTGGCCGCAGGAATTCTATTTCGTCGCCGGCTTGCTGATCATGGCGGGCGTCGGCCTGTTCATCATCACCAGTGCGGTCGGCCGGGCATGGTGCGGCTATGCCTGCCCGCAGACGGTGTGGACCGACCTGTTCCAGCATGTCGACCGCTTCGTCGACGGCGACCGCTTCGCCCGGCAGAAGCTCGACGCCGCCCCATGGGGCCCGAACAAGATCGCCCGGCGCGCGCTGAAGTGGACCATCTACCTCGTCATCGGGTTCTGGACCGGCGGCGCGTGGATCATGTATTTCGCCGACGCGCCCACCCTGGTGCACGATTTCTGGCGCGGCGAGGCGGCGCCGGCGGCCTACATCACCGTTGCCATCCTGACGCTCACCACCGTGACGCTGGGCGGTTTCATGCGTGAACAGGTGTGCATCTACATGTGTCCCTGGCCCCGCATCCAGACCGCGATGATGGACGAAAAATCGCTGCTGGTGACATACAAGGACTGGCGCGGCGAACCGCGCGGCAGCGTCAAGAAGGCGGAGCGGAATCCCGGCATGGTGGGGGACTGCATCGATTGCACGATGTGCGTCCAGGTCTGCCCTACCGGCATCGACATTCGCGACGGGCCGCAGATCGGCTGCATCACCTGCGCGCTGTGCATCGATGCCTGCGACCGGGTGATGGCCGAAGTCGGCCGTCCGCGCGGCCTGATCGACTACGCGACGCTCGAGGATTGCGAGGCCGAAGCCAATGGCGCCAAGCCACGCCCGGCGTGGCGTGCGCTGCTGCGCCCGCGCACGATCGCCTACACGCTGATCTGGGGCTCCATCGGCCTCGCCATGCTGTTCGCCCTCGGCAATCGCAGCCGGACCGATCTCTCGGTAGCACCGGACCGCAACCCGCCCTTCATGCTGATGAGCGACGGATCGGTGCGCAACTCCTACACGCTCAGCCTGCGCAACATGGCCACCCGGCCGCGGCCGATGGAAGTCGCGATCGAAGGGTTGCCCGGCGCGGTGATGTGGAGCGACACGATGTCGCGCGCGCAGGCCGCCCGGATGATCCGGATCACCGTTCCGGCAGATTCCACGCAAACCATGCGCGCCTACGTGGTCGCCCCGGCCGATACGGCGGCGACATCGTTCGCATTCTCGCTCACCGCGCTGGGCGAAGAACGCGAGACGGACCGCACCGAAACGAACTTCGATGCCCCGCAGGCCAGCCAATGAACCGACCCTTCACCGGCCGCCACATGGCCGCCGTCCTCGTCACCGGCTTCGGCGTGGTGATCGCCGTCAACATGCTCATGGCGACGCTCGCCAGTCAGACTTTTGGCGGCATCGTGGTCAAGAACTCCTACGTCGCCAGCCAGCAGTTCAACGGGTGGCTGGCCGAAGCGAAGCGGCAGGAATCGCTCGGCTGGAAGGTCGTGGCGGAGCGGCGGGCGGACGGCCGTGTCGCACTGACGCTGTCAGGTGCCCCGGCCGACGCTGCGATCGAAGGCCTGGCGTGGCATCCGCTGGGCCGGGAAGCGGATGTGGCGCTGACCTTCTCGCCCGACGGCCCCAACCGCTTCCTTTCGGCGGAAAGCCTGTCGGACGGGCGCTGGACCCTGCGGCTGACGATCCGGGCCGGAGGCGACCTGTTCCGCAGCGAAAGCCCCATCGGTTGAACGCCCCGCTCGATCACGCCGCGCTCGACACCGGGGGCGATGCGGACAGCCGCTTCGTCGTTCCCGGGATCAAGTGCGCCGGCTGCATCGGCACGATCGAGCGGGAAATGGCGCGCGTCGGCGGAGTGCGCGCCGTGCGGGTGAACTTCTCGGCCAAGCGGGTCGCGATACGGCACGACCCGCGCCTCGATGACGAGGCGCTCGTGGCGGCGCTCGCCCGAATCGGGTTCGAAGCCCAGGCGGTCGCCGCCAACCCGCTGGCGCAGGATGACGGGGAGACGAAGGCGCTCCTCCGCGCGCTTGCCGTCGCGGGCTTCGGCATGATGAACATCATGCTGCTGTCGGTCAGCGTATGGTCGGGGGCGGATGGGGTCACGCGCGAACTGTTCCACTGGCTTTCGGCCCTCATCGCGCTGCCCGTGGTGGCCTATTCCGGACGGCCGTTCTTCGCCTCGGCCGCGCTGGCGCTGCGGCACGGGCGGACCAACATGGACGTGCCGATTTCCATCGGCGTCCTGCTTGCGACCGCCCTCAGCATCTATGAGACCGCGACGGGGGGCGAGCACGCCTATTTCGACGGCGCCACCATGCTGCTGTTCTTCCTGCTGGCCGGGCGCGCGCTCGATTCGATGATGCGCGGCCGCACCCGGGCGGAGATCGGCGCCCTGCTCGGCCGCATGGGGCGCAGCGCCGGGATCGTTCAGCCGGACGGATCCGTGCGGCGCGTGCCGGCCGAGAGCATCGCGCCCGGCATGGTCATGCTTGTCGCGGCGGGCGAAGCCTTGGCCGCAGACGGCACGGTGGATGACGGGCGCAGCGCGATCGACAACGCCATGCTCACCGGGGAAAGCGCGCCGGAACCGGTCGGGCCCGGCGCCATCGTTCACGCCGGAACCGTCAACCTGTCGCAGCCCTTGCGCGTGCGTGTCACGGCGGCGGCGGAGGACACCGCGATCGCCGCCATCGCGCGCCTGATGGACGAGGCCGGCCAGTCGCGCAGCCGCTACGTCCGCATCGCCGACCGGGCATCGCGGCTCTACGCGCCGGCCGTCCACACGCTGGCCGCGCTCAGCTTCGCGGGGTGGATGCTGGCCGGCGCGGGGTGGTACCAGTCGCTGGTGATCGCGATCGCGGTGCTGATCATCACCTGTCCTTGCGCGATGGGCCTCGCCGTCCCAGCCGCGCAAGTCGTGGCCGCCGGCGCGCTGATGAAGCGCGGCCTGCTGGTCAAGGACGGCAGCGCGCTGGAGCGGCTCGCCGAAGTGGACATCGCCCTGTTCGACAAGACCGGCACGCTGACGCTGGGCGAGCCGCGGCCCGATCTGTCCGCGGTCGATCCCGGCGCCTGGCCGGTGGCGCTGGCGCTGGCGCAGCAGAGCCGCCACCCCCTGTCGCGCGGTCTCGCCGCCGCCCTGACGCAGGAAGGGGTCGTGCCCGCCGCGATCGAGAACGTCGAGGAACGCACCGGCCGCGGCGTGTTCGGCCAGGCCGCGGGCGTGGCGGTTTCGCTCGAGCGGCCGGGCGCGCCGGGGGACGACGAGGGCGCCGCGATGGCGTCCTGTCTGCGCATCGGTACGCGGGCGTGGACGGTGCCTTTCGCCGATCCGCTGCGCAGCGACGCGGAAGAGGCGATCGGGTCCCTCGCCCGCGAGGGCATCGTCAGCCGGATCGTTTCCGGTGACCGGGCGGAGGCTGTCGCCTCCGTTGCGCGCACGCTGGGGATCGAAGCGGAAGGCGGCGTCGCGCCGCAGGCGAAGCTCGCCGCGCTGGAGCATCTCAAGGCTGGGGGCCGGCGCCCGCTGATGGTGGGCGACGGGCTCAACGACGGGCCCGCGCTCGCCGCCGCGCATGCTTCGATCGCGCCCGGAACCGCGAGCGACGTGAGCCAGCAGGCTGCCGACGCCGTGTTCGTGGGATCGCGGCTGATGCCGGTCGCCGACGCTGTCAGGGTGTCACGACGGACGATGGCCATCGTGCGCCAGAACATCGGTTTCGCGGTCATCTACAACGTGTTCGCCGTGCCGCTGGCGATCGCGGGCTATGTCACGCCGCTGATCGCCGCCATCGCGATGTCGCTGAGTTCGCTCGTCGTGGTAGGCAATTCGCTGCGCCTGGCGCGCGCCGCGCGGTGAACGGCCTCGCCGTCCTGATCCCGGTTGCACTGGGGCTCGGCCTGCTCGGCCTCATCGTCTTTTTCTGGGCCATGCGCGCCGGGCAGTTCGAGGACCTGGACGGCGCCGCAAACCGCATCCTGATCGAGGACGAGGGCGAGTTCGGGGACGAGGACGACGATCAAGGCGCCCGGGATGACGCAGGCGAGGGCGGTCCGCGCACCCCTGGCTGACGACCCCGCACCGCCCCCGATCGGGGCACGCCTTCGCCGCGCGCTTGCCATCGGCGCCGAATCGGTCATCCTGCGCTGCAATTCGGCAGGCCGCGTGCGGCCGCCATCATTGACGGGGGGCCATCGGTGAACGGATCGGATCAGAACCTGGGGCATGTGCTCGGCACCAGTGGAAGCGTGGTGACCTGCGCCATCGATGCGCAGCGCCTGCGGGCGGAGCGGGCGGCCGGCGATGCCGACGCGCACAACCGCTCCATCGGCGGCATCGTGCGCATCGATGCGCACGGCACCCCGGTGTTCGCCAGCCTGGTGGCGATGCGCGGGGGTGACGAGAGCGGCGGCGGCACGATCGAGGCGGAGTGCGAATACCTCGGCGAAGGGGTGAACGGTGCGGACGGCGCGCTGACGGGTTTCCGCCGCGGCATCGACGCCTACCCGCAGCCCGGCGATCCGGTGCGATTCGCGACCGAGGCGGAGCTTGCGGCCATCTTCGCGCCCCCGGCCATGGCGCATATCCAGATCGGCACTGTGTTCCCCACGGCCGACGTGCGCGCGCCGATCCTGTTCGACCAGCTCCTCGGCCGCCACTTCGGGGTCGTGGGGTCGAGCGGCGCGGGCAAGTCCACCACCGTGGCCCTGATGCTGGACCGCATCGTCAGCCAGGCGGCGAGCGGCCACGTGGTGATCTTCGATCCGCACGGCGAATACGCCCACGCCTTCGGCGACCGGGCGCAGGTATGGGACGTGGCCAACCTCACCCTCCCCTACTGGGCGATGAACCTGGAAGAACACTGCGAGGTGTTCGTTGCCGCCGAAGGGGACGAAGGGACCATCGACGCGAACATCATGGCCAAGGTGCTGCTGCGCGCGCGCATGCGGAACATCCATGCCGCCGATCCCGGCCGCATCACCGCCGACACGCCGATATCCTACCAGTACGCCGACCTGACCGACGCGCTGGAGGCGGAGGCCGGCAAGCTGGAGAAGATCGCGGAGGCCAGCCGTTACACTCACTTGCGCCTGACGATCGAACAGTTCTTCCACGATCGCCGCTACGGCTTCATCTTCAACGCCGATCATGCCAACGCGTCGCTGGAAACGCTGCTGGGCGATCTGCTGCGCATCCCCAACGCGGGCAAGCCGATCTCCATCGTCAACCTGGCAGGCGTGCCGACGGAGATCGTCAACGTCGTCGTCTCCACCCTGGCGCGGCTGATCCTCGATTACGCGATCTGGGCCCCGCGCGATCGGCACGCGCCGATCCTGCTCCTGTGCGAAGAGGCGCACCGATACCTCCCCCGTGTTCCGACCGAGGCGACGCGGTCCGTCCGCCGCCAACTGGAACGGATCGCCCGCGAAGGGCGCAAGTATGGCGTGTGCCTGGGCATGGTGAGCCAGCGGCCGTCCGAACTGTCGGACACCGCCCTGTCGCAGTGCGGCACGATCATGTCGCTGCGGCTCAACAATCAGGCGGACCAGGCGCATCTCGCCGCCGCGCTGAGCGAAGGGGCGCGCAGCATCGCGGGCGCGGTGGGCGCGCTGCGCAACCGGGAATGCATCGTCAGCGGCGAAGGCGTGCCGATCGCCATGCGCGTGATGATCGACGAGCTGGAAGCGGCCAAGCGGCCGGCGTCGGACGACCCATCGTTCAGCGAGCGCTGGGGACGCGACAGCGCCGACGCGCCCATGCTGGCCGAAACGATCAGGCGCTGGCGGGTGGAACGGTAAGCCGGCCCGCCGGTCACTCGCCCGCAGTCGCCGGGGCGCGGTGGCGGAAGGTCACGTTGGCCCGTACCGAGAGGATCAGCCAGGGCAGCCAGACGAAGGCGCTGATCAGCACTTTCTTGATATTGCCGTCCAGCAGCACGGCGAGTGGGGCGGCGACATCCGCCGGAAGGCCCGGCATCGCGCCCAGTCGGTGCGCGATGAAAAGCTGCAAAAAGACGTCTAAAACCCACGCGAAGAGAAGCATTCGCGGGAATAACGGCACGTTTCGCAGCGCGAAGGCGAAACACACCATATAGACGAACGCCATCAGCCCCACGTCCGCCGCCATCAGCAGGAACAATGCTTCGCCCCATTGCGGGCCGCCGGCGCCGATTGCGGGAATGGCGAGCAGGAATTCGAGGCTGCGCAGCACCACGTTGAGCAGCAGGCCCACCAGCAGCGATGCCATGAAGCCTGCCGGGCCGAACAGCGGGTGCTGGCGCGCATCGTCCGCCCGCAGGGTTCGCCAGCGGCCGATGATCGGCGGCAGGCGCAGCGTGAGCTGGGGCAGGCTGCCGGAAAACCCGCGCGAGGCGACCGTGTATCCGGCCAGCGGCGCCAGCGCGATGGCGGTATAGACCGCGATGACCTGGGCCAGCGCGCCGGGGAGCATGGCGGGCGAAGCGATCACGCGGAACGCGGCCGCCATCAGGAACAGCCCCGCCCAGCCGATGCAGAGCGCGGTGGTCAGCCGCGACAGGGCGGGCGCGATGCGCGCGCTGCGCCGATGGAGGCTGCGGCAATATCGGTTCCAGAAACCGCGCATGGCATCTCCTGACGAAGGCGGCGGGCGGCGTTAGCTGCCCCTGACCGCAGACTGCGCGCGGGAATGGCGCACGGTCAAACCAGTTAACCACAGCAAATTGCGCCGGTTCCGCCCCGGACCGTTGATTCGCTGCCCGATTCGCGCGTTGCCCAAATGCATCGTTACCCGGCCGTTAACCGCGCCTTTTAAGTTTGCTGCCGGCTAACGCGCGGAAAATGCGAGTTAATTTATTGGCAATGGTTTTGCGTTGACCTGCAGGCACTGATTCGGGAAACTGATGTCGGTTTCGAAGGGTTGGCGAAAGATTGGGCAAAAGCCCGGTTCGCCGATGATATAAAACGATAACCGGGTCCAATCATTCTCCAGCCTAACGGACTGGCTCAGCGGAAGCGCCGTTGAAGCCTTGGACAGTAAACCTGCGTCATCGGCCCATCCATACGGCGATGCAGGGTTTGATGGGGATTTTAGACCATGAAGAACTTCCTGAAGACTTTCGCCGCTGACGAATCGGGCGCCTCGGCTGCCGAATACGCTCTCATCATCGCCATCGTCGGCGTCGGCATCGGTGCCGCCGCCATGGTGCTGGGCGCCAATGTCAAAGAGGCCATCGATGGCGCCTCGACCGACATTAACAACTGTAACAATGCCGAATACGCCCCGGAGGGCGGCGCCCCTGCTACCAGCGACGGCGTTGAATGCACCCCCGCAGCAGGGTGATAACTTAGCTCCCGGACCTTGTGTCCGGGAGCACTTCTTCGCCGGGGGGCTATGCTGTGCAGGGACGTAATCTAGTTTTGATCGCGCTGGCGGTGGTGATCGGCATTTTCGCCGTCATCCTCGCCAATTCCTATTTCTCCGGCGTCGAGGAAAAGCAGGCCGCGATCGCTGAAGAGCAGCGCCTGGTGCGCATCGTCGTCGCCACGCAGCCGCTCGAATTCGGCGCGCCGTTGACCCAGCAGAACCTCAAGCTCGCCAATTACCCGGCGACAAGCGTGCCCGAAGGCGCGTTCACCTCCATAGCGGAGGCGCTGAAGGACAATCGCGTGGCCCTGCGCCCGATCGTGATCAACGAACCGGTGCTGCGCAGCAAGGTCAGCGGGACCGATGGCCGCGCCACGCTGGCCGCGATCCTGCCCGACGGCTTCCGCGCGATGTCCATTCCCATTTCCAACACCACCGGCGTTTCGGGCTTCGTTCTCCCCGGCACGATGGTGGACGTGATGCTGCTGCGCCAGATCGAAGGCGACGGCGCCACCCAGGCCGACCAGCGCGCCGACATGATCCTGGAAAACGTCCAGGTGCTGGCGATCGACCAGACCGCCAACGACAAGGAAGGCAACCCCATTCCCGGCCGCACGGCGACCGTGGCCGTGACACCCACCGATGCCCAGCGTTTGGCCATGGCCGACCGCATGGGCACCCTGTACCTGACGCTGCGCAAGGTGGAGGCGCAGGCCGGTTCCGCCCCGGCAGAAGGCGAACGCGTCGCCCGCACGATGACCAGTCGCCAGCTGGGCCTGCCGCGCCTGGTGATCGGCGGCCGTTCCGGCGGTGGCGGTGGCGGCGGCGGAGGCGGGGGATCCGCCGCGCCCGCGCCCAGCCTGCCGCAGCTTGCCTCCATCTCTCCGCCCGCGGCGGCGCGCACGCCGTCCGCACCGATCTATACCGGCCCCGCCATGACCGTGGTGCGCGGCACCGAACCGACCAGCTATCAGGTCGGCAGCCTGGGAGGCCCGCGATGAAGACCGCATTCGCCGCAATCGCCGCGATCGCCCTTGCGGGCACGGCGCTGACCGCCGCCCCCGCCGCCGCGCAGGACGGGCTCCACGCCGGTTCGATCGAAGTGCCGGTGAACAAGAGCCAGGTCGTATCCGCCGACCGCGCCATCGCCCGCGCGATGGTGGGTAACGCCGAAGTCGCCGATGTGCTGCCGATCTCCGAACGGTCGGTCTATGTCCTCGGCAAGAAATTCGGCACCACCAGCCTCACCCTCTACGACCGCGCCAACCGCGTGATCGCGGTGATGGACGTGGAGGTTGGCCCCGACGTGGAAGGCCTGCGCACGCAGATGGCCGACCTTGTCCCCGGCCAGCCGATCGAGGCACGCATTTCGGCCGGCAATCTGCTGCTGACCGGCATGGTCAACGATCCCGGCGCCGCCGCGCGCGCCGCGCAGCTGGCCAAGGCATATGCCGGGGACCAGGTCATCAACATGATCACCATCGGCGGCAGCCAGCAGGTGATGCTGGAGGTCAAGTTCGCCGAAGTGAACCGCCAGATCGGCGAAAAGCTGCAGATCAGCGGCTTCGGCATTTCGGACAACGGCACGTTCCGCGGCGCGCTGGGCGAAGGGGCCAGCCTGAATGCCGAAGACGGGCTGAAGCTGGGCGCCATCTCCGATGCGTTCGGCATCATCAGCAAGGCGTTCAGCATCGGATCGCTGAACCTCGACGCCACGCTGGACGTGCTGGAGCGCAAGGGCCTGTCCAAGACCCTGGCCGAACCGACGCTGGTGGCGCTTTCGGGCGAGCGGGCATCGTTCCTGGCCGGCGGCGAGTTTCCCATTCCCGTTGCCCAGAGCAGCGGCGGGGGCGACGGCGGCGGCCAGGCGATCACCGTGGAATTCAAGCCCTTCGGCGTCAGCCTGGGCTTCACCCCCACGGTGCTGGGCGACGGCGTGATCAGCCTGGTGGTGGAACCGGAAGTCAGCTCCATCGATTCCAGCGCCTCGGTCACGGTCAACGGGCTTACCGTGCCGGGCCTGCAGACCCGCCGGGCCAGCACCACGGTGGAACTGCGCGACGGCGAAAGCTTCGCCATCGCCGGCCTGCTGCGCCGGGATTTCCAGACCACGGTCCGCCAGCTGCCCCTGCTGGGCAATATCCCGATCCTGGGCGCGCTGTTCCGTTCCAGCGGGTTCCAGCGCGGCGAGACGGAATTGATGATCGTCATCACCCCGCGCCTGGTCGCCCCGCTGCGGCCCAGCCAGGTGCGCCTGCCGACGGACCGGATCGCCGATCCGCTGCCCAGCGACGTGCTGACGACCGGGGACAGCTATCGCCCGATCCCGCTCGCCCCGCAGCCCGGCGCCATGCCGGTGGATGCGGCATCCGCCGGCGGCGCGCCCATCGCGTCCGCGCCGGCCACCACCCCGCTGCCCGCCGCTGCCCGTGCAGCCACCGGGGAAGGAGACGGATATGACTTCTAGACTGCGCCTGCTGGTGCTGGCCGCCGCGCTGCCGATGATGGCCGCGTGCGAACACAACTATCCCGGCCCCGCCGCATCCAACTTCGGCGATGCCAACCGGATGACGATGGCCGCGCAAGTGGTGAACCCCGATCCGCAGTACGACACGCTGAACCCGCCCACCAGCGGCGAACACGCGGGCCAGGCGGCCGAACGCTATCGCACCGACAAGGTGAAGCAGCCGGTTCGCGAGACCACGTCTTCGGGCCCGAACTAAGGGAGTGAGAAATGAACTGGCGGCCGGGCAATCCATGGCGTGACGAAGGCGGCGCGGTTGCCGCCACCTACGCCATCGCGCTGATGGGCCTGATCGTCGTGGCCGGGGTGGGCTATGACTACAGCCGCATGGTTTCGCTCGACAGCGAATTGCAGAACGCCGCCGACCAGGCCGCCCTCGCCGCCGTGACCCAGCTCGACCGCCAGAGCGGCGCCTGCGAACGCGCATCGAACGCGGCGGTGGGCCTTCTCCGCAACCTCACCATGCTGTCCAACGACGGGCGCGGCAACCAGGTCACCGTCACCGGCGAAACCGCCTGCGATGCCACCGGGACGATCCGGTTCTTCCAGGACAAGGACAAGACGATCCCCGCCCTGACCGACGAAGCCGCCCGCTTCGTCGAAGTGTGGGTCAACCCGCGCGAGGCGTTCTATGCGCTGACCCCGGTGATGGCGAACTTCAACGGGTCAGGCGATCTCCACGCCGCGGCGCTCGCCGGCATGGGTTCGGCGATCTGCCGCGTCCCCCCGCTGATGATCTGCAACCCGGTGGAGCCGGCGGCGAACAAAAACACGATGCTCGATTTCGATGCGGAAAGCCACGTGGGCGACGGCATCAAGCTGGTCGCCAACGACAGCTACACCCCCGGCGCATTCGGCTTCCTGCAGACCGAATTCGGCACCGGCGCCAACGGGCTGCTCGCCGCGCTCGGCTGGGACGTGCGCGGCGGCGACTGCGTCTCGGTCGAAGGGGTGGAAATCAAGAACGGCATGGACGCCAGCGTGCTCGACGGGATCAACGTCCGCTTCGACATTCCGGGGCCCGGGCAGTTCTGCCCTTCCATCGACGGCATCACCGGCGTCTGCTCCCCCTCCGTCAGCGTGCGCAAGGACATGACGCGCAACAATTCCGACAACTGGAAGGTGCACGAAGGCAATAGCGGGAACTTCAATACCGAGGCCTACCGCCCGACTGCGGCGGCGACCTACGATGCGCTGTACGGCGCCGGCACCACGCCCCTCATCATGGGGCATCCGCGCGACCTGTGCCATGCGTGGAGCAACAACGGCAACTGCGCCAACGGCCGCACCGGCGACGGGCAGTGGGACATCAACGCTTACTGGCGATCGAACTTCGGCGGATCGAACTACGGCTCGCAGATCGACCCCAGCGTCTATGGCCCGTTCCCGCCGGGACAGGGCTATCCTTCCCGCTACCAGGTCTATCGCTGGGAGGCGGACCAGCTGCTGGCCGAAAGCCTCTATGGCATGGGGATCAAGGACGCCGGCGGCGGCCAGAAAGCCTATGCCCAGCCGCAGGAGGGGCATTCCCTTGCGCTCGACGAAGCGCCCTGGGGCCTGGTGCCCGGCAGCGGGCTCGACCGGCGCCGGATCAGCGTGGCGGTGCTGAACTGCAACGCCCTGCGGGCCAAGTACGGCAACAGCCTCAACAACCGCGAGCTGGAGGTGCCGACCTGGATCGACGTGTTCCTGGTCGAACCGTCGCAGAGCCGCGGCAAGTGCCAGGGCAAGGACTGCAACACCGTCTACACCGAAAAGTTCGACGTGTACGTCGAGCTGATCGAACGGACCGACATCGGCGGGGACAACGGCTCCGCCGCGCAGACGATACGGCGCGACGTGCCGTACCTGATCCAGTGACCCGCCGCTTCCGCCTCTTGGGCTGCGAAAGCGGGGCCGCGGCGGCGGAGCTCGCGCTGTGCCTCCCGATGGTCATGGCGCTGATGTTCGGCAGCTTCGAAGGCGGCAACTACATGCTGACCGAACACAAGGTCATCAAGGGCGTCCGCGAAGGCGCGCGCTATGCCGCCCGCCTGCCGTTCGCGCACTTCGATTGCTCCAGCGGCGCTGTCTCCAACGCCGATGTGGAGGAAGATATCATCAACGTCACCCGAACGGGCCAGGCCGGGACCGGCGGCGCAGTGCGCGTCAGCGGGTGGGACGCGGCGGAAGTGAACGTGTCGGTCAGTTGCGACGACACGTGGAACAGCGGCCTGTACCGCGATTACGGCACGGCCCCGCGCGTCCTCGTATCCACCACGGTTCCCTATCCGTCGATCCTGGGCACACTGGGCTTCGACACCAGCGGGGCGGTCGTGCGTGCGCAGGCCCAGGCGGCGGTGATGGGGGTATGAGGCTGCACCGCTTCCTCGCCCGTTTCCTGCGCGACCGCAGCGCGGCGTCGGCGGCCGAATTCGCGCTCGTCCTGCCGCCGTTCCTCCTGTTCCTGCTGGGCACGTTCGACGTCGGCCGGTTCATCTGGTTCGTGAACGAAAACGAGAAAGCCGCCCAGATCGGCGCCCGCTGGGCCGTCGCCACCAACTTCATCTGCGACGGGGTCGAGAACTGGAGCTTTGCCGTCCAGCAGAGCCCGCCGATCCTGCAGGGCGATACCGTCCCGCAGTCGGTGTTCCCGGGTGTCGCCTTCGCCGGCGGCAGCGCGACGGCCTGCACCTGCGCGCCGGGGGGCACCTGTTCCTTCCCGCTGACCGCGGACACCGCGGCGTTCAGCACGCTCGTGGGCCGCATGCAGGAGATCCAGCCGAGGCTGAGCGCCGACGACGTGAGCGTCGATTATGCCTGGTCCGGCCTTGGTTATTCCGGCGATCCCAACGGGCCCGACGTTGCGCCGATCGTCACGGTCCGGATCGACAATCTCGATTTCCGCCCCCTGTTCCTCGCGGGGCTCATCAGCCTGGGCATTCCTGGCGCGCAGTATTCGCTCACTATGGAAGACGGCGACGGCACGTACGCCAACTAGGACCGACATGACCAACATGACCTCAGCATTCCGTTCGATGAAGCGCACGTCGCAGGCCTTTCCCGCAGGCGTGGTTATCGTCGTGGCCCCGCCGTTCGCGGCGGCACTGCGCGCAGGGGAAGGCGCGAGCCCGCTGGCCGACGCGGTCGTGCTCGAGCTCGATCCCGCCGCTCCGCTGGAATTGTCCGGGCTGGGCAACGCGCCCGTCGCGGTGGTGGAGGTCGATCCCGGAAGCGAGCCGTCGGTTTCGCGGATCATGGGCCTGCGCCTGCGCTACCCGGACCTGCCGGTCATCGCCGCGCTCGCCCGCGCCGACATCGCGACCACGCGGATGCTGGTGCGCGGCGGCATCCGGGACGTCGCCCAATTGCCCTTCGACCTCGACGATCTCGCCGCCCAGGTGATGGATGTCGCGGCAGAGCAGGCGAGCGCACCCGGCCGGGCGAGCGCGTGCCCGCTGGTAGCCGTCATCGGCGCCACGGGCGGCTGCGGCGCGACCAGCGTGCTCACGCACCTCGCCGCGGCGATGGCGAAAGCTAATCCCGGCAGCCGCGGGGTGTGCCTGATCGATCTGGACCTCCAAAAGGGCACGGCCGCATCGTTCCTGGGCATCGAGCCGCAGGCGACGATCCAGGCCCTGATCGAGGCGGGCGGACGGCTCGACCGCGACCTGATGATGAGCGCGGTGACCGACAGCGGCCGCGGTTTCAGCTTCATCGCCGCGCCCGACGCCATCGCGCCGATCGACCGGCTGGATGTCGATCACCTGCTGGCCATCGTCACCCAGGCGCGGGCGGAGTTCGATTACGTCCTCATCGACCTGCCCCCGCTGTGGGCGGACTGGACCCTGTCGCTGATCAACTGGACCGACAATGTCGTCCTCCTGACCGACACCGCCATTTCGAACCTGCGCCAGGCGAAGCGCACCGCCAGCCTGCTTTCGAGCGTGGACGTGCCGGCGGAGCGGGTTTCGCTGGTGATCAACCGGATGGAACGCAAGCTGTTCGGCTCCACCAAGGTGGCGGAAATCGCCCGCGCCCTGGGCCGCGGCGATATCGTCACCATCGCCGATGCCGGCCCCGCCCTGCGCTCGGCCCAGGACCAGGGCGCATTGCTCCCGGCGATCCAGGGCAAGACGAAGTTCGGCGCCGATATCGAGCGGCTTGCGGACCACATCATCCAGGGGGCGACCCGCTCGTGAGCCCGTGGACACTCCGCAAGCCGACACGGATCGCGCCGGAACCGGAGATGCCGCAGCCGGCCGCCCATCCGGCGCAGGCGCAGACCCACGCGCTCGTCCCCGCCACGGCCGAACATCGGGCGGCCGACCGCAAGCTGTCGCTCAAGGTCTCTATCCACCGCGCCCTCCTCGACAAGATCAATCTTGCCGCGCTGGACCAGTTGCCGCGCGCGCAGATCGAGCACGAAATCCGCGAGATCGTGCAGGAACTGCTGCAGGAACGGCGCGAGGCGCTGAACGCGGCGGAACGCGACGAGCTGACCAAGGAAGTGCTCGACGAACTGCTGGGCCTCGGCCCGCTCGAGCCCCTGCTGAAGGACGACGGGATCACCGACATCCTGGTGAACGGGCACCAGACCGTGTTCGTCGAACGTGGCGGCGTGCTGGAGCGCGTGCCCACGCGTTTCCAGGACGAAAAGCACCTGCTGCGCATCATCCAGAAAATCGTCAGCGCGGTCGGGCGCCGGATCGACGAAAGCTCGCCATTCGTCGACGCGCGCCTTGCCGACGGTTCGCGTGTCAACGCGATCATCGCGCCGCTGGCGATCGACGGTTCACTGCTGTCGATCCGCAAGTTCGCCAAGAAGCCGATCGGGATCGAGCGCCTGATCGAGCTTGGCAGCGTCCCCGAACCGATGGCCCGCGTGATGCACGCCATGGTCGGCACCCGGCGGAACGTGCTGATCTCGGGCGGGACGGGTTCGGGCAAGACGACCCTGCTGAACGCCATGTCGTCCTATATCGACGAGCGCGAGCGGATCGTCACGATCGAGGATTCGGCGGAACTCCAGCTTCAGCAGGAACACGTCGCCCGCCTGGAAACACGCCCCGCCAACATCGAAGGCCGGGGCGAAGTCAGCCAGCGCGACCTGGTCAAGAACGCCCTGCGCATGCGGCCGGACCGCATCATCATCGGCGAAGTCCGCGCCGGCGAGGCGTTCGACATGCTCCAGGCGATGAACACCGGTCACGACGGATCGATGACCACGGTGCACGCGAACACCCCGCGCGACGCGCTGAGCCGCATCGAGCAGATGATCGGCATGAGCGGGATCGAAATCTCGCCCGCGTCCGCCCGCGCGCAGATCGCCTCCGCCATCGACGTCGTAGTCCAGGTGGCGCGCCTTGCGGACGGGCGGCGGCGCGTGATCAGCCTGGCCGAGGTAACCGGCATGGAAAGCGCGACCATCACGATGCAGGAAATCTTCCGCTTCAAGGTGACCGGCCGGACCGAAAGCAACGAAGTCATCGGCCATTTCGAGGCGACCGGCATCCGGCCCAAGCTGCTGCAGGACGCCGCGGCCAACGGGTTCGACCTGCCAGCAGATCTTTTCCGCCCGGAACTGACGTTCTCCTGATGCTCGAACCGCTTCTCCGCATACTCGTCCTGCTCGCGATCTTCGCGTCGGTCTTCCTGTTGTCGCAGGTGGTGCTGGGCGCATTCTGGCGGAACCGCGCCCGGGTGGCGGCGGTCAACAAGCGGCTGCAGCTTCTGCGCCAGGGGGCCGACCGGGTGGAGATCGCCGCCCAGCTCCGCAAGAACGCGATCAGCGACTTTGAAGAATTCCCCGGACCGATCGCCTCGGTCCTGCGCAGCCTGCAGCGGGCGCTGTTCGCCGCGGCGGTGCCGCTGAGCGTGGGCCAGCTCCTGTTCTGGATGGCGGTCGGTTTCACCCTGGTGAGCGTGGTGCTGCTGCTCGGCGCATCCTTCGCCGGGTTCCCGCTGACGGCCGGGGTGTTCCTGCTCGCCTTCGCGCTCGCCTTCGCGATGGCCGCGGGGCTGCCGGTGATCATCATCAACATGATCGGGCAGCGCCGGCGCAAGAAGATGGAGCAGCAGTTCCCGGTGTCGATCGACATCTTCGTGCGGGCGCTTCGGTCGGGCCACCCGGTTGCCGGCGCGATCACCCTGCTTACGACCGAGATGGAAGACCCCATCGGCAGCGAATTCGGCCTCGTCTCCGACGAGGTCGCCTACGGCGCCGACCTGACCGATGCGCTCGACGCGATGGCCGAACGCTGGGACATGGAAGACATCCGCATGTTCGTCGTCAGTCTGGCCGTGCAGAGCGAGACGGGCGGCAACCTCGCCGAAATCCTCGAAAACCTTTCCACCATCATCCGCGCGCGGGCGAGCCTATACCTCAAGGTCCGCTCGCTCAGCTCCGAAGGGCGAATGACCGGGTGGATCCTCACCGTCCTGCCGGTGATCACGTTCGTCGGCATGTTCTTCGTCAATCCGGCGTTCTACCTCGACGTGGCGGGCGATCCGATCTTCATGTTCGGCCTGCCCACGATGATCGTCTGGTACTTCATCGGCGTCTTCTGGATCCGCAAGCTCGTGGACATCAAGGTTTAGGTCATGATTGAACTCGCCGCCCAGGACTCGACGGTCCGCGCGCTCCTGCTTCTCGGCATTTTCGGGATCGTCGCCGGGCTTTCGCTCCTGGCCCTGTTCTACGGCAACCGCCGCATCGCCGTGCGCGGCCAGCTCGACCAGCTCTCGGCCAAGGGCATCATGCTGGGAGAAACGATCGGCAGCTCGCACACCGAAAGCCTGCGCACCCGCGAAGCGCAGACCGCGTGGGCCCGGCTCGCCGCCGCGGTGGAGCGTGCCGGCCTCAACCTGACCGACACCAAGAGCGAGCGGCTGAGTTCGCTGCTGCGCCAGGCCGGCTTCCCCTCGCCCGCCGCACCGCGCGTCTTCACGCTGGTGCGGCTGGGGATGATCTTCGTCCTGCCCCTGCTCTATGTCGTCATCGCGTTTTCGGGCGACGATCCGCCGTCGTTCCTGAAGACGTATCTTGTGGGCTCAGTGCTCGCCCTGATCGGGCTCTACCTGCCCAATCTCTACATCCGGGCGCGGGCGGACCGGCGCAAGGAAGCCATCATCAACGGATTTCCGGACTGCCTCGATCTCCTGCTCGTCTGCGTGGAATCCGGCCTGGGGCTGGAAGCCGCGATGGACCGGGTGGGGCGCGAGATGGTGAATTCGCATCCGCTGGTCGCCGAGCTGCTGATGATCACGGTGCTGCAATTGCGGGCCGGCGCGACGCGCGACGAGGCGTTCCGGAAGCTCGCGGACGCGTCGGCGGTGGACGAGATTCGCGCCTTCACCACGCTCATCATCCAGTCCGACAAGCTGGGCACCAGCGTCGCCAACACCTTGCGGGTCTATGCCGCCGAAATGCGCGAGAAGCGCCAGATGCGGGCCGAGGAGAAAGCGCACCGGTTGCCGGTGCTCATCTCCATCCCGCTGGTCGCCTGCATGCTGCCGACGATGATCGGCACGCTGATGCTGCCGGCCGCGGTGCTGATGGTTCGCAAGATCTTCCCGATGATGACTGGAGGCTGACGATGACACGTTCTCTGCGCCGCACCACTGCCGCCGCTTCGCTCGCCACGCTCGCGCTCGCGCTGGGCGGCTGCCAGGCGCTGGGCATCGGCGGAAACCGCATGGCGAGCGCGCCGGCCGCCGATGGGGAGATCGCCGCGCCGTTCGATTTCGGCGCCGAGCAACTGGCCGAAGGGCGCGAGGCGCTCCGCAAAGGGCATATCCCGGTGGCAATCGATTCGTTCATGCTCGCAAAGTCATTCCAGGAACATGCGCCGGCGGCCTACAACGGGCTCGCGGTGGCCTACAGCCGTCTGGGGCGCGAGGACCTGGCGGAGCGGTTCTTCCTGACAGCGGTCGCGCTTTCGCCCGAAGACAGCCGCTATCGATCAAACCTGGCGCTGTTCTATGTCCGCAGCGGCATTCCGCGCGTCGGCCAGGCGGCGCTTGCCGCGGCCGCGCCCGCCGCTACCCCCGCGCCCGCGCCCGCGCCAGACGTGCTGGTGGCGGAGACAACGGTTGTAAGCCCTGTCGTGCGCCAGCTGGCCGGCGGGATATCGGTGCAGGCGCCGCCCCGCCGAATCCAGCGCGTGTCTGCGGCGGAAGTCACGATCCGCGCCGCGGAGCCGGGCGCGCCCGCCCTGGCCACCAACCAGCGCCGCGCGGTGATCGAAGTCGGCGCCCGGTCGGCGCGCCCCGCGGTGCGCACGGTCACGGTGGCCAGCGTGCGGCCGGCGGCGCGCGTGCAGACATACCCGATCCGCATCCCGCTCGGCGAGTGACCGGGTGATCGCGCCGGAACTCTGGACAATGCCGTCGGTGCTGTTTCTCGTCGCGCTTGCGGGCGTCGTGGGCATGGCGGCCTATACCGACGTGACGCAGCGGCGCATCCCCAACTGGCTGTGCGGCGTCAACCTGGCCCTGGGCCTGGCATTTGCCTGGGTGCAGGCCGGCTGGCCCGGCATGGGCTGGGCTGCGCTCCATGCGGTGATCGCCCTTCTCGTGACGATGGGCCTGTTCGCGGCCCGCGTCATCGGCGCGGGGGATGCCAAGTTCTACGCGTCCATGGCGGCCTGGCTTCCCGTGACCGCCGGTCTTCGCCTGCTGGTCTCGGTGGCGCTGGCCGGGTTGCTCCTGCTGATTGTCTTCTTCGCGGTGCGCTTGCGCGGGCGCGCCAACCGCCCGGCCGACCGCGAGTCGCCCTTCGCCAAGCTGCCTTACGGCGTGGCCATCGGCATCGGCGGCCTCGTCGCCGTGCTCGCGCAATGAGGCGTGCGCACGCCTTGTCGCTGCTGGTGGCGACGGGGTGCATGGCGATCGCCGCGCCCGCCCGCGCCGAAGACAGCGCGCAAGACCCCGCCTATGCCCCCGCCGTCATCACGGTCAGCAAGGCGAGCGACGCGCTTGGCGCCCCTATCGAGCTGCGGCCCCGCGCGACGGCGAGCGCGCCCGTCGCCGGCGCGATCTCCCGCCCCGACCGCCTGCCGCTGACCGGGCGCACCGCCCTCACCAGCCGCTTCGGCATGCGGGCGCATCCGGTGCTGGGCGGTTATCGCATGCACAGCGGCGTCGATCTCGCCGCATCCACCGGAACGCCCGTGATCGCGACGGCGGACGGGGTGGTGTCGTTCGCCAACTGGGCAGGCGGCTATGGCCTGCTGGTGACGCTGGAGCATGGCGGCGGACTGCAGACGCGGTTCGGCCACCTGTCGCGGCTCATGGTCAGTCCGGGTCAGCGCGTATCGCGCGGCCAGCTCGTCGGCCTAGTCGGTGCGACCGGCAGGACCACCGGGGCCCATCTCCATTACGAAATGCGGCGCAACGGCCAGGCCGTGAACCCTCTCGCCGGGCACTGACATTGGCCGCGCCGGGGCCACGGCTTAACCGTATAGCAACCTCCTTGCGGCACGAACGGACCCATGACGGGTTCTCTATCCTCGATGCTGGAAGTGCTCCTGAAACTCGGCGGGGTCGCACTCGTCTTCAATGAAATCCGCGGCCTGATCCTCGCCGCCCCCGTGCTGTGGGCAATGTACGAATCGGGCGGGACCTGGATGGCGATCTGGCTCGGCATCTGCTCGCTTGGCGGAATTGCCGTGTCCGTGATCGTGCCGCTGATCGTGGCGCGCACCGTGCGCAAGCGGATGCGCCCCGCCACCGCCTGATCGCGCCGTGCCTGCCTGCGGCGGGCACCTTGCATAACCGCCACCACGCGTTCAGCCTCTCCCGACGGGAGATGCCGCATGGATTTCACGATACCCGCCGCGCTCGAGGCCTATTACGCCGAGCTCGAAGCGTTCATCGCGCGCGAGATCGAGCCGCTTGTCGCAGCCGACGATAACGTGCGCTTCTTCGATCATCGCCGCGAATGGGCGCGCACCGACTTCGAAAGGGATGGCTTGCCCCGGCCCCAATGGGAAGCGCTGCTGCAGCGGGCGCGCAAGGCGGCGGATGCCGCCGGGCACTGGCGCTTTTCCGCGCCCGCGGCCTATGGCGGCAAGGACGGTTCCAACCTGTGGATGGCGGTGATCCGCGATCGCTTCGCCGCGCGGGGGCTGGGCCTCCACAACGACCTGCAGAACGAACACTCGATCGTCGGCAACTTCCCGTTCGTGGCGATGTTCGACCAGTTCGGCACCGAGGCGCAGAAGCAGGAATTCATCCACGGCGGTTTCGAAGGCACCCGGCGCGTGGCCTTCGGGCTGACGGAACCCGACCACGGCAGCGACGCGACATGGATGGAAACCCGCGCCGTGAGGGAAAGCCGCGACGGCGTGGCGGGCTGGCGGATCGACGGGGAGAAGATGTGGATCACCGGCATGCACGTCGCCACGCATTGCGCCACCTTCGCCCGCACCAGCGGGGCTGACGGTTCGGCGGGTGGCATCACCTGTTTCCTGGTGCCCAATCCCACGCCGGGCCTCACGATCGAGGAATGGATGTGGACCTTCAACATGCCCACGGACCATCCGCGCCTCTCGTTCGCGGGGGTCTGGGTGCCGGACAGCGCCATCCTGGGGCAGGAAGGCCGCGGGCTGAGCCTGGCGCAGAGCTTCGTTCACCAGAACCGCATTCGCCAGGCCGCCAGCAGCCTTGGCGCGGCGACCTATTGCGTGGAGGAAAGCGTGCGTTACGCGCGCAGCCGCAAGCCGTTCGGCAAGCCGCTTGCCGAAAACCAGGCGATCCAGTTCCCCCTGGTCGAGCTTGCCACCCAGATCGAGATGCTGCGCACGCTGATCTACAAGACCGCGTGGGAGATGGACCGCATTCCCCACAAGGCCATCGAACACGCGCTGTCCGACAGGATTTCGATGTGCAACTACTACGCCAACCGGCTGGTCTGCGATGCCGCCGACCGCGCGATGCAGGTCCACGGCGGTATCGGCTATTCCCGGCACAAGCCGTTCGAGCACATCTACCGCCACCACCGCCGCTACCGCATCACCGAGGGCGCGGAGGAGATCCAGATGCGCAAGGTGGCCGCTTACCTGTTCGGCTTCGTGGGGCCGCGAAAGGAACGGTTCGGCTGACCCATCCCGGCTGCCGTGCGTCTTGATTGGAAGTGCAACCGGGTGCAGGGGCATGCCATGCCCTCCCCCGCGCCCGGCGCCTCCGCCATCGACCGCCAGACCATGCGCCTCGCCTACCGTCAGGAGGAAGAGGCCTGCATCGCAGAACGCATCCGCATGGCCGCGCCAGCGCAGGCCGTTCATCCGCAAGCGGCGCGTATCGCGGGGCGACTGATCGAAGGGGCCCGCGCGCGCAAGGCCAGCGGGCTCGACGCGTTTCTCCAGACATACGGCCTCGATACGGAGGAAGGCATCGCGCTGATGTGCCTTGCCGAAGCGCTGCTGCGCGTGCCCGATACCGCCACCGCGGATGCCCTGATCAAGGACAAGATCGGCGACATCGACTGGGGCGATCACCTGGGCGAATCGAGTTCGACCTTCGTCAACGCGGCCACGTTCTCGCTGATGCTGACCGGCGAGGTGCTGGACCCGCCCGAAGCGCACCAGCGCGGCATGGGCGCGACGCTGCGGCGCGCGATGGGCCGGCTGGGTGAACCGGTGATCCGCACGGCGACGCTCCAGGCGATGAAGATCCTCGGCGGCCAATTCGTCTTCGGCCGCACGATCGACGAGGCGCTGAAGCGGGCCGCGCCGGAACGCGCCCGCGGCCTGACGCACAGCTTCGACATGCTGGGCGAAGCGGCGATGACCTTCGCCGACGCCGAACGCTACCGCGCCAGCTACGAAGCGGCGATCGCGCGCCTCTCGCGCGAGACGGCGCAGGGGTGGGAACGGTCGCCGGGCATCTCGGTGAAGCTGTCGGCGCTCTATCCCCGCTACGATTTCCTCCACGCCGATGCCGCGAAAGCCGCGCTGGTGCCGATGCTCCGCGATCTGGCGGGCAAGGCGCGCGACGGGGGCATGCACTTCACCATCGACGCCGAAGAGGCCGAGCGGCTGGAACTGTCGATGGACATCATCGAGACGCTCGTCGCAGACGACAGCCTGTTCACGCGGGCGGACGGCGGCGCGTGGGGCGGCTTCGGGCTGGCCGTGCAGGCGTACCAGAAACGTGCCGTCTTCGTCTGCGACTGGGTGGCGAAGCTCGCCCGGCGGCACGGGCGGCGCCTGTTCGTCCGGCTGGTGAAGGGCGCGTACTGGGATACCGAGATCAAGCTGAGCCAGGTCGGCGGCTATCGCGATTATCCCGTGTTCACCCGCAAGGTGGCGACCGACGTGTCCTACCTCGCCTGCGCCGCAAAACTGCTGGAATCGGCGGACGCGATCTACCCCGCGTTCGCCACGCACAACGCCTACACCATCGGCGCGATCAAGGCGCTGGCCGGCGACCGCGCGTTCGAATTCCAGCGCCTTCACGGCATGGGCGAAGACGTCTTCGCCGAACTCGCCCGCAGCGAAGGCAACGCGCCCACGCCGGTGCGGATCTACGCGCCGGTCGGCGGGCACAAGGACCTGCTGGCCTATCTCGTCCGGCGCCTGCTGGAGAACGGGGCGAACTCCAGCTTCGTCAACCGCATGGCGGATGCGGCCGTTCCGGTGAGCGACCTCACCGGCGATCCCGTGGCGGAGCTCGCCGCCCTGTCGCCGCGCCGCAATCCGGCGATCCCGCTGCCGACGGCAATCTTCGGGAGCCGTTCGAACAGCGCCGGGGTGGACCTGGCCGACCCGCTGGTGCGCGAACCCCTTCTGGCCGAGCTCGCCCGCCTCGAAGACCGCTCCTGGACTGCCGAGCCGACCTTTCCGCATCGCGACCCGGGCGAGATCGCACCGATCACCTCGCCCCAGGATACGTCCCGCCAGGTGGGCACGCGGCGCGACGCGACGGCGGTGGAGGTGGCCGAGGCGATCGGCCGGGCCGAGGCGATCCAGCCGGGCTGGAACGCGCTGGGCGGAGAGAAACGCGCCCTGCTGCTGGAGGCAGCGGCAGACGCGTTCGAGGCGCACACCGCCGAATTCATCAGCCTGTGCCAGCGCGAAGCCGGCAAGACCCTGGTCGACGCCGTGCTGGAGTTGCGCGAAGCGGTCGATTTCCTGCGGTTCTATGCCGGGGAGGCGCGCCGCCTGTTCGCCGCGCCGATGCCGCTCCCCGGCCCGACCGGGGAGGAAAACCGCCTGACCCTGGCGGGCCGCGGCGTCTTCGCCAGCATCAGCCCGTGGAATTTCCCGCTGGCGATCTTCATCGGCCCTGCCGCCGCGGCGCTGGCTGCTGGCAACACGGTGATCGCCAAGCCGGCGGAGCAGACGCCGCTGATCGCCGCGCTCGCGGTGCGCCTGTGCCATGAGGCCGGGATTCCCGAAGAGGTGTTCCAGCTTCTCCCCGGGGCGGGCGAGGTGGGGCAGACCATCACCTCCGACGTGCGGATCGCAGGGGTCGCTTTCACCGGTTCCACCCAGACCGCGCAGGCGATCAACCGCAGCCTTGCGGCGCGCGACGCGCCGATCGCCACGCTCGTGGCCGAAACCGGCGGACAGAACGCGATGATCGTCGACAGCTCCGCCCTCCCCGAACAGGTAACGCGCGACGTGGTGGCGAGCGCATTCCAGAGCGCCGGCCAGCGATGCAGCGCGCTGCGCGTCCTCTATGTGCAGGACGATGTCGCCGATGCCATGATCGAGATGATCAAGGGCGCTTTCGCCGCGCTGGTGATCGGCGATCCGCTGGCGATCGACACCGATGTCGGCCCGGTGATCGACGAGGACGCGCGCAGCCAGCTGGAACGGCACGTCGCCAGGCGCCAGACCGAAGGGCGCCCCGTCTGGCGGCGCGGACTGCCCGAACAGGCGCGGGGCGGCTGCTTCGTCGCGCCCACGATCATCGAAATCGCATCGATCCGCGACCTGGCGCGCGAGAACTTCGGGCCCGTGCTCCACGTGGCGCGGTTCGCCGCGGGAGAGCTCGAACAGGTGATCGCGGATATCAACGCCACCGGATACGGGCTGACGCTGGGCCTGCACAGCCGCATTGCCGAGACGCGCCGCACGGTGGAACGCCTGGCCCGGGTGGGCAACCTCTACGTCAACCGCAACCAGATCGGGGCGGTGGTGGAAAGCCAGCC
The DNA here is from genome assembly GCF_009827495.1 of Tsuneonella aeria. NCBI lineage: Bacteria > Pseudomonadati > Pseudomonadota > Alphaproteobacteria > Sphingomonadales > Erythrobacteraceae > Tsuneonella > Tsuneonella aeria. Next base: position 1,727,356 of record NZ_WTZA01000001.1, read on the forward strand.
GTTCGGGGGCGAAGGCCTGTCGGGCACCGGCCCCAAGGCCGGCGGGCCGCATTATGTCCTGCGCTTCGCCACCGAACGCGTCGTGTGCATCGACACGACCGCTGCGGGCGGCAACGCGAGCCTGCTGGCGAGCTAGCGCGCGGCCATGCCGTCGCGCAGCAGGGCAGCGACGGTGGCGGCGATCTCCTCGGCGGGCCGGCTTTCGTCCCATACGCCGTAGCGCAGGCCCAGGAACACGTTCGCGCCCATGATCGCCCAGCCGCGCACTTCGTTGTCGCCGGGCACCAGCTCGCCGGCTTTCTCCGCATCGTCGAGGCGCGCGGCGATGCGGCGGGCGGCGCCTTCGTAGTGCGCGCGGTAGCTGGCCGGATCAGCGAATTCGGCTTCGTCGATGATGCGGTAGATTTCCTTGTGGCTCCGCGCGAAGTCGAGGAAGGCGGTGAGCACTTCCTGTTCCCGCGCAACCCCGGTCACGCCTTGGGGCATGGCGGCCGCGGCCGCGTCTGCGACCGCCTGGCTCATGTCCCGGACCAGGGCTGAGAAGATCGCCTCCTTGCTGTCGAAGTAGGTATAGAAGCTGCCGAGAGCCGTGCCGGCGCGGCGGGTGATTCCGCTGATCGAGGCGGCATGGAACCCCAGATCGCCGAATTCCTTGGCCGCCGCGTCCAGCAGCTTGCGCAGCGTTTCACGGCCGCGCGCTGTGCGGGGCTCCTTGCCCGGGCTGGCGGCGCTCGACGTGGCGGCTTCGGTTGTGTCCATCGCGCAACGCTATGGCGAGAAGAGGCCGCACGCAACGAAAAAAGTTGAAGGGTGGTTCAGGTTTCAATAGAGTGCTGTTGAAATAAGGGTGACGCGGCAATTGGCTGCGCGCCGCGCAGGAGAGAAAATCCATGATCCGCACGTTCCACCGCGCCAGCCGCATCGCTCTCGCCACATCGATTGCGCTGGGCGCATACGCCGTGCCGGCAGCCGCGCAGGACCTGCCGAACACCCCGGACACCGGGGCGGCAGAAGCCGAAGTCGCGACCGACGAGGGCGCGATCGTCGTCACGGCCCGCCGGCGTGAGGAAAACCTGGTCGACGTGCCGATCGCGGTCACGGCCTACAGCGGCGACGCGCTCGCCCAGGCCGGCGCCATCGACATCACCGACATCGGCCAGACCACGCCCAACACCACGCTCGAGGCGAGCCGCGGGACCAACTCCACCCTCACCGCATTCATCCGCGGCGTGGGCCAGCAGGACCCTGTCTCGGGCTTCGAACAGGGCGTCGGCATCTACCTCGACGACGTGTACCTCAACCGCCCGCAGGCGGCCGTGCTCGACATCTACGACGTGGAGCGGATCGAGGTGCTGCGCGGCCCGCAGGGCACGCTCTACGGCCGTAACACGGTCGGCGGCGCGGTGAAGTACGTCACCCGCATGCTGCCGCAGGACCCGTCGCTCAACATCCGCGCAACCTACGGCACCTACAACCAGCTTGACGGTGTGATCAGCGGCTCGGTCCCGGTGAACGACATCATCCGGGTCGGCGCCGCCGTCGCCCGCCTGACGCGTGACGGGTTCGGCAAGAACCTCACCACCGGGCTCGACAACTACGACAAGAACGTCTGGGCCGCGCGCGGCACGCTCGAAATGGGCGGCTATGGCGAACCGGTCCTCGTCCGCATTTCGGGCGACTACACCAAGGACAAGAGCAATCCGCGCGGCGGCCACCGCCTGATCCCGGGCCTGCTGAACGGGGCGCCCGTGCTCGACGACGTGTACGACACCCGCGGCGGGCTCAACGATCCGGAACAGGATATCGAGGCCTACGGGCTGGCGATGAACATCAGCGTGGACCTGTCGGACGCGCTGACGCTCCGCTCGATCAGCGCCTGGCGCAAGGACTACACCGCCACGCCGATCGACTTCGATGCGCTGCCGGCGGTCGACGTGGACGTTCCCGGCATCTACGCCAACGAACAGATCAGCCAGGAACTGCAGCTGCTCTACGGCCAGGGTCCGATCTCGGCGCTGGTCGGGCTGTACTACCTCGATGCCAAGGCAGACACCTTGTTCGACGTGCGGCTGTCGACCACGCTCAACGGCTTCACCGCCTTTACCGAGGCGAACGTCGACACCGAAACCTACGCGATCTTCGCGGACGCGACCTTCGACATCACCGACCAGCTCAGCCTGTCGGTCGGCGGCCGCTACACCTGGGATACCCGGACCGCGGAAATCCTGCGGCAGAGCTATCTCGGCGGCGGGTCGCCCACGTTCGGCGGCCTTGGCATCCCGGTCGGCGCGCCCGGCACCAACTTCTCCGGCAGCCGCGACTTCAACAAGTTCACGCCGCGCGCTTCGCTCAGCTTCAAGCCGACGCCGGACCACAACCTCTACGCAAGCTTCAGCCAGGGCTTCAAGGGCGGCGGGTTCGATCCGCGCGGGGTCGGCACCAATGCCCCGGCCGCCATTCCGGGCCGGCCAACCGACGAGGAAGTCACCGCGTTCCTCAGCTTCGCGCCGGAGCAGGTCGACAGCTACGAAGTGGGCTACAAGGGCAACCTGCTAGGCGGTGCGGTGTACTTCGCGCTGGCCGGTTTCTACGCCGACTACACCGACGTGCAGATCCCCGGCTCGGTCGGCTGCACCACGTTCGTCAACGGCCAGCCGGTGCAGAGCTTCTGCGGCATCGTGTCGAACGCCGGCAAGGCGACCTTCAAGGGTGTCGAGCTGGAAACGACCGCGCGCCTCGCCCAGGACCTGATGGCCGCCGGCGACCGGCTGACCTTCGCGGGGTCGCTCGGCTACATCGACGCGCAGTACAAGCAGTACATCACCAACATCGGCGGCGTGCCGACCGACGTCGCCGACTTCCGCGAAGTCCAGAACACGCCCAAGTGGACGGCCAGCGGCACGCTCGGCTATTCCACCCCGGTGGGCGATGGCGACGTGTCGTTCAGCACGACCCTTTCGTACCGTTCGAAGACCTACCAGTTCGAAATCCCGAACCCGTACATCGACCAGGAGGGCTACGCCCTGCTCGACGCCAACCTGGTCTACAACGCGCCTGACAAGCGCTGGTCGATCGGCATCCACGGCCGCAACCTGACCGACAAGGAATACAAGACCAGCGGTTATACCTTCATCGGCGCCAACGCGGTCACGGGCCAGATCCCGCTTGCCGCGAACGGTTACCCGGCTCCGACGCTGGGCCGCGAAGGCACGCTGACGGCATTCTACGGCAGCCCGCGCCAGATCTTCGTGACCGGCTCGGTTAAGTTCTGACGGACGGAATTTCCGGTTGAATCGCGGGGTTCTATCCCGCGCCGCCAGATGATAGGGCGCGATGCACATGCGTCGCGCCCTTTCCTTTTTGCTGGCAATGCTGGCGCTGGCCCTGCCCGCCAGTGCCCTGGCGAAAGTCACGGCCACGTTCCACAGCTATGACGGATCGCGGAACTTCGGCCGCTTCGCGCACACGTTCGTGGTCCTGCGCGGCATCGACGACGCGACCGGCAACGCGGTGGACGAAAACTACGGGTTCAGCGCCCGGCGGATCAGCCCGCGCATCCTGATGGGCCCGGTCGAACACATCGTCATGACCGAAAAGCCCGACTACATCGCACGCACTCGGCGCCATTTCTCGATCGAGCTGACGCAGGCGCAGTTCGACGCGATCCGGCGCGAGGTCGCCGCCTGGCGCGATGCACCGGGCAAGTATTACGATCTCGACACCCGCAACTGCATCCACTTCGTGGGCCGGCTGGCGGAGCTTGCCGGGCTGAACGCCCCGGTGCCCAAGTCGATGACGCGCAAGCCCGGAACCTGGCTGGAACATGTCCGCGCGCTCAATCGGGACAGGCTGCCCGGCTAATTAGCGCAGGATAAGCCGCCGGTCCGGCTTGCCCCGCCGGTGCGGCTGGGGAATCACACGGCCATGGCGATTCTGTCCGACAGGTGGATCCGCGAGGCGGCAACGACGCGCGGGATGATCGAACCCTTCGTGGAAGCGCAGCGGCGCGACGGCGTGATCAGCTATGGACTGTCGTCCTATGGCTACGATGCGCGCGTGGCGGACGATTTCAAGATCTTCACCAATGTCGATTCCGCGGTCGTCGATCCGAAGGATTTCGCGGCCAATAGCTTTGTCGACCGCAAGACCGACGTCTGCGTGATCCCGCCGAACTCCTTCGCGCTGGCCCGCACGGTCGAATACTTCCGCGTGCCGGAAGACGTACTGGTCATCTGTCTCGGCAAAAGCACCTATGCCCGCTGCGGCATCATCGTGAACGTGACGCCGCTGGAACCGGGCTGGGAAGGCCACGTGACGCTGGAATTCTCCAACACCACACCGTTGCCGGCCCGCATCTACGCCAACGAAGGCGCGTGCCAGTTCCTCTTCCTGCAAGGGAACGAACGGTGCGAGGTGAGCTACAAGGACCGTGCCGGCAAATACATGGGCCAGCGCGGGGTGACGCTGCCCAGGCTCTAGCCTTGACCAGGGCCAGCGAAACGCTGGCATCCCGCCGGTTTATGGCGCAGGTTGTCCCGGGCGACCGGCGTGCGCCGGGATGACGGGAGAGCGCGACAATGGCTGACCGGGAATTCGACATCGTCGTATACGGCGCGACGGGATACACCGGGCGCCTGGTGGCCGAACACTTCGTGCGCGAATATCAAGGCAAGCCCGGCGCCCCGAAGTGGGCGATCGCCGGCCGAAGCAGCGCCCGGCTGGCCGAAGTCCGCTCCCTGATCGGGGCGCCCGCCGACACGCCCCTGGTGATCGCCGACGCGGACGATCCGGGCACGCTCGATGCCATGTGCCGGCGAACGCGCGTGGTCCTGACGACGGTCGGACCCTACCAGCTCTACGGCAGCGAACTCGTCGCCGCCTGCGCCCACACCGGCACGCACTACGCCGACTTGTGCGGGGAACCGGGCTGGATGCGCGAGATGATCGACGCCCACCATGACCAGGCACAGGCGAGCGGGGCGCGCATCGCCTTTTCCAGCGGGTTCGATTCGATACCGTTCGATCTCGGCGTCCTGATGCTTCAGAAAGAGGCTGTCGCCCGGTTCGGCAAGCCTGCGCCGCGCGTGCGCGGCCGGGTGCGGTCGATGCAGGGCACGTTCTCGGGCGGCACCGCGGCCAGTCTCGCCGCGACGATGAAGGCGGTGGCCCGGAACCCGCGCCTCGCGCTGCTGCTGCAAAGCCCCTTTGCCCTCACCCCCGGGTTCGAAGGGCCCGACCAGCCGCTCGGCCTGGTGCCGCATTACGAAGACGATCTCGGCCGCTGGGCGGCGCCGTTCATCATGGCCACGATCAACGTGAAGAACGTGCACCGGACCAACTACCTCAAGGCGTTCCCCTATGGCCGGGATTTCCGTTACGACGAAATGATGCTGACCAGCCCGGGGGATGCGGGGAAGGCCGCCGCCAACGCGGTCGCCGCCCTCCTCAAGAACCCCTTCGGCGCAAAACCGCCCGCCCCGGGCGAAGGCCCCACCGCCGAAGAGCGCGCGAATGGGCATTACGACGTGCTGTTCGTGGGTGACATGGCCACGGGCGAACGCCTGCACTACGGCGTCCGCGGCCGTTACGATCCGGGTTACGGCTCCACCAGCCGGATGCTGGCGGAAACCGGCATGGCCCTGCTCGCCAGCGAGGCGCCGGGCGGAATCGGAACGCCCGGCTCCATCCTTGGCGAAGCGCTGGTGGAACGCCTGCGCGCGCACGCGGAAATCACCTTCGCGCCGGAAGATTGAGCGCGCGGCACTTTTCGTCCTTTCCGCGCGTTACGGACAAGGAAACGGGGAAAGGAAAACGCCATGCCTGCCATCGCTGCATTCTTCGGCCGCGTGATGATCGCCTTGCTGTTCATCCTGTCCGGCATACCCAAGATCATCGATCCATCGGGCCCGGCCCAGATGATGCAGGCAGCGGGCCTGCCCGGCAACCTGGCCATGGCGGTGGGGATATTCGAAGTGGTCGCTGGCCTGCTGCTGGCGCTGGGCGTGATGACCCGCCTGGTGTCGATCCTGCTGGCCGGATTCGTGGCGCTCACGATCCTGTTCTACCATCACGATTTCGGCACGCAGGAAGGGATGACCTCCTTCCTCCTCCACCTGGCGATCCTCGGGGGTCTGCTGGTCGTGTTCGCCTATGGCCAGATGCGCTGGAGCTATGACCACATGCGCGCCGCGCGGAAGGGCGAGCTGGCGGCGGCCGACGCCTCGACGCGCGTGCACGAGGCGGAGCTGCGCGCCGCCCGCGCGGAAGGCCGGGCCGACGGGGCGGGCCTGGCGGTGACCGACATCGACCACGACGGCCGGCCCGAAGTGCGCAAGCGGCGCTGGTTCTAGAAGCTGGTCCGCACGCTCAGCTTCACGTTGCGGCCCGCCAGGGGCACGAAATCCTTCGTGAAGCTCACGTGCCGGCGGCCCTCCACGTCGAACAGGTTTTCGCCCTGCAGCAGCACGGTGACGGAATCGTTGCCGCGCACCGGCTTCCAGGCGAGCGACGCGTTGACGAACACGAACCCGTCCGTGCGCGTCTCGCCCGGCGCAAGGCGTTCCTGGGCCGATGTCCACTGCACTTCCCCGCGGACGTCGAACCGCTCGGTCTGGGCCTCCAGCGCACCCAGCAGCGACAGCGGCGGTATCCGGGGCAGCGGCGTCCCGTCCTTCAGCGACGCCCGGATGTAATCGCCCCGCACGTCGGCGATCAGGCGGAACGGGCCGCTATCGATGAAGGGGTAGCTGATCTCGCCCTCGATCCCGCTATAGCGCGCCGCGCGCTGCACCGTCTGCAGCACGGGCAGCCCGTCGATCTCGGCATCGACCGCATCCTGGTAGATGTAGCCTGAAAAGTGGTTGCGATAGGCCGCGACGCTGATCGTCCCGGGCCCGATCCGGCCGCGCACGAACGCTTCGAAACCCCATGCCTTTTCCAGCGACAGGTCACGGTTGCCTATCTCGTATGCCTGGGTCGCGATGTGCGCACCGTCGGCCAGCAGCTCCTCGGCACTGGGCGCCCGCGCGACGCGGCTGACGTTGATGCCGAAACGCAGCCCGTCCGCTGTCTCGTGGGCAAGGCTCACCGCGCCGGAGCCGGCGTTGAAACTGCGGTCGAAGCCGACCGTGCCCGCCGCGACATGGGTGCGTTCGTAGCGGCCGGCGAATTCGAGCTGAACCGGGCCCGCGTGCACCTCCTGCAACGCGAACAGCGCCCATTGATCGGTGGTGTTGGGCGGGATGTAGGCTTCCGAACCGGTCGCGCGGAAGTCGCGGAAATAATACTGGCCGCCGACCTGGCCCTGCCAAGTGCCCCGGCGCGCCTGCACCAGTTCCACCCGGCTTTCGATGCCTTCGACATCGAACACCGTGCCGATCTCGTCGCCTTCGAATTCGGTGTGCGTGTAATCGGAATATCCGGCGCGTGTGTTCAGCGCGCGGAAGAACCCGTCGCCCAGGTCGAGCGTGCCGCGAAGGTCCGCACGATACTGGCGAAGCCCGATCGAGATAGGCACGGCGCCATGTTCGTGCGCGTGGTCGTGGTCCTCGCCCTCCGCGTCATGTTCCGCGCCGTCTTCCTCGCCGTGGTGAAGGTGCCCCGCGCCGGGCCGGCTCGGCACCCCGTAGGTCGTGTCGTAGATTCCCACCGACGCGCCGAGATTGCTGCCGTCGCGGAAGAACGCCAGGCCGGCATTGGCGCTCCAGGTTTTCGTCGCGCTGTCGGGCAGCCGGCCGCGAACCTCGGCGGCTTCGCGCAGTTCTTCCGCCTCGTCGGCGTGGCCCTCGAGCGCCTCTTCCTCCGCGTCCGCCAGCAAGTCGGCGCGCAAGGCGTCGCTGGCGACATGGCCGGGAATGCGCACGTCGTTGGTCTGGCGCCACGTCCCGTCGACGTGCGCCACGAAGCCCCCGCCCAGCGCGACATCGGCGGAAGCGCCGGCTTCGCGCAGGTCGTATGCCGTGTCGGCCGCGGCGGTGGCGTCGAAATGGTACGGCTCGTCCGCGAGCAGGCGCCGGGGGATGCGCTTGTCGATGATGTTCACCGCGCCGCCGATCGCCTGGCTGCCATAGAGCATGACGGCGGGCCCGCGCAGGACCTCGATCCGCTCGGCCGTCAGCGGGTCGATGCTCACGGCGTGATCGGCCGACGTGTTCGACACGTCGATCGCGCCGATCCCGTCGACCAGGACTTTCACCCGCTCGCCTGAAAATCCGCGAAGGACCGGGCGCGAAGCGCCGGGCGCGAAGCTGGTGGCCGTGACGCCTGGCTCCTTCGCCAGCACATCGCCGATCTGGCCGGCGAGGCTGCGCTGCAATTCGATTCCCTGCATGACCGACGTACCCGCCAGCGTGTCGAGCTGGGTGAGGCCCGAAGCCGTGACCACGATTTCGCCATCGGCGCGGTTATGATAATCGTCGCGCGCCGCCGCGCGCGCGTCGTCCTCCGCGGGCGCTTGCTGGGCGGCAACGGGCGCGGCGAGCGCGGCGATGGAGGTGGACAGGAGAAGGGCGAACGCGCGCGGCACATGATGATATATAGTCACGCGTAGGCCCTTCGCAGGCTCGCCCGCTTCTGCCAAGCCTGTTTTAGCGGACTGCGGACAGAACGCGTGACCCGCGCGACGAACCGCCGAGCATGAGCCAGGCGGTCCTGCACATATTCGGGAAGAAAGCTGGAGCGGGCGAAGGGAGTCGAACCCTCGACCTTCTGCATGGCAAGCAGACGCTCTACCACTGAGCTACGCCCGCTCAGGCGCTGGCCGCCGCGTGTGGAAAAGCGTTCCGCGCGGCGATCGGGGGGCGTGCCCCCCGGTGGAGGCGCGCGGTTAGCAAAGCGCCATTGACCCGGCAAGCGCTATTTGCACGAAGCGAAATCGCTTCACAAATCCCCCTCAAGGCCCACATTGTGCGGGCAACGATCGCACCGGACGGGCCGGCACAGGCGCCGCCCGCATAACGCCGCATCCGAAGGGGAACACGCCGTGGCCAGCATGGGTCTCAACCTAGAAGAACAGAAAGCCGTGGACCGGTTCCGCAAGGATATCGTCGAACCGTCCATGACCAGCCTCGTCGTGCTTGATTTCTGGGCCGAATGGTGCGGCCCGTGCAAGGCGCTGACCCCGGTGCTGGAAAAGGTCTGCGCCGATTACGCCGACCGCGGGGTCCTCCTGGCCAAGATCAACGTGGACGAGGACCAGTTCATCGCCGCGCAGTTCCAGGTGCGTTCCATCCCCACGGTCTATGCGATGTACCAGGGCCAGCCCGTGGCGGACCTGACCAGCGCGCGTACCGAATCGCAGCTCAAGTCCATGCTCGACCAGTTGCTGGAACAGCTCCCGATCGCCGCCGGCGGAGAGGCGGCGCCCGACGTCAGCCAGTTCATCGCCATGGGCGAGGAAATCCTGGCAGACGGTGACGGGGATCGCGCCGCGGGGATTTTCAGCCAGGTGGTCGAGATGGCGCCTCAGGAACCGGCCGCGCACGCCGGCCTCATCCGCGCGCTGACGCTGGCGGGCCGCGCTGACGAGGCGCGCGCCGCGGCCGAAGGGCTGGACGAGACCCTGGCCGCCGCGCCCCCGGTCAAGGCGGCCCTCGCCGCGCTCGAACTGACCGGCGACAAGGTGGACGAAGGCGAGCTGCAGGCCTTGCGCGCCGCTGCCGCCGAACGGCCGGCCGACATGGACGCGCAGATGGCGTTCGCCGATGCCGCCTTCGCCGCGGGCGACCGCGAGGCTGCCGGCGACACCCTGCTCGCCATGATCCGCGCCGACCGCGAATGGAACGATGGCGCCGCACGCGCGCGCCTCGTCCGCATGTTCGAGGCGGTCGGCCTGGAAGACCCGTGGGCCGTGGCCACCCGGCGCAAGCTTTCGACCGTGCTGTTCGGCTGATCGTGGCGACCCGCCTGTCCATCTTTCCCCTGCCCGGCGCCGTCCTGTTTCCCGGGCTACAGTTGCCGCTCCACATCTTCGAGCCGCGGTACCGCGCGCTGGTGGGCGACGCCCTGGCGCGCGACCGGCGGATCGCGATGATCCAGCCGCAGGGCGCCGGGCCCGATGCGCCGCTGTTCGACGTCGGCTGCGTGGGCAAGATCGAGGAGGTCGAGGCGCTGGACGACGGGCGCTACAACATCGTCCTCACCGGCGAGGCCCGCTTCCGGGTGGTTCGCGAGTTGGAGGTCACGACCGCTTTCCGCCAGGTCGAGGGCGAACTGCTGCCCGATGACGAGAGCGCCGCCCTCTCCAGCGTGGAGCGTGCCGCGTTCGAACAGGAAGCGCGCGCCTTTGCCGACATGCAGGGCTACCTGGTGGACTGGGATTCCGTCGCACGGCTGGATGATCGCACGCTGATCGACGGTGTCAGCCAGATCGCGCCGTTCGATACCGCCGCGAAGCAGGCGCTGCTCGAGGCACCGACCCTTTCCACCCGGTGCGAACTGCTGATCCAGCTCATGCAGTTCTTCGGCCACGGCGATCCCGAAGAAGGCCGCGTGACGCTGCAATAAGCCTTCAGACGCCGAAGCTCTCCCGCAGGCCATCGATCACGTACTGCGCCGCCAGCGCGGCCAGCAGCACGCCGAGCAGGCGGGTGATCACCGCTTCCACCCGCGCGCCGAACAACTTCATCAGCGGGCTGGCGGCGATCAATGCCAGCAGGGTGAGCAACAGCACGGCGGCCAGCGCGCCCAGCACGACCAGCGTGTTTTCCCAGCCTTGTGCCTTGGACGTCAGCAGCATGACGCTGGCGATCGCGCCCGGGCCCGCCAGCATCGGCATGGCCATCGGGAAGACGGACACGTCCTCGATTTCCGGCGTGGTCTCGTTCGCGGCCATGATCTTGACCGCCCGTTCCTCGCGTCGCTGGGTGCGCTTTTCGAACACCATGTCGAGCGCGATGAGGAACAGCATGATGCCGCCGGCGATGCGGAAGCTGTCGAGTTCGATATGCAGCGCGCCCAGAAGATCTTCGCCGAACAGGGCGAAGACCACCAGGATGACGCCCGCGATCAGGCAGGCGCGCAGGGCCATGCTGCGCGACTGGGCGCGGGTCGCCCCTTTCGTCAGCCCGGCATAGATCGGTGCGCAGCCCGGCGGATCGATCACCACGAACAGCGTGATGAAGGCGGAGAGGAACAGTTCGGCCATCGCGTCAGCACCGCGCCGCCGCAGCGCCCGCGGCCACCGGCGGGGTGGAGGAGGTGCGCCGGAACACCTCGTGCATCGCGCCGTCGCGCATCGCGGTCACCACCATCGTGCGGCGGCAATCGGCCGCGAGCGTGGTCTGCCAGGCGAGCGAGCCATCGTCCGAACGGCCCGAATGCCATGCTTCCCCGCGGCGGGGCGGCGATGCGCGCCGGGCGCGCTGTTCGGGGCATTCGGCGACCCGCGCCGGAATCATCTCGGGCCGGGCATATCCGGCTTCGAGATCGAAGCCCTGGTCAAGCACCCAGCGGTATTCGCCATCGGCCTGGCGCTGCCACATGGTGGCGAAGCGGGTGCGGCGTCCGTCGGGCCAGGTCGCCGGGCCGGTGGACAGGGCGAAGCTGCCGTCGCAGCTGGCCCAGACCATGTCCGGTTCCCACACGATCGGCTGGGAGGGATCGGCGGCGCCCCGCAAGGCCTGGTGGACGTTTTCCCACTGCGGGCCCGGCCAGACGGCATCGCGCGTGGCGAAACGGCGGAATGCCGTCCACGTGCCCGTTTCGCGGGCCGCGCGGGCGAAGGCGAGTTCGACGGCGATGACATCGCTGGGGCTGGCGGCGGGGCGCAGTTCCCGCGCCGAATGGGGATTGGCCGTCGCGCATCCGGCAAGGCAGAGGACGGCGGCGATTGCTGTCAGCGTTCTACGCATCTTCCGGTCACGTTCCTGCTCGGTTTGTCGGAACCCCGTTCATAGGGTGTCTGGTGGACGGAGCACAACACCCGCCCCGGCGGCATGCCTTGCGGCCGGACGCCGTTACAGCCCCGCCGGCACGGAGATGCCGGCATTGCGGTGCGCCGCCACCAGGGTGTTGCGCAGCAGGACCGCGATGGTCATCGGCCCGACGCCTCCCGGAACGGGCGTGATCGCGCCCGCCACCGCGCGCGCCTCTTCAAAGGCAACGTCGCCCACCAGCCGCCCCTTGGCCGCGCCCGGTTCCGGGTCCAGCCGGTTGATGCCCACGTCGATCACGCAGGCGCCGGGCTTGATCCAGTCCCCCCGGACCATTTCCGGCCGGCCGACCGCGGCAACGACGATATCGGCCCGGCGGACGACATCTGCCAGATCGCGCGTGCGGCTGTGCGCGATGGTGACGGTGGCGTTCGCGTTGACCAGGAGCTGGGCCATCGGGCGGCCGACGAGCTGCGAGCGGCCGATCACCACCGCGTCGAGGCCGGAGAGATCGCCGAGCCGGTCTTGAAGCAGCATCATGCAGCCGAACGGGGTGCACGGGAACAGCCCCGGCTGCTGGTTGGCGAGCGCGGCGATGTTGGCATCGGTCAGCCCATCGACGTCCTTGGCCGGATCGATCAGCGCGATCACCGCCTTGTCGTCGAGATGGCGCGGCAGGGGCAGCTGGACCAGAATGCCGTCGACCGCCGGATCGGCGTTCAATCGCCTGACCAGTTCCTCCAGCGCGGGCTGGTCCACATCGGCCGGCAGCCGGTGTTCGAAGCTCTCCATCCCGGCGGCGACCGTCGCCTTGCCCTTGGACGCGACATAGACCTGGCTGGCCGGATCGTCGCCGACCAGCACCACGGCGAGGCCCGCCTTGCGCCCGGCCTGTTCCGCGAACGCCGCGGCCCCGGTCCCGATACGTTCGCGCAAGGCCCCGGCGAACGCCTTCCCGTCAATCACGTCGCCCGCCATCAGACCGGCCGCAGGCTTTCGAGGACGATCACGACGGCATAGATCAGCAGGAGCAGCACCATCGGCGAGAAATCGATCGCCCCGGTATCGGGCAGGACGCGGCGGATCGGCCGCAGGATCGGTTCGAACAGGCGGGCGATCGCGTCGTGCACCGCCACGAAGAACTGGTTGTCCCGCCCGATCACGTTGAAGCTGAACAGCAGTCCGATGATGAACCAGATGATGACCAGCATGTTCGCGGTGTTGGCGAGCATGATGAAAATCTGGATGAGGGCGTCCATGGGTGTCCTTCGGCGATCTCGTGCCCCTCAGCCTCTAGCCGAGGGGCGGGCGGTGTATCAATGGGGCAATACGGGTGTGGCGATCATCGGGGCGGGCGGTCATCGATCCGCGCGGATCAGCGTGCCGGCACCGCGCGTGGTGAAGAATTCCAGCAGCATCGCGTGCGGCACCCGCCCGTCGAGCACGACCGCCGCCTCGCACCCCGCCTCGACCGCGTGGACACATGTGTCGAGCTTGGGAATCATCCCGCCGGTGATGGTGCCATCGGCCTTGAGCGCGGCGATGCCGGCCGGGGTGAGATCGGAGAGGAGGGCGCCTGACTTGTCCAGCACCCCCGCCACGTCCGTCAGCAGGAACAGGCGCGCCGCGCCGAGCGCCGCGGCCACGGCGCCTGCCATCGTATCGGCGTTGATGTTGTAGGTATGGCCGTCCTCGCCGGCGCCGATCGGGGCGATCACCGGGATCATGTCGGCCGCCACCGCGGTATCGATCAGCAGCGTATCGACCCGCGTCGGTTCGCCCACGAAGCCGAGGTCGATCGCCTGTTCGATGTTGCTTTCGGGATCCTTGGCCGTGCGCCGGACCTTGGCCGCGCTGACCATGCCGCCGTCCTTGCCGGAAATGCCCACCGCCTTGCCCCCGGCGGCGGCGATCCAGCCGACCAGTTCCTTGTTGATCGCACCCGACAGGACCATCTCGGCGACTTCGGCCGTCGCCTTGTCGGTGACGCGCAACCCGTCGACGAACGTGCTTTCGACACCCAGCCTCTTCAGCATCGCCCCGATCTGCGGCCCGCCGCCGTGGACCACCACCGGGTTGATGCCCACCGCCTTCAGCAGGACGATGTCCTCCGCGAAATCGCGCGCGGCGGCCGGGTCGCCCATGGCGTGGCCGCCGTATTTCACCACGAACGTGCGCCCGGCGTAGCGCTGGAGGTAAGGCAGCGCCTCGATCAGCACTTCGGCCTTGGCCAGCATGGCTTTCGTATCGCCTGTCATCGTCGGTTCCCTCGCGTGCCCGCGGCGCTTAGCGGGTCGCCCGCGCCAGGGAAAGCGGCGGCTATTGCGAATAGAGGAGCACGCTGTGCCCGCCGCCGGACAGCAGGATGCCGTTCGATGGATCGCGGCCGACGGTGGTGGCCGCATTCACCGCGCGGAACACGTCCTGGAGGCCCGGGAGCAGGCCGATCGTGCAGACCGGCGGGGGCGGCGTTCCCGGCGGGGGCGGCGCCGGCGCATCGAGCCGGGGACCGGGCGTGAAGCGAAGCCCGTCGATGCGGTAGCTGCGCACGAACCCGGCGCAGCGCGGCTCCCACCACAGTTCGCGGTCGCTGCCCGACAGCGCGATGCCCTGCGGCGCGTCGAGCGGCTTGCCGTCGATACCGGCCACGCGCCATTCCCCGGCGAGCGTGGTCACGGGCGTCAGCGCGAGGGTGCCGGTCTCGGCCGCCGCGGGGCGCGGCGCCTCCGCCGCTTCGCGCAGTTCGAGCCGGTGCCCGCCGCCAACTACGACCAGCCGGGCGTCGCCCGCCGGTTCCAGCGTTTCCAGGTTCGTGAAGGCGTCCTGGATCGCGCGTTCCCCAGGCGCCAGCGCCCGCGCGCACATCGCGCTGCCGGGTTCGTAATAGGGCCGGGCGGAAACTTTCCCGGCATCGCGGTGGAGCGTCCAGTCGGCGTAGATGCACTGCGACTGGAAATGGACGCGCGCTCCCTTGATCGTCACCATCGGCTGATGCCCGGCGATGCCGATCACCGGCGCCGCGCCGTCGACCAAGGTCACGACATAGTGGCCATCAAAGGACGGAGCGGCGGGCTGTGCCGCGGCTGTTTCGGCTTCCTGCGGCGCGGGGCCGGAGGGCGCGGTGCACGCTCCAAGTGCTGCGGCGAGAACGAGAACGGAATGGCGCATCGTAAGAATTCTCTTTGACACCATCCAGAACGCGCGAACGCAAAAAAAGCCCCGCCGGTTTGCGCCGGCGGGGCCTCGGTTTGCGGCGTAATGCGCGCGTTACTCTTCGGTTTCGTCGCCGGGGTCCGCCAGCGTCTCGATGTCCGCTGCAGAGTCGGTTTCCGAACCGGCGTCGGCAGCGGCATCGGTTTCCACCGGCCCCTCGTCCGACTGCATCAGGTAATCGCCCGCGTCGGCATCCGTGCCGTGGGTTTCACCTTCCATCATCGCCAGCGGATCGTCGCCGATCGCAGCTTCCGGTCCCTGTTCGAGCTCGGCGGCATGCTCCTCGGCAGCGGTGTTCGCCATGACGAGGTGATCCTGCGCCTTGCGCCAGGCGGCACGCAGCGCGGCGTCGCGGCTGCCCGCCGCGATCCGCATGCGGTTCATCCCCGCGCCGGTGCCGGCCGGGATGAGACGCCCGACGATGACGTTTTCCTTCAGCCCGATCAGCGAGTCCTTCTTCCCTTCGACCGCCGCCTGCGTGAGCACGCGGGTGGTTTCCTGGAACGAGGCGGCCGAGATGAACGAACGCGTCTGCAGGCTGGCCTTGGTGATGCCGAGCAGCACCGGGTTGCCCGAAGCCGGCTTCTTGCCCTTGCCGAGCTTGGCGTTGGCTTCGTCCATCTCCTCGCGATCGACCTGTTCGCCGGGCAGCAGCACCGTGTCGCCGCCGTCCGTGATCTCGACCTTCTGCAGCATCTGGCGAACGATCACCTCGATGTGCTTGTCGTTGATCTTCACGCCCTGCAAACGATAGACCTCCTGGATCTCGTCGACCAGGTACTCGGCCAGCGCCTCGACCCCCAGGACTTCCAGGATGTCGTGCGGGTTGGGGCTGCCGGCGACAAGCGTGTCGCCCTTCTTGACGAAGTCGCCTTCCTGGACGTCGATCACCTTGGTCTTGGGGATCAGGTACTCAACCGGATCGCCTTCTTCCGGAACGATCGCGATCTTGCGCTTGGCCTTGTAGTCGCGGACGAATTCGATCTTGCCGCTGATCTTGGCGATGACCGACACGTCCTTGGGCATGCGCGCCTCGAACAGTTCGGCCACTCGCGGCAGACCGCCGGTGATATCGCGGGTCTTGGCGGCTTCGCGGCTGGCACGGGCGAGGATGTCGCCTGCTTCCACCTGCTGGCCATCCTCGACCGACAGCGAGGTGCCCGGCGCCAGCATGTAGCGCGCGGCCTCGGTCTCGTCGCCCGCTTCGTTGAGCAGCGTCAGGCGGGGACGCAGATCGTCCTTCTTCTTGCGGCTGCTGGCGCGAAGCTCGGTGACCACGCGCTGGGCGATGCCGGTGGCATCGTCCACCCGCTCTTCCATCGTCGTGCCGTCGATCAGGTCCTGGAACCGCACGATGCCCGACTGTTCGGTGATGATCGGCAAGCTGAACGGATCCCACTCGGCCAGGCGTTCGCCTTCGGCCACGTTCTCTCCGTCCTTGTGCATCAGCACCGTGCCGTAGGGCACCTTGTGGATTTCACGCTCGCGCCCTTCGGCGTCGATGACCACGATCTCGCCGTTGCGGGCGAGGCTCAGGATCCGGCCGCGCTTGTCGACGATGGTCGGCATGTCGCGGTATTCCACGCGTCCGTCCGAGATCGCTTCGAGATGGCTGGTCTCGTTGAGCTGCGCCGCGCCGCCGATGTGGAACGTGCGCATGGTCAGCTGCGTGCCCGGCTCGCCGATCGACTGGGCCGCGATGACACCCACGGCCTCGCCGATGTTCACCGGCGTCCCGCGTGCAAGGTCACGGCCATAGCACGTGCCGCACACGCCCTGGTCGGCTTCGCAGATCAGCGGGCTGCGGATCTTCGCGGACTGCACTTCGGCCGCCTCGATCGCCGCGACCATCGCTTCGTCGAGCAGGGTGCCCGCCTTCACGATGACTTCGCCGGTTTTGGCGTTCACCAAGTCTTCGGCCGTGGTGCGGCCGAGGATACGCTCGCCGAGCGAGGCGATTACCGAACCACCCTGGACGATCGCGCGCATTTCCAGCGCGTTCTGCGTCTTGCAGTCGTCCTGCACGATCACGCTGTCCTGCGACACGTCGACGAGACGGCGGGTCAGGTAGCCCGAGTTCGCCGTCTTCAGCGCCGTGTCGGCCAGACCCTTGCGGGCGCCGTGAGTGGAGTTGAAGTATTCAAGAACGGTCAGGCCTTCCTTGAAGTTCGAGATGATCGGCGTCTCGATGATCTCGCCCGAGGGCTTGGCCATCAGGCCGCGCATACCGGCGAGCTGCTTCATCTGCGCCGGCGAGCCGCGCGCACCCGAATGGCTCATCATGTAGATCGAGTTGATCTGCGCTTCCTTGCCGTTCTCGTCGGTCGGCTGGGCCTTGATCTCGTCCATCATGGCCGCGGCCACCTGGTCGCCGGTGCGGCTCCAGGCGTCGATCACCTTGTTGTACTTTTCCTGCTGGGTGATGAGGCCGTCCTGGTACTGCTGCTCGTAATCGGCAACCAGCGCCTTGGCCTCTTCGACCATCGCTTCCTTGCTGTCGGGGATGATCATGTCATCCTTGCCGAAGCTGATGCCGGCCTTGAACGCGTGGCGGAAGCCCAGCGCCATGATGGCGTCGGCGAACAGCACGGTGTCCTTCTGGCCGGTGTGGCGATAGACCTGGTCGATGACGTCGCCGATCTCCTTCTTGGTGAGGAGCCGGTTGATCACCTCGAACGGCACCGTGTGCTTCTTCGGCAGGCATTCGCCGATCAGCATGCGGCCCGGCGTGGTCACCACGCGCTTCATGTACTCCTTGCCCTTGTCATCAACCTGCGGGACGCGGGTGATGATCTTGGAGTGCAAGGTGACGTGCTTCGTTTCCAGCGCCTGGTGCACTTCGGCCATGTCGCCGAAGCGGGGCAGCTTCTCGATCTGCTCGCCGTTCTCGCCGTCGATGAACTCGGGCGTCTTCTCCTGCCGTTCCATCGACAGGTAATAGAGACCCAGCACCATGTCCTGCGACGGCACGATGATCGGCTTGCCGTTGGCGGGGCTGAGGATGTTGTTCGTGCTCATCATCAGCACGCGCGCTTCAAGCTGGGCCTCGAGGCTCAGCGGGACGTGAACGGCCATCTGGTCGCCGTCGAAGTCCGCGTTGAAGGCGGCGCAGACAAGCGGGTGAAGCTGGATCGCCTTGCCTTCGATCAGCACCGGCTCGAACGCCTGGATGCCGAGGCGGTGGAGCGTCGGCGCGCGGTTCAGCAGCACCGGGTGTTCGCGAATCACCTCGTCCAGGATGTCCCAGACTTCCTTGCGTTCCTTCTCGACCCACTTCTTAGCCTGCTTCAGGGTCATGGAGAGACCCTTGGCGTCGAGGCGGGCGTAAATGAACGGCTTGAACAGCTCGAGCGCCATCTTCTTGGGCAGGCCGCACTGGTGCAGCTTGAGTTCGGGACCGGTCACGATGACCGAACGGCCCGAATAGTCGACGCGCTTGCCGAGCAGGTTCTGGCGGAAGCGGCCCTGCTTGCCCTTGAGCATGTCGCTGAGCGACTTCAGCGGGCGCTTGTTGGCGCCCGTGATGACCCGGCCGCGGCGGCCGTTGTCGAACAGCGCATCGACCGCTTCCTGCAGCATGCGCTTTTCGTTGCGGACGATGATGTCCGGTGCGCGCAGTTCGATCAGGCGCTTCAACCGGTTGTTGCGGTTGATGACGCGGCGATAGAGGTCGTTGAGGTCGGACGTCGCGAACCGGCCGCCATCGAGCGGCACCAGCGGGCGCAGTTCGGGCGGGATGACGGGGACGACTTCCAGGATCATCCATTCCGGGCGGTTGCCGGAATCGATGAAGCTTTCGACGACCTTCAGCCGCTTGATGATCTTCTTGGGCTTGAGCGTGGACTTGGTGGTTTCCAGCTCTTCCAGTAGCGCATCACGCTCGGCCTCGAGGTCGAGGTCCATCAGCATGGTCTTGACCGCGGCCGCGCCGATATCGGCGGTGAACGCATCCTCGCCGTATTCATCCTGCGCGTCGAGCAGCTCGTCCTCGGTGAGGGTCTGGAACTTCTCCAGCGGGGTCAGGCCGGGCTCGGTGACGATGTAGGCTTCGAAATAGAGCACGCGTTCCAGCTGCTTCAGCTGCATGTCGAGCAACAGGCCGATGCGGCTGGGCAGCGACTTCAGGAACCAAATGTGCGCGACCGGGGCGGCGAGCTCGATGTGGCCCATGCGCTCGCGGCGGACCTTGGTCACCGTCACCTCGACGCCGCACTTTTCGCACACGACGCCCTTGTACTTCATCCGCTTGTACTTGCCGCACAGGCACTCGTAATCCTTTACCGGACCGAAGATGCGCGCGCAGAAGAGGCCGTCACGTTCCGGCTTGAACGTGCGGTAGTTGATCGTTTCGGGCTTCTTGATCTCGCCGAACGACCACGAACGGATGCGCTCCGGCGAGGCGATGCCGATCTGTATCTGGTCAAAGGTTTCGGGCTTCGCGAGCTGGTTGGTGAATTTGGACAGTTCGTTCATTTTTCAGTTCCCTTGAGGGAGAATTCTCGAGCGAGCGGTAGAGCCCTGCCTTCGGGAGGCAGGGCTCCCAGGTTCACTCCGCCGCGATCTGCAGGCCGTCTTCGTCGCCATCTTCGCCGAGCGAGGAGAGTTCGACGTTGAGGCCGAGGCTGCGCATTTCCTTGACGAGCACGTTGAAGCTTTCGGGAATGCCGGCCTCGAACGTGTCGTCGCCCTTGACGATCGCTTCGTAGACCTTCTGCCGGCCGACGACGTCGTCCGACTTCACGGTGAGCATTTCCTGCAGCGTGTAGGCGGCGCCGTAGGCCTGAAGCGCCCAGACCTCCATCTCGCCGAAGCGCTGGCCGCCGAACTGCGCCTTGCCGCCCAGCGGCTGCTGGGTGACGAGGCTGTACGGCCCGATCGAACGCGCGTGAATCTTGTCGTCCACGAGGTGGTGCAGCTTGAGCATGTAGATGTAGCCGACGGTCACCTTGCGGTCGAACGCCTCGCCGGTGCGGCCGTCGAAAAGCGTCACCTGGCCCGAAGTGGGCAGGCCCGCCTGTTCGAGCATCGCCGAAACGTCCGCCTCGCGCGCGCCGTCGAACACGGGGGTGCCGAACGGAACGCCGTTCTTCAGCGTGCCGGCCATCTCGACGATATCCTCGGCCGTGCGGCCTTCGATATCCTCGTGATACTGGGCGCCGTACACTTCCTTCAGCTTCTCCACGACCGCCGTGGGGGCCGCGGCCGCCTTGGGATCGGGATTGGCCTCGCGCCATTCCTCGAGCGCCTGCGTCACCTGCTGGCCGAGGCCGCGGGCGGCGAGGCCGAGGTGCGTTTCGAAGATCTGCCCCACGTTCATGCGGCTCGGCACGCCCAGCGGGTTGAGCACGAGATCGACGGGGGTGCCGTCTTCCATGAAGGGCATGTCTTCGGCCGGCAGGATGCGGCTGATCACGCCCTTGTTGCCGTGGCGGCCGGCCATCTTGTCGCCCGGCTGCAGCTTGCGCTTCACCGCGACGAAGACCTTGACCATCTTCAGCACGCCCGGTGCCAGCTCGTCGCCCCGCTCCAGCTTCTCGCGGCGATCCTCGAACCGGTCGTCGATGACCTTCACGGCCTCGTCGTACTGGCCCTTGATCGCTTCGATCTGTGCCTGGCGGGAATCGTCGGCCACCGCGAACTTGAACCATTCGAACTGGTCCACCGAACCCAGCACCTCGTCGGTGATCGGCTCGCCCTTCTTCACGCCCTTGGGCGCGGCCGAAGAGACCTGGCCGACGAGCATGTCCTTCAGGCGGTTGTAGGTCGCCCGGTTGAGGATGGCGCGTTCGTCCTGGCTGTCCTTGCGGAGCTGTTCGATTTCCTGGTTCTGGATCGCGCGGGTACGGTCGTCGATCTCGATACCGTGGCGGTTGAACACGCGCACGTCCACGATCGTGCCGGCAACACCCGGCGGCAGGCGAAGCGAGGTGTCGCGCACGTCGCTGGCCTTTTCGCCGAAGATGGCGCGGAGGAGCTTTTCCTCCGGCGTCATCGGGCTTTCGCCCTTGGGCGTGATCTTGCCGACCAGGATATCGCCCGGGTGCACTTCGGCCCCGATGTAGACGATGCCCGCTTCGTCAAGGCTGCGCAGGGCTTCCTCTCCGACATTAGGAATGTCGCGCGTGATGTCTTCCGGCCCAAGCTTGGTATCGCGGGCCATGACCTCGAATTCCTCGATGTGGATCGAGGTGAACACGTCATCCTTCACGATGCGTTCGGAGATCAGGATCGAGTCTTCGTAGTTGTACCCGTTCCACGGCATGAACGCGACGAGGCTGTTGCGCCCCAGCGCGAGTTCGCCGTACTCCGTCGAGGGACCGTCGGCGATGATGTCGCCGGCTTCGATCACTTCGCCCACCTTCACCAGCGGACGCTGGTTGATGCAGGTGGACTGGTTCGACCGTTCGAACTTCTGCAGGCGGTAGATGTCGACGCCGGACTGGCCGGCCTCCACGTCGCCCACGGCGCGGATCACGATGCGGGTTGCGTCGACCTGATCGACCACGCCGCCGCGGCTGGCGGTGATCGCGGCGCCCGAATCGCGCGCCACGGTTTCTTCCATGCCGGTGCCCACGAACGGCGCCTCGGCGCGAACCAGCGGCACCGCCTGGCGCTGCATGTTCGAACCCATCAACGCGCGGTTGGCGTCATCGTTTTCCAGGAACGGAATGAGCGACGCCGCGACCGAGACGAGCTGCTTGGGCGAAACGTCCATCAGCGTGATCTGGTCGTTCGGAAGCATCACGAACTCGCCTTCCTGGCGGGCCGATACGAGATCTTCGGTGAACTGACCTTCGCCGTCGGTTTCGGCCGAGGCCTGGGCCACCGCGTGGCGCTGTTCCTCCATCGCGGAAAGGTACACGACGTCGCTGGTGACCTTGCCGTCCTGGACCTTGCGGTATGGCGTTTCGATGAAGCCGTACTTGTTCACCCGGGCAAACGTGCTGAGCGAGTTGATGAGGCCGATGTTCGGGCCTTCCGGCGTCTCGATCGGGCAGATGCGGCCGTAATGCGTCGGGTGCACGTCGCGCACTTCGAAGCCCGCGCGTTCGCGCGTGAGACCGCCCGGCCCGAGGGCGGAAACGCGGCGCTTGTGCGTCACTTCCGACAGCGGGTTGGTCTGGTCCATGAACTGCGAGAGCTGGCTGGAGCCGAAGAACTCGCGCACCGCGGCGACCGCGGGCTTGGCGTTGATGAGGTCGTTCGGCATCACCGTGCTGACGTCGACCGAGCTCATCCGCTCCTTCACCGCGCGCTCCATGCGCAGCAGGCCGACGCGGTACTGGTTTTCGAGCAGCTCGCCCACCGAACGCACACGGCGGTTGCCGAGATTGTCGATATCGTCGACTTCGCCCTTGCCGTCCTTCAGGCCGACGAGTTCCTTCACCACCGCCAGGATGTCTTCCTTGCGCAGCGTGGTGACGGTGTCTTCGGCATCGAGACCGAGGCGCATGTTGAGCTTGACGCGGCCGACAGCCGACAGGTCATAGCGTTCCGCATCGAAGAACAGACCTTCGAACAGGGCTTCGGCGGTTTCCTTGGTCGGCGGTTCGCCCGGACGCATGACCTTGTAGATCGCCTCGAGGCCTTCGTCGCGGTTCTCCGCCTTGTCGACCTTCAGCGTGTTGCGGATCCACGGGCCGGTGTTGATGTCGTCGATGTCGAGCAGCTCGATCCGGTCCACGCCCGCCTTGTCGAGCGCATCGAGATTTTCCGGCGAGACTTCGTCGCCCGCCTCGATCCAGATGCGGCCGGTCGATTCGTCGATCATGTCACCCGCGGCGTAGCGCCCGAAGATTTCCTCCGTCGGGATCAGCAGTTCGGCAAGGCCGTCCTTGGCGGCCTTGTTCGCGGCGCGGGGGGAGATCTTGGTGCCGGCGGGGAACACTTCCTCGCCCGTGACGGCATCGACCAGCGCGAAGGCGGGCTTCTGGCCGCGCCACGCTTCCGGGTTGTAGGGTATCTTCCACCCGTCGCCCTGCTTGCCGCTGACGCGCTGCCAGCTCACGGTCTCGTAGAAGTGCTGGAGGATATCCTCCGCCGTCAGGCCCAGCGCATAAAGCAGGGCGGTGACCGGCAGCTTGCGCTTGCGGTCGATGCGGACGTTGACGATGTCCTTGGCGTCGAATTCGAAATCGAGCCACGAACCGCGGTAAGGGATCACGCGCGCGGCGAACAGCAGCTTGCCCGACGCGTGGGTCTTGCCCCGATCGTGATCGAACAGGACACCCGGCGAACGGTGCATTTGCGACACGATGACGCGTTCGGTGCCATTGATGATGAAAGTGCCGTTGTGAGTCATGAGCGGCATGTCGCCCATGTAAACGTCCTGTTCCTTGATATCGAGGACGCTGCGGGTCTCGGTCTCGGTGTCCACTTCGAACACGATCAGGCGCAGGGTCACCTTCATCGGCGCGGCGTAGGTGATGCCCCGCTGGCGGCATTCGGTCGTGTCGTACTTGGGATCCTCGAGCTCGTAGTGCACGAAGTCGAGCTCGGCCGTGCCGGCGAAATCGCGGATCGGGAACACGCTGCGCAGCGTCTTCTCCAGGCCCGACACGTAGCCGATGCTCTTGTCCGAACGCAGGAACTGCTCGTACGATTCGCGCTGCACCTCGATGAGGTTCGGCATCTTCACCACTTCGTGGACGTCGCCGAAGATGCGGCGGATGCGCTTCTTCGCGGTGCCGGTCTGCCGGGTGCGGTTCGGGGCCGGAGCCTTCGCCTTGGTAGCCATAAGGGAGAATTCGCCTTGTCTCGTCGCCGCACGGATGCGGCGGTGCCGTGTAGAATCGTGTGCGGGCGAGAACCGGGACGCAGAAAACCCGCAGCGTGGGCGCACCTCTTCCGGGGGCCCGCTACAGGTCTTGCATCGCGATTATGGAAACGCCGCTTCCATCCGGGGCCCGTCGCCGCGCATCGACGGACCGTGCTCGAAGCGTGCGGTCGGGCGGGCATATAGGTGCACGGTGCACCGGAGTCAAACGCCTGCAAGCGCGATTCGCGCCGGGCCACCGTCGCGATCGCGAACGTTCCCGTTTTTCGATCAGTCACTTATCGTTTTTCGATATTTATCGATTGACGATATTACAGGATGTCCTTATCGATAATCGGCATGACGCTTATCGGAGAACGGAAATGACCAAGACCAACAACCACATCGCGGCTTTCTGCGCCGCCCTCCTGCTCACGCTGACCCTTTTCCAGCAGACGATCGTCGTCCCGGTCGACCGCGCGCCTGGCTTCGCGACCGCCGTACTCGCCTAGTCCGAGGCAGGAGGGAGAACCCAGATGTCGATCCGCCCCAAGGATCCGCTGCTCCTCGCCGGCAAGGTGATGGCGCTGCTGATGCAGGCCGCCATGGCAATCGGCGCACTTGCGTTGCTGATCGCCATTCCGGTCGTCACTTTCTACCACGAAGACGTGATCGATGCGTTCGCCCGCGAGGTGAACGACCCGGCTGCTTCGCTGCCTATCGGCGCGCTCATCGGCATCATGCTCATCGGGCTTGCGGTCGTCGGGCTGCTGTTCTTCTTTTTCGACCGTTTGCGGCGGATCATCGCCACCGTCGGCGAAGGCGACCCTTTCCAGCCCGGGAACGCGAATCGGCTCAGCCAGATGGGCTGGCTGATCCTGTCGGTTCAGCTGCTCGCGGTCCCGGCGAACTGGCTGATCATGCCGATCGCACGAGCAGCCGACGAGGCGCAAACCGTCCACTTCGCCACCGGCGGCAAGGTCGATTTCGGGCTGCTGCTGCTGACGATTGTGCTGTTCATCCTCGCCCGGGTGTTCCGCCACGGCGCCGCGATGCGCGACGACCTGGAAGGGACCGTGTGATGCCCCCGTCCCCGGAAAACGAAGAAGGAGCCGGCATCGTGGTCACCCTCGACGACCTGCTCCACGCCCGGCGAATGACGCTCACCGAGCTTGCCGAACGCGTCGGCATAACGCTTGCCAACCTGTCGATCCTCAAGACCGGCAAGGCACGCGCGATCCGCTTCTCCACGCTGGAGGCGATCTGCCGAGAACTGGAATGCCAGCCGGGCGATCTTCTCGCCTACAAGCCGCAGGACCCAGGCTGACCGCGTGCGGATTTTACGGGAACCACGTCGAATTGTGGCGATTTAATGGCAACCTCTGGATGGAGAATAATCCCATGAAGAAGATTGCCATGATCGTCGCCCTGCCCTTCGCCTTGGGCCTTGCCGCTTGCGGTGACAGCACCCCCGACGCCGCCGATGGCGATGTGACCGCCGCTGCGACCACCGATGACACGGTAGCAGCCGATGGCGCCGCCGCCGCCACCGGCACCGATGCCGCAGGCACGGCCCCGGTCGCTACCGGCACCGGTGCGATGACCACGGCGCAGCAGGCCGAAGTCGCCGACGAGACGGCCGAGGACCTGGAAGAGCGGGCCGACGCGGTCGAAGACGTGAGCGAGGCCGAAGCCGACCGGCTCGAAGCCGAAGCCAAGCGCCTGCAGAACGAGCGCGACGCCAAGCGGTGATCGCCGGCTGAAACAGGCGGCGCGGGTTGACTCCGCGCCGCAATCCTCTAGAGGCCCGCCCGTCCCGGCGGGCCTCTTCGCATTATGCGGCAGGTTTTCCGGGCGTCCGTCCGAGACCGCTGGTGGGGAATTTTCCCCTTAATCTCCAGCCTAGGCGGGGAAACGAGATTCTATCGGCGCTGCACCCGTTCGCGGGGCGCGCCCATCCCGGTGTTCGCACCGCTCCTTCCCCATCGATGGACTCGCCCATGCGCGCATCCGCACGCATGGCAATGTGAGCCGGTCGCATGGCGCTTTCGCGCCCCTGCGGCCATACGAAGGAGCAAGGCATGGATCGTTCGCAGAAAGCCGCGTCCGTCGCCGAGCTGAATGCAGTCTTCAACGAAGTTGGCGTGGTGGTCGTCACCCGCAACCTCGGCATGTCGGTGGGCCAATCCACCGCCCTGCGCACGAAGATGCGGGAAGCCGGTGCGACGTACAAGGTTGCGAAAAACAGTCTCGCCAGTCTCGCCCTGAATGACACCCCCTACAAGGGCCTGGAGGAATACCTCTCCGGTCCCACGGGCCTTTCCTGGTCGACCGACCCGGTGGCGGCAGCCAAGGCTGCGGTGGATTTCGCCAAGACCAACGATCGGATCGAGATCGTCGGTGGTTCGATGGGCGGGCAGATGCTCGACGCGGAAGGGATCAAGGCGCTCGCCTCGATGCCCAGCCTCGACGAGCTGCGCGCAAAGCTCGTGGGCCTGGTCAATGCACCCGCCACCAAGGTGGTGCAGCTGGTCAACGCCCCGGCGAGCAAGCTTGCCCGCGTCTTCGGCGCCTATGCCGCCAAGGACGCCGCGTAAGCGGTTTTTCCGACGTCAAACGCATCAAATCGGGGGTTCGCCCCCAGCACGAACACTGGAGTTAAGACATCATGGCCGACATCGCCAAACTGGTTGAAGACCTTTCGAAGCTGACCGTCCTGGAAGCCGCCGAGCTTGCCAAGGCGCTTGAAGAAGAGTGGGGCGTGAGCGCCGCCGCTGCCGTGGCCGTTGCCGCCCCGGCCGCCGGTGGTGGCGACGCCGGTGGCGCTGCTGAAGAGCAGACCGAATTCGACGTCATCCTGACCGGCGACGGTGGCAAGAAGATCCAGGTCATCAAGGAAGTCCGTGCGATCACGGGCCTCGGCCTGACCGAAGCCAAGGCGCTCGTCGAAGGCGCGCCCAAGGCCGTCAAGGAAGGCGTCAACAAGGCCGAAGCCGAAGACATCAAGAAGAAGATCGAGGAAGCCGGCGGCACCGTCGAGCTCAAGTAAGCGTTACGCTCACCAGCCTCGTCTCCTTTGCGAGACACGGAAAGGGCGGCCTCCAGGGGCCGCCCTTTTTCGTTCGAGCGTGTGGCTGTAAATACCAGCGCCCGTGCATCCCTTCCGCGGCTAGTCACCCTCGATCGAGGCGGTCTCCTCCACCCGCATTGCCTCGGCCGCCAGGCCCTCGGCCTCCAGCAGCAGCACGTCGTCGGCGGCCCCTTCGGGCAGCCGCTCGCGGCCGATCAGCGTCATCACGGGCACGGCGAGCGGACTGACCCGCTCCAGCTCGACGTGCAGCAGTTGATCGGACGCCTTGTCCAGCAGGTCGCCCAGCCGCCCGATGTCGGTCATCAGCACGCGGGCATCGGCCCAGGCCGCTTCCAGCAGCACGTGGTCCGGCTCGTACTTGCGCAGCACATCGTAGATGAGGTCGGTGGAGAACGTGACCTGCTTGCCGGTCTTGCGCTTGCCCGGGTGCTGGCGTTCCACCAACCCGCCGATCACCGCCACTTCGCGGAAGGCGCGGCGGAGGAGGTGCGAGTTCTGCACCCATTCGACGAATTCGTCCTGCAGGATGTCCGGCGAGAGCAGCGGCGCGGGATCCGGGATCGGCTTGAGGCTCCACACCGCCAGGCAATAGTCGTTGGCGTTGAAACCAAGCGGCATCAGTCCGCGGTCCTCCATGCGCTTGGTGATCAGCATGCCCAGCGACTGGTTCGCGTTCCAGCCGATGAAGGTATAGAATACCGCGTAGTGCTTCCTTGCGTGCGGGAAGGTTTCCACCAGCAGCGTCTCGGGGCCCGGCATCTGGCTGCGCCAGTCCTGCACTTCCAGCCATTCGCGGACGTCGTCCGGGAACCGGGCCCAGCCCGCGCGGTCCACCAGCATCTGGCGGACCCGGGTGGCGAGGTGAGTCGTCAACGGCAGTCGCTGGCCGCCATAGCTCGGGATCATGGCGGCCTTCGAACTGGCGCGGACCGTCAGTTCCATATCCTTGATCCGCTCGACCTCCAGGTTCAGGCCGGCGAACTGGAATGTATCTCCCGGTGTCAGCGAAGCGGCGAAGCGTTCTTCCACCTTGCCCAGCGAGCGGCCGTTTCTGAAGCGGACGTCGAGCATTTCGGAATCGACGATGATCCCGGCGTTCAGCCGGTGGCGGGCTGCGTGTTCGGGGTGCGCGAGGCGCCAGCTTCCATCGCTCGTTCGCACGATGCGGCGAAACTTGTCGTAGGCCTTGAGCGCGTACCCGCCGGTGGCGACGAACGCGAGCACGCGTTCCCACACGGCCGCATCGACCCAGGCGTAGGCGAGCGTGGAGCGCACCTCCCTCAGCAGTTCCTCCTCGTTGAACGGCGCGGCGCAGGCGCACGCCATGACGTGCTGGGCCAGAACGTCGAGCCCTCCGGGCCGGAAGTCCTCCCCGTCGCGCTGCCCTTCGTCCACCGCATCCTTGGCGGCGGTTGCCTCGAGGAATTCGAACCGGTTACCGGGGACCAGGATCGCGCGGCTGGGTTGATCGAGCCGATGGTTCGCGCGCCCGATACGCTGCAGCAGGCGGCTGGAGCCCTTGGGCGCGCCCATCTGCACCACGAGGTCGATATCACCCCAGTCGACCCCCAGGTCGAGGCTGGCGGTGGCTACCAGCGCGCGCAGTTCTCCCCGCGCCATCGCCCCTTCCACCTTGCGCCGCGCCTCTTTCGACAGGCTGCCGTGGTGAATGCCGATCGGCAGGGTGTCCTCGTTCACCTCCCACAGCATCTGGAAGATGTATTCCGCCAGGAAGCGCGTGTTGGTGAACACAAGCGTGGTGCGGTTCTGGCGGATCGCCTGATAAAGCTGGGGAATTGCCCACCGCCCGGCGTGGCCGCCCCAGGGCACCCGCTCCTCGATCGGCAAGAGGATCTCGACTTCGGGCGGCGCGCCCTCTTCCCCTTCGACCAGGGCCACGCTGTCGATATCACCCCAGGGGGCGAGCCATTCGCGGAAGCCCTGCGGATTGGCGACCGTTGCCGACAAAGCGGCGCGTTGCATCCGCGGCGCGATTGCCTGGAGGCGGGACAGCGCGAGCGCGAGAAGATCGCCGCGTTTACCGGTCGCGAAGGCGTGCACTTCGTCGATCACCACCCGCCTGAGGCTGGCGAACAGGGTGAAGCTTTCGGGATAGCTGAGCAGGAGCGACAGCGATTCCGGCGTCGTCAACAGGACGTGCGGGGGCTTCTCCCGCTGGCGCCGCTTCCGGTCCGAAGGGGTATCGCCGCTGCGCGTCTCGACGCGGATGGGAAGCCCCATCTCCTCGACCGGCGTCACCAGGTTGCGCTGCACGTCGTGCGCCAGCGCCTTCAGGGGGGAGACGTAAAGGGTATGGATCCCGTCGCCCGGCGGCGCTCCGCGCGATGAGCAGAAGGCCGCGAGCGTCGGCAGGAACCCCGCCAGGGTCTTGCCGGCGCCCGTATCGGCCACGAGCATCGCGTGATGCCCCGCGTCGCTGGCGGCGAGCATCTCGGCCTGGTGCCGCCGCACGCGCCAGCCGCGCCCGGCAAACCAGCCGGCAATCTCGGGCGGGACGATCGATGCACGCTGGGCCATCCATGGGGCAAAGCACGAAGCGGAACAAAGCTCCACAGCGCAACGATATCCAGCCGCCCGGCACACGACACATGCGCCGAACTGCGACGCGGTTGCGCCGAGCCGGGAAACCGACGGCGCGCCCATTGTTTGATTTGATACGAGACACGAACCAAGGAGAGCGAAAAATGGACGACCGCAATCGCAGCGACCGCAACCGCTACAGGCGCGGCCAGCGCGGCGACTATCGTGACCCGTCGCAGTCATACGGCAGCCGCCAGGCCGAACAGTTCGAAGATGACGGCAATTACAGCCAGGATTTCGGCTATGGTGGAGGAAGCCAGATGGGCGAGAGCCGCTGGCGTTCCTATGACGATTCGCAGTCGCGCATGTCCGACCACGGCGCGTGGGGCGGCGGCGGAATGGAGCGCCGCGGCTATGGCGCCCAGCACGACCGGTTCGCGCAAGGCGCCTATGGCGACAGCCACCGCAGCAGCTTCGGTTCCTCGCAGCGTGATCGCGGCATGGGGTGGTCCGGCGGCGGATACGGCGGCGCATACGACGACCGTTCGCGCGCCAGCAGCGCTTATGGCCTGCAAGGCGATAGCGGATACGGCGCGACATACGGCCGGGCGGACAACCGGTCGGTCCACGGCCGCAGCGGGAGCTGGGATGACAGCGGGCATGACCGCGGCTTCTTCGAACGCGCCAGCGACGAGGTGGCGAGCTGGTTCGGCGACGAGGACGCCGCCCGCCGGCGCAAGCAGGACCATCGCGGCAACGGCCCGGCAAACTACAACCGGTCCGACGAGCGCGTGCTGGAGGATGCCTGCGACCGCCTGACCGAAGACTGGACCCTTGACGCGCGCAACATCCAGGTGACGGTGCACGAAGGCGAAGTGACCCTCGATGGCACGGTCGACAGCCGCCAGGCCAAGCGCCGGGCGGAAGACCTGGTCGAAGACCTCTCGGGCGTGAAGCACGTGCAGAACAACCTGCGTGTTCAGACCACAGGCACGTCCGGGTTGGCTTCGAATGAAAGCCCGCGCATGGGCGGCAACGCCGAACTGTCCCGAACGGGTAGCGGCACGGCCGAAAGCTGATCGCACGCTATTTCTGCTAGCGAGAAGGGCCCGCATCGCGCGGGCCCTTTTTTCATTGTCGCCTCGTTTGAAGCAGGCCCTAGTGCCCGGCTTGCGGGCCCCGCTTGAGGCCCGACGCCTCCAGCTGCGCGTCGATCTGCTCCATCAGCCGCGCCAGCCCGGCTTCGTCGGTGCTTTCGGCGCGGGCCACCAGCACGTCCTGCGTGTTCGATGCGCGCAGCAGCCACCACCCGTCGGGCGTTGTGACGCGGACCCCGTCGGTGCCGTCCACGTCTGCGCCGGTGCCGGACAGGCGCGCCTTCACTTCCTCGATCGCGGCGAACTTGCGGCTTTCATCGACCTGGAACCGCAGTTCGGGCGTGTTGACCATCGCCGGCATCGCGCTGCGCAATTCCGTCACCGACTTGCCGAGCCTTGCTGACGCCGCGATCAGCCGAACGCCGGCATAAAGCGCGTCGTCATAGCCGTAATACGTGTCAGCAAAGAAGACGTGGCCGCTCATCTCGCCGGCCAGCGGCGCGCCTGTTTCCTTCATTTTGGACTTAATCAGGCTGTGCCCGGTCTTCCACATCAAGGGCTTGCCGCCGAGTTCCGCCACGCGTTCGAACAGCGCGCGGCTGGCCTTCACATCGGCGATGATCGTCGCGCCGGGCCGTTCGCGAAGCAGGTCTTCGGCATAGATCATCAGGAGCTGATCGCCCCAGATGATGCGGCCTTCCCCGTCGATCGCGCCGATCCGGTCGCCGTCGCCGTCGAAAGCCACTCCGAAGTCGAGGTTCTTCTCGCTGACAAGCCGGCGCAGGTCTTCAAGGTTTTCCGGAACGGTAGGATCAGGATGATGGTTGGGAAAGTTCCCGTCGACTTCGGTGAAGAGAAGATGATGTTCGCCGGGAAGCCGGGCGGCGAGCGCCTCGAGCGCGGGGCCGGCGGCGCCGTTGCCCGCGTCCCAGCCGATCCGAAGTCCGGCCAGCGCTTCGTGGCCGATCCCCTCCAGCCCGGCGACCAGGCGATCGATGTATTCGGCCATGATCTCGCGGCTTTCGACCGAGCCGGAGCCATCCGCCCATTCGCCGGCCTCCGCGCGGCGGCCGATCTCGAGGATGTCGGCCCCGAAGAACGGCCGGCCCTGGGATACCATCTTGAAGCCGTTGTAATTGGCGGGATTGTGGCTGCCAGTTATCTGAATGCCGCCATCTACATCTTCGGCTGAGGCTTCGGCGTAATAGAGCATCGGGGTGGGGCCCATCCCCACGCGCACCACGTCGCATCCGCTGGCGGTGAGCCCTTCGATCAGCGCGTGCTCCAGCATGGGGGAGCTGACGCGGCCGTCGTATCCCACGGCGACCCTGGTCCCCCCCGCTTCCCGCAGCATGGTGGCAAAGCCGCGCCCGATCGCGCGGGCGTCATCCGCGCCCAGGGTTTCGCCGATGATCCCGCGGATATCGTATTCGCGGAGGATAGTGGGATCGAAAGTGTGGCTCACGCGCGTATTCCTCAACTGGATCCGGGTAGCTGCGCCAGCAGCAGGTCGCGCGCCGCATTCACCGCGTGCACCTGTGCGTTCGTGCCCCCCCGATCGGGATGGACTGCGGCAAGCTTGCGGCGGTGAGCCTCCACGATCTCGGCACGCGAAGCGCCTTCGCGCACCGCCAGCAACTGACGCGCTTCGAAAACGGCCAAGCCGCGGGTCGGTTTCGCGGTCAGGTATTCCCATGGCCAGCGGCCCAGGACCACCCGGACGGCGAGCGCGATCAGCGCGGCGAAGAACAGCAGCTTGAGCATCGCCGGCGGGGCTAGCGGTTAAGTCAGGCCAGCGCCAGTTCCGCTTCCCTGGCCGTGCTGGCAGGCAGGTTCAGCGCGGCGACCAGCGCCCGCAGTTCCTGCCGCGCCACCAGGTGGCTGGTCCCGAGTTCGCCGAGATGGCCCTTGTCCAGCAGCGTCAGCCCGCTGGGGAACAGTTCGCGATAGATGACCCGTTCGGACAGGCCGTGCGCCACGCGGAAGCCGACGCGCTTGGACAGTTCCGCCAGCGCGCGTTCGATGCGGGCCATGTTGCGCGCCTCGGTATGGCCGGTGCGGTTGCGCACGACGACCCAGTCCATTTCGCGCCGGTTCTGTTCGATCTGGCTGCGGCTGCGCTTGATGCGGGCTTCCCAGATCAGCTCCGCATAGAAAGACAGGCGCCGCACCTTGAAGGTTTCGGCGTCGACCTGGCCGATGAGGTCGAAATCGACGAAACTGTCGTTGAGCGGGGTGACGAGCGTGTCCGCCTCGGTCGCGGCATGGCGTGCCAGGGGATCGTCGCGCCCCGGGGTGTCGAACACCACGAAGTCGTGACCTTCCGCAAGGTTCGCGACCACGGCCTCCAGTTCCTCCGGGGTTCCGTCCTCGAACACTTCGAACCGGGCGGTGGGCAGGTCGATGCCGCGCCGGGCGGCGGTTTCCTGCCGGTTCTCGAAATAGCGATACAGCGTGCGCTGGCGCGGATCGAGATCGATGGCCGCCACTTTCGCCCCGCGGTAGGCGAGCGCGACGGCGATATGCACCGCTGTGGTCGATTTGCCGGTGCCGCCCTTCTCGTTGGCGAAGACGATGCGATGAGCGGCCTTTGTGGCGGACTTGGTCACGCGTGCATTCCCGTTTGGCCCCCGCTAGGGGCGTTGATCGCAGGGCAGAATAGCTGAGGGACGGGCGGACGTGCAAACGGCGACGACGCTGGAAGTGTTGAGAAAGGCCGTGGCGGGCCTGCGCCAGGATCGTGCGCGTGTCGCTCTCGTGCCCACGATGGGCGCACTGCATGAAGGGCACCTGACCCTGGTACGCGAGGCACGCCGCCATGCCGACGCGGTGGTGGTCTCCATCTTCGTCAACCCGCGGCAGTTCGGGCCCAACGAGGATCTCGACGCTTACCCGCGCCAGCTGGCGGCCGACACCGCGCTGCTGGAGAACGAAGGGGTGGAGCTGCTGTGGGCGCCCGAAGTCGGCGCGATGTACCCGGCGGGGTTCGCCACCAATGTTTCGGTGACGGGCGTGAGCGAGCGGCTGTGCGGCGCGGCACGGCCGGGGCATTTCGACGGGGTGGCGACCGTCGTCTGCAAGCTGTTCAACCAGGTTCGGCCCGATGTGGCGCTGTTCGGCGAAAAGGACTGGCAGCAGCTCGCCGTCATCCGCCGCATGGCGCGCGACCTCGACCTCACCGCGCCGCACGCCGATGCGATCGTGGGCGTGGCGACCGTGCGCGAAGCGGATGGGCTCGCGTTGTCGAGCCGCAACCGGTACCTGACGCCGGAGGCCCGCACCCGGGCGGGCGCGCTGCCCCGCGCGATGCGCCGGGCGATCGTCGCGCTGCTTGCCGGCGCGGATGCAGGTGGCACACTCACCGCAATGGAGGCCGAAATCGTCGCGGCAGGATTTGCCAGCGTCGATTACGCCGATCTTGCCGATGCCGCCACGCTCGCACCTCTCCCCGCGCTCGGGCCGGAGCCTGCCCGGCTGCTCGTCGCCGCCCGCATCGGCGGCACGCGCCTGATCGACAACATGCCAGTCGCCTGAAGCGCGCGCGCGCCGGGACTGCGCGTCTTGGGGGAATCGGCGGAGTGGCCCGAGGCGGCTCGCACGTCGCGGCGATCGAGTGGGTGAAATGGAGCGGGGAAGATGGAGCGGGTAAGGGGAATCGAACCCCTCTAGCTAGCTTGGAAGGCTAGAGCATTACCACTATGCTATACCCGCCCGGACCAGACAATCTGGGCAGCGCGCCGCTTGCCACGCGGTGCCCGCGTGCGTCAACCGGATCGTTGCGCGCCTGGCGTCAGTGGCCGGGAAATTCCATCAACGCCTCGACCGTCAAACCGGCGCTGCGCAGCCGCTCCGCGCCCTGGAGATCGGGCAGGTCGATCACGAACAGCGCCTGGTCGACCGCAGCGCCGGCACGCCGCATCAGTTGCGCGGCCGCAATTGCCGTGCCGCCGGTGGCGATCAGATCGTCGACGATCGCGATGCGCTGGCCAGGGGTGACGGCGGTGGGGTCGATTTCGAGCCGGTCCGTGCCGTATTCCAGCGCATAGTCGATCCCGAGGGTGGCGACCGGGATCTTTCCCGGCTTGCGGATGGGAACGAACCCGATCCCGAGTTCGACCGCCACCGCGGCACCGAAGATGAACCCCCGCGCCTCCATCCCGGCGATGGCATCCGCCCCGCCCGCGCGTGCGCGATGGGCGAGGTGCCGGACGGCGGAGCGCAAGCCCTGCGCGTCGGCGACGAGCGGGGTGATGTCGCGGAACATCACCCCCGGTTCAGGAAAATCGGGCACCGTGCGGACCAGCGCCCGCACCGCTGCGATATCGAGCATGCGGGCTGCCCCGCCGTCGGCCTCAGGCGTGCTTCTTCTTCGGCTTGATCGCGGCCCAGACCTGCCCCTTGGCGAGGTAGGCAAGGATCGTCGCGAACAGCAGGAAGCCCATCACCGGCCAGCCGACCTGGGTCCGCTTCACCTTCTTGGGTTCAGCCGTCCAGGTGAGGAAGGCGGCAACGTCCTTGCTCATCTGGTCCACCGTGGCGCGCGGCTGCCCTTCGGCATAGGTCACCTGGCCTTCGGCCGTGAGCGGCGGCGCCATCGCGATGTTGAGGTTCGCGAAATAGGGGTTGAAATGCGTGTTGGGCGGCGTTGCGAATTCGGGGAATTCGTCGCGCACGTTCTTGCCGCCGATGCTGAAGGTATCGACGTTGCGATAGCCGGTCAGCAGCGAATAGACGTAGTCGGTGCCGTGGTGGCGCGCCTTGGTGATCAGCGAAAGATCGGGCGGGATGGCATTGTTGTTCGCCGCGCCTGCCGCCACCGCGTTGGGATAGGGGGAGGGGAAGTAATCGGTCGGCAGGCCGGGCCGCAGGGTCGCCTCGCCCGTGGCGGGATCGATGCCCGGCACCTGGAAGCCGGCGGCCAGCGCCTTAACTTCGGCTTCGGAATAGCCGAGCGCCGCCATGTCGCGGAACGCCACGAACTTCAGGCTGTGGCACGCCGCGCAGACTTCCTTGTAAACCTGGAAGCCGCGCTGGAGCTGCGCCAGGTCCCAGGTGCCGAAGGGGCCGTCCGACTGCAGGTTCGCCGGGCGGGCCGGCAAGTGGAATTCATGCTCGACGGTCGGCTCCTTGAGCTGTCCGTCGGCGATGACCGTGGCGAGCCCGTTGCCGAGGCCCCAGAGGGCAGCGACACTGAAGAACAGGCCGGCGAGGATTCCGATAAGGCGGATCATTGTCGTTTTCCTTGAACCTGTCGCTTACGTCGCCGGCGTGGCGTTCTCGCCGAGGACGGCCGCCTTGTCTTCGCCCAGCACCGCTTCGGTGATGGAATAGGGCAGCGGCTCCGGTCGCTCGATCATCGAGACGATCGGCAGGATGACGAGGAAGTGGAGGAAGTAGTACGCCGTCGCCAGCTGGCTGAGCATGACGTAGGGCTCTTCCGCCGGCGCGCCGCCGCACCAGAACAGGATCGCCATGGCGACGAGGAACACGTACCAGAACTTGCGGAA
Source organism: Tsuneonella aeria (assembly GCF_009827495.1). Taxonomy (NCBI): domain Bacteria; kingdom Pseudomonadati; phylum Pseudomonadota; class Alphaproteobacteria; order Sphingomonadales; family Erythrobacteraceae; genus Tsuneonella; species Tsuneonella aeria. The sequence goes on from NZ_WTZA01000001.1 coordinate 1,763,430, forward strand.
CAGCGGGCGGTAGTGGCCGCTGCGCACCGGGCCCTTGTCCAGCCACGGCAGGAAGAACCACAGCAGGATCGCGCCGAACATCGCCAGCACGCCCATCAGCTTGGCGGGGATGAAGAAGAAGTCCGCGGTGAAGGCGCGCAGGATGGCGTAGAACGGCCAGAAGTACCATTCGGGCACGATGTGCGCCGGCGTCGAAAGCGGGTTCGCCTCGATGTAGTTGTCCGGGTGGCCCAGCAGGTTGGGGCCGAAGAACAGCAGGCCGCAGTAGATCAGCAGGAACACGCCCAGCCCGAAGCCGTCCTTCGCCGTGTAGTACGGGTGGAACGGCACGGTGTCGCTTTCCTGCTTCACCTCGATCCCGGTCGGGTTCGACGAACCCGGGATGTGCAGCGCCCAGATGTGCAGGATCACCGCGCCCGCGATCACGAACGGCAGCAGGAAGTGCAGGCTGAAGAAGCGGTTGAGCGCGGCGTTGTCGGGCGCGTAACCGCCCAGCAGCCAGACCTGGATCGGCTCGCCCACCACCGGAATGGCGCCGAACAGGCCGGTGATGACCTTGGCCCCCCAGAAGCTCATCTGGCCCCACGGCAGGACATAGCCCATGAACGCGGTGGCCATCATCAGCAGGAATATGACCACGCCGATCAGCCAGATCATCTCGCGCGGGGCCTTGTAGCTCGAATAGAAGAAGCCGCGGAAGATGTGGAGGTAGATCACCACGAAGAACATGCTGGCGCCGTTGGCGTGCGCATAGCGCAGCATCCAGCCCCAGTTGACGTCGCGCATGATGTGTTCGGTCGAGGCGAAGGCCACCGAAGCGTTCGACGCGTAGTGCATCGCCAGGATGACGCCGGTGACGATCTGCAACACCAGGCAGAAACCGGCGAGAACGCCGAAATTCCACATGTAATTGAGGTTGCGCGGCACGGGATAGCCGGCGCCCACCGCGTTGAAGACGAGGCGCGGCAGCGGCAGCTTCTCGTCGAGAAACCGCATGACCGGGTTAACGGGTTCGTATTGCTTGGCCCAGGGGAAGCTCATCGTTCTTGCTCTTTCTCGCCTCAGCCGACCCTGACGACGGTGTCGCTGGTGAACTCGTATTCCGGCACTTCGAGGTTGGTGGGCGCCGGGCCCTTGCGAATGCGCGCGGCGGTATCGTAGTGCGAACCGTGGCAGGGGCAGAAATACCCGCCGAATTCGCCCTTCACCTCGCCCTCGGCGGCGCCCAGCGGCACGCAGCCGAGGTGCGTGCACACGCCCATGGTGATGAGCATGTCCTCATGCCCTTCCTTGGTGCGTTCCTGCAGGGTCTGCGGATCGCGCAGCGAGCCGACGTTGACCGCGTTGGCCGCGGCGATTTCCTGCGGGGTCAGGCGGCGCACGAACAGCGGCTGCTTGCGGAACACCGCCTTGATGGCCTGGCCGGGCTGGATCGTGGAGGTATCGATTTCCGTGCTGCTTTCGGCGAGCACGTCGGCCGAAGGGGCCATCTGGCTGATCAGCGGATAGAGGACGACGACCCCGCCCGCGCCTGCCGCGGCGACCGCCGCCACGTTGATGAAGTCGCGCCGCCGGATCCCGTCGTCGGCCACCGTAACGGTGCCGGGGATCGCGTCGCCAGTCGTGTCAGCCATCAGCCGTGCCTGCCTTGTTATCGTCTTCGCATGCGCCCCGCCGGGAATGGCGAAACGCGTGATATACCTGCCGGTCAATCGCGAGAAACGAAGCTGGAGCCCCTGTCGTCGCGGTTCACCACAAAGGCGCGCGAAACGCCCGCATGGTGCCGGTTTGCGGCGCGCATATACGCAAGACAGAGCCTTGCCAACCGCCATTTGCGGCCCGTTGCGCGGGTTTCAGCGCAGCCCGACCAGCGAGAGTTGACGGCCATATGTCGGCTCGCCGAGATGGGTCGCGCGGCGATAGGAATAGAACAGCGCCGGTTCGGCGTACGTATCCCGCCCCGCGACCTCGGGCGCGCGCACACCCGAATCGACGATGGCACGCGCGACGTAACCCGCCAGATCGAACCACCAGCGGCCCGGCTCGCCTTCGCGGAAGAACGCCGCGTCCCGCTCGGCAAAGGCGGCGCGCATGTCGGTACCCACTTCGTAGCTCGCCTGCCCGATGCAGGGCCCCACGGCGGCGGCGATGTGATCGAGCCGCGCACCCAGCGCGACCATCGCGGCGACCGTGTTGGCGACGACCCCGCCCTGCGCCCCGCGCCAGCCGGCATGCGCCGCGCCGACCACGCCCGCTTCCGCATCGGCGAGGAGCACCGGCGCGCAGTCCGCGGTGAGGATGCCGAGCAGCACGCCCGGCCGGTCCGTCACCATGGCATCCGCGTGCGGCCGCGCGTCGTCGCCCCACGCATCGCGCACCGTCACCACGTCGGCCGAATGGACCTGGTGCAGGCCGATCAGCGCCGCGCCGGGGAGCACGGCATTGGCGGCAAGACGGCGGTTTTCCGCCACGGCCACAGGGTCGTCCCCCGCCCCGAAACCGCAGTTGAGCCCGGCGACCGCGCCGTGCGACACGCCGCCGCGGCGCGACATGAAGCCGTGCGGCACCCCCCGCAGCGCGGGAACGGTGATCGCCTCAACCAAGGGAGCGGCTCACCTGTTCGAAGGTATCGCGCGACAGCCCCGGCTGCCCGGCGATCCGCTCCAGCTCCGCCCGCATGAGCGCGGCGCGCCCCGGCTCTATCCGCCGCCAGCGCCCCAGCGGCGTGACGAAGCGCGCCGCCGTCTGCGCGTTGATGGGATCGAGCGCGATGATGAGATCGGCGATCATCCGGTAGCCTTCGCCGCTTGCCGCGTGGAACGCGTGCGGATTGCCGGCGAACGCCATGTAGAGGCTGCGCACCCGGTTGGGATTGCGCAGGGTGAAATCGGCGTGATGTGCCAGCGCCTTCACATGCTCGATCGCGGCAGGATGCAGCGAACTTGCCTGCAGGCTGAACCACTTGTCGATCACCAGCGCGTTGCCCTGGTAACGGTTGTAGAAGTCGATCAGCGCGTGCGTCCGCTGCGGGGCCGACAGGCCGGTCAGCACCATCAGCGCGCCTTGCCGGTCGGTCATCGTCCGCGCACCGTCATATTGCGCGGCCGCGATCTGCGCGGCGCGATCGGGATTGCCGGCGGCGAGGAACACCAGCACCTGCGTGCGCACCTTGCGGGCGCCGCGCGCGGCCGGGTCCATGCCGGCGACCGCGCCGCTCGTCCGTTCGTAGAGGGGAAGGAGATCGCTTTCGAGGGCGCGCGCCAGCCATGCCTTGAGGCTTTCGCGTTCGGCATGGATGCGGGCTGGGTCGGCGACCAGCAGCGCTTCCGCGATGTAGGTCTGGCTGGGGAGCATCATCAGTTCGCCCCGCATGGCGTCATCGATCCCCGGGTCGTTGAGCACGGCGCGCAGGGCCTCGCCGATCGCGGCGCGTCCGGCCTCGATCGCCTGGTCCGACAGCCCGTCGCCCACGGCCGCGACGAGGTGGCCGAGAACCAGTTCCTGCATCGCTTCATACCGGGCGAACGGATCGTCATCGTGCGCGGCAAGGAACAGGAGATCGTCCGCCGGCATGTCCCGCTCGATCGTGACGGGCGCGGAAAAGCCGCGGTTGATCGACAGGATGGGCCGCTCGGCAAAGCCGGACCAGGAGAAAGTCTCCTCCTCGCCCGCCAGCACGATCAGTTCCTCGCCGCGATGACGGCCGCTTTCGCGGTCGAACAGGGCGAGGCGCAGGGGAATCGGCATCGGCTGCTTGTCAGGCTGGCCGGGCGTGGGCGGTACGGTTTGCCGCAGGCGTAGAGTGGCGGTCTCGCCATCATGGGCGAGCGTGACGTCCACCTTCGGGGTTCCGGCCTGGGAGTACCACAGGCGCATCTGCGCGAGGTCGAGCGCGGCCCCTTCTTCCATCGCGCGGATGAAGTCCTCGCACGTCGCCGCCTCGCCGTCGTGGCGCTCGAAATAGAGGTCGGTGCCGCGGCGAAACCGTTCCGGCCCCGCCATGGTCCGCATCATGCGGATCACCTCGGCTCCCTTGTTGTAGATCGTCGGGGTGTAGAAGTTGCTTATCTCGCGGAAGCTGTCGGGCCGGATGGGGTGCGCCAGCGGGCCGGAATCCTCCGGGAACTGCACGCCGCGCAGCAGGCGCACGTCCTCGATCCGCTTGACCGCTTCGCCCTGCATGTCCTGGCTGAACAGCTGGTCGCGTAGGACGGTGAAGCCTTCCTTCAGCGACAGCTGGAACCAGTCGCGGCAGGTCACGCGGTTGCCCGACCAGTTGTGGAAGTATTCGTGGGCGATCACCCCCTCGATTCCGTCGTAGTCGCCGTCGGTCGCGGTCTCGGGGTCGGCCAGCACGTACTTGGTGTTGAAGACGTTGAGGCCCTTGTTCTCCATCGCGCCCATGTTGAAATCGCCCACGGCGACGATGTTGAACACGTCAAGATCGTATTCCCGGCCGAACACCTCTTCGTCCCAGCGCATCGATTTCTTAAGCGATTCCATCGCGTGCCCGGTGCGTGGAAGGTCTTCGCCGCGGACCCAGATGGCAAGGTCCACGTGGCGCCCGTTCATGGTGGTGAAGCTGTCCTTTCGCGCCACAAGGTTGCCGGCCACCAGGGCGAACAGGTAGCTCGGCTTGGGCCAGGGATCGTGCCATTCGGCCCAGTGCACGGCGCCCTCGCCGCCTTCGGCCACCTTGTTGCCGTTCGACAGGAGTACGGGGAAGGCGTCCTTCGGTCCTTCCATCCGCACGGTATAGGTGCTGAGCACATCCGGCCGGTCGGGGAAGAACGTGATCCGCCGGAACCCTTCCGCCTCGCACTGGGTGCAGAGCATCCCGTTCGACGCATAAAGACCCATGAGCTGGGAATTGGCGGTCGGGGAAATGACCGTCTCGATCCTGAGCGTGTGGGATTCAGCCGGCAACGTGATGACGAGGTCGCCGTCGTCCAGCCACCAGTCGCCCGCCGGCTCGCCGTCGATGGCGACGGAGCGGGGCGAAATGCCGTCGCCGTCGAGGCGGATGGCCGGGGACGGATCGGCCGCAGGATTGCGCTCGAGCGTGAGGGTGGCGACCACCAGCGTCTCTTCGAGGCCGAGGGTGAAGGCGAGGTGCGTCTCGGGCACGAGCCAGGGGAACGGGGCGTAATTCTCACGCCGGATCAGCGGCGGTTCGGCGTCACGCTCGCGGGTGGAGGGCGGCACGTCGGCCATTTCGGGGTTGCCGTCGGGCGTCGATGGGGTGCGGGCAATATCCATGGGGAAGATCGATCCAAGCTTATCGGGCGCGTGTCGAGTCGCTAAACGCACGACATGGGCCATCTGTTCATTTTCGGCTTCGGCTACACGGCCCGCGCGGTCGCGGCGCGGCTGGATGGCTGGACGGTTTCGGCGACCGGGCGGGACGGATCGGTGGACTTCGCGGACGACGATGGCGTGCGCCGCGCCATTGCCGGCGCGAGCCACGTGCTTTCCTGCGTCCCGCCAGCCGACGGCGCCGACCCGGTGCTGGACCGTTACGGCGACGCGCTGGGCGGTCGCTGGATCGGCTATCTCTCCTCCACCGGGGTCTATGGCGATACCGGCGGGGCGTGGGTGGACGAAAGCGCGCCCACAGGCACCGGGCGGCGCAGCGCGCGCAGCGCGGCGGACGCCGCCTGGCTGGAACGCGGCGCGCATGTGTTCCGCCTGCCGGGGATCTACGGCCCCGGGCGCAGCCCGCTCGACCGGGTGCTGGCCGGGACGGCGCATCGCATCGACCTGCCGGGCCAGGTCTTCAGCCGCGTGCACGTGGCGGACATCGCGGATGGCGTGGCGCAGTCCTTCGGCAAGCCCGCCGGCGCCTACAACCTGGCGGACGACCTTCCCGCGAGCGCGAACGCCGTGGTCGATGAAGCCTGCCGCCTTCTCGGCACGCCCCCGCCGCCGCTGCAAGCGCTGGAGGACGCGGGCCTCTCGCCCGCGGCGCGCGGCTTCTACGCGGAAAACCGCCGCATCGCGAACGGCAAGGCCAGGCGGGTGCTCGGCTGGCGGCCGCGCTATCCGACTTATCGCGAAGGCCTGCGCGCGCTGCTTTCAGCCGGCAGCTAGGGGGCGACCTGGCGGGCGCGCAAGGCCACGATCATCCCGGCGGTGGCGAGCGCGGCGCCAGTTATGGCCAGTGCCGACCAGACGTATCCTTCCAGGAGGGTCGAGATCGCCATCGCGATCACCACCACCAGCACACCGTTGTAAGCCGCGCGGCCCGCGCCAAGCTCCCGCACGAGCTGGTAGTACATCGGGAACGTGACGACCGTGCCGGCGATCGCCAGCCACGCGGTGCCCAGCCAGTACGCGGGCGCATCCGGGAACACCGGCGGCCCCGCCACGATCCACGCCGCCGCCACGTCGATCCCCGTGCCGTACAGGATCGCCCAGGCCAGCAGGGTGACGAGCGGCACGCCCCGCCCCGCGGGTCCGGCCTGGATCACGTTGGCGACGGAGGCCACCAGCATGCCGCCCAGCGCGAGCAGGGTGCCGAGCGGCACGTCGGCCCCGCCCATCGGGGCCGCCCGCGCCTCGTTCACCAGCAGGACCGCAATGCCCGCCAGCGCGATGGCGCTGCCCAGGACGAAGCGGCGCGTCACCGTCTGGCCCAGCAGCGCGCGGGCCAGCAGCGCGTTGGGCACGAACATCATCCCGATCAGCAGCGCGACCACGCCCGACGTGAGATGCGCTTCGGACGCGTAGACGAACGTGTAGTTGCCGCAGAACTGGAGCAGGCCCATCGCCATCGCCAGCCCATGGGCGCGGGCCGGCATCGCCAGTGACTTGCGCATCGCGATGGCGAGCGCGAACATCGCCGGGGCCGCCATCGCGAAGCGGTAGGCGATCGACCACTGTCCGGGAACGTCGGTGATCTGCCCCCGGATGACATACCAGGTCGAACCCCAGATCAGTGCCGTCAGGATAAAGGGGATCGCGATGCGCGGCCGCAGCAGCGCGTGCGGCGGGTTGGGATCCTGGCTCACAGCGCGGCGATGGCCCTGGCAAGCGCGGAGGCATCTTCGGCCCGGCTGTTCCATGCGGCGACGAAGCGCGCGGCATCGCTGCCCCAGTCGTAGAAGGCATAGCCCTGCCGCCGCAGGGCTTCACGCTCCGCCGCGCTGACGCGGACGAACACCTCGTTGGCCTCGACCGGATGGAGCAGGCGGTCGGCGCAGGCGCCCGCGATCTCCGCCGCGGCGGCGTTGGCGGCGCGGGCGTTCGCCAGCCACAGGTCGCCGTCCAGCATCGCCAGGATCTGCGCGGCGAGATAGCGCCCCTTGGATTGCAGGTGCCCCGCGCGCTTGCGTCGCCAGCGGGCGAGCGCTGCCGCCTCGCCATCGAAGAACACAATCGCTTCGGCGCCCATGCCGCCGTTCTTGATGAACCCGAAGCTCAGCGCGTCGCACGGCCCGGCGGCCTCGGCGGCAGAGCACCCGAGGAACGCCGCCGCGTTGGCAAAGCGCGCACCGTCCACGTGAAAGCCCAGCCCGCGCGCCTTCGCCAGTTCGCCCAGCGCCGCAAGCTCGCCCGGGCGGTAGGCGCGCCCGTATTCGCTCGCCTGCGTGACGCTGAGGGCGTGCGGCTGCACCCAGTGCACGTCGGGCCGGATCGGGTCGACCACCGCGCGCACGGCATCCGGGGTCAGCCTGGCCCCCTCCCCGTCCGCCAGCAGCAGCTTGGCGCCGTGGAGGAAGAAGCCCGGCGCGCCGCCTTCGTCCATCTCGATATGCGCCTCGCGGTGGCAGACGACCCCGCCGTGGGGCGGGCACATCGTGGCGAGCGCCAGGCAGTTGGCGGCGGTGCCGCTCGCCACCCACAGCGCGTGGGCTTCGCGCCCGAACAGGTCGCTGAACCGCGCGTCGAGCTCCTTCGACAGCGCGTCCCCGTCATAGGGCGGCTGCGCTTCGTCCGCGGCGCGCATCGCGTCCCACACGGCGGGATGCACGGAGGCGGCGTTGTCGGAGAGGAATTGCGCGGTGCGGACCATGGCGGAACGGCCCTAGCGCGGCGCGCGTTGAGCGCAAGAAGGAGACGTGGACACCATGACAATCGAGGGTATCGAGATCACGCACCAGGGCGACGAAGCGCGCGGGGAATACCGCGCCACCGTACCCGGCAGCAGAGCCGTGGGCCGGCTGACGTGGAAAGGCCGGGGCAACGCGCGGATCGCCGATCACACGCTGGTGCCGCCCGAAATCGGCGGGCGCGGCGTGGCGGCGGCGCTGGTGGACGCGCTGGTGGCGGATGCGCGGGCGGAAGGCTTCACGATCGTGCCGGCGTGCAGCTATGTCGATGCCCAGTTCCGCCGCCACCCGGAGTGGGCCGACCTGCTGGCCGAGACGCCGAGCTGAAACCCGCCTAGCTGACCTGCGAGAAGTCCAGCCCCGCGACGCTTTCGACAACCGCATCGCGAATCCGCTGCGCTTCTCCGGCGGGCAGTGCGTCGATCGCCATGGTGCCGCCGGCCAGACCCAGGTGGAGCGTGGCATAGCCGCCTCGCCGGCCGAGCGGACCCTGGCGGATCTCGACCGATTGCAGCTTCACCCGCTGGGCAACATCGATACGCGGGGCGAGCCAGCCGCGCCGCGTGAACACCTGCCGCGCATCCAGCGCATGGCGCGCGCGCCGCCAGGCCAGCGCCTGTCCTGCCGCAATGACCGGCACGGCCAGCAATGGCACGAGCGCAAGGCGCGGATCGGCGAAGATTGCCAGGGCAGCGGCGGCCAGGATTGGCACCGCTGCGCCCAGCACGGCCCTATCCACGAACGCGCGGCGCGCCGGCCGCTGCCAAAGGGTGCCGTCGCCCGGCAGCGCAAACCCCGCCGCCGCCGCGATCGGTGCCAGTTCTTCCATCTGCGCGAACGGCGCCACGACATGGCTGCCGGAACCGGCATCCTGCGCCAGGCTGACGAACTTCAGCCCGTGCCAGCCGAACCGGCGGCGCAGCCATCCGGTGCGCAGCTCCAGCGCCTGGACGCGGTGCGCGGGCATGACCATGTCGGTCGTGGTGAGGAGCCCGCGACGCCGGCGGAATCCCCTGGCCGTGCGCTCCAGCACGAACCCCCAGTCCCGCAGCGCGGTGCGCAGGATGCCGGTGGCGAAACCGACCACCGACAGGGCCGCCAGCGTCGCGAGCCCGATCACCACTTGCATCACCGGACCGAGCGCGGCGAGCCGGTCCACCGGAACCCCCAGCACACCCTGCCATTCGTCCCAGTCCCACACGTCGAACGGCAGCAGGAAATCGAATTGCTGCGCCAGGCCCGCGACCACCGCCACCGCGGCGAGCGAGAATTCGAACAGGCCAAAGGTAACGACGCGCGCCGGCTTCATGGCGAACAGGACGGCGCCGACCGGCTGCGCGTTCGCGTCCTCCGCCGTCGCGCCGGCGGCGGGCACGGCGGCATGATCGTCGCGCCGCTCGCGCACCAGTTCGCGCAGCGCCTCGCCCTCCGCAACCGGGAGGTAGGCGAGCGCGATCTCGTCGCTGCCGCCGGCCCCGGTCTCGAACCGAACCTGGGTCAGGCCCAGCAGGCGCGCCAGCAGCGGTTGCTCCAGGCTGACGTCCTGGATGCGCTCGTAAGGGACGGAGCGCGCCGCGCGCGAGACGACGCCCGTCTCCAGCCGGATATCCTCCGCGCCCACGGTATAGGTCGTTCGCCACCAGCGCAGCACCGCAACGCCCGCGCCGATCGCGATCGCCAGGATGGCGATACCGGCGACAAAGCCGATCCCGCTCAGTTCGGAACGCAGGCCGATGGCACCGGCGATGGCGGGCAGCACGGCCTTGCGCATGTCGGAAAGCGCGCCGACGACGATGCCGATGGGCGCGGTGCGGCGCGGCTGGGAAACGGTCGCCCCGCGGGTGGCCTCCCCGGGCGTGGCCCCGCCCGGCGTGTCAAAGGTTTCGGCGGTCACACCGTCTCGCGGCGGATGTGCGCGCGCATGGCTTCACGCATGGCGGCCGCGTCGCTTTCGGCAAGGCCGGGCAGCGCCACGCTGGCGTTGTGCGTGCCCGCCGTGTGCACCACCAGCGTGGCGAGGCCGAATGCGCGTTCGAGCGGCCCCTGCGTCACGTCGATATGCTGGATGCGCCCGAACGGCACCACCGTGTCGGACCGGAACAGCAGCCCGCGCACCACCCGCAGCCGATCGGCCCCCAGGCCAAAACCGCGCGCGGCGTGGCGCCGCAGGGGCACACGCAGGATCAGGAACGCGGCGGCCAGCAAAACCGGCACGATGAACACGCCGGTCGGCAGCAGCCCGGCCGTTTCGATCACCAGCGACGCGATGACCGCAGGCAATGTCCCGAGCGCGGTCTGGACACGGAGCAGGTTCACGTGATTCGGGTGGAGCGGCGTCAGCCCGTCCGCATCGTGGTCCACGGCCTGGCTCACGGCCTGGCCCACAGCCGGCACCGTGCTGCCCGCCGCATCCGACGAAAGACCCTGCTGCGCCGCGCCTGTTTCCATGGTGCCTTAGATGAATAACACGCCGCGCCGATGCAAGCGCATTCGCGCGTTGTGGGCGGTGCGGCGGGCGGAGGGGCGGGGCGACTGGCGTCCGCCGAATCGGTGCGGGAACCGGCTGGGGAAGAATGGTGCTGCTGGGGAGGATTGAACTCCCGGCCTCACCCTTACCAAGGGTGCGCTCTACCACTGAGCTACAGCAGCGTGCCAGTCGAGGCGGCGCGCCTTACAGGGCGGCCCTTCCTTGTCAAGCGCCGGTCTTGCCAGCGCCGGTCTTGTCAGCCGCGTCCCGGCAGGGCAATCGGTTGGGCCTATGACACAGGATGCCAAGTCGCCGCGCGAGGAGCGCCTGGCCGCCAGCTTGCGCGCCAACCTGCACCGGCGCAAGGCGCAGGCCCGCGCGATGGCCGCGGCCTCCGATGCCGGAGCGGACGCCGAGGCAGGCGGCGCGCCAAGCCTTCCCAAAGAAACGCCCCGCCGCTAGGGGCGGGCGCTCCCGATTTGCTGCAGGAGCCTGCCCGCTTTGTCCACGCCCCGCGCCACGCTGATCCTGGTCCGCCACGGCCAGAGCCAATGGAACCTGGAAAACCGCTTCACCGGATGGTGGGACGTTGACCTGACCGAACAGGGCGTGGCCGAGGCCACCGCCGCCGGCGCGCTGCTGGCGGACAAGGGCCTGCTGCCGGACGTGGCCTTCACTTCGCTGCAGACCCGCGCGATCAAGACCCTGCACCTGGCGCTGGAAGCGTGCGGGCGCCTGTGGATCCCGGAAACCAAGGACTGGCGCCTCAACGAACGGCACTATGGTGGGCTGACCGGGCTCGACAAGCAGCAGACGCGCGACCGCCACGGCGACGAACAGGTGCACATCTGGCGCCGCAGCTTCGACGTGCCGCCGCCGATGCTGGAGGCCGGCGGCGAATTCGACCTTGCCGCCGACCCCCGCTATGCCGGGATCGCGGTGCCGGGTGCGGAAAGCCTGAAGCTGACCATCGAGCGCGTGCTGCCCTATTACGAAAGCGATATCCTCCCCGTGCTGGCCGCGGGGAGGACGGTGATCGTCTCGGCGCACGGCAACAGCCTGCGCGCGCTGGTGAAGCACCTTTCGGCCATTTCCGACGAAGAGATTTCGGAACTGGAAATCCCCACCGGCCAGCCGATCGTGTTCGAATTCGGCGCGGACATGGCGCCCGGCCCCCGCTACTACCTCAAGGATCGCTGACGTGGCCGGCGCGGACGAGACGGTGGCGGCAACGGGCGAACGCGCCGACGTCGCGATCGTGATGGGCAGCCAGTCGGACTGGAGCACGATGCGCTGCGCCGCGGACGTGCTCGACGAACTGGGCGTCAGCTATTCGGCCCGCATCGTTTCGGCCCACCGCACGCCCGACCGGCTCTTCGCCTTCGGCAAGTCCGCGCATGCGGACGGGTTCAAGGTGGTGATCGCCGGCGCGGGCGGCGCGGCGCACCTTCCCGGCATGATCGCGGCGCTCACGCACCTGCCCGTGCTGGGCGTGCCGGTGAAATCAAAGGCGCTGAAGGGCCTCGATAGCCTGCTGTCCATCGTCCAGATGCCCGCCGGCGTGCCGACCGGGACCCTGGCCATCGGCGAGCCCGGCGCGACCAACGCCGGCCTCCTCGCCGCGGCCATCCTGGCGCTGTCCGACGCGGACCTGTCGCAGCGCCTCAAGGCGTGGCGCGCGGACCGCACCGGGTCCGTGGCCGAGGTGCCGGAGGGCTGATGCTCGCCATCGGGGGGACGATCGGCATCCTTGGCGGCGGCCAGCTCGGCCGGATGCTCGCCGTGGCCGCGGCGCAGCTCGGCTACCGCGTGCACATCTACACGCCGGAGCGTGACAGCGTGGCGGCGGAGGTTGCGGCGGAGGCGACGGTGGCGCCCTTCACCGACCCGCTCGCCCTCCACCGCTTCGCCGCGGCGTGCGACGTGCTGACCTTCGAGTTCGAGAACATCCCCACCGGGCAGCTCGCCTTCCTCGCCGACCGGATCGCGCCGAACCTGCGCGCGCTGGAAACCGCGCAGGACCGGCTGAAGGAGAAACGCTTCGCCGAACGGCTCGGCGGGCGGCCCGCCCCGTTCGCCAGCGTCGAATCCGTCGACGACCTCGCCCGCGCGATCGAGCGGGTGGGCACGCCCGGCATCCTCAAGACCGCGCGCGACGGGTACGACGGCAAGGGCCAGTGGCGCATTTCCTCTGTCCGCGATGCCGAGGCGATCCGCCTGCCGCAGGGCGCCTGCGTCTATGAAGGGCTGGTGCGGTTCGAAGCGGAATTTTCCGTCATCCTGGTGCGCGGCGCGGACGGCACGGTGGCGTTCTGGGACAGCGCGGAGAACCGGCACGAGGGCGGCATCCTGCGCCAGTCGGTCCTGCCGGCGGGCGCATCGGTCGCGGCCCAGGTCCCCGCCGCGCGCACGCTCGCCGCCCGCATCGCGGCGGAGCTCGGCTATGTCGGCGTGATGACCTGCGAATTCTTCGCCACGGCGGACGGGCCGGTGTTCAACGAAATGGCCCCGCGGGTCCACAATTCGGGGCACTGGACGATCGAAGGCGCGGCGACGAGCCAGTTCGAAAACCACATCCGCGCCGTCGCCGGGCTCCCCCTTGGCGACACCGCCACCCTCGCCCGCCGGATCGCGATGGACAACCTCATCGGCGACATCGGCCACGCGCCCGGCCTGCTCGCCGACCCGGCGGCGCACCTGCACCTCTACGGCAAGCGCGAGGCGCGCGAGGGGCGCAAGATGGGCCACGTGACGCGCCTGTGGTACACAGCGTAACCGCCATCCTCGCCCGCGCGCGCAACGGCACCGTCGGGCGCGACGGCGCGCTGCCCTGGCACATCCCGGCGGACCTCAAGCGGTTCAAGGCGCTGACGATGGGCCGCCCGATGATCATGGGCCGCAGGACGTTCGAGAGCCTGGGCCGGCTGCTCCCCGGCCGGCGACACATCGTGCTGACCCGCGATCCCGGCTGGCAGGCACCGGGCGCGGAGGTGGTCCATTCCGCACGCCAGGCCCTGGCGCGCGCGGGCGACGGCCCGGTCGCGGTGATCGGCGGCGCGGAGATCTATCGCCTGATGCTTCCCCACACCACCCGCATCGAGCTCACCGAAGTGCACGCCGACGTGCCCGGCGACACCACGGTGCCGCCCTTCGACCCCGAGTGGCGGGAGATCGCGCGCGAAGATCATGCGGCGGACGGGGCCGCGCCCGCGTTCTCCTTCGTGACGCTGGAACGCGCCGCCTGATGCGCTGGCTCGACCACCGGGAACCCGTGCCCGAAGCCCTGCGCGGGGCGATCCTGGCCCTGGGCAATTTCGACGGCTTCCACCTGGGCCACCAAGCCGTGACGGGGGAGGCGATACGCTGGGCGCGGGCGGAAGGCCGGCCGAGCATCGTCGCCACGTTCGATCCGCACCCCGTGCGCTACTTCAAGCCCGACGCCGCGCCGTTCCGGCTGACCACGCTGGAACAGCGGCACGCGCTCTACCTCGCCGCCGGTGCCACCGCGATGCTGGTGTTCCATTTCGACGGCGCGCTGGCCGGAACATCGGCGGAAGCATTCGTCGCGGACCTGTTGTGCCGGCGGATCGGCGCAGCGGGCGTCGTGACGGGGGAGGACTTCACCTTCGGCAAGGGGCGCAGCGGCAATCGCGCGTTGCTGGAAACGCTGGGCCGCGAGGTCGGCATCGCCACCCGCACCGTGCCGCCGGTGCTGGACCAGGGCGCGCCGGTTTCCTCCAGCCGGATACGGCGCGCGCTGCAGGATGGCGATTGCGAAACCGCCACGCGCCTGCTCACCCGCCCGTTCGCCATTCGCGGCGTGGTGCAGCACGGCGACAAGCTGGGCCGCAGCATCGGTTATCCCACCGCGAACCTCGCGCTCGAAAACTATCTCCGCCCGCGATACGGCATCTATGCCGTTACCGGACGCCTGCTGGCGAGCGGCGAGACGCTGAAGGGCGCCGCCAACCTGGGCGTGCGGCCGACGTTCGATCCGCCCAAGGAGCTGCTGGAGCCGCATTTCTTCGACTTCGCGGGCGATCTCTACGGGCAGGAGATCGAGGTTGCCTTCCACCATTTCCTGCGGCCCGAGGCGAAGTTCGCGTCGATCGATGCCCTGCAGGCGCAGATGGCCCGCGATTGCGACACGGCGCGGGCGCTGCTCGCATGATCCGCGCCGCCCCGGCGATGCAAAGCCTTTGCTACCCGCGTGGCGCTCGCTAAGGCCACCGGCGCCATGAGCGACGACCCCCAGCCCGCGCGCGATTACCGCGACACCGTGTTCCTGCCGAAAACCGACTTCCCGATGAAGGCGGGCCTTCCGCAGAAAGAGCCGGGCATCGCGGCGAAGTGGGAAGCCGACAAGCTGTACGAACAGCTGCGCAACGCGCGGCGGGGCCGGCCCAGCTTCATCTTCCATGACGGCCCGCCTTACGCGAACGGCGACATGCACGTGGGCCACGCGCTGAACCACACGATCAAGGACATGGTCTGCCGCACGCAGAACCTGATGGGCAGGAACGCGCCCTACGTCCCCGGGTGGGACTGCCACGGCCTGCCGATCGAATGGAAGGTCGAGGAACAATACCGCAAGGCGAAGCGCGACAAGGATTCGGTGCCGCTGCTCGAATTTCGCGCCGAATGTCGCGCCTACGCGCAGCACTGGGTCGACGTGCAGCGCGCGCAGCTGAAGCGGCTCGGCGTAATGGCGGACTGGGACAACCCCTACCTGACGATGCAGCCCGAGAGCGAGGCGACCATCGTCGAGGAACTGCTGAAGTTCGCGACAAGCGGCCAGCTCTATCGCGGGGCCAAGCCGGTGATGTGGTCCCCGGTCGAAAAGACCGCGCTCGCCGAGGCCGAGGTCGAGTACGAAGACGTGGTCTCGACCCAGATCGACGTGGCGTTCGAGATCACGGAAAGCCCGATCCCTGAGCTGGTCGGCGCGCACGCGGTGATCTGGACCACCACGCCATGGACGATCCCGGTGAACCAGGCGATCGCTTATGGGCCGGAGGAGGACTACTTCTTATTTGGATTGCTCGATGGCAGGAAACTCTTGATCGCCTTCGATCTCAAAAGTGAGCTCGAGCAGCGCATCGGCCAAAGCCTTCATTGGCTTAGCGCGGATGAGCCAGAAGACTTGGCAGCGACAGTAGGCAAAATGGTGGCAGCCCAGATTAAAGGCTCCCGCCTCGCCGGAACCGTCGCCCGCCACCCGATGCACCACCTCGGCGGGTTCTTCGCCGAGCCGCGACCGTTCCTGCCGGGCGAGTTCGTCACCACCGACACCGGCACCGGGCTGGTCCACATGGCGCCCGACCACGGCGAGGACGATTTCGAGCTGTGCAAGGCGCACGGGCTGAACCCGAAGTTCGCAGTGGAGGCCGACGGCAAGTACCGCGCCGACTGGGCCTGGCTCGGCGGGCAGGGCAGCGTCATCAACCCCAAGTTCAACGCGCCCGACGGGCCGATCTGTTCGGATTTGCGCGAAGCGGGCGCGCTGCTGGCGGCGAGCGCGGATTACAGGCACTCCTATCCCCACTCGTGGCGATCCAAGGCGAAAGTCATCTTCCGCGCCACGCCGCAGTGGTTCGTGCCGATGGACAAGGTGCTGACGCAGTTTTCCCCCAAGACGCGCGAGGAAAAGCGCTGGGAGAACGAAGGTGGCGCGATCGACCCCGTGGACGAGGATCTGTGCGCCGCGCCGACCCTGCGCGAGATCGCCCTCGCGGAAATCGAGCGTGTGAAGTTCATCCCCGAAAAGGGCCGCAACCGGATCGGATCGATGGTCGCCGGGCGGCCCGACTGGGTCCTTTCCCGCCAGCGCGCGTGGGGCGTGCCGATCACGCTGTTCATCAACCGCAAGACCGGCGAACACCTCGTCGACGAAGCGGTCAACGCGCGCATCGTCGCGGCTGTGCGCGAGCAGGGCATCGACGCCTGGACGCCCGACACCGCGCACCGCTTCCTTGGCGAGGCCTACGATCCCGCCGAGTGGGAACCGGCAACCGACATCCTCGACGTGTGGTTCGACAGCGGCACAAGCCACGCCTACGTGCTGGATAGCGGGCGCTGGCCCGACCTGTCGTGGCCGGCCGACATCTATGTAGAAGGCTCCGACCAGCACCGCGGCTGGTTCCAGTCCAGCCTGCTGGAAAGCTGCGCCACCCGCGGCCGCGCGCCGTACGACGCGATCCTCACCCACGGCTTCACGATGGATGCCAGGGGCATGAAAATGTCCAAGAGCCTCGGCAACACGGTCGATCCCAACAAGGTGATGGAAACCTACGGCGCGGACATCATCCGCCTGTGGGCCCTGTCGGTCGATTTCACCGAAGATCACCGCATCGGTGACGAAATCCTGAAGGGCGTCGCGGACCAGTATCGCAAACTGCGCAACACGTTCCGCTACCTGCTGGGCGCACTCGACGGCTTCGACGAGGGCGAGCGGCTGGCGGCGGCGGATATGCCGGAGCTGGAGCGCTACGTGCTCGCCCTGTTGGGCCAGGTGGACTCGGCGCTGCGCCAGGCGGCGGAGACTTACGATTTCAACACCTACGTCCGCACGCTGATCGACTTCTGCAACGAAGACCTGTCCGCGTTCTACTTCGATATCCGCAAGGATTCGCTCTATTGCGACGCGCCCGGCGACCCCAGGCGGCGCGCGTACCGCACCGTGCTCGACACGCTGTTCCACGCGCTGGTGCGCTGGGCCGCGCCGGTGCTGGTGTTCACGTCCGAAGAGGTGTGGGGCACCCGTTATCCCGGCGGCGGGAGCGTGCATCTGCTGGAATGGCCGGAGCTTCCGGGCCAGGACGCGCTCGCGCCCGGCGACGACGGTTACTTCGCACGCTGGCAGGGCCTCAGGAACCTTCGCGACCAGGTCAACGAAGCCATCGAGCCGCTGCGCCGTGACAAGATCGTCCGTTCCGGGCTGGAGGCGGAAGTGGAGGTGCCGGCTGACGCGGTGCCGGAAGGCTTTACCGATGACGCGCTCGCCGAACTGTTCATCACCGCGTCAGTCCACCGCGGGCAAGGCGACCGGGTGATCGCCGCCCGCACCTCTGACGCCAAGTGCGGCCGCTGCTGGCGGCTGCTGCCCGAGGTGCCCGAAGACGGCGCGCTGTGCACCCGCTGCCACACGGTGCTGTCATGACGCCGGTGCTGCGCAACCGCCTCATCGGCCTCGCCCTGGCGCTGGCGCTGTTCGTCGCGGACCAGGCCTACAAGGGGTATATCCTCCACGATCTCGGCATGCAGCTCGGCCAGTCGATCGAGCTGCTGCCGATCTTCAACTACACGCTGACGCACAACTACGGCGTGTCGCTGGGCATGTTCACCGCGACGTCCGATACCATGCGCTGGGGCCTCGTCGCCTTTACGGGGCTGATCGCGGTGGTGGTGACGGTGTGGCTGATGCGCGAACGCAAGCTGGCCGACATCGTGCCCCTGGCGCTCATCCTCGGCGGGGCGCTGGGGAACATCAAGGATCGCTACGACTACGGCTACGTCGTCGATTTCCTCGACCTTCATTTCGGCGAATTTCGCCCTTTCCTCATCTTCAACCTCGCCGATGCGGCCATCACCATCGGCGTGCTGATCATCCTTGCCCGATCGCTGCTTATCCGCGAAAAGGCACCCGACAGTCCGGCCGACACGGTTCCGGACCGGCAATTCGAGAGCTGACAGACATGCGCAAACTGGTTTTCATCGCCCTTGCCTGCACGGCACTTGCCGGCTGCGGGTCGAGCGGGCTCCTCAACCGCGAACGGCCGGACGAATTCGCCGTGCAGCGCCAGGCGCCGCTGGTCGTGCCGCCTGACTTCAGCCTCACCCCGCCCACCCCCGGCGCCCCGCGCCCGGCGGAAGGCACCGCGGCCGAACAGGCGCTCGACGTGCTGTTCGGCGGCCCGGCCCCGCGCAGCGCCGTGGAAACCAGCGCGCTCGACCGGGCGGGCACCCCTGCTCCGGGCATCCGTACCGCGGTCGGCGATCCGCAGACGAACACCGTCGCGAAAGGCCGCGTGACGCGCGACATCATCGCCGCCCCAGAAGGCGACGGGGCCGGCGCGCAGGCTGTCATCCCGGGCTGACGAATTCGGGGCCCGCGCCGGGCCCGGATTCTCCCATGAACGCGTGAATCGGGCGCGCGGCATGTCCCGACTACCACGCCGCGAAGCCGTGCGGGCGCAACGTGGCAAGGGGAGAACCCGTCACGGCGCATGTCGCGCCTGATAAGAATTCTCTTTGACACGCCGCGTGCACGGCGCGGGGCGCGTCAGAGGCAGATGGCGAGCAGCTTGTCGATCTTGCGCCCGTCCATGTCGACCACCTCGATCCGCCAGCCCTGGTCGACGAAGCTCTCGCCCTCGCTCGGCAATTTCTTGAGGCTCCACAACACGTAACCGGCCGCCGTCGCGAATTCGCGATCCTCCGGCAGGTCGATGCACAGTCGGTCGGCGAGCTGGTCCACCGGCAGCGCGCCCGAAATCAGCAACGACCCGTCGTCACGCTCCGTGATCGTCGGCGCCTCGCCAAGGTCTTGATCTGACGCGAAATTTCCGACGATGGCAGTGAGCAGGTCCACCGGGGTGACGATCCCTTCGAGGTGGCCATACTCATCGTGCACCATCGCCATCGCGACTTCGGCCTGTTGCAGTGTGCGCAACGCGTCCATCGCATCGAGTTGGTCGGGAATCACCTCCGGCTTGCGGATCAGCGAGGGCAAGTCGACCGCTTCCCCCGCCAACAGCACGCTGAGCACCTCGCGCACCTTGACCACGCCCACGACCCTGTCGGGCGACCCGTCGGCCACCGGCAGCAACGAGTGCGGACTGGCATCGATACGCGCCCGCAAGTCCACCTCGGGGCCCTGCAGGTCGAGCCAGTCGAGCTCGTTACGCGGGGTCATCAGTTCGCGCACCGGCCGCTCGGCGAGGCGCACGACGCCGGCCAGGATTTCGCTCTGCCCGTGCTCGATCACGCCGGAATGCGTCGCTTCGGAGAAGATCATGTGCAGTTCTTCCGCCGTAACGCTCGCCTGGCCGGCCGGGCGCACACCGAGCAAGCGGATGAGGAGCGACGACGAGGTATCGAGCAGCCAGACCACGGGCGCGGCCACCTTCGCGAGAAGCGCCATCGGCCGCGAGGCCACCAGGGCGATCGGCACCGCGGCGCGCAAGGCGATCTGCTTGGGCACCAGTTCGCCCACCACCAGGCTGGCATACGTAGTGACCGCGATCACCAGTGCGAAGCCGACCTGGGGCGCGTATTCGGCCGGCACGCCCAAGGCAGCGAGCCGCTCCCCCACCGGACCGCCGAGGCTCGCGCCGGAATAAGCGCCGTTGACGATGCCCACCAGCGTGATGCCGATCTGCACGGTGGAAAGGAACTTGCCCGGGTCCGCCGCAAGGGCCATCGCCGTCCGGGCCGCGCCGCTTCCCTTATCCGCGGCGGACTTCAGCCGCGAGGTCTTGGCAGAAACGATCGCCAGCTCGCTCATCGCGAACACGCCGTTGAGGACGATCAGTCCGGCAATAATGACCAGGTCGGTCCATGGAAAAGGTGTCACGCCGCTGCGCTAGCACAAAAGCGAAGGCGTGCCAGCGGGAACGGCGCGGGCGCCATGCCGTTTAGCGGTTCGAGGTGCGGGTCGGGCGCACCCGCCTCAGGGGCATGGCGCGTTTGCGCACATGCCAGCCTACAGGAAACAAAAAGGGGAACTGCCCATGACCATTTCGCGCAAGATCACTGCCGGCCTCGCCGTGCTTTCGCTGACCACCGTGACGGCCTGTGTGACCGATCCGAACACCGGGGAGCGCAAGATTTCGCGCACCGCCATCGGCGGCGTGCTGGGCGCAGGCGGTGGCGCGCTGCTCGGCGGACTGATCGGTGGGCGCACGGCCCGCATCGCCGGCGCTGTCGCCGGCGGCGCCCTTGGCGGCTATGCTGGCTACCGGATGGACCAGCAGATCAAGGAATTGCGCGACCAGACCGCCGGATCGGGCATCGATGTCAGTGAAACGGACGGCGGCCAGGCGATCCTCGTCAACCTGCCCGACGGCGTGACGTTCGCAACCGGCAGCTACACCGTCAACCCGGGCTTCCAGACCCTGCTCGATCGCGTGGCTGCCAGCCTGCAGCAATATCCGAACAGCTTGATCGACGTGTACGGCTACACCGACACAGTGGGCGCCGCGTCGTTCAACCAGCGCCTGTCCGAACAGCGCGCACAGGCGGTCACCAATCACCTGGTCAGCCGCGGCGTGAGTTCGGCGCGCATCCGCTGGATGGGCTTCGGCGAAACCAACCTGAAGGTGCCCACCGGCGACAATGTCAACGAACCGCTCAACCGCCGGGTCGAGATCAAGATCATCCCGA
Organism: Tsuneonella aeria; assembly: GCF_009827495.1. NCBI lineage: Bacteria > Pseudomonadati > Pseudomonadota > Alphaproteobacteria > Sphingomonadales > Erythrobacteraceae > Tsuneonella > Tsuneonella aeria. Next base: position 1,784,331 of record NZ_WTZA01000001.1, read on the forward strand.
TCAGCCAGCAGGAGGCCCAGGCGGCCAGATGAGCGGATACCGCACGCAGTCCTTCGGGTCATACTGAGGTCTGCGAATTTAGGGCCGGCAGCCACGAGCTGCCGGCCCTTTTTCTTGAAATACCTATTCGGCGAGCGCGCGAGAGACCCGGGTGGCGCGCCATGCGGTTGCCAGGTCGACAAGGGCACGGAACAACCTTGGCACGAAGGCCATCCCGCCCAGCAGCAGCTGGGTGACAATCAGGCCCCAATAGAAGTTGTCGTCACGGCCAGCCAGCATGAATCCAAGTCCGTAGCCGACCGACAACATCAGCACCGTCGCCCCGGCCACGCCCCTCATCGCCGCCCACCCCAGCAGCGATGCGGCGATCGCAAAGGCGCCGAACGCAGCCGGGAGCACATGCAGCGGGCTCGACAAGATCACGCTGCCCACCCAGCCCGCAGGGCCGCGGAGCGCGAGCCAGCCAGGTCCCACCGTATCGTCCGGCAGGACATAGCCAGAGACGATGTGAAGATGCCAGGCGAGGACGAGCGCGAAGCCGCTGACGACGATGCCCCAAGCGGCCGTTTCGTGCCAGTTCCGCCGATAGAGCGCCATCGCGGCCATCAGCATGACGAACGGCAATGCCAGCTCCCGAATCGCCAGCGCAAGCGCGCCGACCAGGACGGCGCCCAGCCATTGGTTCGGCCGATGAATGCCGACGGCGAACGCGATCAGAGCCCCGGCCCACAGTTCGTGCAATACGTGGTAATCGGGATTGAGGAGGAGCGCGGACCCGATCAAAACCAGCGCGGTTCCCGCCCTGCGCTCCGCCGGGCTCGCCCCTTCGGCGGCAAAGCGCCGCCACCATGCGGCAGCGATACCGATCAGAAGGACTATCGCTGCGGCCATCGTGCCCGTTGCCCCGAGAGCGGCCTGGAGCCACGCCAGCGTCGGAAGGCGGATCGCCACGCCCGGCTTCAGCGGGAAGGAGCGCGCACGTTGCTCGGTACTGGCGGCAACGTAGTAGTTTTCGCCCGCGCGGACCCGCTCGGCAATGCTACGATAGAGGCGCAGGTCAGCGCTTTGCGCAACTTGCGGGCTCGCGACAGGCGGTGGAGCCGAAATGGCAGAAGCGCTGCCGGGCGCCGGAGATGCGGTCGCACCCCAAAGAATGGCAATGACGGCGAAGAACGCCAGGCCAAGGGCGGTCCATCCCGCACCGGCCGATCTGATAGCCGGCACGCTCCCCCGCGCGCGCCCGGCGCCCGGCTTGGAATGGATCAAACGGTCGAACATCGCCCGCAGATGCCATGGTAAGGTGAATATCGTTATAAGACGCGGGCATTGCCCTTGCCTGAGGCTGGCACCTACCCAGCGATCGCTTTCGCCCGCCCGGCCAGTCGTGCGACCGCGGCCGCGTGAATCGCCGGCGCGCTTATCAGCAGGCCGAAGGCGCGCGGATCGCGTTTGTTATAGTTCAGCGGCTGGCCGAAGGCGTCGGTCACCGCCGCTCCTGCTTCGCGCGCGATCAGCGCGGCGGCGCCAATGTCCCATTCCCACCCCCAGCGCAGGGTGGCGAGCAGGTCGGCCTCGTCCGCCGCGACCATGGCCGCCCTCAGCGCAATCGAATTGGGCTTGGCCACTTTCGCAAGGTCGCGATCTTCCTTTGGAAGCGAATCCGCGGGCACCCGGGCACCTGCAAACTGCTGCCTGCGCGATGCGTGAAGCCTCCGCCCGTTGCGCCAGGCGCCCTGCCCCGCGATCGCGTACCAGAATTCATCCCGGGCCGGGGCCGCGAGGAAACCCATGAGCGGCCGCCGTTCGCTGATGAGGGCGACGGACACCGCCCACCCACTGCGCCCGCGGATAAAATCCCGCGTGCCGTCCACCGGGTCCACCAGCCAGATCAGCCCTTTGCCGAGTCGGGACGGATCGTCCGCCGTCTCCTCGCTGAGCCAACCCGCGGCAGGCAGAAGGCCGCCCAGCCGGCGCTTCAGGAATGCATCGACTTCGATGTCTGCGGCGCAGACCGGGTTCCCCGGGCTCTTTTCCCACGAGTCGAGCGCATGGCCGTTGCCGGGCCACATCGCGTGGGCAATTCGGCCCGCTTCACGGACGATAGCCTCCAGGCGGCCGGAATCGATCATCGCGCCTCGTCCATCCGCCCGGCATTGGCGGGCAGGCGCGGCCTTTTCAAGAGCATCGATCCATGCTTAGGCCCCAGCCGACTCCCCGCTTCGAATTGCCAGAGGACTGCACGCAGCCATGAACATCCACGAATACCAGGCGAAGGAACTGCTCGCGAAATTCGGCATCGCCGTACCGGCGGGCCATGCCGCATTGAGCGTGGACGAAGCCGTCGCGGCGGCGAAGCAGCTTCCGGGGCCACTTTACGTGGTGAAGGCGCAGATCCACGCGGGCGGCCGCGGCAAGGGCAAGTTCAAGGAACTGGGCGCCGAAGCCAAGGGCGGCGTACGCCTGGCCAAATCGGTCGAGGACGTCGAATCGAACGCCCGCGAAATGCTCGGCAACACCCTCGTCACGGTCCAGACGGGCGACGTGGGCAAGGAAGTGAACCGCCTTTACGTGACCGATGGCGTGGACATCGCCAAGGAATACTACCTGTCGCTGCTGGTGGACCGCGCGACCGGGCGCATCGCCTTCGTCGTCTCGACCGAAGGCGGCATGGACATCGAAGCGGTTGCCCACGACACGCCGGAAAAAATCACCACCTTCACCGTCGATCCGGCCGGCGGGTTCCAGCCGCACCACGGCCGCGCGGTGGCTTTCGCCCTCAAGCTGAAGGGCAGCCTCAACAAGCAGGCGCAGGTTCTGGCGAAGCAGCTCTACGACGCGTTCATCGCCACCGATTGCTCCATGCTCGAAATCAACCCGCTGGTCGAAACCGACGACGGCAAGCTGGTGGTGCTCGACGCGAAGATGAGCTTCGATTCGAACGCGCTTTACCGCCACCCAGATATCGAGGCGCTGCGCGACACCACCGAAGAAGACCCAGCGGAAGTCGAGGCGAGCGAGTACGACCTTGCGTACATCAAGCTGGACGGCAACATCGGCTGCATGGTCAACGGCGCGGGCCTGGCCATGGCGACCATGGACATCATCAAGCTGAACGGCGCTTTCCCGGCGAACTTCCTCGACGTAGGCGGCGGCGCGAGCCGCGAGAAGGTGACGGCCGCCTTCAAGATCATCCTCAAGGACCCGGCGGTCGAGGGCATCCTCGTCAACATCTTCGGCGGCATCATGAAGTGTGACGTGATCGCCGACGGCATCGTTGCCGCGGCGCGGGACGTGAACCTGCAGGTGCCGCTGGTGGTGCGCCTCGAGGGGACCAACGTCGAGCAAGGCAAGGCCATCCTCGACAACTCGGGCCTCGCGATCGTCAGCGCGGACGACTTGGGCGACGCCGCGCGCAAGATCGTGGCAGAGGTGAAGAAGGCAGCCTGACCACGTTGACGCTTACGTAAAGGTTATCTAGACGGCGCGGGGACTGCGCCGAAGCGAAGGAAACGATGCGATGAAGATCCTCGTCCCCGTCAAGCGGGTGATCGACTACAACGTCAAGCCGCGGGTCAAGGCCGACGGCAGCGGAGTCGACCTGGCCAACGTCAAGATGAGCATGAACCCGTTCGACGAGATCGCGGTGGAAGAAGCGCTGCGCCTCAAGGAGAAAGGTGCCGCGACCGAAGTGATCGTGGTCTCCATCGGCCCGGCCAAGGCGACCGAGACGCTGCGCACCGGCCTTGCCATGGGTGCCGACCGGGCCATCCACGTCTCGACCGACGACGAAGTGGAACCGCTGGCCGTCGCCAAGATCCTCAAGGCCATCGCCGAGGCGGAGCAGCCGGGCCTGGTAATCCTCGGCAAGCAGGCGATCGACGACGATTCGAACCAGACCGGCCAGATGCTCGCAGCGCTGATGGGTCGCCCTCAGGGCACCTTCGCAAACGAAGTCACTGTTGACGGCGACCAGGTGACCGTGAAGCGCGAGATCGACGGCGGGCTCGAAACGGTGAAGCTGTCGATGCCGGCTATCGTCACCACCGACTTGCGGCTGAACGAACCGCGCTACGCCAGCTTGCCCAATATCATGAAGGCAAAGTCAAAGCCGCTGGACACCAAGACCCCGGCAGACTTCGGCGTCGACACGACTCCGCGCCTCAAGACCATCAAGGTTTCCGAACCGCCCGTGCGCCAGGCCGGCATCAAGGTCGCGGATGTCGACGAACTGGTCGCGAAGATGAAGGCGCTGGGCATCGCCTAACGGTTTCACCCGCATCCGATGATCTCGCGCGCAGTCGACGCACGGTCAGGACGGGTCCTGGTTTGAAGGGAAGTTGAGATGAAAACGCTGGTTCTGGTCGAACACGACAACACCGCGGTGAAGGATGCCACGTTGAGCGCGGTGACCGCTGCCGGCAAACTGGGCGAAGTGCACCTGCTGGTTGCCGGCAAGGGCTGCGCCGCCGTGGCGGAGGCGGCCGCGAAAATCGCTGGCGTTGGCAAGGTCCACCTGGCTGACGACGCGGCTTATGAGCATCATCTGGCGGAAAACATCGCGCCCCTCGTCGCCGCGCTGATGGACTCGCACGACGCGTTCCTCGCGCCTGCGACCACCACGGGCAAGAACATCGCGCCGCGCGTAGCCGCGCTGCTCGACGTGATGCAGATCTCCGAGATCATCGGCATCGAAGGCGATCGCACCTTCGTGCGGCCGATCTACGCCGGCAACGCCATCGCGACCGTCGAATCGAGCGATCCCAAGCTGGTCATTACCGTCCGCGGAACCGGGTTCGACAAGGCCCCCGCCGAGGGCGGCAGCGGCACGGTCGAGGCAGTCTCCGGTCCCGGCGATGCCGGTCTTTCCACGTTCGAAGGTTCGGAGCTCGCCAAGAACGAACGGCCGGAACTCACCAGTGCCAAAGTGATCGTTTCCGGCGGCCGCGCGCTCAAGGACGGCGAAACCTTCCGCGAACTGATCCTGCCGCTTGCCGACAAGCTCAACGCCGGTGTCGGCGCCAGCCGCGCGGCGGTTGACGCGGGATATGTCCCCAATGACTACCAGGTTGGCCAGACGGGCAAGATCGTCGCACCGGAAGTGTATATCGCCATCGGCATCTCCGGCGCGATCCAGCACCTTGCCGGCATGAAGGATTCCAAGACCATCATCGCCATCAACAAGGACGAAGACGCGCCAATCTTCCAGGTCGCGGACATCGGGCTTGTTGGTGACCTGTTCAAGCTGGTGCCGGAGTTGACCGGAAAGCTGTAACGCCAGGCGGCAGGCCGGACTTCGCTGCATGACCGGCGCGCCTGCCTCACCGGACACATCCGCCGATGACGCCCCCGGCGCCGACACCGGCATGGGGCGCGGAGACGCGTTCAAGAAACCGGCGCGCAACCGCGATGGCAACCGCAAGGGTTATAGCCGCGCGGCCACGCTCGCCGCCATCGCCCGCGATGCGCGGCTATCGCGCGGCTACGTCCTGCAGGTCGTCCTTGCGACCGCGCTGGCGCAACTCGGCCTGCTGATGAATTCCCCGCCGGTCGTAATCGGCGCGATGTTGATCTCGCCGCTGCTCGGCCCGATCATGGGATTTGGCTTCTCCATCGCCGTGTTCGATGGCCGCCTGTTGCGGCGGTCGCTTCAGACCCTCGCGGCAGGCACGGTCATCGCGATCGCGGTCGGGGCCCTGCTGACGGCCTTCTCGCCGATGACCGACGCGACGCCCGCACTCCTGGCCCGCGTGCGGCCCAGCCTGCTCGACCTGCTTGTGGCGATATTCGGCGGGCTCGCCGGGGCGTATGCCATTCTCAAGCGATCGTCCGCCACGATCGTCGGGGTCGCCATCGCCACCGCGCTGATCCCTCCACTGGCCACCGTAGGGTGGGCACTGGTGACAGGCCGATACGGAAGCGCAGGTGGCGCGCTGCTTCTCTATATCACCAATACCGCGGCGATTGCAGCAATGGCCGCACTGGTCGCCCGGTTCAACGGCTTCGGGGCAGATCTCTCGCCCAGGCAGACGGGCATTCAGACAGTCGGCGTTATCGCGGCGCTGAGCGTCGTCGCGGTGCCGCTTGTCGTCAGCCTGTCAAACATCATTCGCGAGGCGCGCGCCAATTCCGTGCTGCGGCAGGACCTCGCAGATCACGCGGGCGATTCAGCGATCATCGACAGCTTCGCCATCGATTTCGGCGGTCAACGGCCGGAGGTCTCGACAGTGGTTATCTCTCCGTCGTTCATACCCGCGCTCGAGGAAAAATTAGCGCGCTCCGCGCGTGCGCGGCTGGGGCCGGGCGTACGCACGCGGGTCGTCCAGTTGCGCAGTGGAACTGCCGAGGCGGAGGACGCGCGCCGTACAGCGACGCGCGAAGCGGAACTTCACGCCGACTCCGTGCACGAAGGCCAGCAACTCCGCGCTGCGCTCGCAGCAGCCTATCGGCTGGATAGTGCAGCAATCCTGATCGATGTCGACCGGCGGCAGGCGCTCGTGCGCTTGGCGGCAACCCGGCCGGAAGACGCGTCCGCCGATGGCACGAGCGTCGACCTCGCGCCGCTGCGGGCCGCCTTTTCCGACTGGGAGATCACGCCGGCTTTGGTCCGGCCTGAACCGGAGCCTCAACCATCGCCCTCCCCCGCTCCCGTCGAGGGCGACTGACGCGCGGTTATGCGTTCGCCTCCACGGCGACAGACGAAACCGGGCGTGAGAACAGGCGAACCGGCTCGCCGCCCGGCAATTCCGCCGAACGCGTGGGCACGAAGCCGAGCTTGCCGGCCAGCGCGATCGAGGGCGCGTTCTGGGGTGCAATCATGCAGACCACCTCGCGCGGACCGTGCGCCGCGTCGAACCAGGCGAGTGCCGCGCGCATCGCTTCGTGAGCGAAACCGCGGCTGAAATGGCTTTCCGCGAGTATCCACCCTGCTTCCGGCTTGTCGTCAAAATCGTCGCCCACTCCGCGCCACGAATGGAACACCCCGCAGTTCCCCACGATCGCTGACCCGCCGATCTCGCGCACGATAAATCCGCCGTATCCATGGAGGAGCCAGCTTCCCGCGTTTCGCATAAACCGCAGGTTATGATCCGGCCGAGTGGATGGTGCGCCGAAATGGCGCCACACGGCCGGGGCCTGCATCAGTTCGAAGAGTTCCTGTTCGTCCGCAGCGCACGGCTGCCACAACTCCAGCCGCGCCGTCGTCAGCATGGGCGCATGGCTCAAAGAAGATGGCCCGCCGCGTGGATGGTCAGGCCTACAAGCCCCCCCACCAGCGTACCGTTCATGCGGATGAACTGCAGATCGCGGCCCACCGCGCTTTCGATTCTGTCAGTCACGGTACGTGCGTCCCATCGGCGAACCGTTTCGGAAACGAGCCGGACGATCTGTCCGCCATATCGGGTCGCGACGCCCACGGCCGTGCGGCGGGCGAAGCGGTTCAGCTGAACCTGCATCCGCGGGTCATCCCGCAGCACCCTGCCGAGTTCAGCCACGCTTGCGCCGAGCTGTCCGCCAAGGGCGCCCCCCGGTTCCCGCGCCGTCTTTATGAGGCTGGCGCGTATCCGCTCCCACACGCCGATCCACCATGTCGCAACGGCCGGATTGTCCAGCAGGTCGTTCTTTGCCCTTTCAACCTTCGCGCGCATTTCCGGATCGTGGACGAGATCGTGCGCCAGCGCGCTCAGGCCTTCGTCTAGCTTGCCGCGCAAAGGGTGCTCGGGATCGACCAGGACCTCGGCCAGCAGCTTGTAAAGGCCGTCGAGAACCGAGTTGGCGAGCCGTTCATCAAGGCCGGTCCAGCGCAGAAGGCCATTGGCCTTCTCGTGGATCATCGTACGGATCAGGTCCTCGTTGGCCTCGATCGTCAAGCCAGCCCAGCGAACAGCTGAATCGATCAACGGAAGATGGCGCTTGTCTGCGATCGCCGCGGAGAGCATCTGCCCCAGGAGGGGTGCCAGCTCGACGCGCGCGGCGAGCGATTTGAGGCCCCCGCGCACTTGCGTGCCGAGCCGTTCCGGATCGAGCGACTCCAGAAATTCCGCCAGCAGGGCACCGGCCCCGGCGCGCAGCCGTATCCCGGTGTCACCTTGCGCCGGCGCTGCCAGATAATCGCCCACCGCCTTGGCGAGGTTCATATCCTGCATGCGCCGCGCGACCACGGCCGGGGTGAGGAAATTGTCCTGAAGGAACGCGGCCATCGTATCGGCGATACGATCCTTGTTCTCGGGAATAATGGCGGTGTGCGGGATGGGCAGGCCCAGCGGCCGGCGGAACAAGGCGGTCACTGCGAACCAGTCGGCAAGGCCGCCCACCATCGCCGCCTCCGCGAAAGCGCGGACGTAGCCGACCGAGGGATGCACGCCGAGGTACTGGCTGGAAAGGACAAACACCCCAGCCATCGCGACCAGCAGACCCGTTGCGGTCCGGCGCATCGTGCGCGCACGATCGGGAACGGTCGCTGAAACCCCCATGCCGCGCCAACGGTCGACGGACGCTGGGGTTTCCCGCGTCACTCAGCCGGCAACGCGCCCGGGGCGCCGTAGCCGGGTTCTTCATCACCGGGTTTGTAAGTGAGAAAACGCGTTCGCAGCCACGGGCCGACGCGCTTCTCGAACCCATCGGCCAGGCTGAACCCGGCTGGGATCAGTACCAGGGTGAGCAGTGTCGAGAGCATGAGGCCGCCGATGACCACCATCCCCATGGGTGCGCGCCACGCCGCGTCGCCCGAAAGGGACAGCGCTGTCGGCACCATGCCCGCGGTCATTGCCACCGTCGTCATGACGATTGGCTGCGCCCGCTTGTGCCCGGCATCGATGATCGCCGCCTTCTTCGGGACACCTGCCGCCATCTCCTCTATGGCGAAATCGATCAGCAGGATCGAGTTCTTCGCGACGATGCCCAGCAGCATCAACAGGCCGATGTAGACCGGCATCGATATCGGTTCGCCGATGATGACGAGTGCCAGCAGGCCACCGAGCGGGGCAAGCAGCAGCGATGTCATGTTCACCAGCGGCGAAACGAAGCGCTTGTAGAGCAGCACCAACACGGCGAACACCAGCAGAACGCCGCTGAACACGGCAATGCCGAAGCTGGTGATCATCTCGGCTTGCCACTTGTCCTCGCCCACCGGCGCGTTCGACACGCCTTGCGGAAGGTTCTGCATGATCGGCAGTTTCTGGATCGCTTCCATGGCGGGGCCCTTCACGACCCCTTCGCCGAGATCGGCACCCACGAACACGCGGCGCTGCTGGTCGTAGCGCTGAATCTGGGTGGGGCCCGCGCCGAAGCGGATTTCGGCAACCCGCGAAAGCGGCACCGATCCGCCCGAAGCCGTGGGAACCGGCAGGTTCTCGATCGTGCTGAGGTCGCGCCGATCCGACCGGGCGAGCTTGACCCGGATCGGAACCTGGCGGTCGGACAACGAGAACTTGGCCGCGTTCTGGTCAATTTCGCCCAGGGTTGCGATGCGGATCGTCTGGCTGAGCGCGGCCGTGGTAACGCCGAGCTGCGCGGCGAGGTCGAGCCGCGGCACGATCACCAGCTCCGGCCTCTGGAGGTCGGCTGCAATGCGCGGGGCCTGGACCCCAGGGACGGTGCGCATCTGTTCGACAAGGGTTTGTGCCGTGCGCTCAAGGAGCGCCGAATCGCTGCCCGACAGCATGACCGAGATATCGCGGCCCGATCCACCGGGGCCACCGCCGCCGCCGGACTGGAAATTGACCCGCGCGTCGGCAATCTGCTGGATTTCCGGGGCGAGGCGGCGCTCGAACTCCGTGCTGGTCGCTTCCCGCTCGTCCGCTGGAACAAGGGCCACGAACAGCGTCGCTGCGCCTTCGCGCACGCTCTGCATGACGCGGACGACTTCGGGTTGGCGTTCGAGGATCGCCGTCACCCTCTTGGAAACGGCTTCAGTCTGCTCCAGCGTCGTACCCGGCACCATCTCCAGCGAAACGCGGCTGGTGTCCTGGTTCTCGTTCGGCTGGAACTGCTGCGGGAGAGTCGCAAGCAGGCCGAACGTCACCACCAGTGCGTACACGCCCAGCATGAACGCGAAGAACCTGTGATCGCGCATGCGGGCGCCGAACCGATCCGCCAGCGAGCGGTACCACGCGCCGAACTGGCCCATGGCACCCACCAGGGCACGCAGCAGATTGCCCGCCAGCCAGGCGGCGCCGAACGCTATGAACGGCGCAATGAGCACGGCGAGGATCGTCGGAATGACCGCCGACATGGCCTGGCCTGCCAAGACGCCGGCGGCGATACCGGCCGCGAGAATAACCAGGATCGGCAGAATCGCCGCCAGCCCGTACCAGCCCTTCGCCGGATGGCGCACGATCTGCGAGCGCAACGCCTGGCTGCGGCGACTGTCGAGCGTCCAGGTGAGGACCTTCATGTAGAGGTCCATCGCCTTGCCTTCGCCGTGTTCCGCCTGGCCATGCGCCTTGAGGAAATAGGCGGCGATCATCGGGGTGATCATTCGCGCCACCGCGAGGCTCATCAGCACTGCGACCACCACGGTGAGACCGAACGCCTTGAAGAACTGGCCCGGGATGCCCGGCATGAGGCCAACCGGCAGGAAGACCGCGACGATGGAGAACGTCGTCGCGACGACCGCGAGGCCGATTTCGTCAGCCGCATCGATCGAGGCCTGATAGGCGGATTTGCCCATCCGCATGTGGCGCACGATGTTCTCGATTTCCACGATCGCGTCGTCAACCAGCACCCCCGCCACCAGGCTCAGCGCGAGCAGCGAGAGGAAATTGAGCGTGAAGCCCATGAGGTCCATGAACCAGAACGTGGGAATGGCCGACAGGGGGATCGCGATCGCGCTGATCAGCGTCGCCCGCCAGTCGCGCAGGAACAGGAACACCACCACGATCGCCAGGACAGCGCCTTCGACCAGCGCCTCCATCGACGAAGAATACTGGCCCTTGGTGTAATTCACCTCGGTATACAGCCGGGTGAAATGGACGCCCGGGTTCTCGGCCTGGATTGCCTCCAGCTCCTCCATTGCAGCGTCGTAAACAGTGACGTCTGACGCCCCGCGCGCGCGTTCGAAGCCGAACGTCACGACCTCGCGGCCACGCAGCGTCGCCGTGCGGGTCTTTTCGGAATAACCGTCCGTGACTTCGGCCACGTCGCCGAGGCGGATCGTCCGCCCTGCACCAAGATTGATCCGCGTTTCCGCCAGTTCGTAGGCGGATTCCGCGTTGCCCAGCACGCGTACCGACTGTCGCGAGCCGGCAATTTCCGCCTGACCGCCGGCGGCATCGGTGTTGATCTGGCGCAGGGCGTTGTTGATGTCGCGCGCCGTGACGCCCAGCGACTGCATACGCGCCGGGTCCAGCACGACGGAGATTTCCCGGTCGACGCCGCCCGCGCGGCTGACCGCGGCCATGCCTTCGATCGACAGCAGGCGCTTGGCCACCGTATCGTCGATGAACCAGCTCAGCTGCTCCATTGTCATGTCGTCGGCATTGACGGCGAAATAGGCGAGGCTGCCGCCGCCACCGGCCTCCACCTTGAAGACGCGCGGCTCGAGGATGCCGTCGGGGAGGTCGCTCCGAATCTGGTCGACCGCGTTCTTCATCTCGTTGACGGCTTCGTTGATGTCAGTGCCGATGGAAAATTCCACCATCGTCTGCGAATTGCCTTCGGACGCAGTGGAGGAAATCGTCTCGACCCCGCTGATCGACCGCGCCGCCGCCTCGACCTTCTGCGTGATCTGGGTCTCGATCTCCGTCGGCGCCGCGCCGGGCTGCGACACGGAGACGATGACCATGGGGAATTCGATGTCGGGCATCTGGTTCACGTCCATGCGAATGAACGAGATGATGCCGGCAATGCACAGGCCGATGAACAGCACGATCGGAATGACCGGGTTGCGGATCGACCATGCCGAAATGTTACGGAGGTTCATACGTGGTTCCCGGCGCCTTACCTGGCGCGCTGCGGCTTGACCTTGTCCCCATCGGCAAGGAACCCACCGGCACGCAGGACAACCTGCTCGCTCCCGGTCAGCCCTTCGAGGATGGTGACGCCGCGCGCGGTGACCGCGCCCGTTTTCACAGGGGTGCGGCGCACGCGATCGTCATTGCCGACGACATAGACGAACCGGCCGTCGTCATCGTTCTGGATCGCCGATTCCGGCAGCAGCGGAGCAACGACGGTGCCGCTGCTCAGCGTCGCGGACGCGAAACCACCCGGCCTGAGCTCGGGCGCGTAGGACAAGGCGATGCGCGCCTCGCCCTGGCGGTTTTGCTGGTCGATGGTGGGGCTGATCTGCCAGACTTGCCCCGTGAAGCTTTTCTCGCTGGAAACAGGCGTCACGGTGGCGCTCGAGCCGACCGCGATCTTGGCGAGGTTCTCTTCGCTCAGCAGCGCGCGCAATTCCATCTCGCCGCCCTGGGCGATGGTGAAGAGCGGCGTGCCCCCGGCACCGACGGTCTGCCCCGGCTCGACCGAACGGGTCAGCACGAGGCCCGAGGCCGGCGCGTAGATATTCAGCCGGGCCGTCCGCGCCTGGAGTTCGCCGACGGTGGCGCGGGCCACGGCAACTCGCGCGCGAGCCGCATCGCGCGTGGCGGTCAGCCGGTCGACATCGGCCTTCGAAATAAAACCGCGATCGACAAGCTTGAGCGCGCGGTCGAGGTTGGATTGGGCGAGGTTGAGATCTGCCTGTGCAACGCCGATCTGGGCGCGCGCACCTTCGATCTGCTGGACCTGCACCGACCGGTCGATGGTAACGAGGACCTGGCCCTGACGTACCCAGTCACCCTCGTCCGCGGAGACGGAGATCACCCGACCGCCTTCGCCAACCGAGCCGACCGGCAGCTCGCGGCGGGCGAACAGCGTTCCGGTCGCCTCGATCGTGCCAGCAACGGTGGCGCGGCCGGGCGCCGTCACGCTGACAATCGGCACCTGGCCCGCTTCGGGCGGCGCGAAAGGATCGGCTTCTTCGCCGCCGCTCATGAAAAAGAACGCGGCCACCAGGATGATCGCGGCGGCGATCGCGCCGATCGCCCAACGGCGCCGGTTCGGCGACCGCGATTCGCCGGGCACGCCCGTAAGGTCGCCACCGTCGGCAGAATAAGGGGCGGCAGCGTCTGCTGCGACCGTCGTCTCGTAATTCATCTGTCCAGTGCCCTTGCGACCGGCGCATGTGTATTGCACGCCTAAGTCACCGCGCGCAAGCACGGCGTGGCTGCCATAGACCCGTGTCCTCTCCGTAGCAATCGCGGGCTCGATGGGCGCCCGTTGCAGGCCGACGAATGATTCAGTCGGCGATTCGCCACACCTTGAGAGCACTCCCCTGTGGCACGGGCACGGGCTCGAGCCAGCGGGGCGCGCGTCCGCGCAGCAGCGAGGCCATGAAGCCGCGCGGCGCGTCCTGCTCGTACATCATCGGCTCGTTGAGGTCGGGACAGATCGCGACATATCGCGTTCCCCGCGCGCGGAGCGTGTCGCGGGCCTCGGCCTCGGAACCGAGGAACGTGGAGATCACCGTCTTCATCGAAGCCGCGCCGCGATGGTGGCCACTGGCGACCACGGTGTGCTGGGTTTCGTAGAGGAGTTGCGGGCCGAGATCGATGGGGGTGAGAATTTCCCCTCGAGGCAGCTTGCGCAGCGCCGCGACTCCCTCCGACAACCTGCACTCTGAAACCCTGGGCGCTCTTTTACCATCGTCGGCGCGCGCCGGCATCGCCATGGTCATCAGGGTAAGCGGGAAGGCCGGCATGATTGTGAGGACCAGGGTGGCCATCACCAGTGCTCGCCGGCCCGGACGCTGCACGGTTCGTGCCGCGCGCAACCACGCGTTGATCTGCCAACCCAGTGGCACGGCGGCGAGGGCGCCGGCCACGGCCCCGGCACGTATGACGAATACCGTAATCAGCAGCGCCGCGCCGAGAACCAACGCGTATTCGGTCCACCATATGCGCAGCCAGCCTCCGCTCGCCCTTGCGAGACGCAGGGACGCGACAAGGCCGATAAGCGGCGGCAGGATCGATTGCAGTGCCAAGGACAGATCCTGCCGCCAGACGGGCAAGCCTTCGTGAACGCGGTCATACCAGAATTCGAACACCAGCGGATCGAGCTGGTTGAACGTTCCGTTAGCGCACGATGGCGCGACCGCGAGCAGCGCAGCGCCAGCGGCGATTCCGGTCACGACGAGTCCCCCCACCCGCATAGCGGGTGGCATTGGTTCGCAACGCGCCAGGAGCAGCACACCGATCGCGGCCACGGCAAACCCGGCGATGTGTCCGGCGCCCACCACGTCACAATATTGCGTAAGGCCGACGGGTCCGCGCAGCGCAAGAAACAGGATGAGCGATCCCCCCGCGAGGCCCTGTGTCGTGGAGACCAGCCAGGCCGATCCCGAACCCGACCGCATCCAGCGCAATGCGGTCACGCCGCAGACGGCGAAAACCAACGGAAGCCCTTCGATCGAGATTGCCAGCCATGCTGCCATGGACACGCCGGCGACCCACCCGCCGATGCGCGGCGAACGGGCCATAAGGCCGTTCAATACCGCGAGCGCAAAGACCACCTGCCAGCCATGATGATCGATGCGCAGTGGACGCATCTGGCTTAGCAACGGCACCGACAGCGCCATCGCGAGGCAGGCAAGCACGGCGACTTCCTCGCCCATCAGGCGCCAGGCAATACGCCCGGCGAGCAGCAGAGCGATGGCCAGCGTAACCAGCGGCACGACCACGAGGGCGACGGTCTCTGCGGCGACCGTGCCGATCAGCGGAGAAAGTGCGATGATGACGATAGCGACCGGTATGTCGACCAGCCTTGACCAGTGCATGGGAACCCCGCCGTTCGGCGCGTCGATCCGGTGCTGAGTGAGGTCGAACCATCCCTGTCCGGCGACGAGATCCCGCACCTGAACGAGGCGAAGCGTATCGTCCGGGTCAGGGAATCGCATGGCGAGGATGGTCGGTATGCTGGTCAGCAGGACGACCAGAGTGACAATCCCGAGCGCGAAGCCAACGCGCGCGAGGAGTTCGGGCGCGAAGGCCGGCCGGCGGCGCTCTACGAACGAGCTCATGCTGGCGCCCTGGCGGCGAAGACTACTCTGCTGCGAAGCGCCCAGGTGAGCGCGAAACTCGCCGCAACCGCGCCGACTTTGGCGATGCGCGGATCGAGGCCGGCAAGATCGGCCGCGCCTACGATTACCGTCGTGAGCGCGAGCCCCGCGAAGGCCGAACCCACGAACAGCGCCTTCTGCCGGGTCCGTTCGCGCCCGTGCTCAGCCACCGCGTCGGCAAACACGGCGCGACTGGAGAGCAGCCAATGCGCTGCGATACCGAGGCAATACCCGGCTGCCGATGACAGGGCGGCTGGAAGACCGAGCGACAACAAGGTCAGGAAACATCCGAGATCGACCGCCAGCGCCCCCACACTTGCGAGCACGTATCGGACCAGTCGTTGATCGGTCAGTCTGGCTATTGCGGAAAACATCGTGATCTCCCCCAAGATCATTCGCAGACGGACGGGTGCCGGCGATAATCAGGCATTCTTCTTAAGGATTGCCAATCGTCTTCCGACACCCGGTTCCTGTACCCCGTCCTCAGGCCGCTTTCCGCCCACTGACGATTCGCTGGGGCACCTCGCGGACCGAGGCGAGCGCGGCTGCCTGGTCCGGCGTTGGTCGCACGGTAGCCTCACCGGCCTCCCGCGCCGGGATCGATGCGACCGCGCCCTCGTCGCCAGCCTCGTGATACTCGGCATCCTCGTTGACGCACCAGGTGTCGTAAACGCGCTTGCCGGCAAGGATATTTTCGACCGTGAGCATGGCGGTCATCATCGCGTGATCCTGGTTGTTGTAACGGTGCATTCCGTTGCGGCCCACCAGGTGTAGCGTCGGGTGCTTTTCCTCGAGCTCGTAGCGCATCGCGGCCACGTTCGCGGCGTAGTCCTCGTCGTAGACGGGATAGGCCTTTTCCTGTCGCACGACCGCCCCGCCGACCACGTCGCCGGGGTCGAGCAGACCGAGGATTTCCATTTCCCTGCCCGCCAGTTCGATCAGCTCGTCGTCAGCCATCGACCACAGGCCGTCCCCTTCGAAACAGAAATATTCGAGGCCGACGCAGGCGACCGAGGGGTCGGGCACCATCTCGGGGCTCCACGAACGGAAGTTCTGGACACGGCCGACTTTCACCTTGCTGTCGTGGATGTAGATCCAGTTGTCCGGGAAAAGGTCTTCCGACCGAATCTTAAGCGCCACGGTCAGGAAGTCGCGGTACTTGAGCGCGCCAGCGTTGAGCGTGGTATCCGGCAGCGGGTGCATGCGCGCGGCGAGCTCGCGCATCGGGGCGCTGCTGATCGCATGGGCCGCCTTGATCACGACCTCGCCCTGCGGCCCTTCGGCCGAGAGGCGCCAGCCGCCCGCGCCATCGGCGGCGAGCTGCTTCATGGAGTGCCCCATCAGCACCTGGCCATTGCCGGTGGCGAGGATCTTGTCACGCGCGGCATCCCACATCATCCCAGGGCCAAGCCGCGGATAACGGAAGGTTTCCAGCAGGGTCTTCACTTCCTGCCCGTCGTTGGGCCGCTTGTTGAGACCCAGGCTCCGCTTGAGGCCATCGACGACCGCACCCCACAGGCTGAGGCCCTTGATGCGCTGGGCGGCCCAGTCGGCGCTCATCTCGTTGCACGGCATGCCCCACACCTTCTCGGTGTAGGTCTTGAAGAAAATTGAATAGAGCTTCTTGCCGAACTGGTTGCTGGTCCAGTCTTCGAAGCTCTTGATTTCCTTTATCGGGAAAAGCTGCGACCAGGCGAAACTGGCCATGCACGCCGTGGAGCGGAGCACGCCGAGATTGCCGAGCGCCTCGAACGCCCGCAGCGGATAGCTGTAGAATTTGCCTTCATAGTAGATGCGGCTCATTCGCGGACGCTGGATGAAGTCGTCGGGCAGGATCTCGTTCCACAGGTCGACGACCTGCTGGCTCTTCGAAAAGAACCGGTGCCCCCCGATGTCGAAGCGATAGCCTTCGTGTTCCACCGTACGGCTGATGCCGCCGACGTACGTTGCATCCTTTTCGATGATCGCGACGGTTTTCCCCTGGCTGGTCAGCAGGTAACCCGCAGTGAGGCCGGCAGGCCCCGCGCCGACGATGGCGACATCGACGTTCAGTTCGGTTGCAGCAGTCACATTTACCCCCCGGTTAGATTGAGGAGGGAAATGAAGGAAAGTGGTTACCGGACGGTAAACGCCCTCCGGCGCTCACCTTTGCGCCCCGTGATCAGACGAGGAGATCCGGACACTGGATACGCGCGGCAAACAACGCCAGCTGGTCCAAGGTGAAGGTGTCATCGAACACCACGCCGTAGTGCTCGTCACGCCGCCAGCGCACGCGAGCCCGCACTTCGGGCAGGTCGGCCGAGGACAAGCGCAATGGCTGGGCGATCGCAAGGCGAGCCGTGCATCGAACCAGCGCCCCCTGTTGCGACAGGTTCACGACGCCTGCCTCGGCTTTCCCGCCCAGGAACGACACGTCCACATCAAAAGGGATCGAGAGGCGCAGCTTGCGCCGGGGGTAGCGCCCGGCGGCGACCACGAGTGACGATACCTCTACTGGTCTGGTAAATCGATAGCCCGATTCAGTGCCACGCTGCCAAACCTGTTCGATCGCATGGCGGTCGCCGCTCTGCAACTCCAGCTCGAGCGCGGGGCCGCTCGGGAGGCGGTGAAAGCCCCGCAGGCTAATGCCTGTTTCGGAGATGTCGCGAATCACGCACAGGAATTCGCCATCCGGACCGATCAGCTTCGCGGCACGCATGAGGAGAGTGAAACGCGGCGCCGCCCGCGCGTTCGGGACGTCCCTGTCGCTGGCTCGCGCGCCAGCGCGCGGCACCTCGATGCGGCTCAAATCCATCGCGAACCCCCTGCTCGCGGCACTGACGCCGCCAGCGCGCCCCTCCGTTTGGGTGCGGCGCATGTCCCGTGGCTATGCGCACACAGGTAAATGCCCGGTTATCAGGCGACTGCGTACAGCCCACGGTCGGCGACAGATTGCCGGGGTCAGGGGCGGCGGGATGGTGGTGCGGGCGGTGGGACTCGAACCCACACGAGCAAGGCCCGGGGGATTTTAAGTCCCCTGCGTCTACCATTCCGCCACGCCCGCGCAGGGCCGCCCTCTAGCGCGACGTTCGAATAGGGGCAAACGCCCGGCAATCAGCCGTCGTTAACGACGCGGCGCATTTCCTTGCCCGGCTTGAAATAGGGCACCTTCTTGGCGGGGACATCGACCGCCTCCCCGGTGCGCGGGTTGCGGCCCTTGCGCTCGCCCCGCTCGCGGGTCGAGAACGCACCAAATCCGCGAAGCTCCACCCGGCCTCCTTCGGCCAGCCGCTTGCCGATTTCATCGAAGAAGATGTCAAGCACCTGCTCGACTTCGTCTGCGCGCAGTTCGGGGTTCTCTCGCGCCAGCGCCTGCAGCAGTTCAGACCTTATCATTGTCAGCCTCTCGATCGCCTTGTAACCGCGCGACCAGTCCGTAATGGATCAATCTGCCAGACCGTGTGCGCATGCGCAACCGTCAAGCCGGCGGGTTCAGGCTTCGATCCCCGCGATAAGGGTTTGCGCGTCGATCCCCAAGCGCTCCATCCGTGCGCGCAGTTCCGGCCATTCCTCATCCAGGAACCTCGCCCGCTCGGCTCGCCGCAGCTTGTCCGCAGCTCCCTTCGCGACGTACATGCCAACGCCCCGCTGAACCTCTACCAGGCCGTCATTCTGGAATTGCTGGTATGCCTTGGCGACCGTCAGCGGATTGGCCCCCTGCTCGGCAGCCAGTGCGCGGACCGAGGGCAGCATCTCGCCTTCGCGATACCGGCCTTCGATGATCGCCGCGGCGACCAGGTCGCGCAGTCGCAGGTACACCGGGCGGCTCTGCTGTGTCATGTCGGTTCCTCGGCTGAGGTGCTACAGTGACATAATACAGCGGTTCGCGTCAAGTTTCCCCCCAACGCCCGTACCGTGCGCCTGGCCTGAAACAATTGCTTCACATGGGCGAACAAGGCGCTAGGTTGCCGCCGTTCAGCGGGCGGAACGGCACAGACCGGGCCCGCATGAGGATTCAACGAGGGCGTTTTCCTACATGGCATCACAACCGCTACCGCACGGCGATTCCGCCGGCACGTTCCTGGGGCATCCCAAGGGACTTTTCATGCTCTTCTTCGCCGAGATGTGGGAGCGGTTCTCATATTACGGCATGCGGGCGCTGCTGATTTTCTACCTGACGAAGCACTGGCTGTTTTCGGACAGCGAGGCTGGCATCATCTACGGTGCCTATACCGCGCTCGTCTACATCACGCCGGTCGTCGGCGGGTACCTCGCCGACCGATATCTCGGGCAGCGCAAGGCGGTGTTGTTCGGCGGCGTGCTCTTGACACTCGGCCACTTCTTCATGGCGTTCGAGGGCGAGGCGGCGGTCGGCCATACCGACAACCCGATGATCAACATCTTCTGGCTCGCGCTGGCGCTGATCATCGTCGGCTCGGGCTTCCTAAAGGCGAACATCTCGGTGATCGTTGGCCAGCTCTATCCCCGCACCGACGTCCGCCGCGACGGCGCCTACACGATCTTCTACATGGGGATTAACCTTGGCGCGGCCCTGGGCTCGCTCCTGTGCGGGTACATCGGAGAAACCTATGGCTGGGCCTACGGCTTCGGGCTCGCCGGCATCGGCATGCTTGCAGGGCTGATCGTGTTCGTGGTCGGCAAAGGGCTTCTGCTTGGCCGCGGCGAGCCGCCGACGCCGCTGGCGAAGGGTCGCGAGTTCACGATGTACGGTGTTGGCCTGGTGATGGTCGCCCTCGCCTGGGTACTGGTGCAGAACCAGGCTGTTGTTGGCTGGCTGCTCGGCATTTTCGGCGGCCTGCTGGTGCTTTACGTCCTGTTCACGGCAGTCACCAAGCTGCAGCCCGAAGATCGCGACCGCATCTTCGCGGCGCTGCTGCTCATCATCACGTCGATCATCTTCTGGGCGCTGTTCGAACAGGCGGGATCGAGCCTCAACTTGTTCACCGATCGTCACGTCGAACGCGGCGGAGTTCCGGCCTCGGTATTCCAGTCGATCAACGCGATCTACATCATCCTGCTGGCGCCGATCTTTGCCACGCTCTGGACCGTGCTCGGCCGCAAGGGGATGGAACCGTCCACCCCGTTCAAGTTCGGTCTCGGCGTGGTCCAGGTGGGTCTCGGCTTCCTGGTGCTGGTCTGGGGTGCAAACTCGGTGGGCGTGGACGTACCGACGCCGGTCCTGTTCATCTTCCTGATCTATCTGCTCCACACGACTGGCGAGCTGTGCCTCAGCCCGGTCGGACTGTCGGCAATGAACAGGCTGGCCCCGGCCCACATGGCATCGCTGATCATGGGCGTATGGTTCTTTGCTTCGGCAACCGGCAACTTCGCCGCCGGCCTGATCGCCTCGGCGACTGGCGCGGAAGGCGTGGGCGAGGAAGCAGGCAAGCAGGTCGTGCTCGATGTTTACTCCACGGTCGGCTGGGTCGCCGTTGGCGTCGGCGTCTTTGTTCTGGTCGTCAGCCCGCTGGTCAAGAAGCTGATGCACCTCGACACGCTGCGCGACGACACGGTGGGCGACGACCTTCTGGGGCAGGCGCAGGGTCCGCGTGAACCTGAAGGGGCAGGCATCCATCCGGCAACCCGCCCGAACACCTGACACGCTGAAAAACCGAACCGGGGCGCGATGGATTTCGCGCCCCGCTTTATTCCGGGGGCCCGATGAACCTTCTCCGATTGAGTGTGACCACCACGTGCGCGCTGGCGCTCGCTGCCTGTGCAACGACGCACAGCGGTGAGACCGACGCAAGTTCCGCCACAGCCGCGGCCATCGACAAGAACCCGTATCCCTCGACCTACCGGCCCTACCCCGGCGCGCCTATGGCGCTGGTCGGCGCGACAGTATTCGACGGGGCCGGCGGACAGATCGAAGGGGGCACGGTGCTCTTCGAAGGAGGCAAGATCGTGGCCGTGGGCGGCCCGGACCTTGCCGTACCGGCGGGCTACACGCGGATCGAGGGTGCCGGCAAATTCGTGACCCCGGGCATCATCGATATCCATTCGCACCTTGGCGATTACCCGACACCGTCCGTTGAGGCGCACTCGGACGGCAACGAGGCGACCGACCCCACTACTCCCGAAGTCTGGGCGGAGCATTCTGTATGGCCACAGGACCCGGGATTCAGCCGCGCGCTCGCGAATGGCGGAGTCACCAGCCTGCAGATACTGCCCGGATCGGCCAACCTCATGGGCGGCCGCTCCGTCACGCTCAAGAACGTGCCGGCACGCACCGTGCAGGGGATGAAGTTTCCGGGCGCACCCTATGGCATGAAGATGGCTTGCGGCGAAAACCCCAAGCGCGTCTATGGCGGCAAGGGGCGCATGCCATCCACTCGTATGGGCAATTTCGCGGTCAACCGGCAGACTTGGCTCGACGCCAAGAAGTGGGTGGCTGATGGACGCAAAGGCCGCAACCTCGCGAACGAGACGCTGGCCGGCGTGCTCGATGGCGAAATCCTGATCCAGAACCACTGCTACCGCGCTGACGAGATGGCTCTCGTTCTCGATATGGCCAGGGAGATGGGCTACAAGGTCACCGCGTTCCATCACGCTGTCGAAAGTTACAAGATCGCGGATCTGCTCAAGGCCAACGATGTGTGCTCGGCCGTCTGGGCGGACTGGTACGGCTTCAAGATGGAAAGCTATGACGGCATTCCTGAAAACGCTGCGTATCTGCAGAACGCAGGCGCGTGCGTGGTGATTCATTCGGACGATGAAAACGGCATCCAGCGCCTGAACCAGGAAGCAGCGAAGGCACAGGCCGCCGGTCGGCGCGCGGGGATCGACATCTCGGATGCGCAAGTTGTCCGCTGGCTCACGCTCAACCCGGCCGCGGCGATGGGCATCGACGGCGTCACGGGCAGCCTCGCTCCCGGCAAGATGGCCGACGTTGTGCTGTGGAACGGCAACCCGCTCAGCGTTTATTCCCGGCCCGAAAAGGTCTGGATCGATGGCGCGCTGATGTACGACGCAAACGATCTCAAGCGCCGGCCAGTGAGTGATTTCGAGCTCGGCCAACCGGGTGAAGGAGACGTGAAATGATCGCCCGCCTGCTGATTGGCGCGGGCCTGCTCGCGCTCTCCGCCGCGCCGACCGTGGCGCAGGATTTCGCTATCACCAACGCCACCGTCGCGACCGGCGACGGCAGCGAGCCGGTCCAGGGGGCGACGGTCATCGTGCGCGGCGGACGCATCGTTGCCGCCGGTGCCGGCGCGGCGATTCCGGCCGGCATGCAGGTGATCGACGGAACCGGTAAGTGGGTGACCCCGGGCCTTTTCCTCGCGATGACGTCACTCGGCCTGCTGGATGCCGATGGTGTGGGGGAATCGAATGACACTGCGGCGCGCAATTCCCCCTTTGGGGCCGCGCTGGACGTGGTGCCGGCGCTGAACCCCGCCTCGCAACATGTCCGGGTCGCGCGGGATGGCGGGATCACCCGGGCCAGCGTGTTCCCGGTGCCGGCGAGCTCGATCTTCGGTGGTCAGGGCGCCCTGGTGGACCTTGGTGCGGATGGGGACATGGTCGTGCGGCCGCGCGCGTTCCAGCTCGTGGCGCTGGGCGAATACGGCGCGCGCCTTGCGGGCGGCAGCCGGACCAGCGCCCACGCAGTCTTGCGCAATGCGCTGCGCGAAGCGCGCCAGTACGGCGCTGATAGCAGGGTGATCCCCGGCGGGAGTCGTCCCGCGACGATCTCGACCGGCGATGACATTCCGATCGACACGCGCCTTGTCGATACCCAGGCCGAACGCGATGATGTGCTGCTGACCCGCTTCGACGCTGCCGCGCTGGTGCCAGTCGTCAACGGACAGCAACCGCTCTATGTTGCGGTGGAGCGCGAATCCGACATTCGCTCGGTCCTGGCGCTTCGCAGCGAATTCCCGCGCTTGCGCCTCGTGCTCGTGGGCGCCAGCGAAGGGTGGCGAGCGGCGGACGAGATCGCCGCGGCAAATGTGCCGGTAATCGCCGACCCCGTCGACGACCTGCCTTCGAGCTTCGAACAACTCGCAGCGACGCAGTCCAACGTGGGCCGCATGGTTCGCGCAGGCGTCAAGGTCGCCTTGGGAGGCCTCGCAGGCACGACCGGCGACCAGCCACGGAATCTGAAGCAGTTTGCCGGCAACCTGGTCGCGCTGACCAAAGTGCCCGGCGCGACCGGGCTTTCATGGGGCGAGGCTTTTGCCGCGATCACTTCGGTCCCGGCTGAAATCTCCGGCCTTGGCAGCCGGGCCGGCGTGCTCGCACCAGGCGCCGCGGGCGATGTCGTCGTATGGAGCGGTGACCCGCTGGAAAACGCCAGCGCTCCGGAACGCGTGTTTATCGATGGCGTGGAGCAGCCGCGCGATGGCCATCAGAAACGTCTCGGTGATCGTTACCGCGACCTCGATGAAAGCGACTTGCCCAAGGCGTACGACTGGTGAAGCTCGGCTTCGCCAACCACGGCGGCGCGACGCTCGCGTTGGGCGCGGCGCTTATCGTGGGCGCCGCGGCGCTGGCGCAGTCACCTGCCGGCCCGCCCGATCGCAGCCAGGATGTCGCGTGGATGAATGCGCAGCAGGTCGCCCTTGCCGAGCGCGCCGCGCAACCTGGTTGGCAGGCGCTTGACGGCGGCCTTCTCTGGCGCCGCGTAGCCGGCGACGGCCGCGGCGCCCGCCCAACCCCGGCCGATACCGTGATGGTCCATTACACCGGCACTTTCGCGGACGGCGCGCAGTTCGACAGTTCCGAAGGCGGAGAGCCCGCCACGTTCCCACTCGGCAAGCTCATCCCGGCCTGGCAGATGGCCATTCCAAAGGCCGGCGTGGGCGACACCATCGAGATCGCGGTGCCTTCCGATCTCGGTTACGGGGCCAAGGGCAAGGGTCCGATCCCGGGTGGTGCCACGCTTCTGTTCACGGTCAGGTTGCTGGATATCGAACGGGCCGACTGAGTCCCGGCAGGTTGCCGCAACAGGCTACAGGCATCAGCGGCTGACAGGGGGCGCCTTGAGATGAACGAAGCATTCGACACGATCGCTGCGCTCGTTCGCCAAGAAGCGTCAGGTTTGATTGCGACGATCGATGAAGCCGGTCATCTCTCTTACAGCACGGCCCCGGCCGACGGCTCGGCGGCCGCGTTCGTCGTCGCGGTGAAAGCCGGCAAGCGATACGTCGCCCTACACCTGATGCCGCTTTATTGTCATCCGGAGCTTGTCCTCGAGATGCCGGCATCGCTTCGTGCGCGGATGCACGGCAAGTCCTGCCTCAATTTCGCGCCGCACAAACCGGTGCCGGCCGATGATCTTGCAGTGTTGATTGCCGCAGCGCTCGCGCGCGCCTGAACGCGGGCCTTACGCCCGCGCTTCCTCAACTCGCTGGTCGGTTCCGGCGCTGTTATGACGCAGTGCCTTCAACACAGTGTCGACGATCTGCGGCGCGTTGAGGCCAGCTTCATCATACTGCCTCGCCGGATCGTCGTGATCCTGGAACAGGTCCGGCAGGCGCATGGTCCTGATCTTGAGCCCGCCGTCGAGCAATCCCGCGTCGCTGGCGTGCGTCAGGACGTGCGCACCGAGGCCGCCGATCGCGCCTTCTTCGACCGTCACCACCACCTCGTGCGTCCGCATGAGCCGGTCGATGAGGCGGGTATCGAGCGGCTTGGCAAAACGCAGGTCGGCGACGGTGGTCGACAAGCCCTTCGCCTCGAGCGCGTCGGCCGCTTTGATCGCTTCGGCAAGGCGCGTACCGAGTGAGAGAATCGCGATCTTGGTGCCCTCCCGCACCAACCGGCCCTTGCCGATCTCAAGCAGTTCGGGTTCGCCGGGCAAGGCGACGCCCGTGCCGTTGCCGCGCGGGTAGCGGAACGCGATGGGGCCGGCATCGTACTGGGCGGCGGTATACGTCATGTGGACCAGTTCCGCCTCGTCCGCGGCGGCCATGACAACCATGTTGGGCAAGGTCGCGAGATACGTTACGTCGAACGAGCCGGCGTGCGTGCAGCCGTCGGCGCCAACGAGCCCCGCGCGGTCGATTGCAAAGCGAACCGGCAGGTTCTGGATCGCGACATCGTGCACCACCTGGTCGAACGCCCGTTGCAGGAACGTTGAATAGATCGCGCAGAACGGCCGCATGCCCTGCGCGGCGAGGCCCGCGGCAAAGGTGACTGCGTGCTGTTCCGCAATGCCGACGTCGAAGCTGCGGTCGGGGTGCGCCTTCGCAAACCGATCGACCCCCGTCCCGCTCGGCATGGCTGCGGTGATCGCGACGATCCGGTCGTCGGTCTCCGCCAGCCTAGCTAGCGTGTCCCCGAAAACATTCTGGTAGGCCGGGGGGCCGCCCGCGCTCTTCTTCTGTTCGCCGGTGATGACGTCGAACTTCTGCACCCCGTGGTACTTGTCGGCGCTATTTTCGGCCGGTGCGTAGCCCTTGCCCTTCTTGGTCACGACGTGAACCAGGATAGGCCCCTGTTCGCTGTCGCGCACGTTCTCCAGCACCGGGATCAGGTGCTCAAGATTGTGGCCGTCGATAGGGCCAACGTAATAGAAGCCCAGTTCTTCGAAGAGGGTGCCACCGGTCACCATCCCGCGGGTAAATTCCTCGGCCTTTTCCAGGCCGTGGTTGAGCCGCCGGCTCAGCTTGGCGGAGAGCCGCTTGGCGAGGCTGCGCAGTCCGAGATACTCGCTGCTTGAAACTATCCGCGCGAGATAGGCAGAAAGCCCGCCAACGGGCGGCGCGATCGACATGTCGTTGTCGTTGAGGATCACGACCAGGCGATTCCCGGCCGCTTCCGCATTGTTCATCGCCTCGTACGCCATGCCCGCGCTCATCGCGCCGTCGCCGATCACGGCGATTCCCTTGCCGGGGGCGTCGTTGAGCTTGTTGGCGATAGCAAAGCCCAAGGCGGCAGAGATCGAAGTGCTGGAATGCGCCGCGCCGAATGGATCGTATTCGCTCTCGCTGCGCTTGGTGAACCCGCTGAGGCCGCCGCCATGGCGCAGCGTGCGAATGCGATCGCGCCGTCCGGTGAGGATCTTGTGCGGGTAGGCCTGGTGACCCACGTCCCACACCAACTTGTCAGTCGGTGTGTCGAACACGTAATGAATAGCGACCGTCAGCTCCACGACACCAAGGCCCGAACCAAGGTGCCCCCCCGTCGATCCGACTGCACTGATCATTTCGTCGCGCAGCTCGTCGGCGAGCTGGCGCAAGGCCTCGGGCGGGAGCTTGCGGAGGTCGTGAGGCGTGTCGACCGTATCGAGCAGCGGTGTCTGTGGGCGCGAATTCATCTCTCTGCCCTACACGCGGGCTGCAACGCTGTCGATCAAAGGCGGATCAGCAAACGCTGAGCAATTCATGAGCATCGTCTTTAGCGGCAGTCGGCACACAGGCCCCTGATTTCGATTACCGGCCGCTCCGCCTTGAAACCCGCATCCTCGGCCAAGGCGCGAACATTGCGCGATACCGAATCGTTATCGAGGTGAGTCGCTTCGCCGCATTCGTCGCAAACCAGGAATATGCAGTCATGCAGGCATCCGGGGTGGCTGTTCGCGAGATAGGCATTCGACGATTCCACCCGCATGGCGAGATTGTTCGACACGAACAGGTCGAGGATTCGATAGATCGAATTGGGCGCGATACGCTTGCCGCGGCGGGCCGACACCTGGTCGGCGATATCGTAGGCCGAAGTGGGCGAGGCATGGACTGAGAGCGCGGCGAAAACGTCCGCTCGCAGGTCAGTCCACTGTTCGCCGGCGTCGGTCAGCGCACGCTCGGCTGCGCGTGCCAGATCCACGCCGGCGTGCTCATGGTGCTGGTGCGGGTTTGCCATGATCGCGATGTAATGCGCCCGCGGCAGAAGCGCCAGTCACCC
The DNA here is from genome assembly GCF_009827495.1 of Tsuneonella aeria. Classification (NCBI taxonomy): domain Bacteria; kingdom Pseudomonadati; phylum Pseudomonadota; class Alphaproteobacteria; order Sphingomonadales; family Erythrobacteraceae; genus Tsuneonella; species Tsuneonella aeria. The sequence goes on from NZ_WTZA01000001.1 coordinate 1,811,266, forward strand.
TTATCCCGGGGTAAAGGATGTCTTCCAGACGCCAGGGTACATCGCCTTCAGGGCCGCGAGCTTCGGCGCGTCGAATTGAAGGATGTACCTGTGCTCGGGATTTTTGCGCGCGAAATCCTGATGGTAGGTTTCAGCGGGGTAGAATGCCTGCGCCCGTTCGATCCGAGTGACGATCGGTTTCGCCCAAACCCTGGCGGACGAAAGCTGAGCGATATAGGCCTTGGCGACCGCGTTCTGCTCAGCGGATACCGGGAACAGCGCACTGCGGTATTGCGTGCCGACATCGGGTCCTTGCCGGTTCTCGAGCGTGGGATCGGCGATGATGGAGAAGTATATTCGCAAGAGCTGATCGTAGCGAATGATGGCCGGATCGTAAGTCAATCTGACGGCTTCCGCGTGGTCGGTAAATCCGCCCGAGACGGCATCATAACTAGCACTGGCGGCCGTCCCGCCGGTGTATCCGCTGACCGCGCTGCGCACGCCCTTCACATGGCTGAATACGGCCTCCACGCCCCAGAAGCAGCCGCCGGCGAACACGGCGGTCTTGAGACCCGCGCCTTCCGCGGCGGGCCGAACGGGGTGCGGTGTCTTGACGGCCGTTACGTCAGCCGCGGCTGGCTGACATCCGGCAAGGATCATCGCCGACGCAGCAAGGGCCAGCGGCGCCCGCCTCAACGGGTGGGTGCATCCATCGGCGCGGCGCGCGCCGCAGGAACGGCATCCGCGCCGAGTTCGGGGGCAATCTGGAACATCGCAAGACCGGTGCCCACGACGAAGCCGAGAGCGATGTTGCGATAGAGGTCCGACTTCAACAGTCGCATGGCGTCTTTCCTTTGTGCGTCCGATGTGGATAGCGTTGCGCCAATTGCGAGGCCCTTAATCGAAGGGTTGCCCGCGGTTCATCGAGCCGTGACGATGGGTGGAAGGCGTTGGGGGGAAATCGGTATGCTTGACGCGGCCATCATCGGCGCGGGGCACAACGGCCTGGTCTGCGCCTTCTACCTGGCGCGCGCCGGGCACCGGGTGCGGCTCTATGAAGCGCGCGGCATCGTTGGCGGCGCCGCGGTGACGGAGGAATTCGCGCCCGGCTATCGCAATTCGACCGCCAGCTATACCGTCAGCCTGCTGCAGCCCAAGGTCATCGCCGACATGGCCCTGGAACGGCGCGGATACCGCGTGATCGAGCGGCCGGTGTCGAATTTCCTTCCGCTCCCGGACGATTATCTTGTGCTGGGCGGGGGTGTCGCAGCAACGCAGGCGGAGTTTGCGCGCTTCTCCACGCGGGATGCCGACACGCTGCCTGCATACTATGCCATGCTCGAAACCGTCGCAGACGTTCTGCGCGACCTCGTGCTCAAGATCCCGCCGCGAGCGGACGGGGGCCTCGTCGCGCTGACCGACATGGCTATGCAGTCGCGAAAGGTCGCGCGCCTCCCGCTCTCAGCGCAGCGGGACGTGCTGGCGCTGTTCACCCGCTCTGCCCGCGAGGTTCTCGACAGCTGGTTCGAAAGCGAGCCGGTCAAGGCCGCGTTCGGCTTCGATGCCTGCGTGGGCAACTATGCCAGCCCTGATGCGCCGGGCAGTGCATACGTGCTCCTGCATCACGTGTTCGGCGAGGTGAATGGAAACAAGGGAAGTTGGGGCCACGTCCCGGGCGGGATGGGCACGATAACGCAGGCAATGGCCGCGGCCGTCCGCGAGGCGGGTGGCGAAATCGTGACGAACGCACCGGTGGAGCGCGTCCTTGTGGAAGATAGGCGGGCCGTCGGCCTGCGGTTGACCAGCGGCGAAGACGTGCGCGCGCGCAGGGTGATTGCAAACCTCGGACCAAGGCCGCTGTTCGATACGCTCGTTCCGGCGGAGGCCATTCCCGCGGACTTCGCACGCGCGATGGCCATGTATGCAGGGGGCTCCGGGTCATTGCGCATGAACGTCGCGCTGACCGGACTGCCGCGCTTTGCATTCGCCCCTCCCGGCGATTCCCATCTCAAGGCCGGAATCGTGATCGCTCCCAGCCTTGATTACATGGACCGCGCCTGGCGCGACGCATCCGAGCGCGGTTTCAGCGCCGCGCCGATCGTCGAGATGTTGATCCCATCCCTGGTGGATGACAGCCTCGCGCCTCCGGGACATCATGTCGCAAGCCTGTTCTGCCAGCACGTCGATCCCGACATGCCGGAAGAGCTGGAGGACGCGGCGGTCGAGGCCGTCCTGGATACCGTCGAACACCACGCCCCCGGATTCCGTGCACTGGTTCTCCACAAACAGGTCCACAGCCCCCGCGCGCTGGAGGCAAAGTTCGGGCTGTGGCGCGGAGACATCTTCCACGGCCGCATGAGCCTGGACCAGCTATGGGCCGCGCGGCCGGCGCTCGGCGCGGGAAGCTACGCCACGCCAATCGCAGGTCTGTGGTTGTGCGGATCGGGCACGCATCCCGGCGGAGGCGTGACCGGGGCGCCGGGGCACAATTGCGCCCATGCGATCCTGCGCAGCCAGACCCTGTGGGGGCGGGCCGCGCGCCTTTAACACGCCGCGCCGCGCGCTGCCCGCCCGCGATCAGTGCCGAAAGTGGCGCATTCCCGTAAATACCATGGCGAGACCGGCCTCGTCCGCCGCGCGGATCACCTCCTCGTCGCGGATGGAGCCGCCGGGCTGGATTACGGCCGTGGCACCCGCTTCTGCGGCCGCGAGGAGGCCATCCGCGAACGGGAAGAATGCATCGGACGCCACCGCGCTGCCCACGGTGCGCGGCTCCGCCCAGCCGAACTTGTCTGCCGCTTCGGCAGCTTTCATTGCGGCGATGCGACTTGAATCGCGGCGGTTCATCTGACCGGCCCCGATCCCTGCGGTGATCCCGTCCTTGGCATAGACGATCGCGTTTGACTTGACGTGGCGCGCTACGGTCCAGGCGAACAGGCAGTCCTTCAATTCCTGTTCGGTCGGCGCGCGCCTGGACACGACCTTGAGATCGGCTTTGGTGATCGCGCCGTTGTCACGATCCTGCACAAGCAGGCCGCCCGCGATGATCGCCAGCGTCTGCCCTGGTCGGCGCGGATCGGGGAGATCGTCCGTAAGAAGCAGGCGCAGGTTTTTCCTGGCTGCAAAGGCCGCGCGGGCCGCCGCGTCGGCACCCGGCGCGACGACGACTTCGGTGAAGATCTCGCAGATCGCCTCCGCGGTCGGTCCGTCGAGCGGGACGTTGGTCGCGACGATGCCGCCGAAAGCCGAAACGTCGTCGCACGCGAGCGCACCTTGCCAAGCCTCCAGCAAAGTCCCGGCCTGCGCGACACCGCAGGGGTTGGCGTGCTTCACGATCACGACAGCGGGCCGCTGTCCGCGAAACTCCGCCGCCAGCTCCAGCGCGGCATTGGCATCGTTGTAATTGTTGTAGCTCAGCTCCTTCCCCTGCACCTGTTCGGCCTGGGGGAGGCCTTTCGTATGCGGCCCGGCCGGCACGTAAAGTGCCGCGTTCTGGTGCGGATTCTCACCATACCGCAGAGTGCCCTTGAGGGTCCGGGTCATGCTTACGGATTGCGGGAAGCGTTCCTGCTGGTCGGCAGAGGCGAACCATTGCCCGATCATGGAATCGTATGCGGCGGTGGCGGCGAAGGCCTTGGCCGCCATGCGCCGGCGGAAGGCCTGCGAAGTGCCGCCGTCATGTGCGGCAAGCTCGTCCAGCAGTTCCGGATAATCGGCGGGAGAGGTCACGATCGTTACGAACTGGTGATTCTTGGCGGCCGAACGCACCATCGACGGTCCGCCGATGTCGATGTTCTCTATCACTTCGTCCCGCCCGGCACCGCGCGCCACGGTCGCTTCGAAGGGATAGAGGTTCACGACCACGAGGTCGATCGCGCCGATCTCGTGCGCCTCCATCGCGGCGGCGTGTTCAGGGTTGTCGCGAACTGCCAGCAATCCTCCGTGGACCATCGGATGGAGAGTCTTCACCCGGCCGTCCATCATCTCCGGAAAGCCGGTCAGGTCGCTCACATCGCGCACCGTCAACCCCGCGTCGCGCAGCGCCTTGGCCGTGCCGCCGGTCGACACAAGCTCCACGCCGCCCTTGGCGAGCTTCATGCCGAGGTCGACCACGCCGTCCTTGTCGGACACCGAAAGCAGTGCCCGCCTGATTGTCACATCCGTCACTTCGAGATCATCCCATCTTCTTGAGCAGCCATGAAAAGCTGCCGCCGCTCCTCGGCGTCAGACCGTGCAGAACGATCTGCTCTATCGGTTGCGGGCGTCCCTGCCCATCCACCCACAGGCTTTCCTCGATGGACAGCGCTACCCCTTCGGCCAGCTTGCCGATGCGGAACTGCCAGTAGCTGCCATCGGGCAGGGACAGGCCGGCGCCCCGGCCGTCCTTGCTCAAGCCCATTTCGATGCCTGGCCCGACATGGAATCGGATGGCGAAGGCGATCTTGCCCCGTTTACCGCGGCGGCCGGCCGGCACGAGGAGGTCCTCGCCCCGCATTTCCGCGCCATCGTCGCGCAGGATCAAGATACGTCGGTGGAGCAGCCCGTGGCGGCTGACGTAGCCGTCATGACTCGCCTCGAGCCGGGTGGCGCCGCCGTTTTCGAGCGCGAGGACGCGGCGGTCGATTTCCACTTCACCGACGCCGGCCCCCAGCTTGCCGTGGAGGAGGACTGCGGTCGAATTGGCATTGTCGAGCACGAGTGTTGAGTGGGCCGCAGTGCCGCGGAGGCCCTGTTCGATGCGGGCGGGAACTTGCCCGCCGGCGAATGCGGCCCCTCCGCAATTGACGATCAGACGCTGCGATCCGTGACTGAACTCGAAAGCGAGCGTCGATGCGCAGCCGGAACGAGCATGGCGCGCAAGCGGCGGCGGAGCGGCATCGAACTGGAGCACGGACTTGCCCGCCGTGACCCGCTGGTATCCCCATTGGCGCGCATCCTTGAGGGGGCGGGTGCGCACCCCGCTCGCCGCAACCAGCGCGGAAATCCGCTCCGCCGAAACGGCACCGGCACCTTGCCATGAACCGAGCCCGCCGTCGCTGTGCAGCAAGCCGAGAAGCGGCGGCACCAGCAGCCCTGTCATCGTCTCGAGGGCATCGGGTGGGTCGCGGCGAACTGCGCGATAGCAGGCCCTGAGAGCGGTCAGCAGCGTGATCGCTTCGGCCTGCGCCAGGGGGCTGCGGGACAGCACACCGCCATCGTCCGCGACCAGTTCGCCCAATGCGCGGATCAGTCCAGCCTCGCCATGAAGGCGGCGCGGCTTGCCGTCGGGAAGAAGGAGGCCGGCCGCCACGACCGCCGACCATCCTGCAACCTCGCCCAGCCCGTCCCGGGCCTTGCCGGCGTTGCGGTCGAGCCAACGGGCGGTCGCTTCCATTTCCGAGAGCACGCGGCCGCGCAGGCGGGCGTCCGGGCCTGATAGGATCAGGGGCGCGTGCACCAGCCAGCCAAGCAGGCGCCATCCTGCGTACTCGACGTTCCACGCCGGCCCCGCCCGGGTCCGCTTGCCGCCGGCCTCATTTGCGTCGAGCCAGGCGGTGAGGACCCGTTCGGCGGTTGCGGTGCACTGCGCGCGCGCCGCGCAGCTGCCGAGGTCGTCAAGCCAGGTGAACCCGTGCACCGTCCGCTCGACGGGAGGAGCAAGCCGGGCGAGAGGCGAAAAGTCCATCTGGGTGACCGGCAACTTGACCCCGTGGATCAGGAAATGCCCTGCGCGAAGCGCCATTCCAGCGGACCGATCGCCTGTCAGCGAGCTTTCGACCGTCGCGAGGAGGCGCGGACGGGCGGGCTTGCCGAACGGCCGGGCGAGCGTGGCACACGAAACGCCCATGCGATAGGCAAACCGGATCAGCGCATCGCCGGGGCCGACGGCGGGTGGTGCAAAGTCGGCAAGCGCAAGTGCGCGACCCGCTTCCCCGATTTCGTTTGTCGGGTTGCTTTCCGCGTGAACCGACGGCCCGGTGACCAGCGGTTCGGATCTGGGGCTCAGGGGAATGGCCGCGCCGACCGCCGGCTGCGAAGCGGCGCGCCGCTGCTCGAGCGCCGCGCCGGCCATCAGCCCAGGCCCTTGAGGGCGGCGATATTGGCCGCGTATCGTTCGGGCCCGCCCTTGAATGTCGCCGAACCCGCGACCAGAACGTCCGCGCCTGCATCGACGCACTGTCGCGCGGTGACCGCATCGACACCGCCATCAACCTCCAGGTGAACCGGGCGGCCGGCCCTGTCGATCATCTTGCGCACTGCCTCGATCTTGCGGAGCTGGCTCGCGATGAAGCTCTGCCCGCCGAAGCCGGGATTCACGCTCATGACCAGCACGAGATCGATCTCGTCGATCAGGTAGTCCAGCATCTTGGCCGGCGTGGCTGGGTTCAGGCTGATGCCCGCCTTCTTGCCCAACGCCTTGATCGCCTGCACCGTGCGGTGGACGTGCGGACCGGCCTCCGGGTGAACGGTGATCACATCCGCGCCGGCATCGGCAAACGACTGCAGCCATGTGTCCACCGGGCTCACCATCAGATGCACGTCGAACGGCTTGTCCGTATGCGCACGCAGCGCCTTCACCACGCCCGGGCCGATCGTCAGATTGGGCACGAAATGGCCATCCATAACGTCGACGTGGATCCAGTCCGCGCCCGCAGCGTCGATCGCGCGCACTTCTTCGCCCAGCCGCGCGAAATCGGCCGAAAGTATGGATGGGCTGATGAGCGGGCTGGTCATGGACGGGGCAGACGCTTTCCTGATGCCTGCATTTCGCTAAACCATCCCGCGCTGCAGGGCACAAGCGGATGCACACCCTTTTCCACACTACCCCCGACCACACTATCCCCGCCCGCTGCGGGCGCCCGCAGCGCCAGTTCAGTGGCAATTAAGGCCCGCGACACCATATCGGCCCCCGAAACAGGGGCGTTTCGGCCGCGCGCGGCCATGAACCTGCGCATCGGCCGGCCCCGCCACAGGGATACCCCATGTTCGCGAAGTCCACCCGAATTACCGCCTTCCTGCTTGCTCTTGGCACTGTCGCGCTCGGCACCGCCGCGCCGGCCGAGGCGCAGTATCGTCAGAAGATCGGCAACGACATGGCCCAGTGCCGCGCGGGCAGCGGACCCGCCGCCCTGGTCACGGTGAGCGGCATCACGGGCGGCGGCAAGGTGCGGGTTCAGGCTTATCGCGCCACTTCGGGCGACTGGCTGAAGTCCGGCCGCTGGCTGAACCGTATCGAAGCGCCGGCGCGGCCGGGCACCATGACATTCTGCGTGCCGCTCCCTCAGTCCGGTTCCTATGCCATCGCGGTCCGCCACGATGTCAACGGCAACGGCAAGACCGATCTTTCCAGCGACGGCGGCGGGATGTCTAACAACCCTTCGATCAACATCTTCAATCTCGGCAAGCCGGGCGTCGACAAGGCTTCGTTCGCGGTCGGCAACGGGCCGAAAGCAATTTCCATCCGGATGCGCTACATGTGATCGGATCGGCGCGCGGCCTTTCGCCGGGCGCGCCAGAGCCGCAGCAGCACTCCGGGTGCCGCAAGCACCGGGTGCCGCTCGCGCCATGGGGTGAGCGGGACCGGAATCCCAGTGTGCCGCTCGATCTTCCACGCGGCGTATCCGGCCGCCCCGTCGAACGTGGTGCTGGCCTTCAGAAGACGCAGCACGTTGAGCGGTTTGCCAAGACGCGCCCGGCCGTTCCACCATGCCAGGACGCGCCGCCGCTCCGCCGGCGGAATGCGTGGCGCGATTTCGTTTCCGTCCTGCTCGAACGCGATGCCCGCTGCACTCCAGGCGAGGGGCAACAAGCCCGAGAAATGCCCAGGGTCTGCCGCCAGTATGCTGTCCTCCCGCCCCTGCTTTTCCACGCGCAGCTCCGCGCGGTAGGTGGCGCGGAAAAGCGCCCGCCAGAAATCCTCAGCCGTCCCGTGCGGCGGACCGAGCGCGGCGGCAAGTCGGCCGGCGGTGCACGCAGCATCGGCGATCGCCGTCACGACCTGCGCACGCGCCTCCTCATCCGCTGCCCAGGCCAGCGCTGACGGCTGCACGAAGCGCGCCCAGATGGTAGTGTCGCGCGACATCCCGCGCGCGGCCCGGGCGAACGTTTCCATCGACATGGCGGCGATCTTTGCGCGCACTGGTCCGGGCGTCCCCGCCCATTCACGATAGGATACCCGGGGCCAGATTCGTTCCCGCTGCCGCCACGGCAAAAGGACGTAGAAATCCAGCACCCCTTCGAGCGATCCCGTCCTGAGGTTCGACCCGTAGAACAGCACCGCGCGCGCACCGGTTTCCTGCCCAATCATGGCTGCCGCTGCGCGCACCTCGGCGGTCACCGGCGCGTCAAGCGTGGCGCTGACACGCGATTCCAGGGCGGACGTCACGGCACCACGAAACGCAAGGCAGGGCCGGGCGTGATGACGTACGATCCGGCCGGAAACGCCTCGCCATCGAGAATGAACCGGTCGCCCAGATCGAGTTCGATCCGGTCCGTGGAGCAACGATGCACGCCCGCCTCGCGCAGCCAGTCGCCATTCCACCCGAACGCGATCATCGGAATCGTTGCCAGCACTCTCCGGCGTGGGTGATCCATCACCGCCAGCTTCAGGCCGCGGAGATCGCCGAATGGCTTCATCCCGAAGGGATAGCGTTCGAGTGTCGCAGCGAGCAGGAACGTACGGCGGTCCGGATCGCCCTGGCCACCATGCGGCAGCTCGGCGGCATCGGCACCGGTGCGCACGCGCATCGGGGCGCCCCGCCGCCAGACGTTGCGGTCAGACCCGAACAGGCCCTGGAGGACACCCCAGGCGGCCGTGGCCGCCACCGCAACGCTGTCGAACGCGCCGAGGCGATGCGCGTCCTGACCCGCGCGCACGGCGGTGGTGAAGATGCCGGCCCCGAACACGAAGCCGAGCATCGTCCCGCCGCCTTCGCGATCGCTCACGCACATCGGCCGCCGTTCGATGCGGCTGCCGCGCGCCACGGCATCGATCACGCCCGCCAGCGTCCAGTGGTTCGGCGCGCCCAGGTCCACATTGAGCGCATTGGTCTTGCCTGCCGGTATGACCGCGAATTCGGGCCAGTCGTCCTCGTACACCGCGAGACCTGCGGTCAGCACGTCGCGAACCGTACCGTCCCCGCCGCTTATCGCTATGCACCGCACGCCCTGTTGGCGGAATCCTTCCAGGACGGCAGTCAGCTCACCGCGCTGGGCGGGAGTGGCGACGATCACGTCGGGGCGGCCGGCCACTTCGCCCGCCAGCGCACGATTGCGGTGGCTGCGCGGGTTGAAGATCAGCCCGATCTTCGGCGACGCTGATGGTGCGGGCGGCATGGCGGACATGGGTCCGGCGCCTTTAGACGCCCACCGCGGGGCGTGCCAGAACACTTTTGCCCGCGCCAGCGCCGCGCGTTATCGTCACGGGCATGCTTCATCCCGACCTCATCGATTCGGCCCAGGCGCTTTCCGACCGGATCGTCTCGCTGCGCCGCGCCATCCATGCCGAGCCGGAACTGGGGCTGGACACTCCGAAGACCCTTGCCAAGGTGCGTGCCGCCCTCGCCCACCTGCCGCTCGAGTGGCGGGAAGGGGGCTCCACCACGGGGGCGGTTGCCACGTTGAAAGGCGCGAAGCCCGGCCGCCGGGTGCTGCTGCGGGGCGACATGGACGCGCTGCCGATGGAGGAGCAGAGCGGCCTTGCGTTCGCATCGACCATCCCCGGACGCATGCATTCCTGCGGCCACGATACCCACACGGCCATGCTCGCTGGCGCGGCCGAGCTGCTCGCGGCACGTCAAAGAGAATTCTCAGGCGAGGTACAATTCATGTTCCAGCCGGGCGAAGAGGGGTTTCATGGTGCGCGCCACATGCTCGAGGACGGTTTGATCGAGCCGCTGCCCGAAGCCGCCTTCGCGCTGCACATCATGCCCAACGCCCGTCACGGCGCGGTCGCTGGGCGAGCCGGTGCGCTGATGGCGAGTGCGGACCAGCTCGACATCGTGATCGAAGGGCGCGGCGGCCATGCCTCGATGCCGCACCACACCCTCGATCCCGTGCCGGCCGCCTGCGCCGTGGTGACGGCTTTGCAGGCAATGGTCACGCGCCGCTTCAACGCGGCGGAGGCGGTCGTGGTGACGGTGACGATGATCGAGGCCGGATCGGCCCACAACGTGATCCCCGACAAGGTGACCCTGCGCGGCACGATCCGGACGCTGACCCCGCGCAACCGGACGCGCGTTCACGAACTCGTCGCCGAGACAGCGCAAGGCATCGCGGCCGGCCACGGCGCGGCGGCGCACGTCACCATCACCCCGGGCTTTCCGGTCACCGTATGCGACGCCCGCGCGGTCGCCATCGGCGAGGGGGTGACGACCGCGCTGTTCGGCGCCCGGGACTGGATCGCCCTGCCCGCGCCGATCATGGGGGCGGAGGATTTCTCCTACGTCCTCGAACAGGTGCCCGGCGCGATGTTCTTCCTCGGTGTCGCGGCAGAGGACAACGAGGACTGGCGCAGCGCCTGCGCCATCCATAGCCCCCGGATGTACGTCGACGAGCGCGCGCTGCCCCGCGGCAGCGCCCTGCTGGCCGGCTGCGCGCTGCGTTTCCTGGAGCGCGGCTTCGACTAGCGCCTTGCACGCGCCGCCTGCGTGCAGCAACCTGCCCGAGCCGAGGGATTCGCCGCGCGAGACGGCAGACGCTCGGGGCCGTGATGGGGAGAGGCTGATGAATTATCCCGACAATTCGCGCACCCTGAGCGAAGCGCTGGACCAGTGGGCGCGCGCCATTCCGGGCAGCGTGGCGCTGCGCCATGGTGAGGTCACGGTCGACTGGCGCACCTATGATCGCCACGCCACACAGGTCGCCAACGGCCTTGCCGCCATGGGCCTGAAGCGGGGCGACCGCGTGGTCTATCTCGGCAAGAATGGCTGGCGCGCCTGCGAGCTCGCCATGGGCGCGGCGCGCGCAGGCATGGTGATCGTGCCCGTTATCTGGCGTCTCGCGCCGGTGGAGATCGCCTACATCGTCGAGGACGCGCAGGCCGCCGCGCTGTTCGTCGAACCGATGTTCGAAGGCCAGGCATTCGAGGGCCCGCGCATGACGATGGACGACGCGTTCGACGCGTGGCGCGACGGGCAGAGCGACGCGCCCGCCGCGGCCGCCATCGACCGCGGCGACGTGTTCCTGCAGCTCTACACCTCCGGCACCACCGGCATGCCCAAGGGGGTCATGCTGACGCACCGCAACGCCACCGTGCTGCGGCCGATCATGCAGGACCAGGGCCTTGGCTGGTTCAGCGCGGCCCCGGGCGACACGCTGATCCACGCGATGCCGTTCGGCCATATCGCCGGCGTGGGATCGGTCACCAGCGCGGCGAACGGCGGGCAGGAACTCATCATCCATACCGAGTTCGATCCGGCGCTGATCCTGAAGGACATCCAGCGTTACCGCGCCAAGTGGGCCTTCCTGGTGCCGGCCGCGCTGGCGATGATGCTGGACCATCCCGATGCGAAGGACGCCGACTTCTCGGGGCTCGAAGGTATGGCCTATGGCGCGAGCCCGATCCCGCTCGACCTGCTGCAACGCGGGGTGGAGCGGCTGGGCTGCGATTTTGCGCAGATGTACGGCATGACGGAAACCTACGGCACCGTCGTCAGCCTGGCGCCCGAGGATCACAGGCCGGGGCGGGAACATGTCATGCGCTCCGCCGGCAAGGCCCTGCCTTCGGTCGAGATCCGCATCCTGGACGAGGACGGCAACCCGCTGCCGCCCGGCACGATCGGCGAAGTGGCGATCAACAGCCCGACCAACATGACCGGTTACTGGAACAAGCCGGAAGAAACCGCGCGCGTGCTGTCCCCCGACAACTGGCTGCTGACCGGCGATGCCGGGATCATGGACGCGGAAGGCTATCTCTACATCCAGGACCGCATCAAGGACATGATCATCTCGGGCGGCGAGAACATCTATCCCGCCGAAGTGGAAAGCGCGATCTACGGCCACCCCGACGTGGCCGACGTCGCCGTGATCGGCGTGCCGGACTCACTGTGGGGCGAAGCGGTGAAGGCCATCGTCGTCCCCCGCCCCGGCACCGCGCCCGAACCCGACAGGGTGATCGACTGGGCCCGCCAGCGCATCGCCGGCTTCAAATGCCCCAAGACCGTGGACGTGGTGGATGCCCTGCCGCGCAATCCTTCGGGCAAGATCCTGCGCCGCGAGTTGCGCGCGCCATACTGGGAAGGGCGCGACCGGCAGGTGAATTGAAGGGCGTCCCCCGCCATTCCGGACCGGCTCCCGATTGCGCAGGAAAGCAACGCCCGCGGGCAGGCTCGGTGTCCCAGGTCGGACGCGGACGTTCAGCAAAACGATCCCTCGACGTTCGCGGGTCGGCTAGAAGGCGCGGGATGACACAGGGCACAGCGCAGGTTCGGCTCGATCCGCTCCAGGTGTCCGATGTCGAGGCCGTTCTTGCGATCCAGCACGATGTCTATCCCGCAGCGCTGGTCGAGGACCGCCCGGTCTTCCTCAGCCGGATCGCGCTGCCGCGCAGTTACTGCCTGGCCGCGCGGGAAGGGGCGCGGCTCATCGGCTATCTGGTCGCGCATGGCTGGTTTGCGAACGCGCCCCCGCCGCTGGGGGCGGTCCTGACCGCCGAAGCGCCAGGCGATGTCCTGTACATCCACGACCTGGGCGTTTCGCGCGAAGGCCGCGGCTCGGGTATCGGTCGGACGCTCGCCCTACGCGCGATGGAATTGGCCGCGGGCGATGGCATTAAAGAGGCGCAGCTCATCGCCGTCGGCGGCGCGGAACCGTTCTGGAGACGCCTCGGCTTCGCGGAAGGCGCGGCTGCGGCCCGAATTCGGCCGAAGCTGCAAGGCTATGGCCCCGGCAGCAGATGGATGACCCGCCGGATCGGGTGATCGGGTCCGCCCGGGCGCATCAGATGTTCGACTGGTCCGCCGGAACGTCGGGCGGCAGCGTCGCGGCGCCGCTTTCCTCACTGCATTCGAACGCCACATCGCGCGGCCTGTTTGCGCCTGCCGCGCCTGGCAGCAAGGATTTCGCCGAGTGTTCGGGAAGTGGGGCGCTTGTTCCGACTTTCCCCGCTCTTGGCGCTGGTGAAGGCGTGTCTTTCCCAAGGCGCAGGGAATCAGCTCCAGCGTCGAACATCGACAGCCGCAGGGCGTGCCGTCCCCTCGTGACGCCTTCTGCGCTCACGTTGCAGTACAGATCGGGGCAGATATTCCGGGACAACGTCCGCATCGGCCGCGAGTGCATGTCTTCACGATGCCGGGCGAATCAAGAAACGGCTGAAAACCCATCATTCCTGCACTGGCGCACCCGACAGGACCATAACTGCCTATTCGCGATCATTCGCCACCAGCCGCGCTTCCCCTTGTGTTCCCTGTTGATTCCGCACTCCCGTTTCGCCTTTGTTCGTTGACCTTCGCGCCGAACCGCGCGAAAGTGTGGGAACAAGGTGGGGAACATGGCGAAGCTGAATGCACTGCAGGTGAAAAATGCAAAGCCGGGTCGCCACGGGGATGGCGCCGGGCTCTACCTGCTCGTCAAGCCAAGCGGTTCTAAATCATGGGTGTTGCGTGTCCAGCGCGATGGCAGGCGGCGGGACGTTGGGCTCGGCTCGCTTGCTGCTCTGAGTCTGTCTGAGGCGCGCGAGAAAGCGGCGGAGCTTCGCAAGCACGCCCTGAATGGCCGCGACCCGATTGCGGAGCGGGACCGCGACCGGCGGCCAGCGCCCACCTTCCGCGAAGCCGTCAAATACACCCACGAGCAGATGAAGGCCGGTTGGGTCGACAAGAACGCCGCGGCTTTCCTGACATCGCTTGAGACCTACGCCTACCCGGCGCTCGGCAACCTGCGCGTCGACACCATCGAGGCTGCTCACATCCGCGACATGCTGGCGCCGATCTGGACCACGAAGCCGGAGCTGGCGCGGAAGGTGCGCATGCGCGTCGGCCAGGTTCTGAATTTCAGCCATTCGAAAGGGTGGAGATCGACCGAGGCTCCCGGGAAGACTGTGTCGATCGGTCTGCCCAAGCAGCCGAAGGGCAAGAACTACCTCGCGATGCCCTATGCCGACGTGCCCGGCTTCGTGCAGCAGCTGCGTTCGAAAGCCCCGACACAGGGCCGCCAAGCACTCCAGTTGCTGATCCTGACCGCATCAAGGTCCGGCGAGATACGTCGCGGGCGCTGGGGCCAGGTCGATCGGGCAAAACGCCTTTGGAACCGCCCAGCCGACATCATGAAGGAGCGGATCGCGCACAGCGTCACTCTGAATAAGCCGGCATTGGCTTTGCTCGCGGAGATCACCGAGGCAGGCGGGTCGACGAAGCCGGACGCGCTCTTCTTCGCCAATCGCCATGGTGAGCCGATCTCCGACATGACCATGAACAAGGTGCTGCGCGATGCCGGGCTCAAGTGGAACGTGCATGGCTTTCGCAGCTCATTCCGGGACTGGGCGGCCGAGCAGATGCCGGAGATCCCTGACCCCGTGGTCGAGGCGGCGCTTGCACACGAAGTGCCCGACAAGGTTGTCCGCGCATACAAGCGCACGAACTTCCTAGAGATGCGGCGAAAGTTGCTGGACGCATGGGGCGAGTTTCTTGACCAATCCTCTCTGTCGGCAAATGCATAGTGGCGCAGGACAACGATCTTCGGCTCAACATCAGAGCGCTCGCGGCCCTCGGGGGGGCAAGCGCGTCTTGGCGTTCCGACCTCGCAGAACTGTTTTCATCCGACGCCCCTCTTGAGCCTTGGCTTAGGGAGCGGTTGGCGGCCGCCTTTCTCAACGAAAAGGACACGGGGGCGCGACTTAACTTGGCTAATCACGATGGGGATCGCCGCCACCAGGAAAGCGTTTCAGCGCGCCACGACTGGATGAAAATCGGTCGTTGGATCAGCTCAAGGTGGGCGGCGAGCGGCAATAAAGAGCAGGCTATCTGGGATGCCAGCGAGCACTTCGGCATCAGCGAAGGCAAGGGTAAGAAGTCGATCGAGTACTTCCAAGCGGCGGGCCCGAGAATAGAGCGAGCGCTGAAGACTGATGCGGGCACTGGCTTGGACCGGGCAACGATCGAGCAGATTTATCATGCGCTCGACTCTGACCCAGAAGATCGGACATGCTTCCGTCAGATCAACAGAGACCTGCTACGCGACCTCGGGTTATCGCAGTAAAGTGCGATAGGTGGCCCGCTATCGCCGTGTCCCATAACTGGATTGCCGTCCGCCAGCGCCCATGCTGGTTCATTGGAGTACGGCAATATGGAACCCCTCACCGTCACGATCGCGGATACCCAGCGAGTAACAGGTCTTGGACGTACGAAGCTGTATGAGCTTATCGGCGACGGAAAACTCCAGGTAGTGAAAATCGGTCGCCGCACCCTGGTGCGCACCGACAGCATTCGCGCCCTCGTGGATCAGGCCGCGTGATCGGCCATGCTCGAAATGAACGGGTTCGGCTCCCGTAAACGCCGAAGCCGCCACCCTGGGCAAGGGCAGCGGCTCGAAATGTCTCTGGCGGGACACCAAGTATCTAGCACTAGCCGGCAGGTTTTGAAAGCCTCCGAAGAGCTTTCGAACGCTGTCATTCCGCCCTTGATCGCCAAGCATATTGGCGCCGCGCACCTCGCTGTGCTCATGGCCGGCGGTGATGTATGAGGCGCCTCGATAATCTGGCGCTTCATCGCGCGGTGCCCGTTCGAGCCATCTACCTTCGTCGGGTTTCCGGAGGGCAATGGCAGGCGACTTACTCCGGCGATCAATGGACAGGCCCGTTTCACACCCCACCGGGAGAACGTTGGCTCGTCCGGGATGCAGTCCTGCGAGCAGACGTGCGACACGGCCTCCCGATCGTCGACGAGGATGGACCGGCGACGCCGGAGCTCTCACTCCCCAACGTGAGGCGCTTTGATGTCCGGTCGGGAGACGCGGCATGAGCGCGCGCCTTCATGATGGACAATGGTATGTCGAGTGCGGCCGCCTTCCGTACGCGCGCCGTGACGGAACGGAGACAACACTCGTTCGCTGGCTCTCGCAGTGCGCCGAGTGTGGCGGCGAATTCACGTTCTCGACGCCAATCTCATCGACAAAGTTCCAGCCGAACCGGCGCTGTCGAATGCATCGGCAGCCAGGGCATCGCGTCCGGAGGCCGGAATCATGAGCCTTCTTCACCAGATCGCAGACGTGATGGGCGGTGATGTTCAGGGCAACCGCGCCATATTCCCCACCCCGGGCCATAGCGCGAAGGATCGCGGAAGCTGGGCGAGCATCGAGCCTGGTGCGCCGGACGGGCTCCTCGTTCATTGCAGCAACGCGGATGGCCGGACCGCGCTCGAGATAAAGGACCTTCTCCGTGATCGCGGCATTCTCGCGCCGCTTAAGCGCCGTGACGATGTCATTCCGTGGCGTCCACCCGTTCGCGAGGTGCAGGTAGCCCCCAGTCATGCCGTGCGGCTGGCTGCCGGTCAGTCCGTTGTGGCGACCTTTGAATACTTCGGTTCGGACGGGGACCTCCTTTACCGCAAGCACCGGGTCGAGCCGGGGCGCGAGCGTCCAAAGGACTTCTTTTACGATCATCCCGACGGCAAAGGCGGCTGGCTCCCCAAGCGCGGATGCGAGCCGGTTCCTTATCGCCTGACTGACTTGATCGCAGCGCCACGCGACGTTCCCATGTTCATGACGGAAGGCGAGGCAAAGGCCGATCGGCTGGCAAGCTGGGGCCTCCTCGCCACCTCTCACAAGGACTGGAAGAGCTTCGAATTCTCCGGATACGTGAAGGGTCGCACCGTGTTCATCCTTCCGGACAACGACGAGACCGGCCTCAGGCTGGCTCAGAGTGCTTTCGAGGCGGTCGAACGGGCGGAGGGCAAACCGCATTTGATCGAGCTCCCCGGCCTGCCCACTGGAGGTGACATTCTTGATTGGGGCGGAACTGCTGCGGAACTCGTCGCTCTTACCAAAGCTGCGGCGGCTCAACAGTCTCCGAGGCCGGAGCCAGTCGACCTCTGGCAGCACTACGGCGCGCCCGAGTTGCCACAAGGTCTTCTGCCCGAGAGCGTGGAACGCTTTGTCCGCTCTCATGCGGACATCATGGGCGTAGATCCCGCTGGCCTCGCCATGGCGACGCTGTGTGTCTGCGCCGCGACCATTCCTGACTCGATCAAGCTACAGGTGAAACGGCACGATCCGACTTGGTGCGAAAGCGCCCGGCTATGGGTCGGGCTCGTCGGGTCCCCGTCAATGAAGAAGACGCCGATCATGAGCGCTGCGCTTCGTCCCCTGAAACGCATCGATGCAAACCTGATGCGGGCCTTCACAGAGAAGCGGCAGCAATACGACGCGCTGACGGCGAAGGAGCGCAAGGAAGCCGATCGACCGAAGCAGGAGCGCCGGATCATCTCGGACGCAACGGTCGAGGCCGCGCAGGAAGTTCTGCGTGATTCCCCGCGGGGAGTGCTCTCCGCCCAGGACGAGCTTTCCGGCTGGTTCGGCCAGATGGACAAGTACGCTCCCGGCAAGGGCTCGCAGGCGGACCGGGGGTTCTGGCTCCAGGCGTTCAATGGCGGGTCCTACAGCCTCAACCGCATTGCTCGCGGCGCGTCGTACATTCCGAACTGCTCGATCAGCCTGCTCGGTGGCATCCAGCCGGAGCCAATGCGTGCGATCGCCGGAGACACGCATGACGATGGCCTGGTCCAGCGCCTGCTGCCGGTGATCCTGCGCCCCGGAAAGGTTGGGCGCGACGTGCCGGCCGACGCCACGTTGACCGATTACGAGCGGCTCATCGAACGGCTGGAAGTCATGCGGCCGCCGGTACGCAGCGGACCGATCGGCTATGGCGACACGCCGTCACCTTTGAAGCTGAGCGATGCGGCACGGTCAGTGCGCGAAAGGCTGGAGCAGGAGCACCTGGATCTGGTCCGCGCGCTTGAATGCGTGTCACCGAAGCTCGCGGCCCACTTCGGCAAGTATGACGGCCTGTTCGCCCGCCTGTGCGTGCTTTGGCATTGCGTCGACAACGCCGAGCAGTTGCATCCGCCAGCCGAGGTATCAGGCGACACAGCGAACTGCGTTGCCGCTTTCATGGAGCAATTCCTGCGTCCGAGCGCGATCGCCTTCTATGCAGGCATTCTCGGGCTATCCGCTGGCCATGAGCAGCTGGTCGACCTGGCGTCGTGGATCGTCGGCACGGGCGTCCAGGAGGTGAAGGCTCGGGACGTCCAGAGTTCTTCGCAGTCGTTCCGCCACGTAACCGCGGACGAAGTTCGGACGCTGTGTGAGAAGCTCGAGGCGTTTGGCTGGGGCGAATGGGCCGAGCCTGCGCCCAAGAGCAACAAGCCGCGCTTTCTCGTCAATCCATTGGTCCACGAACGATTCGCCGATCGGGGCAAGGAAGAGATCGAGCGGCGCGCTGCCGCCCGTGAAATCATCAGGAGCACGCTATGCCGGTAAGTTGCTGTCAGGGGTCACGAGACCACATTCGATTTCAGGTCCTGACTCCCATCGGCACCAGCCGTCGTTCAGGCTTTCCGCCCTCAATATGAATACGCAGCCTAGTTGCTGTCAGATGCTGCTTGCGCGCACGAGATATAAAAAATTCTCGGCCCTCTCTCTTGCAGGAAATTCCCAAACGCATCGCGCGCGCAAGCAGCAACTAGCAGCATCTTCTTCGAGGCCCAGGCAAGACACGGTCGGGGCGGCGTAATGACCCAGCCGCGAAAAAACGCGCCCACAACGCGAGGCCGGCCATTCGAACCCGGCAATCCAGGACGGCCGAAGGGTGCGCGCCATCGCACGACGCTCGCGATCGAGGCCTTGCTGGAAGGCGAGCACGAAAAGCTGACGCGGAAGGCCGTAGAGCTCGCACTCGGAGGGGACACGACCGCGCTGCGTCTTTGTCTCGAACGGCTGGCTCCCGCGCGCAAGGACGCGCCGGTCTCTGTCGAATTGCCGCGGATCGAGAAACCTGCCGACGCCGTGGCGGCATCAGCGGCCCTCATCGAAGCCGTCAGCACCGGCGAGATTACGCCCGACGAAGCCGGTCGGGTGATGACACTCCTCACCGCGCACCGGACCATTCTCGAAACCGCCGAACTCGCAGCCCGCATTGCGGCGCTCGAGGAAGCACGTACCCCCAGAAGGAGCTAGACATGTCCTCAATCTCAAATCGCCTCGGAAAGCTGGAGCGCGAGCAAGCCGCGTCAGGTGGATCACGACGTGTCGCCGACATGACGGACCGTGAATTGATTGCCGACATTCTCGAAGGCGAAGGGATTCCACCGACAGAGAAAGCGATCGACGAGCATCTGCGCCGTTTCAACGAAACTGGCGTTCTGCCCGGCCGTCCGGCTCAGCCTTTTGCAAGCAAGCCGGAGGGGAATTGAAATGAGCATGGAGAAGCGGCTCGCGAAACTGGAGCACCTCGCCCGTTCTTCGGCGCATTCCGACCGGGACCCGGGCGTCACTGAGAGCGACATGCGCCAGATTCGCGCGGTGGCCGCAACCGTTGGAAGCGCGTCCGAACTGGAGGCCTATCTCTCCACGCTCGAGCCCGCCACTGACGGCGGTGTCATTTCCCTGGACGACCGTCGCCGCTCGGAGGCCACGCGGAAGGCATTCGCACGTGCAGTCTTTGAGGAAGTACACACTCGATAGGACTGCGGTGGTGGGGTACCATGCCCAATTCACGGCAGCGGCAGGGAATGATGAAATGAGGTTTCGATTGGTCAGCTTGATTGCTCTCGCTGCGCTGAGTCAGCCGGCGCTATCTCAAACGAAACTCTCGATCTTCAAGTCGGGCAATGATCTGCACTCCGCATGCGGAACCGACCTGAATGCGCCCACTGGCCTGATCGAGCACGGTAACTGCATGGGCTATATTCAAGGCACGATGGACGCCTACATGACGTTTCGCGCTGAAACGAACCAGCCGAGTTGCTTCGCCGCAGGAGTAACGGGCGTGCAGGTGCGGGATCTAGTAGTGGCGCAATTGCGCGAGAATCCGCAGGAGAGGCATAACACTGCGGCTCGGCTGGTTGTGAAGGCGATCAGCCCGTTGATCGTTCCCTGCGCATAAGCTTGCCTTTCGGGCCGAAAAATGTTAGGTCCGCTGCATCCTAAGTGCCGTTGAACTCCCTCAGGCGCTTCCGAAGACCTTGGAAGCGGAGTTCATGCTGTGGCCGAATCCTGCGATCAGATAGAGCCGAACGGGGCGTTGCCGCCGATCGCTGCGGCGATAATTCGGAGTGCCGCCTCCGGCGACCTCGCGGCCCAGCGCCGCATACGGCAGGCTTGGTGCGATCGGCTCGATCCTGCCCGGCCGGCTGGCGCAAATGACGACATGATGGCCGCGAGCGGTCTCTTCGTCGCGCGCATGTGCGCAGCCAACGGCGACCATTCCGACGCACAGATGCTAGCAACGCTCCTGCTGACGGCAGGCGCCCGTCTGCATGACAGCGGTCGGGTCCCGCTCGGCTGGGAGTTCATCGCAGAGAGCCTCTCGCTCTATGAACGCATGTCCGCCGCAGGCGACGTAGAAGCCACTGACATCGTCGACGATCTGGTTCCGACGCTCCCATGCGAGGTGGTGGCGCGCGCCCAGTTCTACGCCCGTCGTGAAAAGGAGGCGTCCGATGCGTCGACCAACCCTGAGGCTTAAGAAGCGCCAGCCGCTGCCCGCTGACCACGATACGATCGTGGCGAGCGCCTTGGTAGCAAGCAACGCAGCCGGTTTCTTCGGACTGCGCAGGCGCGAGCCGACCGTTCGTATCGCAGAAGGAGCGCCCGAATGACCGCTCGCCAGCCCCAGTCAGCGGCCGAGGCTAGAATGCTCGCTCTGCCTGCCGGGCTTTTCGACATGCGGCATCCCGGTCGCTTCCCAGCACCCGCCCCCGCGGCGGACTTGGCGTCTGCCACTCCCGGGCTTGGCACGCCGCTCTCGCCCGCACCGCAAGCCTTCGTTTGGGGAAGCGGTGGCAAGCGCATGTCGCCCGAAGATATCGAGATCGCGCGCCACCTCGCGGCTCAGGAGATCGAGGAAGCGGGCAGCACGGCTCCCGTCGGGCACTGGCTTCAAGGGGCTGCGCGCGCCCTCGGCGGTATAACCGGTGCGCTCGAAATGCGCCGGGCCGATCGCGCCGCAGCGCAGAACGCCGAGCGGCAGAGGGTTGTCGCTCAGGCGCTATCGACGGGCTCCAAGCTGGACGACGGCTCCGATCCGGTTGCCGCGGCCTTGCTCGACCCTCAGTTGCAGCGGGCCGGACTCGCCGCGCTCGAGGCTCGCACTCCCAAGCCGGTCGAACCGGTGATTCAGCGTGCGAACAACGGTGACATCATCGGCCTGAATCCGATGACCGGTGAGGTGATGTTCACCCGTCCCGATCCGAACCCGAAGCCGGTGCTCAACTGGCAGAAGGTCGACAACGGCGACGGCACGTTCACCTTCATGCCGTTCGATGCGGAGGGGCCCGTCAGCGGTGCTGCTGCGCCTTCTCTGCCCACCGCGCCAGTGGGCAAGCTCACTCCGATTACCGAAGGAGGACCGACGCAACCCGCGTCGGATAGGTTTCCCGGTGGGAGTTAGCGCGAGCACCCTCGATGCAGTCACGGCGCACGGCGAGAGCCGCAATCGCGACTACATCAACGGCAGGCCGGTCACCTCACCGGCTGGCGCACGGTTCGCCATGCAGGTGATGCCTGAGACAGCGCGCGACCCCGGCTTTGGTCTTCGTCCTGCCAATCCGAATGATCCCGCCGACATGAACCGGCTCGGGCGCGAATATCGAGCCGAGATGCAGCGGCGCTATGGCGGCGACCTGCGCAAGATGTGGGCCGCCTACAACATGGGACCGGGGGCGTTCGACAGGTTGCTCGCGCGTCACGGTGAACATGGCTGGTTCGCGAATGCTCCGCCCGAAACCCGCAAATACATTTCCGGCAATCTCGCCACCCTAAGGAATCGCTGATGGCACAGGCACGCGACGAGGCAGGTAACGTCTGGGAGGTGGACGCCCAGGGCAATCCCATTCGGCTGGTCCAGCCGGCGCAACAGCGGGGCGCTCCGGAACCGGTAACGGTGGGTCGCCCGAACCCCGCTGCGCCCTATGAGGCCCCCAAAGCGGCCGCGGATCTTGCCAACACGCAAGGGGCAATCGCTGACCGGACGGCGGACAACCAGCGCGCCGATACCCAGCTGGCAGGAGAGCTCTACTCGAAGGGCCTGCGCGTCGGCGCGAATGGCCAGATCGAGCCGATCCCCGGGTGGGTGAAGCCTGGCGAAGCGGCTGGCGGAGCCGGAGCGCTGACGGCGGAGATGCGCGGCGCTGCGATGAATCAGTATGGCACCCTGGCCAACCTTGCGGCTGGGGTGAACGATCTTCGCACCCAGTTCGACACCAACTTCAAGGGCCGCAATCCACTCGAAGGTGCCGGGGCCTACGTGCCGTTCATTCGCGAGCAGGACCGGGTGTTCAACGATCGCTCCGGGTCGCTCACCGCATTCATCGCAACGGCGCTGGGGCTAACCGGGCAGCAGTTCAACACGCCAGCGGAGCAGAAGCTGTTCATCCAGAGCATTCTTCCGACCGCCGGAGATACCGATGGCCAGATCCAAGCCAAGTTGAAGACGCTCGAGGAATTGATCGGTTCGGCCCGCACCAAGGGGCGCTCAATGCTCGGGCTCACGGATCAGAACGATCCGCTTCTTGCGGACGCCCGCTTCCAGACCTTCCTCAACCGCACTGGCGGAGGCGGAGGCGGCGGCGACGGCATTCCTCCGCCGAAAGCTGCGGGCGGCGGCGCCACCGAGGGCAGCATGCTGATTCCGCCGGAAATGCAGGCGGCGCATGAAGCATACCTGCGCGACAACTGGGGCAAATTGACGCCGGAAGGTTACGCCGCATTCCGTGCGCAACTCGATCGCCGGTATGGATTCGAACCGCGCCTCGACGCCTACCGGGCCATCGTGCCTGACCTCAACGCGAGGGCGGCTCAAGGCGGTGCGCCGAACGGATTGAACATCCCGGCCGTCAATCGCGAGCTCACCGAGACCGAGCAGGTGCGCAACAATATCGTCAGCTCAGCCCCGGGCGCGTTCGTCGCCGGCGTCGCCAATGCGGGTGGCTTCGGTATTCCCAACGCGATCTTGCGCGACCAGATGGCTGCTCTGCGGGAGGAAAGCCCCACCGCTTCGATGCTGGGCGAAGTCGTTGGCGGCGTCAGCGGCGCGATTACGGGTGGCGCAGCCGTCGGTGGGCTGGCCGGCCGCTACGGTTTGACCGGCGTGGCAAGCAAGGCTGCCCCGCTGGGCGATCTCGCCTACGGCACCGTCTACGGCGCCACCGAGAACCCCGACGACCCGCTCTTGGGGGCCGTCATGGGGGCAGGCGGCGCGGTGGCAGGCAATGTCATCGGCAGCCAAGTCGGGAAGCGTCTGCCCGGCGCGTTTGGCCCAAAGCGCCCTGCCGACGCCCTGAGCCGCGGAGAGCGGGCCGTCTACAATGCGGTGGGCGATATCGACCCCGTCGTAGTTGCGTTGACCCAAGCCGATCAGCTTGGCGTGCCAGCGACGATCGCCGACGTTTCGCCCGCCGCGAACACTCTCACCGGCGCGGCAATCCGGCGCTCGCCCAATGCGGCCGGCAGTGCGCGCGAGACGCTATTTCGCCGGGGCCAGGGGCAATACGACCGCTTCCTCGGGGCGGTGGAGCGCGACCTGGGCCCGATCGAGAACATCCCGCAACGCAGTGAGGATCTGATCGGTCAGGCCCGCACCGCGGCTGGCCCGCTCTACGAAGCAGCCTATTCGGCGCCTGGGGCTTCGGTGTTCCGGATCGACGATCTTCTATCGCGGCCGTCGATGTCCAAGGCGCTCGACAACGCCGTGAGGATCGCACGCGAAGAGGGGCGCGATCCTGTTCAACTCGGCTTCGTATTCGACGACGCGGGCAATGCCACTATGATCCGCCAGCCGTCATGGCAGACGATCGACTACGTAAAACGCGGACTCGATGACGTCGTGGAAGGTTACCGCGACAAGACCACGGGCAAGCTCGTGCTGGATGACGAGGGCCGCGCGGTGAACGACACGCTGCGGGAACTGCTCAAGCGGGCGGACACTGCCAATCCCGACTATGCCGCCGCCCGCGCCGCCTACGCCGGTCCAGCCGCCGAGCGGGATGCGATGCGTCGTGGCCAGAACGCCATGCGCATGTCGCCTGATCAGCTCAGCGTGAATGTCGCCAATGCCTCGACATCCCAGGTCGAACAGATGCGCCTCGGTTTTCAGTCCGCGCTCGGCGAGCAGGCGGGGCGGTATCGCAACAGCGCGAATCCGTTCAACAGCGTGCTGAACACCCCGGCGAT
Organism: Tsuneonella aeria; assembly: GCF_009827495.1. Classification (NCBI taxonomy): domain Bacteria; kingdom Pseudomonadati; phylum Pseudomonadota; class Alphaproteobacteria; order Sphingomonadales; family Erythrobacteraceae; genus Tsuneonella; species Tsuneonella aeria. The sequence continues at coordinate 1,835,605 of NZ_WTZA01000001.1, forward strand.
GGAGCAGCGGCTGGCAACGATGTACGCCGACAGTCCTGACGCCGATATCGCCCGGCTGTTACTTCAGCGTGACCTCGAGGGGCAGCTGGCAGGCTCGACGAACCGGCTGGTCGGCAATTCGCTCACGGCAGAGCGCCAAGTCGCTGACGAGGCATTTGGGCAACAGAGCTTGGGCGGAACCATGCTTCAAGGTGCGCTTGAGACGGCCGTCACCGGTGCGCCGGTCGCCACCGCGCTTCGGGCCGGTGCTGGACGCGGCCTTACGGGTGCAATCCGCGATTACCGGGCGTTGGGCCTGGGTCGGCGAGCGACCGAACTTGCGGACCAGATCGTGCCCCTCACCCTGAACGATGCGCCTGCCACCGCTGCAGCTGGCCTGCGAGACATCAAGGATCGGGCGGACGCTTACGACATCATCCTTGAGGAGCTGATGAAGTCCGCGTCTGAGCGCGCCGGACACATTGGGGCGGGAACGACCGCGGTAATTGCGTCAGAGCTGGCGCGCTAGAAGATCGGCCCGATCAGCTTCGTGTAAGTGAGCAGCGCGAGCAGCACGGCGATGTAGACGAGCCAGAGCTGAGTGAGGCGCCAGCCGTAGTGCTGCACCTTCTGCACCGGGCCCCAGGCGACGTAGCGCCCAGCCCGGAGCCTCATCCGGATCGGCTGGTTGGCCTTCTCCGTCCTGAAGCGCTCCCACCAGCCGAGGATGACCGATTTCAGCAGGACGGCGGCGAAGACGATCAGGCTGGTGCGGAGAACGGGGTCCATGCCATTGCCCTACCACAGATTGACCGCTTTTTCGAACGGTTCAGGTGGTCAATTAGGTTTGCCGCGAGACTGCGCCGCCCTGCGAGCTTCTGCGGCGTCCCGCGCCCGCATCCGCTCAAAGTCGACTACCTGCTTAAGCAGATCCTCCTGACGCGCTGACTGATTACGCGCATCCCGCGCTAACGCTTCCATACGACTCATCTGCTCAGTTTCCTGCTGGGACGGGCCCGACATTACGATCTGCGCTATCGAAACCAAAAGCGTCACAATGATCGAGGCAACGGCGATTCCCAAGCCGATCTTCGCGATCTTCAGGTTTTTCGTCGATGCCTGTTCCGCCGCATTCGCCCCAGTGACGAACTTGTCGAGTATCTCGGTGGCGACGTCGTTCAGACCACGCTGCATCTCCGCTGTCTTCACGGCGAGATCGCGCATCTGATCAATCGAACCCACCAACTGGTTAAGGTGCTCATTGGTCTCGTGGATAGGGTTGGGCGGCAACTCGATCGGCTCGAAGCGCGAGGGTTCGAACGTGGGAGACCATCGCGGCTGAGCGTGAGTGGTCGCCTTATCGATTGCCTCTTGAAGGCCCCTCGAAGCGGCGAAGTTCTTCGTGAGTGACTGCAGACCCGATGCACTCAACGCACCGGTCAGCCCGGACAACTGTTTGGCAAGGGCCTCTCCGACGCCGCGGAACTTCGCGGTGAAGTGCCGGTGGTACGCCCGCCAGGCACGCAACAGGTATTCACCGGCTGTTTCTCCGTCCCCTCGAACCGGCGGCATGTCGTCATCATCGACAGATCCCTCCTGCGCATCGGTAGGGGCATCTTTCTCGTTGAAGGTGGTCAGATCCGGATGCCCCGCGATCAGCTCCTCCAGGAACTCGGGGTCGCCGCTAAGGCGAATGACCTCATCAGACGCGAGCGGTTCGTCTTGCCCCCTGCGCTTGACCGACCGTTCGATTAGCAGTCGGACGAGTTCATTGGCGTCGAGCCGCTGTTCGTTGTCCGCCTTCTCGATGGCGATGTGATCGCTCATCGTGAGCCGTCGGATCACTACGGGACCAACCGGACTGGCAGCTTCGTACTTTGATATCAGCTTATCGAGATCGAGGGTCTTCAGTGACTTGGCGCCTTTGCCGCTTGCGTTGCTAGCACCGCCATCTTTGCGACCAGTCATTTCGGTATCGATCCCATTGCCGGCGCGAGTTCGCTCAGTGCCTCATGGACTTTCGCCTGAATGGCCGAAAGTACCGATAGCCGATAGGTCCCGTGGAAACCGTCGATCGAAAAGCTCAGCATGAAGGCAAAGTTGGGTGTGAACCGAGCGTGGTGTCCAACCGCGAGAACATCGCCGTCCTCGAGCGGCACGTTCACCTTCCACATGTCGAGTGCGGGAGCGGTTACGGTGCCCTCTGCTCCGGCCAGATCGACGGTGAAGCCGGCCTCTTCGGTTTGGAAGAAGTGCGTGACGATCAGGCGGTGCTTGTCCTGATTACTCAGTGCGCGGAGTAGATGAAGTGCTCGGCCTCCAGCGGTTCGTGCGCGTTCCAGGCGGTCGCGGCCATCGGTGCTAATCCCCGAAAAGGCCCGCAAATCGCGCGATCTTAAGCATTCGTCTTCCGATCCGAAGGGGAACTGCACCTTCGTAAGATCCGCAGCGGCGCAGTGCCTCGTGGCGAGCCGGCAAGCGGAGTAGTCCAACGCACAGCGCAAGTTGTGCACGACGTCGCCGATAGCCGCGCCAATCACCTGTCCCGGCGGAGCGTCGCGGCGGAACCGATAGCATGGCTGTTCGCCCCTTTGGTCGAGCTCTACTCGAGGTCGAGCAGCGGCGAGCAGGTCTTGTTCCACCCGCGCAAGTTCGGCCAAATGTCCGGCGGCACGATCCAGCTTGGCGTAGACATCTTCAGGCAGATTGGTCGTCAACGCCCGACCCCCTCATCTGCTAGCGGAACGCCCAACGCGGTTGGCTTTCTTGGCCTTCTTGCCCATGGCCTGGAAGTCGATTGCAACCTTCCGCAAGGGAGCCGCGTCGTTCACCGAGAACGGCGTTGTGAAGCACTCGCGCGGCTTCATGGCGGACAGTTGCTCCTCGATCCGACGCCACCAGATCATCAGATGGCCCGCCTGGATGGCTCGGGATGCATTCGCCCAGCCGGACGGCAAGTGGATGACCTTCAGCCCGGTGCGCTCGACGGCTTGCACCTGTGGCGGCTGTTTCAGGAAGTCGGTATCGGCCGTCAGGATGGCGTGACCGCCGTCTTTCGCGAACGCAGTGATCCAGTGGACATCGGTGCTGCCGCCGAAGCCTTCAACCAGTACCGACGTTAGCTCGAATCCGTCGCTGGCAGCGATCTCGCCGATCGCCTGAACAATCGCTGGAGCGATATGCTCGTCGGCGCGTACCCTCAAGTTGCCGTCGTGATCTCGTATTCGACTGCGGCACGAACCGCCTCAGCGCCGATGCGAAATGCTTCGGCTACCCGGCTAAGGCTTCCACCTTCAGCCTTCCACATTCGATGAATTGCGGCGGTAGGGATACGCTCTTCGGTGAGGGCGGGCTTGCCGAACGCTACAGCCGGGTCGATCCCCACCTGCGGAAACTCGGCTGGGAGCGGATACCAGCGTCGCGCCAGTTCCGAAACGGGGTCGAATTCGACGCCCTTAGCGATCGTCGCCTCGATGACATCCCACATTTCATGCTGGCCGGTCGCCATGTCCCAAGTGACCCGGTCGCCTTGAAGCTCGGCGACCTGAGCGAAGACGCTGCGGCGGTCAGTTAGATACTTGGCCCGAGAGAGCGCAAAAGGATGGGGCTGGTCCCATTCCTTACGCGCTCGCGCCGCCGCGGCTCTGAGCGTCTGCATTGAGACGCCTTGGCGGCGAAAAGCTTCGATGAACCGCAGCTCCATCAGGTCGAGAAAGCTGATCGTGCGCGAGTCCTTGAAGTCGCGATCGACGATCGGACCAGCCGAGCTGTTGCTCCACCCGTTGAGCCAGCCACGCAACTTCGGAGACGCAACCTGCAAAAGGCGTGCTGCATCGGCCGGACTGTAGAAGCCGGAGAGCAGGGGATCAGCCTCGATGTTGGTGTGCTCCAGGGCGGCCTCCTTTGCCGTCGAACGTTGGAATCGGACATCGGGCTCGATCGGTCAAGCAGATAGAGCGGTGGGACGGTGGCGGCTGGCAACTGCCACTGAAAGGAAAAGAAATGAGTAACCCCAGAGCGTGGCGCGCGAAGCGCCGCACGACGAAGCCGAACAGCCGCCAGAAGCGAAATGGATTGTTCCTCGATGCCCACCCGAACTGTCAGCGATGCCATCGACGTCCGTCGGCCGAAGCTCACCACGACCTGCCGAAAGGCCATCCCAAGCGGAACGATTGGCGCCACATGCGGGCGCTCTGTTGCTCCTGCCATGTCGAGGTTCATCGCCGCGGCGGAGTGGTGCTCGTGGTTACCGTAAGCCGGTAGTAGACAACCGGACGCCTTCGCCGCCGCCCTTCGATGTTTCACCGGTGGCGACGAAGGTGATACCGGCCGCCCTGAGCGCCTTCTCGATCGCGAGCATTGAAGCGTCGGCGATCGCTGCCCCGGACTCGTATCGCCTCACGGTTGCCACGCCGACGCGTGCTTCGTCTGCCAGCCGCTGCGCCGACCAGTCCAGTAACGCCCTGGCGGCGCGGCATTGCTCGATCGAGATCATCTGATCTGAACTATATCAGTTCGTGCTTGTTCGCCAGCCTTCGTGATGATATGAAAACAATCAGTCGGGGAATTCCTCGGCCGCGTTCCAACAGGAGAACACCGATGCGCTTCCACTACACTTTGGCGTTCAGCGAGGCGAAGTCAGAATACGAAGCCGCCATGCGCGAATATGCCACCTTCGACGAAAATGACGACGGCGCTGAAGATCGAGCGGGCAAGCGCCTGGACGCGGCGGACGCGGTGTTCTGGTCCACGCCGGCCTACACTCCGATGGAGCTCATCACCAAGATGGTCGCCAACGACAGTCGCGGCGCTGGTTTGGACAATGGCTTCCTGACCACCGACCAGATTTGCGCCGACCTTCACCGGATGCAGCGTTGCGCGTCGAGCCAACCGATTCAGGAGCGCTTCGATGCGTGGCGCGCCGGTGAGGTGCGCCTCGAAGCTGCACAGGAGCAAGAGGACATAGACGCGGCCTGCAATGCGTCGGTCGAACTCTACCAAGCTCTCGCGGAGACCCCTTGCACGACGCCGGGCGACTTCATCATCAAGCAGTATATCCGCCTGCGCAGCACGAACGGGCACTGGTGCGTCACCTCCACGAAGAAAGCCGGGACCGCGAACCTGTGGGACATACAGGTCGACGACCACGAGCACGAAGCTACGCTGGAGACGATCGACAAGCAGACGACCTATCGGGACATCGCGGACACCGACATCGGTCGCAACCTGCTCGCCTATGGGCGCACTGACTTCGATCCCGAGGCATGGATGGAGACTGCCGATCGTATCGGCTTCAAAGTCGGGCTGCATCAACAGCAGGACGGCAGTTGGGGTTTCGGATGGCCCTGCACCAGCGATGGGGACCCGGATCCGCGCCTGCGCCGCGAGCGCGATCGGCTCATGGAGATCGTCAACTTTCCGTTCGATGGGGACAAGTCGCGCATCCGCGCTCTCGCGGACGTGATCCGGCTCAGGTGGCCGCAGCTCATGTATTCGAATCCGCTGGCTCCAGCCGAAGAGATGGAGGCGGCGTGATGCGGCAGCGCCTCACGAAAGCGGCTCTGGCCGCATCGCCCGACATTATCCCCCTGCAACCGCAGCGCCCCGGGTGGTCAATAACCATCGCTTTGCGGAACAGCGCAAGGCCGGCACCCAAGCTCGCCAGAAAAGTCCGCTAGCCGAGCGCTATATCCACCCGCGGGTGCGCGCGAAGCTCCCAGACGCTGCCTCCTTGCTGCTTCTGGAGCGCACGCCAGAACTGCTCTTATCGATCGCCCTGTTCGAAACCCTGACGGAACAGCAGAAGGGTCAAGTCCGCGCTCAATGTGAGATGCTGAAATTCACGAGTGCTTCCGCGCGGGCCGCCGCGGCAGTCATTCAGTTGCGAACGATCGGCGACAGCGTGGACCTCGACGCGGCCATGAAACTGCTCCGGGAGAACCGGATATGAACGCGATCGCCCAGATCGATCGGGGTGGGAACCCGCACCCCCCCACAACCCCTGAGCCTCTAGGACTGGACCTCTCTGACCTGCGGATATTTTACACCTGGCGCTTTGTGATGGGGCTGCTTTAAAACGAGGAACCAAGGCGCTTTGCGCTCGTTAGGGTCGCAACAGGCGTATCCCAAGTCCCGTACCCCCGCCTAATTAAAAGCCCCCTTCGGGTCGCACTGAAGGTAACTCATCCCGCTCCGGCGGGATTTTTTTCAGTATTTGCGACGCCCTCTCATCATGTCGCGACGCCTGCGGCGCTTCTCGGCGAGCTTGATACCAAACAACACCGCAGCGCCGAGTAGCAACGCGATCAGAAGGTAAGCGAGGGCAAGGCGCGGTTCCATTCTACCGAAAATCATTCGGGGTGGCTTGGTTCCGAAACTAACCTAGGTGGTGCGCCAGCCCTCTTTTCGATCTGATCTGGCGCACCGACGACTTTGTACGTGATATCAACGCAGAGTCGAGGGTGGGTTTGTAAACTGCACAATCGCCGAAAATTCCGTAGCGGTCATTCGCTGCTGTTCGCAATCAAGTGTGGGAACAAGCGTGGTATCGCAGACGCCAGCCGAGCCACTATCGGCAAGGAAACCAATGATATACGGGCAAAAGGTTGGCGCACCCGACAGGATTCGAACCTGTGACCTCTGCCTTCGGAGGGCAGCGCTCTATCCAGCTGAGCTACGGGTGCCGGTGAACCGGTTGCAGGCGCGGGCGCTTAGCAAAGGGGCGGGGCGGTTGCCAGTGCCTTTGCGCGTGGCCCCGGGCATTAGTGATTTGGCAAGCGCTGCCTTTTATGGCTGCCTTCACGATGAACGCCATTCCTACCGAGTTTTCCGCCGCCTGGAACGATGCGGCCCCGCCGCGTGCCGCAGCCAGCGCGCTGGGCGAACAGTGGGCGGCATTGCAGGAAGCGGCGTCCGCCGTTGCGGCAATGGCCGGCGTCGCGCCCGAACCGCCGGCGATCGAGGTCATCCAGTTTCCCGAACACATTGAAGGTACCGGCGGCTGGCGGCGCGATCTCGCGGTGACGGGGGTTGCCGATCTGGCCGCCATGATGACGCCGGGATTGAGGGCACTGCTCGCGGTCACGGCACGGGGACAGAATCCCGCGCCCGCCGCGCTCAGCCTGTGGGGCGAATACCTGCACGCGCGCGGCGCGCTGATCGCACTGGTGCCCGGTCGCTGCACGGCGGAGCCGCTGCGCGAGGCCTGAGCCTTCGCGGCAAATGCGCCAGCGCGCACGCGACTTGACGAAGTTCGTGTTTCGTTCCACTCGGGCCGGATGCCCGACTCCGCCGCTGCCCTGAAAATCGCGGATGCCGCCGCCGGCCGCCTGGACGCGATCGGCGTTGCCCGCGGGATCGGCCGCCTGTTCGCGCGGAACGACATCTGGTGCCTTCCGGAAATGCCGCTGCGCAACGGCCGGCGCGCGGATCTCATGGGCGTGGATGCCAAGGGGCGCATCGTGATCGTGGAAATCAAGGTGAGCCGCGCGGACCTGGTGGGCGACGGCAAATGGCCCGATTACCTCGATTTCTGCGACAGGTTTTATTGGGGCGTTCCGCCGGGTATCGACCGCGCCCTGCTGGAAGGGCTGGATTTCAGGCCGGACTGCTGCGGCGTGATCGTGGCCGATGGCTACGATGCGGAAATCGTGCGCCCGGCCCCGTCCCACCCGCTTGCGGCCGCGCGGCGCAAGGTGGAGGTCGAACGGCTCGCCCGCACCGCGCTGCGCCGCCTGGTGGTGAGCGGCGACTCGGACTGCGCGGGCTGGGGCCGCATTCCCGTCTGACCGCTGCGTTTGTCCTCTGGGCGCAATTGTCGATGCGCGGAATGCATCGGGCCGCTAGGGACGGGGCATGAATGCGATCGTCCTTGCCGCCGCAGCGATGACGGGAATCGTTGCCGGGCGCTATCTGCTGACCAGCGGAGGGTTCGCCTGGGCGACGGGCCGCGTGCGGCCGGGGCTCTACGGCGGGCTGAACGGGCAGATCCGCAAGGAGATCGGCTGGTCACTTGCCTCGGCCGCGATCTACGGCATTCCGGCCGGCGTCGTCGCATGGGGGTGGCAGGAACACGGGTGGACGCGGATTTACACGGACTGGTCGGCGATGCCGGCCTGGTACTTGCCGGTCAGCGTTTTCCTCTACCTGGTCGCGCACGATACATGGTTTTACTGGACGCACCGGTGGATGCACCGTCCGCGCCCGTTCCGCATCGCCCATGCGGTGCACCATGCAAGCCGGCCGCCAACGGCCTGGGCGGCGATGAGCTTCCATCCGGTGGAGGCGCTGACCGGCGCCGTCGTCATCCCGGCGCTGGTGTTCCTCATCCCGATTCACGCCGCCATGCTGGGTGTCGTTCTGGCCGTTATGACGGTCATGGGGGTCAGCAATCATATGGGATGGGAGATGTTTCCGCGATGGTTCGTTCATTCAAGGGTAGGAAACTGGCTGATAACCGCCAGCCATCATCAACGGCACCACGATCTCTACCGATGCAATTACGGACTGTATTTTCGCTTCTGGGACCGTGTGTGCGGCACGGATCGCGGCCTCGGAACGCTTTGATTGCGGCAGGCGCGGCGGCGATGCTGGGCGGCGCCGCACCGGCGGGCCAGACGGTCACTGTCGACCTCAGCGGGCTGCGATCGGCCACCGGAATCGTGCGCGCCTGCATGACCCAGGACGCAGGCGCGTTTCCGGCGTGCCCGAAAGACGCCAAATCCCATCACCTCACGGTGCCGGCCGATCGATCGACGCGCCTCACGTTCCGCAATGTCGCGCCGGGCCGCTACGCGCTGGCGGTGCTGCATGACGAGAACGGCAACGGCAAGGCGGATCGCGCCCTGGGCATGATGCCCAAGGAAGGGTTCGGGTTTTCCCGCGATGCGCCAGTCCGCATGGCACCCCCCAAGTTTGGCGATGCCGCCTTCGCCGTAGGGGACCGCGACGTCGCGCTGGCGGTGCGTATGCGCTACATGCTGTGAACCGGCGGAAAAGTCGCGCCGCAACTTAACGGGATGTTTACCACGTAAGCGCCACACCCCTGTGCGATTGCTTTTGACCAGGGGGGCTAGCGCCGAGTCATGGACAGCTTGCGGGGATATTTCGGATCGGCCGGCCACGATGACGTGATCGGCAGCGGCATCGACGACAGCCCGGCCGACGACGACACCGGGCTCGAGCCGCCGCCGAGCCCCATCGGCCAGGACGAGCGCCGCATGCAGGTGCGGGCCTACAACCACTGGGCGAGCCTGCTGGACGATCGGAACTTTCCGCTGGTGGAGGATCTCGATCCCGCGACGCTGGCGGATTTCGGGCCGTATTCGGTGCTGCTGGACTTCACCAACGGCATCGATGACCCGGCGGTGCGCTATCTCGGCGAGCGCCTGGCGGACGAATGCGGCATCTCGCCGAGCATTGCGCACCTTTCGGACGTGCCCACGCGTTCGCTGCTCAGCCGCATCACCGATCATTACATGCAGATCCTCGCCAACCAGGCACCGATCGGCTTCGAAGCCGAGTTCGTGAACCAGCGCGGGGCGACGATCATGTATCGCGGCATCCTGCTGCCCTATTCGAGCGACGACGACACGATCGACTTCATCTACGGCGTGATCAACTGGAAGGAGATGGCCGATCAGATGACCAGCGACGAACTCATGCTGGAAATCAACCAGGTCCTCGAAAGCGCCGAGGACCGGCCGCCTGCTGCACCCGTGACCGACCTGGCATATGGCTCCGTCCCCGCCCTCGCCTTCGCCGAACCCCTCGTCCACGATGCCGAACGTATCCCGCAACCGTCATTCGGTGCGTTTACCGACGCCTTCGAGGACGCGGAGGACGAAAACGAGGACGAAGAAGAGGACGCCGCTGACCTTTACGAAGCGATCGAGGCGATCGACGACGACGCGGATGCCGGCGAACGCTTCGCATCGCTGCTGTCGCTGGGCGGCAGCAGGATCGGCCGCGCCCCGCTGGAGCTGGGCGGGGCAGACGAATTCGCCGCCTCCTGCGAACCTGCGTTCGGCGAAGACGGTTTCGCTGAAGATGACGAGGAATATTACGACAGCGAGGACACGGGGCAGGATGCGGCCCTTGCGGCCTGGAGCATGCCGCGCCCGCTGCAGATCGCCCCGCTGACGCCGGAGCCTGCCGGCATGGCATCGGTCCATGTGAACTTCGATGACAGCGCGCCGCTCGCAGGCGTCGAGGGCGGCCTGTCGGACGATCCGCCCCATCCGGCGGTCACCGGGTCCGCGATGGTGCTGGCTGCAGCGACCGATGGCGAGGATCTGGGCCTTTACGATTGCCTTGCCGCGGCCCGCGAAATGGCCCTGGCGGCGCGGAGCTGCGAAGATCGCAGCCGCAGCGCGCTTTATGCCGCGGTCGGACGCGCCTACGATTTCAGCCTGGCCGCGCAGGCCGAGCCGGAAGCCTTTGCCGAGCTCATCGCCGAAAGCGGCCTGACCGTGCAGGAACGCGCCCCTATGACGCCGGTGGTCAAGCTGGTCTTCGGGGCCGATTACGACAAGACTCGCCTGACCGAATATGCCGCCGTGCTGAGCCATGCCCACCGCATGGGCGTGGAACGCGGAATGCTGGCGCACCTGTTGTCGGACGCGGAAGGCGGCCTCAAGGGCGTTGTGCAGGCCGAACGCGACTATCGCCGGGTCGATGCCGGCGGCGACCCTGCCGTGCGGGAAACCCCGCGCGAGGCGTTGGCCCGCAAGCTCCGCGCGATCGCGCCTTTGGGCTTCGAGGATATCGAGGCGGACGGCGAGGAATTCGCGCTGGTCGTGATCCGGCGCACGGGCGGCGAAATCGCCGTGCTGGGCGAAGTTTCCGATGTGCCGCTGGTAGAAAAGGTCGCGAAGAAACTGGTCGCCTGAGCGCGGCGGGCGGGCCGGCCGGGGTGTCATCCTCCGGCCGCGCGGTATAGCAGCCCGCCATGTCCTTTTTCGATCGTGCACCCGTCCGCGTCCAACCTTTCTTCGGCCACCGCAGCGAAACGCGCCTGACCATCGCGGCGCGCGCGCTGCGTGCCGGGACAACCCGCACGGACCCGTTCCGCAATCGCGGCCGCCTGCAGGCCATGCGCACGATGCTGGCCCAGTTCGCCTCGCGCGAGGTTCCCGGCCTGCTCGTGCGGCTTGAACTGAAAGGGCCGGCCGGGCTGACGGTCGATCATCGCGCGGTGACGGACGATGAAGGATACGTCCGGTTCGACGTTACCCTGCTGCCCGATTGGCCGCTGCCCGAACATCCGGCCTGGGAAACCGTGTGCCTTCACTGGCTGACCTCCGAAGGCCCGCAATGCATCGAGGGATACGTGCTGGCCCCGGGCCGCATCACCCGGCTGGCCGTGGTTTCCGATATCGACGATACGATCATGGAAACCGGCATCACCGGCGGGCTCCAATCCGTCGCCCGCAACTGGAAGCGGGTGCTGGCCGAATTGCCGGACGAACGGATCACGGTGCCCAGTGCCGATGTGTTCTACAGCGCGCTTGGCGGCGGGGCGGTCCTGGCCGAACCGCACGGCGTCGGCGTCAGTTACACCGCAACACACCGCCCGTTCTTCTACATTTCCTCCAGCCCGTGGAACCTGTTCGCCTATCTCTTGGCCTTCATCCAGAGCCGCGGCCTGCCCCTGGGCCCGATGCTTCTGCGCGACTGGGGATTCAATCGGGCCACCCTGGGGTCCGCCAGCCACGGCGGGCACAAGCGCGTCGCGATCGACAAGCTGATGACGTTCTACCCGGACATGCGCTTCGCCCTGATCGGCGACGACACGCAAGGAGATCTGCCCGCCTATGCGGAGACGGTGACGTCACTCCCGGGCCGGGTGGAGGCCGTGTTCATCCGTACCCGGTCAGGTCCGATGTCGCCGGAGGAACTGGCGGGCAAGGCGGCGATCGAGGCGGCGGGCGTGCCCTTGTGGCTGGGCGACGACTACGCGACCGGCGATGATTTTCTGCGCTCCATCGGGATATCGACAGAAGGCGAAACGGCGCAGATCGTGAAAGCGGTGCAGAAGGACGAAGGGGCATGAAAGACGCGCGTGCACGCACCCGGCGCTGGCCGATGATCACGGCCATGGTCCTCGGCCTGCTGGCGCTTGGCGCATTCGGCTTGTGGCGCTGGGCGGTCGCCAGCGGGTCCGCCGGCACCCTTGAGTGGATCGACGCCCGCTTCCCGCGCGGCGCCGCCGTAGAACTGGCGGCGCAAGGCCGGTATGGTCCCGACCCGGCGCAGCGGGCGGAGCTGTGGGTGCCGGCCGGTCAGACCTTTGCGGAGCCGGCTCCGGCAACAGGGGATCGGGCAGGGGCGATCGCGCATCCGCTGGTGGTCTTCGTACACGGCGGCGGCTGGCATTCAGGGGCGCCAGAACATTACCGCTTCGTCGCCCGCACCCTGGGCGAGGCCGGGTTCGCCACCGCACTGGTCGGCTATCGCCTGGTGCCCGAAGGGCGGTATCCGGCCATGCTGAACGATACCGCGGCGGGCATCCGCTGGTCCATCGGCCAGGCCGCCAAGGCCAGGGTGCGGGGCGACCGCATCGCGCTCGCCGGCCATTCGGCGGGGGCTTATAACGTCCTCATGATGGGGCTGGACCCGCAATGGCTGGCGGACGCAGGCGTGCCGGAATCGGCGATCGGCGGCATCGTCAGCATGGCGGGGCCGACCGATTTCTATCCCTTCACCAGCGATTCGGCGCGCGCGGCGCTGGGTCATGTCGATCCGCCGCAGCGCACGCAGCCGATCGCCTTCACCCGCGCAGGCGCGCCGCCCATCCTGCTGCTTCACGGCACCGCGGACACCGTCGTCCGCGTGCGCAACGCCCGGCGTCTCGGCGAAGCGCTGCGCCGGGCGGGCGCGCCGGTGGAAGCGCGGGAGTACGAAGGCATGGGCCACGCGGGCATCATCATGGCGCTGTCAAAACCTTTCGCTCAAGGGGGCATCGTCCGCGAACCGATGATCGACTTCTTGCGCCGCGCGACCGCTCCTGCCGCCGCTCGCGGCGCGGGCGAGGCGCGCCCCGCGGCTTCAGTTCCGGTTCAGCCCTGAAACGGGTAAGGCGGTCGCCGATGCGCTTGTTCGGCCGGATTCTCGCCACGTTTGCGGCACTTTCGCTGATCGTTCAGCCGGTAGCCGCCCAGTCCATCCTGCGCGATGCCGAAACCGAAGCATTGCTGGACGACATGGCCGCCCCGCTGATCCGCGCCGCGGGCCTGGAGCCGGGCAATGTCGAGATCGTCCTGGTGGGCGACGACAGCATCAACGCGTTCGTCGCCGGCGGGCAGGCGGTCTATATCCATTCCGGCCTGCTGGAGGCTGCGGACAGCGCCGATGAAGTTCAGGGCGTGATCGCGCACGAGCTGGGCCACATTACCGGCGGCCACGTCATCAATTCCAGCGGCGCGACCAATGCCGGGCGGATCTCGATCCTGTCGCTGCTGCTGGCCGCAGCGGCCGCCGCCGCGGGCGCGGGGGACGCCGCGATGGGCGTGATGATGGCCGGCCAGCGGGCGGCCCTGGGAAAGTATCTCGCCTTCAGCCGCGTGCAGGAAAGCGCGGCGGATGCGGCGGGCGCGCAGTACCTGTCGGACGCCGGGATTTCCGGCCGCGGGTCACTCGCCTTCTTCGGCAAGCTCCAGAACCTCGAATTCCGCTACGGCTACCGCCAGGACGACGAGCAGACGTTCGAGCGGACACACCCGCTTTCCGGCGACCGGATCGCCACCTTGCGCGAAAGCTATTCGAAGGATCCTGCCTGGGAAAAACCGGTCGACAGGGATCTCCAGGCCCGGTTCGAACGGGTGAAGGCCAAGCTGGCGGGATACGTGCAGGAACCCGCCCAGACGCTGCGGGAATATCCCGTGACCGATACGTCCGCCGCCGCACGCTATGCACGCGCGTACGCCTATCACAAGGACGCGCAGGTCGATCGGTCGCTCATAGAAACGCGGGCCCTGCTCGCCGGCGATCCGGACAATCCCTATTATCTGGAACTGGAAGGCCAGGTGCTGTTGGAATCCGGCCGCCCGGAGGACGCGCTGGCGCCGCTGCGGCGCGCGACTGCCCTGACCGGCAACCAGCCGCTCATCGCCGCGACGTTCGGCCATGCGCTGATCGCCACGGAGGACAGCGCCAATCATGCCGAGGCGGAGCAGGTCCTGCGCGCAGCCGTCTCGCGCGACCGGCGCAATCCGTTCGCCTGGTACCAGCTCGGCGTGATCCATGCGGCGCAGGGCGACATGCCGCGCGCGCGCCTGGCGAGCGCGGAGCAGCAGGTGATGAGCGGGCGCTTCACCGAGGCGCTGCGCAGCGCGACCGCGGCGGAAAACGGCTTGCTCGAAGGGTCGCCGGACTGGCTCCGCGCCCAGGATATCGCGATGCAGGCCCGGGCCGAGCTTGAACGGGCGCGCAAGCGCAAGTAGCGCGCGGACATGACCCGGTATCTCATCACGGCGGCGATCGCGTTGATCGGCGGCTTCCTCGGCGCCTGGCTCTTCGCGCTCTCCGGCCTCGGCGGCCAGGCGACCAGGGACTGGCTGCTCGACCATCCGGAGATCCTGCCGCAGATGGCGGACCGCTATCAGAAGTATGAATCGGCGCAGCGGCTGGCGGCGGTCGGCGGCGACCTGGCGGAAGCGTTTCCCGGCGCGGTGCTGGGCAATCCCGCCGGCAAGACCGTGCTGGTGGAATTCAGCGATTACGGCTGCACGTTCTGCCGCCAGTCGGTGGCCGAAGTGAAGGCGATGATCGCCGCGGACCCCGACTTGCGCGTCGTCGTGCGCGAATGGCCGATCTTCCCCGGCAGCGACGTCGCCGCGCGCATGGCCCTCGCGGCCGCAAAGCAGGGGAAATACGCCGCGTTTCACGATGCGATGTTCGCCGCGGGGCCGCCCAGCACCGCGACGATCCAGGCGGCCGCCCAGGCAGCGGGGCTGGATATGGAGGCGGCGCGCACGTTCGGCGCGTCGCCCGAAGTTACCCTGGAACTGCGCAAGAATGCGGAGATCGCCCAGCGGCTCGGTTTCGAAGGCACGCCGAGCTGGATCGCAGGCGGACAGGTCTTCTCCGGCGCCGTGGGGCGCGCGCGGCTTGTCGAGGCGCTGCGGGACCAGACCGGCACGTGAGGCGGCCCCACACATGAGGCAGTGCCGGGGCTTGAGGCTGATAGCCGCACGGGTCCTTGCAGGTGCGTTGTTCCTGTGCGCCGTCCCCGCCCGGGCCGGCGTGGCCGAGGACCGCGCCGCGCTGCACGCCCTGCAGGCCGAGGACCTGCGGCTGCAATCGATCGGATGGCGCCTGGCGACCGGCAACGCCCCGTTCTGCAACCCTGCGCCCCCGGCAATTGGCCTGCTGCTGCAGGACATGGCGAACTACAGCCAGCCCGCGGCCATGCGCGCCGCAGCCGGCATCGCGGGTGACATGGCGGTGGGCGCCGTCGTGCCCGGATCGCCCGCAGCAGCCGCGGGGATGGCGGCGAATGACGAAATCCTCTCGATTGCCGACCGGCCGATCTCCGCCCTGCCCGCCGCCCGGCCCGGCGACTGGCGACGCCTCGCGAATCTGCACGATGCCGTCGACGCGGCGCTCGCGCGCGACGGCGCGGTCACGGTCGCGTGGCGCGATGCCGGCGGCACGGTGCACGATGCCCGCGTGACCGGCGTCCCGGCGTGCTACACCCGCTTCGAGCTGCTCTCCAGCGGCGGGCGCGCCTCCGCCGATGGCAAGCGGGTGGTGATCGGGCGCGATTTCTCCGGGCTCGGCATGGAGGAGCCCGAGATGGCGGCGGCCCTGGCGCATGAGCTGGCGCACAACCTGCTGGCGCACCGCGCCTGGCTGCGGAAAGAGGGCCGCACCGTGGGCAACATCCGCCAGACCGAGCGGGAGGCCGACCGCCTGATGCCGTGGCTGCTCGCCAACGCCGGTTACGATCCGGCCGCGGCGGCGCGCTTCTTCCGGCAGTGGGGTCCCCGGCACGGCGGCTGGATATTCCGCGCGCGCACCCACGACGGGTGGGACGAGCGGGCCGAATTCGTCACGGCGGAACTGCCGAAGATCGCCGCGATGAGGGCGGCCGGCGGCATGGCCGACTGGCGCACGGGGTTCGCCCGGACGGCGACGAAACGCTAGGCCGCCTCGGCCACCCTGGCGTAGAGCGAGTTGACCGGGCGCGCCATCACGCGGCGCACCATCGGCTCGAAGAATGCCAAGGGTTCGCTGTCGTAATCGGGATCGAACGCGGCTTGGTCATACTTCTCGCAGAACTCCGCGCACGCATCGAAGTGCGGCGAGCCCCGGAACTGTTCACGCGATTCGCGGTCCATGCCGAGGAAGTGGAAATAGTAGTAGCCCTGGAAATGCCCGTGGTTCTGGCAAATCCAGTGCACTTCCTCGCTGACGAACGGCTTGATGATGGACGCCGCAACCTCCGGGTGATTGTAGGTGCCGAGCGTATCGCCAATGTCGTGCAGCAGCGCCATCACCACGTAGGTTTCGTCGCGTCCGTCGCGGTGCGCGCGGGTCGCGGTCTGCAGCGAATGTTCCAGCCGACAGACCGGGAAGCCGCCGAAGTCGCCGTCGAGCAGCGCGAGATGCGCCAGGATCCGGTCCGGCAGGCCCCGCGCGAAGTTCATGTATTCGCCGCCGATCAGCGCCCAGTCTTCCCGCGTGCCTTCCTTCATCTCCCGGAATTTCGCGCGCTCGGTCGCGCCGTGCAGGGTGTCCTCGGTCACATCCATCGCGTCTCTCCTTGCCACCGATATAGCGCAAGGCGGCCGCGGTTGCCAAAACTTGTCTCACGCGGGGCGCACGCTTAAGTTAAGGTGCGACGTGATGGCGATGCTGCCTTTCCGCCCGGCACCGTTCTTCGGCAACAAGAACGCGGCCTTCTGGAACCTGCAGTTCGCGGGCTGGGGCGGGGTGTTCGCCCTGCGCGCGGTGTCCGCGCTGGCCAATCAGCAGCCGTGGGATCTGCTGCTGGTGATCCTGGTCCAGGTGGTCACCGGTTTTGCCATCAGCTTGGTCCTGTCGGTGATCTATCGCCAGCTGATCCAGCGCAGCGCGCTGGTGACCTGGGGGATGACCGCGGTCGCCCTTGCGGCGGGCGTGGCGCTCTATGCCGGGATCGACGCCTGGCTGCAGGGCATCTATTATTCGGCCACGCGCGACCTCACGTTCGCGCAGCGGCTGCTGGGACTGGCATTCCTCGACGGCACGCTGCTCGGCGCGTGGTCGGCGCTCTACTATGCGATCAATTTCTTCATCCAGGTGGAAGAGCAGGCGGACCGGCTTGAACGGCTGGAAGCCCAGGCGACCAGCGCGCAGCTGGCCATGCTGCGTTACCAGCTCAACCCGCATTTCCTGTTCAACACGCTGAATTCGATTTCCACTCTGGTCCTGCTCAAGCAGACGGAGCCGGCGAACGCCATGCTGACGCGCCTGTCGGCCTTTCTGCGCCATACCCTGGTGAGCGAGCCGGGAGCGAAAGTGACCATCGCGCAGGAGGTCGAGACCCTCAACCTCTACCTCGGGATCGAGCGGATGCGGTTCGAGGAACGCCTGCGGACCGAATTCCGCGTGGAGCCGGAGGCCGCGAACGCCATCCTGCCTTCGATGCTGCTCCAGCCACTGGTCGAAAACGCCATCAAGTACGCGGTCAGCCCGCAGGAAGAAGGGGCTTCTATCTCGCTGTCGGCGCAACTCGTCGGACGACGGCTGCGGATCGCCGTGTCCGACAGCGGCCCGGGATTGCGCGACGCGGGCGCCGGGACCAGCACATCGCCAGCGCTCGCGAGAGTTGGCAGGACGGTGTCGACCGGCGTCGGCCTCGCCAACATTCGCGATCGCCTTCAACAAGCTTACGGCGAGGATCACCGCTTCGAAATTCGCCATCCGCCCGAAGGCGGCTTCACGGTCATCATCGAGCTGCCGTACGAGGCGGCGGGCACGCCGCAAGCACTCGGCGCCTCGGCACCATCAGACCCGCCTTCGTCCCCGTCCCCCTCCGCTCCCCTCATTCCGGCGCCCATCGCAGCGCCCGCCATTGGAACCCAGACCGCATGACCATCCGCACCCTGATCGTCGATGACGAGAAGCTGGCCATTCAGGGCCTCCAGCTTCGCCTCCAGAAATTCGATGATGTCGAGATTATCGGCACGTGCGCTAACGGCCGCGAGGCGATCCGCGCGATCAAGACCGAAAAGCCCGATCTCGTGTTCCTCGACATCCAGATGCCCGGGTTCGACGGGTTCAGCGTGGTCAAGGGCGTGATGGAGATCGAACCGCCGCTGTTCGTGTTCGTCACCGCTTTCGAGGAACACGCCATCCGCGCGTTCGAGGCCAACGCGGTCAATTACCTGATGAAGCCGGTGGACGAAGACAAGCTCGCCGACACGGTCGAACGGGTTCGCCAGCGCCTTGCCGAGAAGCGCGGGGCGGACGAAGCCGAAAAGCTCAAGACCGTGCTCAGCGAAGTCGCGCCCGACGCCGCCGAGGAGTTCGCGACCGCGGAAGAGGCGCCCTCCGACAGCGCGGATCGCTACGAGAAGCTGATCAACATCAAGGATCGTGGCCAGATCTTCCGGGTGGAAATCGATTCTATCGAACATATCGAGGCGGCCGGTGATTACATGTGCATCTACACCGGCGATAACAGCCTGATTTTGCGCGAAACGATGAAGGATCTGGAACGGCGGCTGGACCCGCGCACGTTCCAGCGGGTGCACCGGTCCACCATCGTCAACCTCAACCAGGTGCGCCAGGTGAAGCCACACACCAACGGCGAATGCTTCCTCGTGCTCGATTCGGGCGCGGAAGTTAAGGTGAGCCGTTCGTACAGGGACGTCGTGGCGCGGTTCGTCCACTGAACCCGATCGACCAGCACGGCGGCGGCAAATCGCGCGCGCGCCGGCCTGTCTCGACTTACGGCACCGCGCCCGGCTAGAGACTGGCCATGGAATTCGACCTTCCCGGCTTCGACCTTGTCCGTTTCGTCCGCGACACGCTGGCGGAAGATCTCGGTGAAGGGCTTCCAGGCGGCGGGCGCGACGTCACCAGCGAGAGCGTGATCCCCGCCGATGCGCGCTTTTCCGGCGTGATGGACAGCCGCGATGCGATCGTGGTCGCCGGGCTGCCCCTGGCCGCGGCGTTCTTCCGTGCGCTCGATCCAGGAATCGCGATCGAGGTTCTGGTCGATGACGGCGCCGAAGTCGCCGCGGGCACCGATATCATGCGCCTTGCCGGCAATGCGCGCGCGATGCTCACCGCCGAACGCAGCGCACTCAACATCGTGCAGCATCTGTCGGGGGTGGCGACGCTGACCCGCGAATATGTGCGGGCGATGGACAACCCGGACTGCACGCTGCTCGATACCCGCAAGACCATCCCGGGGCTGCGTCACCTTGAAAAATACGCCGTCCGCATGGGCGGCGCGGCCAATCACCGCATGGGCCTGTGGGACGCGGCGATGATCAAGGACAACCACGTGCTGGTCGCCGGCAGCGTCGGGGAAGCGGTGCGCCGCGCCGTGGAGGCAGGCGTGCGCGAGATCATCTGCGAGGTGGACCGGATCGACCAGATCGAACCCGCGCTGGAAGCGGGCGCGACCCGGCTGCTGCTCGACAACATGGAACCCGGCACCCTGCGCGAGGCAGTGGGAATCGTCGCGAACCGCGTCCCGACAGAGGCGAGCGGCGGAATCAACCTCGACACCATCCGGGCCAAGGCCGCGACGGGCGTGAACTTCCTGTCCGTCGGCCGCCTGACCCAGAGCGCGCCCGCCGCGGACATCGGGCTCGATTTCAAGCCGCTTTGAGGCTGGGGAGGGCGGAGATGATGCGGTTCGTCGGCCTCCGACTCTTGCTGGCTGCCGCGATCGCGGCTCTCCCGGTTCCGGCGCTTGCCCAGGCGTACCAGTGCCGGGTTCCCGCGCGGGTCACCGTTCCCACTGTCCGCCCGGATGGGCCGGTGCGCAAGGTGCCCATCACCGGCTTCACCCTGGCGCTGAGCTGGAGCCCGGAATTCTGCAAGCTGCGCGGGCGCCAGGGCGATATGCAATGCGATGGCAGGAACGGGCATTTCGGCCTTATCGTACACGGCCTCTGGCCCGAAGGACGCGGCACCTGGCCCCAGTGGTGCCCCACGCCGCGCCGTCTTAGCCCCGCGGAAGCGCGACGGAACCTGTGCATGATGCCCTCGACGCGCCTCCAGGCCAACGAATGGGCCAAGCACGGTGCCTGCATGGTCCCCGCACCGGAAAGCTACTTCAGGATCACCCGCATCCTTTTCGAAGGCTTGCGGCTGCCGGACCTCGATCGCCTGTCGAAGGAACCGGACCTCACCGCAGGGATGCTGCGCAATCGGTTCGCTGCCGCCAACCCCGGATGGCCCGCGGACGCAGTGGGCATTCGCCTGAACGCGCGCGGCTGGCTGCAGGAGCTGCGGCTCTGCTACGATCGGCGCTACATGCCCGCGCGCTGCGACCGTCGCCGCCTGGGGCCCGCGGACGGCACGCAGGTGAGGATCTGGCGCGGCCTCTAGCGCCTTTCCCGGAAGAACGATCGAAGCAGTTCCGCCGCTTCCCCTTCGCCGATGCCCGCGACCACATCGGGCCGGTGCAGGCATTGCGGGTGTTCGAAGACCCGCGCACCATGCGCCACCGCGCCCCCTTTCGGATCGGACGCAGCGTAGATGACGCGGGCGATGCGCGCGTGGGCGATGGCACCGGCACACATCGCGCAGGGTTCCAGCGTGACGTAGAGCTCGCAGCCCGTCAGCCGCTCTGTCTGCAGGCTGACGGCGGCGTCGCGAATGGCGCAGATTTCAGCGTGAGCGGTTGGATCGTGCGTTTCGCGCGGGGCATTGCGCCCGTCGCCCACGATCACGCCGTCCCTGACCACCACCGCGCCGACCGGCACTTCACCGGCCTCGCCCGCTTCGCGCGCAAGCGCCAGCGCACGGCGCATGGGTTCGGGCAGGGGCCAGCGGCTCATGCCTGGCGCGGTAGCCCCGGCGGCAGGGCGGGGCAACCGACTGCCGGCTTGACGATTCGCGCACCCCTCGCTAAGCGCGCGCCTTTCCCGGCACCGCCGAAACCATTTTTGCGAAGAGATCACCCATGTCGCGCATCTGCGAACTGACTGGCAAGGGCCGCCAGGTCGGCCACAACGTGAGCCACGCCAACAACAAGACCAAGAAGGTGTTCCTGCCCAACCTGCAGAAGGTGACCCTGATGAGCGAGAAGCTGGAGCGCAGCTTCAAGTTCCGGGTCAGCACCCACGGCCTGCGTTCGGTGGAACACAATGGCGGTCTCGATGCCTGGCTGCTCAAGACCAGCGACGACAAGCTTTCCAGCAGCGCGCTGAAGGTGAAGCGCGAACTGCGCAAGGCTGCTCAGGCCGCCTGATTCACCGCACAAAGCGGCAAGAAAAAGGCGCGCGGAACTTCGGTTTCGCGTGCCTCTTGCCGTTCATGACACCGCGCCTCAGCGCGGCGGGAGAAACAGCAGCGGATCGAGCCGCGCGCCCTGCCACATCAGCGACCAGTGGAGATGCGGCCCCGTCGCGCGGCCGCTGCTGCCGACGTAACCGAGCAACTGCCCCTGCGCGACACGGTCGCCTTCGCGGACGGCGAGGCGCTGCGAATGCAGGAACGCGCTGTTGAGACCGGCGCCGTGATCCACGATCAGCAGGTTGCCTTCCAGCGAGAAGGGCCTGTCCGTCGCCAGCACCACGACCCCGTCCGCCGGGGCGACATACGGCGCGCCGGCACCGGGCGCGAGGTCGAGGCCCGAGTGATACGACCCCGGTTCCCCGCGATAGATGCGCTGCGATCCGAAGCGGCCTGAAATGCGGCCCGCCGACGGCCAGATAAAGGACTGCCGCCAGCCTTCCACGGCGTTGCTCCTGGCCCGCGCGGCGGCAATCTGAGCAAGTTCCGGGCGGCGGCGCTCGAGGAAGGCGGCGCTCGACCCACCGGGCGTGCGCGCCACGTCGACCCGTTCGATCTGCCATTCCCGCGGGGCAACGGGGATCGGCCTGCGGACAACTTGCCCATCGCGGAGAGTCGCGGTCAACATCGCGGAAGGCCCGGCATCGCGGTCGAACGCGGCGAAGAATCGCCCCTCACCATCGATAGTGAGCACGTCGTCGCCCAGTCGCGCGGTGCGGGTGCCCGCCGGCACCTGTCCGCGAATCCAGCCGCCCTGGATCGCTTGCCCGTCGAACACGAATGTCGCCGGCCCTACCGGCTGGGGAAGCGCAACAGTGGGCGGTGGCGGGGGCGCAGGCATGGCGGCGATGTCCGGCGTGGACGCGGAAGGCGCAATGCAGGCGGTCAGCAAGGCCAGCGCGGAGAGCGGTGCGATGCGGCGGATCACCGGTCCAGCAGGCGACGCGTCGCGATGTCGGACGAGGCGTAGGCCTCCTGCAGCGGAACGCTCCAATAGCGCAGCTCCTCGAGCGGGATCAGCGCCCCGCTTACCGCGCACACGACGTGATTGCCGGGGCGCATCACGCGAAAACCGTTGGGGCCGTAGATCAACTGGGCGGTCTGGTCGCCGGATTTCATCAACATGGCATACGCCCTACCACCTTGCGCCTATCCGAACAAATCGTCCTGCGCGGCGGGCAAAGCCGCGCGCTTTGCCGGAGTGCGCGGGCGCAGCTGTCCGGGCACGGCGTCGGCGGCAAGGACCGGCAGCGTGCCGTCAGCGAATTGCAGGGTGAGCCGCCCGACCGCCGCAGCCTCGCCTCGCGTACGGACCAGCCGGCCGTCGTCCCGAGTCACAAGCGCGAAGCCGCGCCGCAGCGGCGCGCGCGGGTCGAGCGAGGCGAGCAAGCGGTCCGCCGCCGACAGCGTGGTCCGATCGCGCTGGAGGCGATTGACGAGGAGCGCCGGGGCAAGCCGCGTTTCGCCTAGGCGGCGCGCGGCGTCGCGCAGCCCGCGTTCGAGCACGGCGGGATGCAGCCGCAGCCGGGCGAGCGATTCGCGCCCTGCCATCGCCCGGTCGCGCAAGGCACGGCGCAGGCGTTCGGAAAGGTCATCCAGCACCTGCGCCTGCGGGGCAAGCAGCGCCTCCGGCCGCGGCAGGCGCCTGGCGCGCGCTTCCAGCCGCTCACGCCCCAGTTCGACCGGGCGGAGCGCGCAGCGCCGCTTGCGCAGCGCGAAATCACCCAGCGTTGCGGCCAGGTCGCGCAGGACGGGCACGGCCATTTCGGCAGCGGCGGTGGGCGTCGGCGCGCGCCGGTCCGCCGCGTGGTCCGCCAGCGTTGTGTCCGTCTCGTGCCCCACTGCGCTGATCGTGGGGATCACGCATTCGGCGATCGCGCGAACCACGACTTCCTCGTTGAAGCTCCACAAATCCTCGATCGAACCGCCCCCGCGCGCCACGATCACGAGGTCGGGACGGAGCGGATTATCCTCTGCCATGGCCGAAAACCCGCGCACCGCGCCTGCGACCTGCTCCGCCGCGCCCTGCCCCTGGACCAGCACCGGCCAGACGACGACACGGCTGGGAAAGCGGTCGGCCAGCCGGTGGAGGATATCGCGGATCACAGCCCCGGTCGGACTGGTGACCACGCCGATGGTGCGCGGGATATAAGGGAGCGGCCGTTTGCGCTCCGGCGCGAAGAGACCTTCGGCGGCGAGACGCTGGCGGGTCTTTTCGAACAGGGCAAGCAGCGCGCCTTCCCCGGCAAGCTCCAGCCTGTCGATCACCACCTGATACTTCGATCGGCCCGGATATGTCGTCAGCTTGCCGCTGGCGACGACTTCCAGGCCATCTTCCGGGCGGAAGGCGAGCGCAGCCGCCGGGCCACGCCACATGACCCCGTCGATCACCGCGCTTTCGTCTTTCAGGCAGCAGTAGAGATGGCCCGATGCGGCGCGCTTCACGCCCGAAAGCTCGCCCCGAAGGCGCACGAAGCCGAACCGGTCCTCGACCGTGCGCTTCAGCATGCCGGCAAGTTCGCTCACCGTCAGCGGCTCGGCGTTGTCGCCAAAGTTGTTCGGGGCCCGGCCCTTCGCTACCAGCCCATCTGACACATCGAACGGATCGGAAGCAGGCATGAACATCCTCTTGCTGGGCGGCGGCGGACGCGAACATGCGCTCGCGTGGAAGCTGGCGCAATCCCGCCTGCTGGCTGGTGCCGGAGATAGGCTCTATGCAGCCCCGGGCAACCCGGGGATCGCGGACCATGCCGAACTGGTCCCGCTCGATCCCGCCGACCACGCCGCGGTGTCCGCCTTTTGCGAAGAACGGCGCATCGGCCTGGTGGTGATCGGCCCCGAAGCGCCGCTGGTCGATGGCCTTGCCGACACGCTGCGCGCCGCCGGGGTTGCGGTGTTCGGCCCCTCGGCCTCCGCCGCCCGGCTGGAAGGCAGCAAGGGCTTCACCAAGGACCTGTGCGCACGCGCCGGCATTCCGACGGCCGGATACGTCCGCACCGCCTCGCTGGCCGAAGCGATGGCGGCGCTGGATCGCTTCGTGGCGCCTTATGTCCTCAAGGCCGATGGCCTCGCCGCCGGCAAGGGCGTGATCATCGCCGATGATCGCGCGGACGCGGAGGCCGCACTCGCCGACATGTTCGCGGCCGAGGGCGCACAGGTCGTCATCGAGGAATTTCTGGAAGGGGAGGAGGCCAGCTTCTTCGCCCTGACCGATGGGGCCAGTGTCCTCGCCTTCGGCAGCGCGCAGGATCACAAGCGGGTTGGAGACGGAGATACCGGGCCCAACACCGGGGGCATGGGCGCCTACAGCCCCGCCCGCGTGCTCACTCCGCTGCTGGAAGGCGAGGTGATCGAGCGGATCATTGCCCCGACGGTCCGGGCGATGGCCGACGCCGGCGCCTCATACTGCGGAGTCCTGTTCGCCGGGCTGATGCTGACGCGCGAGGGGCCCATGCTCATCGAATACAACTGCCGGTTCGGCGACCCGGAATGCCAGGTGCTGATGATGCGGCTGGAGGACGATCTTGGGGAGCTGCTGCTTGCCTGCGCCGAAAACCGCCTGGCGACCGCGCCGGCGGTGCGCATGCATCCAGGCACTGCGCTTACGGTGGTGATGGCGGCGGACGGCTATCCCGGCACGCCGCACAAGGGCGGCCCGATCGACCTGTCCTCGGTTGCGGGGGAGGGGGTCAAGGTGTTCCACGCGGGCACCGCCACGGGTGATGGCGGTCTCGTCGCCAGCGGCGGCCGCGTGCTCAACGTCACCGCCACGGGCACCAGCGTGACCGAGGCAAAGGATCGCGCCTACGCCGCGGTCGATGCGGTGGACGCGCCCACCTTGTTCTACCGCCGTGACATCGGTTGGCGCGAAGTGGCGCGGGAGGCGCCGGGCACCGCAGCGTGAAGCGTGCGCTGCTCCTGGTCGCGCTGCTGGCGAGTGCCTGTCAGGGCGAGCGCGGCGCCGGGGTCTACCGTGAAACGCCAGAGGCGCGGCAGGCGCGGCAGGATGCAGCGTTCCTTGCCGGAGAGCGCGTGGGGGTGGGCGCCATCAAGGGGCGCCTTGCCGATATCGGCATCGGGCCGGACCGATACCGCTTGGTCACGGACCCCGACCATGGCGTGGAACTGGTCGAACTTGCCGGTCCGCCCGACGGGCTGAGCAAGAGCCAGCGTGAAGCCTTGGGCCGCCTTGTCGTCGACAGCAACTTTCGCCTGACTTTCGCCGACGCCGCTACCGAGCGAGCCGTCGATCCTGGCGAAGAGATGTATCGCCGCGACGTCATCACCGCCATTGCGGAGCTTGATCGGCACGGCGATTGGGACCGCGTTCCGCGCATGACCCCGGGTGAATCGCTGACCCTGCTGGCGCGCCGGATCGAGGCATGGTGCGACTTCGAACGCGGCGATGCGCTGAACGTGATCGACGAAAGATGGCTCGAATACAGCCACGCACCAGTGGACGCAGCGGTTACGGAGCCTGTCCCCGCGGATGCCGCCGCCCGATTCGATTGCCTGCGCCGCGTGGTCTATGCCACGCAATTGCGGCGCCATTTCATCGGGTATCGCGGCGAGCAACCCCCGCCCGTCTATTCTTTCAGCCCAGCTTCTCGGCCATCAGCGCCTTGAGATCGGCTTCCGGCCGCGCGCCGTAGTGGCTGATGATCTCCGCCGCGCAGATCGCGCCCCGGCGAAGGCAGCGCTCCAGCGGCTCGCCGTTGACGTGGCCGTATAGGAAGCCCGCAGCGAACAGGTCGCCCGCGCCGGTCGTGTCGACCACCGTGGTTGGCTCCGCAGCGGTTTTGGCACGCTCCCCGCGCCGAACCGCGACGGCGCCGTCGGCGCTGCACGTTACGACGAGCGTCGGGACCTTGCCAGCCAGCGCGGCGATGCCCGCCTCCAGATCATTCTCGCCGGTAAGCGCCGCCAGCTCGGTGTGGTTGGCGAACAAGATATCGATCAGGCCTTCGTCGACCATGGCTCGGAAATCGTCGCCGTGCCGGTCGATCACGAACACTTCGCTCAGGGTGAAGGCCACTTCCCGCCCGGCGGCGCGGGCCGCCTCGATCGCCCGCCGCATCGCGGCGCGCGGTTCTTCCGGATCCCACAGGTATCCTTCGAGATAGAGCACGCGCGCGGCGGCGATGGCCGTTTCGTCCAAGGCGGCGGCCGGGAGGAACTGGCTCGCACCCAGGAACGTGTTCATCGTGCGCTGGGCATCGGGCGTCACGAAGATCAGGCACTGCGCAGTAGGCGGTTCAGCGCCGCGCGCGGGGGTGTCGAAGTCGATCCCGCCGGCGCGAATGTCGTGCGCGAAAACCTGGCCGAACTGGTCGTCCGCGACTTGTCCGATGAAGGCGCATTGCGCGCCGAGCGCCGCCAGCCCGGCGAGCGTGTTCGCCGCCGAACCGCCGCTGATCTCGCGCGCGGGGCCCATCGCTTCGTAGAGCCGCTTCGCCCCGTCGGCATCGATCAGGGTCATCCCGCCCTTGTTGAGCGAGAGTTCGGCGATCTGGTCATCGGTGCACGGTGCCATCACGTCGACGATGGCATTGCCGATGGCAATCACGTCGTACCGGGGCGAAGGTGCAGGTTGGGTCACACGTGTTTCCTTGCGAAGGGGATTGTCGCGGGCGCGCCTAGCGGCTGCGCGCCCGTGCGCCAAGCGCGTTGACGGCGCTGCTTGCCGCCCTAGACGTGGCGGGATGACCGGAGTCCTGTCTGCCTTCACGCGCGCGCTGGGCCAGCTCGGCGACGGACGCGTGCTCCGCGTGCTCGGCAAGAGCATGGCGGTGACGCTGCTGATCTTCCTTGTCCTTGGCGCCGCGCTTGCCGCCTTCGGCCCGCCGCTGGCGGCGCGGCTGACCGGGCTGGAGGGCGACGTGTTCTACGTCGTGGCCGGGCTCCTGGCGGTGCTTGCCGCGTGGCTGCTCTTCCGCATCGTCGCGCTGGTGGTCCTGCAATTCTTCGCCGACGAAGTCGTCCACGCGGTAGAGGGCCGGTATTACCCGGCCGCGGCCGCCGCCGCGCGCAAGGTGCCCTTTCGGGAGGAGGCCCGCAGTGCCTTCGCCGGCCTGATGCGCGTGTTGATCGTGAACCTCATCGCGCTGCCCATCGCCCTGCTGCTGCTGGTGACCGGAATCGGCACCGCGCTGCTGTTCTGGGCGGTCAACGCCTGGTTGCTCGGCCGCGAGCTGACCGACATGGTCTGGCTG
The DNA here is from genome assembly GCF_009827495.1 of Tsuneonella aeria. NCBI lineage: Bacteria > Pseudomonadati > Pseudomonadota > Alphaproteobacteria > Sphingomonadales > Erythrobacteraceae > Tsuneonella > Tsuneonella aeria. The sequence goes on from NZ_WTZA01000001.1 coordinate 1,863,258, forward strand.
CGGCACCGTGCCGATTCGTCGGCCGGGCTGCCGCTTGGCGGGTTGACACGCTTTGCCCTGGGCGGGATCGTTGCCGCGCTGTTGCTGGTGCCATTCGCAAACCTGCTGGCACCGGTCCTGGGCGCGGCGGCAGCGACGCACCTCGTCCACAATCGCAAGAGGCCCGCGTGAAATATTTCCTTGCCCTTATCCCCGCCCTTGCGGTCGCGGCCTGCGGCCCGTCCGGCAAGCTCGCCTCCGCCCCGAACCCAGTCAGAGTTACGACAGTGCCCGCAACCAATCCCGCGGCGCCGCCCACCACCGGCTTTCGCGCCGCGCGGGTGATGAACCTGCCCGGGCTGGAAGGGGTGATCGGCGCGGACACGGCGGGCCTTCAGCGCCAGTTCGGCAAGCCGCGGCTGGACGTGTGGGAAGCCGACGCGCGCAAACTGCAGTTTTCTGGCGATGCCTGTGTGCTGGACATCTATCTCTATCCGCCGAGCCCCGGAGCGGCACCCAGGGCGACCTACGTCGATTCGAGACGGGCGAGCGACGGGCAGGATGTCGACCGCGCGGCCTGCGTCAGAGCCTTGCGGAAAGCCGACTAACCCGAAAAGTCGAGCGGCGCTTCGGCCCCGCCCTGCAGCGGCATCGGTCCCCTAGGCGGGACAGCAGGGACAGCGAGGCCGGCTTCGGGCGGTTTGCGCTTGCGAGGACCAATCCTGGGCCGGATGCCGGCCTGGAGCAGTTGCCGCATGAGGTTGTCGCGCTCTGCCATGACCGTCTGCAGGATACGCTCCGCGCCGCGCAGCATGTCGCGCAGGACCTCGATTTCCTGCTCCGCGCGGCATGAACCGATTATACCATGAAGCTTTCGCCGCAGCCACACGCGCCCTTGGCGTTTGGGTTGTTGAACACGAACCCGGAGGTGAAGTCGTCCTCCACCCAGTCCATCGTGCTCCCGACGAGATAGAGCACGCTCGCCCCGTCGATGTAGAAAGCGCCTGCCGGCGTTTCGATCTTCTCGTCGAAGCGGGCTTCCTCGGTGACGTAATCGACGGAGTAAGCAAGACCTGAGCAGCCCCGGCGAGGGGTGGATAGCTTGACGCCGATCGCGTCTGCGGGTGCCCTGGCCATCAGTTCGGCGATCCGTGCCTCGGCAGCGGGGGTGAGGATGACGGCGGCGGGGCGCTGGCGGAGAGTCGTCTCGCTCATCATAGCATTCCCAGTTCCAGCCGCGCCTCGTCGGTCATCTTGTCGGGCCCCCAGGGCGGGTCCCACACCAGCAGCACTTCGGCATCGCGCACGCCGGGGACGGCGCCGACGCGCAGCTCGACCTCGCCCGGCATCGATTCGGCGACCGGGCAGTGCGGCGTGGTCAGCGTCATCGTCACTTTGGCGTCGCCATCGGCGGTGACGTCCACCCCGTAGATCAGGCCAAGGTCGTAGATGTTCACGGGGATTTCCGGATCGAAGATGTCCTTGAGCGCCGCGACCACCGCTTCGTACAGGTCACCGCCCGGCTCCCCTACATGGCTGACCGGCGGCTTCTGGGCGAGGAACCCTTCGAGGTAATCCCGCTTGCGCTCGAGCTTGGCCGCGGGGCTTTCTGCATCCTCCACCATCGCGCGGGGCGGGCGGGGGACCGCGTCCACTTCCTCGATTTCGATCCTGGTCTGCTCGTTCATTGCCGAATTCCGCATCATGAAAAGATCCTGCGCGCGCGCTCGATGCCGCGTACCAGGGCCGCCACGTCGCTTTCGTCGCTATAGAGCCCGAAGCTCGCCCGCGCGGTCGCGGGGACGCCGAGGTGCTCCATCAAGGGCTGCGCGCAATGATGGCCGGCGCGAATGGCGACGTTTTCTTCGTCCAATATGGTGCCGAGGTCGTGCGGATGCACCCCCTGCATCGCGAAACTGACGATACCGGCGCTTTCTTCGGGGCCGAACAGAGTGACATCATTCATCGGCCGCAACGCGTCGCGAAGCATGTTCACCAGCGCCCCTTCGTGCCGGGCGACGGATGCCAGATCGTGCGCGGCCACGTAATCGCACGCCGCGGCCAGACCGATCGCTTCCACGATCGCGGGGGTGCCGGCTTCGAACCGTTGCGGCGCGGCGGCAAACGTCGTGCCTTCGAACGAGACCCGATCGATCATCGCGCCCCCGCCCTGCCAGGGCGGCATGGCGTCGAGCAGTTCGGCCCGGCCCCACAGGGCACCGATGCCGGTGGGACCGTACAGCTTGTGGCCCGAAAATGCGTAGAAGTCGCAATCCAGCGCCGCGACGTCGACAGGCACGCGCGGAACCGCCTGGCACCCGTCGAGCAGCAGCTTGGCACCGACGCCGTGGGCCAGCGCCGCGGCGCGTTCGACATCCAGCACGGAGCCGAGCACGTTGGAGACATGCGCGAACGCCACCATCGCGTGGTCCGGCGTCAGCATGGCTTCCGCTGCGTCGAGGTCGATCCGGCCATCGGCGGTGAGCGGGCAGACATCCACCTGCCACCCGGCAAGCTGCCATGGCACGATGTTGGAATGGTGCTCCAGCAGGCTGAGCAGCACGCGGCCCCCCGAACCTGCGGCACGGGGATAGCATTGGGCGACAATGTTGATCGCCTCCGTCGCGCCGCGGGTGAAGACGATTTCGTCCTCCCGCCCCCCGATAAAGGCCGCAACCCGCCGCCGCGCCGCTTCGTAGCCGAGCGTCATGCTGGCCGAACGGGAATAGACCCCCCGGTGCACCGTGGCGTAGTCCGCCCCCAGCGCGCGGGTGACCGCGTCGATCACGCTCTGCGGCTTCTGCGCGGTGGCGGCGGTGTCAAGATAATGCCAGCGGCTGCCGTCCGCATTGGCGAGACCGGGGAAGTCCTTGCCGATCTCCGACGGCATCGGAACGCCCTGTCTTTCTGCGAGCGCGCGTTCGGGTGCAAGGGCCAGCTCATCAGCCAGCTCGGTGCGAACGGATAGCGGGGTGTTCACGCCGCCCCCTCCAGCGCGCCCAGCGCCGCGTCGAGCAAGGCTTCCGGCTCACCATGCGCGGCAAAGGCATCGGCGACGAAGGCGCGCACCAGCAGCGCCTTTGCCGCCTCCGGTGGCAGGCCCCGCGCGGCCATGTAGAATGCCGCCGTCTCGTCCAGCCGGCCGATCGCGGCGCCGTGCGCACACTTCACATCGTCGGCGAAAATCTCCAGTTCGGGCCGTGCGTTGGTGCTGGCTCCTCTTTCGAGCAGCAGGCCCTTGAAGCTTTGCGCAGCGTCGGTTTTCTGCGCATCGCGCGCCACCGCCAGCCGGCCGAGGAAGTTGCCCGTCGCCGTGCCCCAGTGGACGCTGCGCACCACCTGGTTGCTGGTGGCGTGAGGTTGCGCATGATGGACCCGCGTGACGATTTCGCGCACGGCATCGCCGCCGCCGATCGTCACGCCGCCAAGTTCGAAATGCGCGCCTTCGCCCAGCGTGACCTCTACCTCCAGCCGCGTGTATTCGCTGGCCGAGAGGATGGCAAAGAGCGCCGCCCGTGCGCCCGCACCCACCGTCAGCCGCACGCGGTGGAGGCCGGCCTCGCCTTCGCCGAGGACCAGGTCCTTCGTGCGGGTTTCGCCCGGCGCCAGCGTCACGTCGCGCCACAGGGCAAGCGCATCGGCATCCAGCCCCGCGATCGCCGCGGGGTCGGCATAGCGCCACTCCTCGTCACGGTTCGTCGGCAGCGCGTCCAGCGTCACGATGCCCCCCGCTTGAGCGCCAGGGCCGCGATGCCCTGACCGCGACGCTCCTTGAGACAGGTGCTCTGCCCGGCGAGGATCGTGCCCATCTTCGCCTTCTTGTCCGCCTCGCTGCCCGGTCCGTCGGCCAGCGCCTTCAGTTTGGGGAAGACAGGCTTCACGCACGCCATCATCGCGCCGCAGCCGATCATGTCGATCTCGCTGTCGCCAGTGCTCTTCATGGTGCGGCAGGCGAGCTTGCCGTCGACCGCGCCCCACGCGCCCTGCCAGCCCTGCAGCTTGCCCGCGATCAGCGGAACCTGCGCGGCGACTTCGGGATCGACGGGCTTTGCGCCCTCTGCCGCAGCGGCGGCAGCGGGCGCGGCAGCTTGGGCGGCGATCAGGAGAAGGGGGGCGATCCAGCTCATACAGTCACGGCCTCGTATCCTTCGCGCTCGAGGTCGAGCGCCAGTTCCGGTCCGCCGGATTTTACGATCCGCCCCTTGGCCAGGATGTGAACGCGATCAGGCTTCACGTAGTCGAGCAGGCGCTGGTAGTGCGTGATCAGCAGCACGCCCTTGTGCGGGGCGCGCATGATCGCGTTGATGCCTTCGCCCACTACCTTCAGCGCATCGATGTCGAGCCCGCTGTCGGTTTCGTCGAGCACGGCGAACGCGGGGTCCAGAATGCCCATCTGGACCATTTCCGCCCGTTTCTTCTCGCCGCCGGAGAAACCGACGTTCACCGGGCGCTTGAGCATGTCCATGTCCATGCGCAGCAGCGTGGCCTTTTCCTTGGCCAGCTTGAGGAACTCTCCGCCGCTGAGCGGTTCCTGCCCCCGCGCCTTGCGCTGCGCATTGAGCGCCTCGCGCAGGAACTGGACGTTGGACACGCCGGGGATCTCGACCGGGTACTGGAAACCGAGGAACAGCCCTGCCGCCGCGCGTTCGTGGGGTTCAAGGGAGAGCAGGTCGATCTCCGCGGTATCGCCGCCCCCGACTTGATCGGGGGCCAGGTTATCTTCCGCGCGACCGCTCGAAGACGAGCCAAGGCCCGTGTCAAGCACGGGCTGACGAGGTGGGGTGAAGGTGACGCTGCCCCCGGTCACCTCGTACCCCGGCCTTCCGCCCAGCGTGTAGGCCAGGGTCGACTTGCCCGCCCCGTTCGGCCCCATGATCGCGTGCACCTCGCCCGCGCCGACCTCCAGGCTGAGGCCGCGCAGGATCGCGGTGCCCCCTACGGTGGCATGCAGGTCGTCAATGGTGAGCATGATGGGCGGACAATCCGGAGAAGTTGGCGATCGCATGGGCGATCTCGTTGTTGAGTTCGCGCGTCACGCGGCGGGCGATGGCTTGCGCCTCGTCCGGGCCGAGCCCCGCGGTCGCGGCAACGATGCGGGCGTCGCGCGCACCATCGATCTGCGGCTTGCAGGCGACGCGGGTGGAGAGGACCGCGGCTTCCAGCGTGGCATGACCGCCGCTGGCATTGGCCGACAGGCAGGCGCGTAGCCGGCGCTCGGCCTGCGTCAGGCTTTCGCCGGACACTGCCTCGAGTGGGGGCGCGGCGGCCACCGCGCCCAGCGCGAGCAGTGAAAGACCGATTGCTTGCAGGCTCATCGCCGGTCTCCTCTATTCGGCCGCGAGTAATCCTGCCGCGGATTGGCAGCGGCATGTTCGCGGGCTCTGGCTTTCTTGTCGGCGATGCGCAGCCGCATCCCCGCGGTGATGCGGGCGAGCACGGCGTCCATGTCGGCGAGGACATCCGGCGCGGCGATCCGCATGACGCGGATGCCGACTTCCTCCAGGCTCTTGTCACGCCGTTTGGCGAGCACCGGATCGGCGCCTTCCTCATCCAGCATGATCGCCATGCCGAGATTGGCGCAGCCGAAATCGACGATCGCCGAACCGATCACCGCGTAGCGCGTGAACTTGTAACGGCCGAGGTCGGCCTTGGCGAACTTCTCCGCCAGCGCCTTGTGCGCCGGGCTCGAATGCCTCCGCATCTCGCGCGCCCGGTCGTGCAGCGCATCGAGCCGCTTCTCCGAGATTTCCCAGCCCCGCCCCTTCTTCTTGATCGCGGGCGCGGTGTCGGCAATCTCGGAGAGATCGCGGAGTTGGAGGGTTTTGCGGTCAGTCATTGGCCACCGCACCTCTCGCAATTGACCGTATAAAACGCCGCGCGAACGGCAGCTTCGTCAACAGATATCCCAGCAACACACCGGGCACGCTCGCGACTCCGAGAAACGCCACTGGATCACGCTCAATATCGGTATAGACGAAGGGGCTGAGCAGAAGGAGCACGTAGCCCGCCAACCACCATCGCGGTCCTTTCACAAAAGATCGAATAAGCACGCCAACGAAGATACCCGACAGGGTTCGACTGGGAAGGAAAGCAATTTCCGGCTCCATCACCCCACGCTCCCCTCAAGGCTAATCGCCAGCAGCTTCTGCGCTTCGACCGCGAACTCCATCGGCAGCTCTTTCAGCACGTCTTTCGCAAAACCGTTGACGATCAGCGCTACGGCTTCCTCCTGCCCGAGGCCGCGCTGCATGGCGTAGAACAGCTGGTCGTCGCTGATCTTGCTGGTGGTCGCCTCGTGCTCGATCTGCGCGGTGGGGTTCTTGACCTCGATATAGGGCACGGTGTGCGCGCCGCAGCGGTCGCCCAGCAGCAGCGAATCGCACTGGGTGAAGTTGCGCGCGTTCTCGGCATTGGGCCCGACGCGGACGAGGCCGCGGTAAGTGTTGTTGCTCTTCCCCGCGCTGATGCCCTTGGAGATGATCGTCGAGCGGGTGTTCGACCCGTTGTGGATCATCTTGGTCCCGGTATCGGCCTGCTGGAAATTGTTGGTCACCGCGACGGAATAGAATTCGCCTACGCTGCTTTCGCCGTTCAGCACGCAGCTCGGATACTTCCACGTCACCGCGCTGCCGGTCTCGACCTGAGTCCAGCTGATCTTGCTCCGCGCGCCCTGACACAGGCCGCGCTTGGTGACGAAGTTGTAGATTCCGCCCACGCCTTCGGCATTGCCCGGGTACCAGTTCTGCACCGTGGAGTACTTGATCTCGGCGTCGTCCATCGCGACGAGTTCCACCACCGCGGCGTGAAGCTGGTTCTCATCCCGCATCGGCGCGGTGCAGCCTTCGAGGTAGCTGACGTAGCTGCCCTTCTCGGCGACGATCAGCGTGCGTTCGAACTGGCCCGTGTTCTCCGCATTGATGCGGAAATAGGTGCTGAGCTCCATCGGACAGCGCACACCTTCGGGGATGTAGACGAACGTCCCGTCGGAAAAGACCGCGCTGTTCAGGCACGCGAAGTAGTTGTCGCGCTGCGGCACGACCTTGCCGAGCCAGCGCTTCACCAGCTCCGGGTATTCGCGGATCGCTTCGCTGATGGACCGGAAGATGACGCCCGCCCGCTCCAGCTCCGCGCGGAAGGTGGTCGCCACGCTGACGCTGTCGAATACCGCGTCGACCGCGACCTTGCGCGCGCCTTCCACCCCGGCGAGCACTTCCTGCTCAGCCACCGGGATGCCCAGCTTGTCATAGACCGCCTTGATCTCGGGGTCGAGTTCGTCGAGCGAGCCCAGCTTGGGCTTCGCCCTGGGCGCGGCGTAATAGTATGCGTCCTGGTAGTCGATCGGCGGATAGCCGAGCCTGGCCCAATCCGGTTCCTCCATGGTCTGCCACAGGCGGAAGGCCTTGAGCCGCCAGTCGAGCATCCATTCCGGCTCGTCCTTCTTGGCCGAGATGAAGCGGACGGTGTCTTCGTTCAAACCCTTGGGCGCGAACTCCGTATCGATCTCGGCCGACCAGCCGTGCTCGTAGTCGGCAGCGCGCTCGGCCGCCTCGCGGGCAGCCTGGTCCTGCAGGGTGACGTCCTCGATCATGCTGAAACCTGCGCAAGACGTGTCAAAGAGACGCTTGAAAGCGCGCGATGAAGCGTCTCATTGACCATGGGCCAATGCGGCCTGACGGTGCAGGAACACTCGATCGCGCATTCCCCGTGGGTGCACGCCGCCATCGCGATCGGACCTTCCATCGCCTCGACGATATCGGCCAGGGTGATCGCCGCCGCGGGGCGGGCAAGCTGCAAGCCGCCCCGCGCGCCGCGCACCGAGCGCAGCAGCCCCGCCGCCGTCAGCCGGCTGACGACCTTCGACACGGTGGGCGCGGGCAGGCCGGTTTCAGCCGCCAGCTCGCCAGCACTCGTCCGCCCGCGCCGTTTGTCGCCGGGATCGGCAAGCGCGCCCTTGCCGCAATGGCGGGCCGCGGCGCTCATCGTGACGACGGCGTAATCGGTGAGGTTGGACAATCGCATGGCGTAATTCGGAATGATTCGTTCCGAATTGCAACTAGGCCTGCGCCCCGCCCTTTTCAAGCGAGCGTCGCTACGGACGCCGGGTTCTTGTGCGGCGCAAAAAAAAGGCGGCCCTTGCGCGAACAAGGACCGCCCTGAAAGTAGAGAACTCGTCGCTGGAAGGCTTCGAGCCCTTCGGGTCGCAGCGATGCCACTAGCGAAACCGGCGCGAGTCGGATTGTATGAAAGCGACATTCCGTGCGGCGCACCGGTGCAGGACATCCCGCGCCTCGACACTTAACACCGCCGGCGATAACTGGCCCATGCTCTATCGCCTCGCATCGCCGGCGCTGTTCGCGCTGGGAACGGAAAACGCGCACCGCCTGGCGATTCGCGCACTGAAGGTGGCGCCGAGTCTGCCGCTCGCCCGGGAGGGCCCCCTGGCGACCGAAGTTGCGGGCATTCGCTTCGCCAATCCGCTGGGCCTTGCCGCCGGGTTCGACAAGAACGCGGAGGCGGCGAATGCGCTTCTCGGCCTCGGGTTCGGCTTCGTCGAATGCGGATCGATCACCCCGCGTCCGCAGGCCGGCAACCCGCGCCCGCGCCTGTTCCGGCTGGCGCAGGACCGCGCGGTGATAAATCGTATGGGCTTCAACAACGCCGGTGCGGCGGCTGCACTGGCGCGCCTCCGCGATCGGCCGCGGCGCGGTGTGCTGGGCGTCAACGTGGGTGCGAACAAGGATTCGGCTGACCGGATCGACGACTATTGCGCCGGCGTACGCATGCTCGCGCCCCATGCTGATTATATCACGGTCAATATCAGCTCCCCGAACACGCCCGGCCTGCGCGACCTCCAGGCAGAAGGGGAGCTCGCCGCCCTGCTCGCCGCGCTGGCGGCAGAGCGGCGCGCGGGCGATCCCCCGGTGTTCCTGAAGGTGGCGCCGGACCTCGCGCCCGGAGATCACGAGCGGATCGTGCGCGCCGCAATCGACCACGGCGTGGCGGCGCTGATCGTGTCCAACACCACGATCTCGCGCCCCGCGCTGCGGTCGCCCCTCGCCCACGAATCGGGCGGGCTATCGGGCGCGCCGCTGCGCGACCTCGCCCTTGACCAGTTGCGGCGATTCCGCGCCGTCGCCGGGCCGACCCTGCCCCTCGTGGGCGTCGGCGGCATCGCAAGCGCGGCAGACGCCTGGGCGCGCATCCGCGCGGGGGCGAGCCTGATCCAGCTTTACAGCGCCCTGGTTTTCGAAGGGCCGGGCCTCCCCCGCCGTATCGTCCGCGGCCTCGAAAACCTGATGCGGCGCGATGGATTTAGCTCGATTGCAGAGGCTGTCGGTAGCGAGTAGCAACCGGTGATGCTGCGCCGGATCATCACCCCGCTCGCCCTGCTGCCGCTCGTCGCGGCATGCGCCACCGTCCCCGCCTCGCCCGAGCGCGCGCGCCATGCGCCCGACACAGGACTGGTGTCCGCCGCCGATCCGCGCGCGGTGGAGGCGGGTATGTCGATCCTGCGCAAGGGCGGCAGCGCGACCGACGCGGCGATTGCCACGATGCTTGCACTGACCGTGGTCGAACCGCAAAGCTCCGGCATCGGCGGCGGCGGGTTCTACGTTCGCAGCGATGCGGCCGGCCGGGTCGAGACGCTGGACGGGCGCGAGAAAGCGCCTGCCGGCGCCACCGGCGACTGGTTCCTGGGCCCCGACGGCAAGCCCCTGCCGTTCCAGCAGATGCAGGAAAGCGGCCTCAGCGTGGGCGTGCCGGGCAACCTGCGTCTCGCCGCCAAGGCCCATGCAGAGCACGGCAAGCTCCCCTGGGCCGCGCTGTTCGAACCCGCGATATCGCTCGCCGCGGATGGCTTTGCGATGACCCCGCGCCTGCGTCAGGCACTCGTCAACGAGAAATCGACCGCGGCGCGCGATCCGGACGGGCGTGCATTGTTCTACGGCGCCGATGGCGAGCCGCTGGCCGTGGGTGCGATCGCCCGCAACCCGCAACTCGCCGCCACCTATCGCCGCCTGGCGAACGACGGGGCCGAAACATTCTATAGCGGCCCCGCCGCCGCGGCCATGGCGGCCGAGATCGCCGCGGACACACCGCGCCCCCGCCCGATGACTGCGGGTGATGTCGCCGCCTACGAAGCCAAGCACCGCCCGCCGGTCTGCGGCGCTTACCGGACGTGGAAGATCTGCGGCATGGGGCCGCCCTCCTCCGGCGCGACGACCGTCTATGCCATCCTCAAGCAGCTCGAACGGTTCGACCTCAAGGCGCTGGGGCCGAACAATCCGGTGTTCTGGCACGTGTTCGCCGAGTCCCAGCGGCTCGCCTACGCCGATCGCGAACTGTTCTCCGCCGACGCCGACTTCATCAAGGTACCGGTGGCGGGGATGACCGATCCCGATTACCTGGCGGCGCGCGGTGCGCTGATCGCGCAGGACCGCACGATGCCGGCCGTCACCGCAGGCCCGGTGCCGGGCGCCCTGGCGCTGGCCGACGGCGTGGAGGCGGAAGAGCGCGGCACATCGCACTTCGTGACGCTCGACAAGTGGGGCGAGGCGGTGAGTTATACCTCCACGATCGAGAGCGGCTTCGGGTCTGGCATCGTCTTCGGCGGATTCTATCTCAACAACGAACTGACCGATTTCAGCGCAGTGCCGGCGATAGGCGGCGTGCCGGTGGCGAACCGGGTGGAAGGTGGCAAGCGGCCGCGCAGCTCTATGGCGCCGACCCTGGTGTTCGACGCGGATGGCAACCTGCTGGTCGCCGTGGGCGCAGCCGGGGGCGCGACGATCCCCGTTCAGACGGCCAAGAACCTCATCGCCATGCTCGATTTCGATATGCTGCCCGGCGAGGCACTGGCGCTGCCCGTGCTGTTCAGCCCGGGCGATACCGTGTTCCTGGAAAAAGGGACGTTCCACGAAAGCATGGTCGGCCCGCTGACCGCGCTGGGACACCGCGTGGTCGTGCGCGCGCCCGGCTTCAAGGCAAACGCCGCGAAACGGGTTGGCGGGCGCTGGGTCGGCGCCGCCGATCCGCGCAGCGAAGGAACGTGGAAGGCGGAGTGAGCACGCTTGCCGCTACGGCTGCGGGGGCCTAATCCGCCTGCGAAAGAGGCTGGCCGCCGGACTAGAGGGTGAGGAGCGCCGCGTTGCAGTTGAGCGATATCGATTCCGCGAACAATCTGGTCGAACTGTTCCTGAAACGCGCCGACGCCCGCGGCGCGCGCCCTTTCCTTGGCGCCAAGCGCGGCGGGCAATGGAACACCCAGTCGTGGGCCGAAGTGGCGACGCAAGTCTGCGTGCTGGCCGAAAACCTGCGCGGCCTGGACCTCAAGCCCGGCGACCGGGTCATGCTGGTATCGGAAAACCGCCCGGAATGGTGCATCGCGGACCTTGCGATCATGGCTGCCGGGTGCGTGACCGTGCCCGCCTACACCACCAACACCGAACGCGATCATCTGCACATCCTCGACAATTCGGGCGCACGGGCGGTGATCGTTTCGACAGAAAAGCTGTCCGCTCCCCTGCTCACCGCGATGATGCGGTCCGGGATCGCGACCGATGTCATCGCGATCGACGGCATACGCCAGTTCCAGGGCGGCCATATCGCCTGCCACAAGTGGGACGACATGGTTTCGGGCGATGCCGCGGCGGCACGCGCCGCTGTCGATGCGCGGATAGCCGGTATCGGGCGGGGCGACACGGCGTGCATCATCTACACCAGCGGCACCGGCGGGGCGCCGCGCGGGGTATTGCAGCATCACGGCGCGATCCTGTGCAACGTCGTCGGCGCGGCCGAAGTGCTGGAGCAGGACTTTGGCCTCGACGATGATGAGCGTTTCCTCTCGTTCCTGCCGCTGAGCCACGCTTACGAACACACCGGCGGGCAATACCTGCCGATCGGCTGCGGCGCGGAAATCTACTATTCCGAAGGCCTTGAAAAGCTCGCCAGCAATATCGAGGAAGCGCGCCCCACCATTATGGTCGTGGTGCCCCGCCTGTTCGAAGTGCTGCGGACGCGGATCATGAAACAGGTGGAAAAGCAGGGCAAGGTGCCCCGCTACCTGATGGCGCGCGCGCTGGAGATTGCCGGCCAGCCGCGCCGCCGGCTGCGCGACCGGCCGGCCGATTTCGTAATCGAGCGGCTGTTGCGGCCCAAGATCCGCGCGCGTTTCGGCGGGCGGATCAAGGCGATGGTTTCGGGCGGTGCACCGCTCAACCCCGAAGTCGGGAATTTCTTCGAGGCGATGGGCCTCGTGGTGCTGCAGGGATACGGCCAGACCGAAGCCGGCCCCGTGATCAGCTGCAACCGCCCGCGCGCCGGCATCAAGATGGACACCGTGGGCCCGCCGCTGAAGGGCGTTGAGGTCCGCATCGCGGATGACGGCGAAATCCTGGTGCGGGGCGAACTGGTGATGCACGGGTATTGGCAGAACCCGGCGGAAACCGACAAGGCGCTGCAGGACGGCTGGCTCCATACTGGCGACATCGGGCACATCGACGACCGTGGACGGATCGTCATCACCGACCGCAAGAAGGACATGATCGTCAACGACAAGGGCGACAATGTCGCGCCCCAGAAGGTGGAAGGCATGCTGACCCTCCAGCCGGAGATCGCGCAGGCGATGGTCAGCGGCGACAAGCGCCCCTACCTCGTGGGGCTTATCGTGCCCGACGCCGAATGGATGGTCGAATGGTGCAACAACCAGGGCAAGAAGTTCGACTGCAAGGAGTTGCAGGATCTGCCCGAGTTCCGCATGGCCCTGCGTGCCGCAGTAGATCGGACGAACAAGGACCTCTCGGTCGTCGAAAGGGTGCGCCAGTTCGCAATCGCCGACGAACCGTTCAGCACCGACAACGAAGAACTGACGCCCAGCATCAAGATTCGCCGCCACAAGATCCGCGAACGTTACGGCGCGCGGCTGGACGCGCTCTACAAGGGCTGAATGCCGAGCGCCCGGCTGACTTTGTCGACGCTGGCCAGTTCTTTTTCGAGAACTTTCGTCAGGCGGTCGAGTTCGGCGAGCCGTTCCAGTATTTCGATCGGGGTCAGTCGGACTATTTCCGCGCGGGCGACGCCGGTGTCAAACGCGGTCCATTCGATGCGGATCGTCCCCTGCCTGGCGGTGACGCGGCCGTTGCAAAGAGAATTCTTATCGGCCGAGATATCGCGCGCAAAAGCCAGTGATCGGCGTGCCGGGCCGGAAATCGCCGCCAACGCCTCGTGCCGGAGGGCCGCAAGCAGCGCATCGAACCGATCGCGGGGCAAAACCGCGTTCGCTTCGGATGGAGAAACGAGCTTGGCCCTGGCACAGATTTCGAGCGACCGGGCGACGAAGAATTCGATCCGCGCGAACCGTTCGATCATGGCCCCGCGCCACAGGGTCGCGGTGATCACGAGCGGTTCGTCCGTATCCAGCGAAAAGGTCGATTGGTCGATCGGGGCGGACATTGGCCCGGATTAGGCGTGCGAGGTTAAGGCGCGCTTATCACGCCGCCTCGCGCGCGATGTATTCGGGATAGAAGCTCGGCGCGCGGTCGCTCCAGCCGGGCGCGGTGGCGGCGGCCTCGCTCAATGACTGCAACAGCATCTTGCGCCTGCCCGGGCGGATTTGCGGCAAGGCGGCCGCGGCGCAGAATGCGCTCGGCAGCCAGGGGCGCGCGTCGGAGCCCAGCAACCGTTCGTAGAGGAAGCGGAAGGCGGAAAAGCTCTCGATCCGTTCCTGCGCCAGATCGAACGCCGCGACCCGCGTCAGCTTGCCGATGAAGCGTTCGATATGTTCGAACCCGGTCTCGCACGGGACGGCGCCCCGCAGGACCTTGAGGTCCTGGTAGGCGACGTACTGGCTGCGGATCGCCGCGTTCTCGTCCGCGGTGCGCGCCCACAGCTTGAACGCATCCTGCCGGCCGAGCCCGATATCGAGGCTGCGCCGGATGTAGCGCTGCTCGGCGCCCGTGAAGCCGGCGAATTCACGCATCTCGCAAATCGTCATCGACGCGGCGTTGGTGACAGCCATGACGTCATCCCCCTGTTCGATCCGATAATCGCGCAGGATGGTTAATTTCGCGTTAGCCCTCGGCCGGGCGACGGTTTGCGACCAGCTGAAAACGGGCGGAAAAGCAGTTGCGGCGTCAGCTGCCTGCATGCCTCAGCATGCCCCAGTTCCGTAATCCGAGGTGGGCTACAGGCTCGATGCTTGTCACCTGGAAACCGAACCGTTCATAAATCGGGACGTTCTCCGAACGCTGAGTCTCGAGATAGACAGGCATCCGATCGTCGTCGGCGCGGCGGAGCATCTGGCGCAGCAAGCGGCCACCAGCCCCTTTCCCCCGTGATTCCGGCGCGACGCCCAACGTCAGCAGGTAGTAATGCGGCCCGGGCACCGCTTGGCGGTGAACTTTGTCCGTGTGCCCGGCAAAGGCCGCAAAGGCCCGAAAATCACGCAGTCCGAAGCGCATCGGCGCCGCGAACATCCCGGCGTGAAGCATTCTGACCGGGGTCATCTGCGTAGCGCCCGGGACAAGCCATAGAGCGGCAGCGTCCCGTTCCTCAGTTGTATGGCACTCCCCGTAGAGCAGCGCATATCTGCATCCGCACCGCATGAAATAGGCCAGCTTGGCCCCGGCCCCGGGTCCGTGGAAGAGGTGGGTTGCCGGTGGAAGACCGTCGAAGGCGGCGGTGAGCAGTTCGGTCGCCCAGGGAAGGTCGCTCGATCCCATGCGCCGTGTCATCATGATACCCCTCCCCGCGGCCCGTCAGCCTAGTGGAAGCGCACAAGTCCGCAAAGGGTCAGATCAGGCCGGCCAGCGGGCTGCTGGGGTCGGCGTATTTGCGGGTCGCCATGCGTCCGGCGAGGTAGGCGTCGCGGCCGGCCTGCACCGCCAGTTTCATCGCGCGGGCCATGCGTATGGGGTCCCTGGCCTCGGCGATGGCGGTGTTCATCAGCACGCCTGTACAGCCGAGTTCCATGGCGACGGCCGCGTCGCTCGCGGTGCCGACCCCGGCGTCGACCAGCACCGGCACACGGGCGCCTTCGACGATGAGGCGGATGGTCACGCGGTTCTGGATGCCGAGGCCCGAACCGATGGGCGCGCCCAGCGGCATTACCGCGACGGCGCCGGCATCTTCCAGCTGCTTCGCCGCGATCGGATCGTCCACGCAGTAAACCATCGGCAGGAAGCCCTCGCCCGCCAGCACCTCGGTCGCCTTCAGCGTTTCGCGCATGTCGGGATAGAGGGTGCGCGCCTCGCCCAGCACTTCCAGCTTCACCAGGTCCCAGCCGCCCGCCTCGCGCGCCAGGCGCAGGGTGCGGATGGCGTCTTCCGCGGTGAAGCAGCCGGCGGTGTTGGGGAGGTAAGTGGTTCGCTTCGGATCGATGAAATCGGTCAGCATCGGCGCATTCGGGTCGCTGACGTTCACGCGCCGCACCGCGACGGTGACGATCTCCGCTCCCGATGCCTCCAGCGCGGCGGCGTTCTGCGCGAAATCCCCGTATTTGCCGGTGCCGACGATCAGGCGCGAGGTGAAGCGGCGCCCGGCGACTTCCCATGAATCGTCCGGCGTATCGCCCGCCGAACCGTCCGCCCTACCGTCCGGCGCACCATGATCGCCGCCGCCTACGAAATGGACGATCTCCAGCACGTCGCCATCGGCCAGCGCGGCATGCCCAAGGGTCGAACGCGGCGCGATCACGCCGTTCCGCTCGACCGCCACTTTCTCCGGCACCAGGCCAAGTTCGCGCACCAGTTCCGCGATGGTGCTGGCGGCGGTGCGGCGGTTGTCGCCGTTAACGGTCAGAGTCAGATGTGCAGGCATCCACGCCAGATAGTGCACAGCGGCAGGCGCGCAAGTTGAGGATGTGGCCGAGCGAGACCAGCGCGACGCCGATGATCGTCAGCACCGCTTCCTCCACCCCGTGCGGCACGGCGAGGGCACCGCCCATGAAGGTAAGGCCGGTCATCGCGGTGACGAACGGCCCGGCGCGGCGGTGCCGCAGGGCGCCCCAGCCGATCGCGACCGCCGCCACGATCATCGCGATCGCAAGGCCCGCTTCGTGGATGATGGGATTGGCGAACAGTTCGCCCCCGAAACCGAGGGCCGAGACCAGCACGATCGTCGCCAGGCAATGCACGGCGCAAAGCGCGGACAGGGTGATGCCCACGCGGTCGAGCCGTCCGCGAATCGAGGTGGTGGTGAATGCTTTGCCCATGGCGCCAGGTGCATCTATGTAACGCTGTATCGTTACGCAAGTGCGCATGTCCGCCCAACTTGCGATTCGCGGCGGGCAGGGGCATGGCCGCGCCCGATGGAAAACCCTTCGACCGCGCCCGCAAGCATCCGCCCCAATGCCCGCTCGCTCGCCCTGTGGCTGCTGGCGGTGGCCGCGCTCGTGCTGGCGATCGTGGCGGTGGGCGGTATCACGCGCCTGACCGAATCCGGCGTCTCGATCACGGAATGGAAGCCGGTGACGGGCACGATTCCCCCGCTCAACGACGCGCAGTGGGAGGCCGAGTTCGCCGAGTATCGCCAGACCCCGCAGTGGCAACAGGTCAACGGCCCCGCCGGGATGACGCTGGAGACCTACAAGTTCATCTATTTCTGGGAATGGGTCCACCGCCTGCTGGGCCGGGTGATTGGGCTGGCGCTGGTGGGCGTTACGGCGGTATTCTGGCTGAAAGGGCGCATTCCGCCGGGCTACAAGCCGCGGCTGCTGGCGCTGATCGGGCTCGTCGGGCTGCAGGGTGCGATCGGCTGGTGGATGGTGACGTCCGGCATCGCGACCGATGTGAAAGTCAGCCATTTCCGCCTCGCCGTGCACCTGCTCACCGCCCTGCTGACCCTGGGCGGGCTGGTGTGGACCGCGCTCGACCTGCTGGCATTGTCGCGCGATCCCGCCGCGCGCCCGGCACGCGTGACCCGTTTCGGCGGGCTGGTGCTCGCGGTGCTGACGATCCAGCTGCTCCTCGGTGCCTGGGTCGCGGGATTGCGGGCCGGCGTGGTGGCCGGCGGCGGCTGGTTCAACTGGGACGCCTGGCCGCTGATGCAGGGCACGTTCTATCCCGAAGGGGTCGATTGGGCCGGCGGCGCCCTGTGGACCGTGGGGCACGATCCGTTCCTGATCCATTTCCTCCACCGGTGGTGGGCGTGGGCACTGGTCGCGGTGCTGATCGTGCTCGCGCGCCGGATCCGCCGCCTGGAACGGCGCGCTTCGGTGGCGATCCATTCGGCGTTCGGCCTCCAGATCCTGCTCGGCATCGCCACGGTGTGGAGCGGCATGGAGGTGTGGCTCGCCGTGCTGCACCAGACGGTCGGCGCGCTGCTGGTCATGGCGACGGCGTGGGGCGTTCACGTGGACGGCCGGCGCGCGCAGCAGCGGGTGGAGGCCGGGCGATGAGCGCGCTCATCTGGTGCCCCTTCCCTGACGAAGGGGCGGCCGCGACCGCCGCCACCGTGCTGCTCGATGAAAGGCTGATCGCGTGCGCCAACCTGCTGGGCACGGTCCGCTCCCTCTATGAATGGGACGGCCAGCGCGGCGACACGCGCGAGACGGCAGTCCTGTTCAAGACCGACGCCGCGCTGCTCGACCGGGCGGTCGCGCGCATTGCGGAACTCCACCCTTACGATGCGCCCGCGGTGATGGGCTGGCGGTGCGATGCCGCAGCGCCGGCAACCGCCGGATGGCTCGGAAAACTGGCCCGCTAAATGCTGGCGGTATTATTTTACCGCCTCGCAAACCCGCCGATTTGCTTGACTCCTGCGCCCTTCGCCGCCAGAGGGCCCGCTTCCCCGCGGCCATCCGCGGACGTTCTGCATCAACCAAGGTAGACCAGCCATGAAGGCGCTCAGCAAGACCACCCGGTCGATCAAGCCGGCCGAGGTCGAGAAGAAGTGGCACCTGATCGACGCCGATGGGCTCGTCGTCGGCCGCCTCGCCTCGATCGTCGCCAACATCCTGCGCGGCAAGACCAAGCCGAGTTACACCCCGCACGTCGACTGCGGCGACCACGTGATCGTGATCAACGCCGACAAGGTGCGGTTCACGGGCAACAAGCTCGCCGACAAGAAGTATTACAAGCACACCGGCTATGCCGGCGGGATCAAGGAAACGACCGCCGCCAAGGTGCTGGAAGGCCGCTTCCCCGAGCGCGTTCTGGAAAAGGCCGTGGAACGCATGATTCCGCGCGGGCCTCTCGGCCGCCAGCAGATGAAGGCGCTGCACCTCTACAGCGGCGCCGAGCATCCGCATGCCGGCAACCAGCCCGAGACGCTCGACGTCGCTTCGATGAACCGCAAGAACAAGGTCACCGTGTAATGACCCCCGAAGAATCTGGCTCACAGAACACCGTGTCGGATCTCGCCGACCTCAAGAACCTGTCGGGTGCGGGCGAAGCCGCTGCCGGCCCGGCCGCCGATGCGCCCGCCGGTGACGATGGCGCCGAAGCGCCGGCCGGGTTCACCCCGGTCGTCAGCAACGCCCCGCTGCGCGAGCAGGAGCTCGACAAGCAGGGCCGCGCCTACGCCACGGGCCGCCGCAAGGATGCCGTCGCCCGCGTGTGGGTGAAGCCCGGCACCGGCAAGATCATCGTCAACGGCCGCGACCAGGAAGTCTACTTCGCGCGTCCGACGCTGCGCCTGGTGATCAACCAGCCGTTCGGCATCACCGAACGTGACGGCCAGTACGACGTTGTCGCCACCGTCAAGGGCGGCGGGCTTTCGGGTCAGGCCGGCGCGGTCAAGCACGGCATCGCCCAGGCGCTGTCGAAGTACGAACCGGTGCTGCGCGCCACGGTCAAGGCCGCGGGCTTCCTGACCCGCGACAGCCGCGTCGTCGAGCGCAAGAAGTACGGCCGCGCCAAGGCACGCCGCAGCTTCCAGTTCTCGAAGCGCTGATACGCATCCAGTTTCCGCGACGGCGGAATGGGAGGGCGGTGCCGCAAGGCGCCGCCCTTTTCGCATCGGGGATGCCGGCGCTCGATGCCGGAACCCTCGATGCCGGAGCCCTTAATGCACCGGCGGGTCGACCCGCGGCACGGCGCCCACGGGGGCGACCGGTTCGCCCGGTTCGCGTGGGGGGCGCGCGTCTTCGGGCACGTCCTCGATCTTCATCGCCTCGTTCGGCACGTCCTGCAGGTTGCGCGCCTCGACCGTCAGCTTGCCATCGGCAAAGCGGATTTCGTTGAAGCTCTGCGGGGTGGAGCGGATACGTTGCGACAAAGTGCCCGCGCCGATCATGCGCACGGGGCCGTTCGCGGTTTCCTGCACAAGGTCAAACGGATCGTGGACATGGCCCGAAAGCACCGCCGCCACGTTCCGCCGGGCGAGCTCCGCCAGCGCGCGCGTGCCGCCCCGGGTGAGCGCGGTGCCCTTCGTGCCCACCTCGACCAGCGGATGGTGGACGGTGACCAGCACCTGCTTGCCCGGCGGCAGCGCATCGATCGCGACCAGGCATTTTTCGAGCGCACGGTCGCTCACCCAGCCTTTCGACCAGTCCAGCCGGGGCTGCATCCGCACCGCCGTCTTCAGAGGCACGATGGCGAGCCCGGGCAGGTCGATCTTGCGCTCCACCACCGACTCCATGCCGCGGAAGCGCTTGTAGGGGTCGAAGAACCGCTCGATCGGGTTGAAGTACGGCAGGTCATGGTTGCCCACTTCCACCGTCACCGGCACGTCGAGCGCCATGATCCAGTCCCGCGCGGCGGCGAATTCGCGCGTGCGTGCCCGCATCGTGACATCGCCGGTTATGATCACTGCCGCCGGGCGCCGCACGGCCACCTCGCGGGCGACCCAGTCCAGTGCGCGGTTGTGTTCGAGCCCGAAGTGAATGTCGGACAGATGAAACAGGAGCAAGCTATCGGCCATCGGCGATCCCAAGCAGGTCCACCTTCAGCGTGTCGAGCGAAAAGACCTGTTCGGCCGCGCCCTCGCTCCGTTCTCCATCGATCATCAACGCCATCGAATCCCCGTCGAGAGAACGCAGCGCCACCCGGCGCGCCTCGCCGAGTTCATCGTGCGGTCCTTCGCGGAAATCGCGCCGCAGGATGGCGATGCCCTGCTGCACGTAATCCCCCAGCCCTTCGGCGGCGTACCCGTCGATCGAGATGCCCTGCGGACGCGGGACCAGCCGGACGCCGGCATATCCCTCCTCGCGGCCGGCGGGGGGTTCCGTCAGCGCAACCATCGGTCCGACGGTGCTGTTGGCGGCAGCGTCCCAGCCCTTGGAGATCACCTCGCCGATGTTGGCATCGCGCAGCTCTTCGCGCACGTCGGCCCACTTCGCTCCGGGGCCCGCCAGCAGTTCGGCCAGGGCCAGGGTATCGCGCCCGCGGATGCAGGTGCGGCGCATCGGGTGCAGCCGCCCTTCACCCAGCATGCCGACGATCGCCAGCGGATCACGATCGCCGAAGATGTCGCGCGCGAGCAGGTTGTACGTCCCGCCCGGCAGCGGCAGCACGGCGCCCGAGAATCCTTCCAGACCGCCAATCGTGCGGCTGAGCGTTCCGTCGCCGCCGTGCACGGCGATGAGGCCGATGCCGGCCGCATCCGCGTCCGCCGCGCCGGGGGTTCCGTCCTTGCAGTCGAGCACGTTGGCCGGGGGGTGCCCCGCCCGGCCCATCGCCTCCACAAGCGCGTTCAGCGCCGCATCGTCATGACTGCCGCTCGCCCCGTTGTAGATCAGCCAGGTCGTCGAGCGATCGGATCGCGTAGTGTTCATGCCGCCTCAAGCAGCCGAGGCGCGCGAAGTTCCCGGCAAACCCCATGGGCTATACCCTGCGCGTGATGATCAGCCAGGCGCCCACGGCATTGAGCGCGGTGTAGGCGACATAGGCCCACACCGGCCACGCCGCACCTTGCGAGACCAGCAGCAGGGCGGCGAGCAGCAGCAGGAATTCGGTCGCGAGCGCGATCCGTCCGCCGAGCAGGTGGATGTACCACGGGCTCGACCCGGCCATCGGGTGGCCGCTCTCCAGCGCGGCGCGATGCAGCGCGAAGTTGCTGACACCCAGCAGAAAGACGACGACGATGCCCATCCAGGGGAAGTGGGATGCGCTCGTCGGATCGCAATGGCGGTTGGTCCGGCGACATGGGGCTGTCGTCTGGCGATTACGCCCGTGGTCGAAGCGCCCGGGGTGGCTGTCGACACGTTGCTGAACGGCGTGGGCGCGGCGCCTATCCAGGAACCCGGCGGTTGCCCCCGTCCCCAAACCCGGCAACCGCCAACCAGTACAAGGAACCGTGCCATGAAGACTTTCCTCCTGACTCTCTCCGCGCTGGCGGTTGTCGCCGGTGCCCCCGCCGCGGCCGCCGAGCAGACTGTCGTCTACCGCGATCTCGACCTCTCCACCCCGCAGGGGCAGAAGACGTTCGACAACCGCATCCGGAAAGCGGCCCGCGACGTGTGCGAACTGCGTGTCGCCGACACCGGCAGCCGCATCCGCAGCGCCGAAGCAACCGCATGCTATGACCTGGCCCTGCGCAACGCGCGCACCCGGATGGCCGCCATCGTGGACGGTGCCCAGAAGGGTGGTTGATCCCGCCTGAGCCGCGGGTCCTTCGAAAGGATCCGCGGCCGATGGCCTAGCGGCCCGCCATGGCCTTTACCCGGGCGAGATAAGTCCGCCCGATGCGCAGCATCTCCCCATCGGCCAGTTCGATGGACCACACGCCCAGGCCATCGTGGCGCAATCCGCGAATGGCATCCCGGCGCAGGATGGTGGAGCGGTGGATGCGGATGAATTCCGCCGGGTTCAGCCGTGCTTCCAGCCCGGCAATCGTTTGCAGCAACAGGTAATTGCGATTCCCCACGTGCAACCGCACGTAATCGCGTTCGGCATCGATCCGGTTGACCTGCTGCACCTCGATACGAAGCAGCTCGGACCGGTGCGGCACCCACAATTCCTCGACCCAAGCACCCGCCGGCGCGCCATCGCCCGCCCCGCGCCGTTCGAGCGCGCGGCCGATCGCGCGCCGCAACCGGTCGAGCGCGACCGGCTTGAGCACGTAATCCACCGCATCGAGATCGAACGCCTCGACCGCGAACTGTTCGTGCGCCGTGACGAAGATCACCGCCGGGCGCCGCGACAGCTTGGCCAGCTTGCGCGCAACCGCCATCCCGTCGATTTCGGGCATCGTCAGGTCGAGCAGGACCAGGTCGGGATGCAGCGCGTCGATCAGGCGCAGGGCCGCGGCACCGTCGCTGGCCGTGCCGACGACCTGGAGTTCAGGCATCCGGGCGCAGATGACCTGCATCCGTTCGACCGCCAGCGGCTCGTCATCGACGATCAGCGTGCGCAGCGCGGTCTCGTTATCCTGTCCGCTCATTCGGTCACCAATGGCATGCGAAGCTCCGTACGATAGCCGCCTTCGACCGGTCCGGAAACTACGCCCGCCTCGTCGCCGAAACGCGCCGCCAACCGGTCGCGGACGTTGGCGAGGCCGATGCCGAAGCCGTGCCGCGTTCCCGGGGGCACACCGGGCCCGTCATCGCTGACGGTGATGACCAGGCGCCCGTATTCCTCGCGCGCGAGGATGGACACCGTAACTGGACGGTTGACCGGGGCAACCGCGTAACGGACCGAATTTTCCACCAGCGGCTGAAGGATCATGCCCGGGACGGGCACGTTGGCAAGGTCGCCCGGCAGGGCGATGACGGTGCGCAGCCGATCGGGGAAGCGCAGCGTTTCCACCGCCAGGTAATCGCGCTGCAGGTCGAATTCCTCGGCAAGCTCGACATCGCCGGTGGGATCGTCGGCCAGGCTGCGGCGGTAGAACGCGGACAGGCCCTGGATCATCTCCTCCGCCCGCTCGGCCTTGCCTGTCATGACCAGCGACGAGAGGGAATTGAGCGCGTTGAACAGGAAATGCGGGTTCACCTGATAACGCAGCGATCTGAGCTCGCTCGACCGGGCGGCGCTGCGGAACCGTTCCTCGCGCCGTTCGGCCGCGCGGGCGCGCTCCCCCGCCAGCAGCGTGAAATACAGCGCCGCCCAGGCGAGGATCAGGAAATACCGGCTGAGCGCCAGATCAAGCAGGCCGATGAGCCGCCCGCCGGCACCTTCGCGGCCCGGCAGCACGATCTGCGCGCGCCCGCCATCGGCGCCGAGCGGATCCTCCGCCACGCCCGTTGCGCGCGGGGCAGGCGCTTCGATGATGACGTTGCCGACTTGGTCGCGGCGCAGGGTGTAACCCATCCGTTCCGCGATCTTCGCCTCGACCCGTTCCTGCACGTCGGCGAAGATGCGCTCGTTCGCCCAGGCGACGAGGCCTGCCGCGGGCATGGCCAGCACCAGCGCCGCGGCGATCTGCAGCCAGGGTTTCTGCCGGTCGAACAACCGCAGCAGGGCCCACAGCGCCAGGGTGACCGAAAAGCCCACGATGCACACCAGCCCGCGGCGCCACAGCAGTTCGCCTTGCAGCTCCAGCGCGAAGGATGCCCGCAGGGTGTTGAGTGCGAAATAGCACAGCCAGAGCCCGGCGATGGTCAGCAGGACGGTGCGCAGTGGCACGCGCACGTGCGCCTCGGAAGTGGACGAATTCATCGCATCCGTCTTAGCGGCTCGCCGGCCTATCGCCAGAACCGGTGTCGAGCCGATTCGGCGCTTTATCGAGCGTCACGGCGCCGCCATGGCGGTATCGGCGGCCGCGATCCGCCGTTTCCACTCGGCGGGCGCCAGCGTGTGGACGTTCGCCCCGGTGGAATCGACCGCGACCGTCACCGGCATGTCTTCCACCCGGAATTCGTAGATCGCCTCCATCCCGAGGTCTTCGAACCCGACGACCTTCGCCTCGCGAATCGCGCGCGCGACGAGGTATGCCGCGCCGCCGACCGCCATCAGGTAGGCGACCTTGTGCCGCGCGATCACCTCGGTCGCGCCCTGGCCGCGCTCGGCTTTGCCTATCATCGCCAGCAGGCCGAGGTCGAGCATCATGTCGGTGAACGCGTCCATGCGCGTGGCGGTCGTGGGGCCGGCGGGTCCGACGACTTCGCCCATCACCGGGTCGACCGGCCCGACGTAGTAGATCGCGCGGCCCCGGAATTCGACCGGCAGCGGTTCGCCGCGCGCCAGCATGTCCTGGATGCGCTTGTGCGCCGCGTCGCGGCCGGTCAGCATCGCACCGTTGAGCAGCAGCCGGTCGCCGGCCTTCCAGCCCTGCACTTCTTCCGGCGTCAGGGTATCGAGGTTCACCCGCCGGGCCGCCGCGTCGGGCGTCCACTGCACGTCGGGCCATTGATCGAGCTTCGGTGTCTCGAGGAAGCTGGGACCCGATCCGTCGAGCGTGAAGTGCGCGTGCCGCGTCGCCGCGCAGTTGGGGATCATCGCCACCGGCTTGCCCGCGGCGTGGCACGGCCAGTCGAGGATCTTGACGTCGAGCACGGTGGCGAGGCCGCCCAGCCCCTGCGCGCCGATGCCGAGCGCGTTGACCCGGTCGAAGATCTCGATCCGCAGCGCCTCGATATCGGTCTGCGGCCCGCGCGCCTTCAGTTGCGCCATGTCGATCGGTTCCATCAGGCTCTGCTTCGCTAGCTTGACGCAGTGTTCCGCGGTGCCGCCGATGCCGATGCCCAGCATCCCCGGCGGACACCATCCCGCGCCCATCTGCGGCAGCATCTCGACCACCCAGTCGACGATCGAATCGCTGGGGTTCATCATCTTGAACTTCGACTTGTTCTCGCTGCCGCCCCCCTTGGCCGCGACGTCGATCGAAACGGTTCGGCCGGGAACCATCTCCACCGACAGCACGCACGGCGTGTTGTCGCGCGTGTTCCGGCGGGTGAACGCGGGATCGGCCAGGACCGAGGCGCGCAGCTTGTTGTCCGGATGGTTGTAGGCGCGGCGCACGCCTTCATCGACCACGTCCTGCAGCGAACGGGCGGATTCCAGCCGGCAATCCTGGCCCCACTTCACGAACACGTTGACGATCCCGGTGTCCTGGCAGATCGGCCGGTGCCCTTCGGCACACATGCGGCTGTTGGTCAGGATCTGGGCGATCGCATCCTTCGCGGCCGGCCCGGCCTCCGCCCGGTATGCATCGCCCAGCGCGCGGATGTAGTCCATCGGGTGGTAGTAGCTGATGAACTGCAGCGCATCGGCCACGCTGTCGATCAGGTCCGCCTCGCGGATGATCACCGGTTCGCCCAATTTCACGTCGCTCATCGAAACCTGTTCCTTGCCCGTAGATTCGCACGCGCCCGATAGTCTTCGTTGCCGCAGCGCGTCAAAGCGCTTGGCGCGCCCGGGCCTTTGCTATTAAGAGCGGGCGCTGCTGTGTTAGACAGTTGATACAGGTTTACGGTTCATGGCTTCCGCCCCCAATACCACCGCCGACCACGCCGCCGCGCGGCGCGCGATGATCGACAGCCAGCTTCGCACTAGCGGCGTGAACGCGCCGTGGGTGCTGGCGCGCATGGCCGCGGTCCCGCGCGAAGATTTCGTGCCCGAGGCGGCGCGCGCCGTCGCCTATACCGACCGCGCGGTGCCGCTGGGCGATGGACGCGCGCTCGCCGCGCCGCTGTTCCACGCCCAGATGCTGGCGGAAGCACGGCCCACTGCGGAGGACCGGGTGCTCATCGTCGATGGCGGCAGCGGCTACCTCCCCGCGCTGGTGGAAGGCCTGGCCGCATCCGTCACGGCGATCACGCCGCAAGAGGCGCTGGAGCAGGGGCCGGGCGGCTTCACCCTGCTGCTGGTCGATGGCGCGGCGGAGACGCTGCCCGAAACGCTTGCCGCGCGCCTGGCGGAACACGGCCGCGCCGTCACCGGGACCGTGACGGGCGGGGTCACCCGGCTCGCCCTGGGACAGAAGACCGCCGATGGCATCGCCCTGCTCGCGCTCGCCGAAATGGGCATTCCGCGTCTTTCCGCGTTCGACAAGCCGAAAGCGTGGAGCTTCTGAACATGACGCCGCGATCGATGAAGCGCGCCGCGCTCCTGTGCGCAGCGGCGGCAATCGCCCTGCCCTCCATTGCCGCGGCCGATACACTGCGCGAGGCGCTGAACGGCGCCTACCGCACCAACCCCACCCTGCAGGCCGCCCGGGCGCAGCAGCGCGCGACGGACGAGACCGTGCCGATCGAGAAGTCCGCCGGGCGCCCCAACGTCACGGGGACCGCACAGTACATCGAGTTCGTGAAGTCCAGCTCCACCAGCCAGGCATCGCCCGACAGGCAGCTCGGCGCGAACCTCGATCTCGGCGTGCCGATCTATTCGGGCGGGGCCGTGAAGAACGCCGTGCGCGCCGCGGAGAACCGGGTGGAAGCGGGGCAGGCTGACTTGCGCGGGACCGAATCGGCGATATTCACCCAGACCGTCGCCGCCTACATGGACGTCATCCGAGGCGAGGCGCTCGTCGGGCTGACGGCCAACCAGGTCGAAGTGCTGACGGTCAACACCCAGGCCACCAGCGACCGGTTCGAGATCGGCGACCTGACGCGCACGGACGTCGCGCAATCGGAAGCGCGGCTGGCCTTGGCGCAGGGCGACCTGCAGACCGCGCGATCGAACCTCATCGCCGCGCGCGAAGAATATATCCGCCTGACCGGGCTCGCCCCCGACGATCTCCAGCCTCCGCCCCCGCTTCCCGGCCTGCCGGGCGACGTGGCCGAAGCGGTCGCCGTGGCGCTCGATGACAATCCCGACATCATCGCCGCGCGCGAGCGGGCGGAGGCATCGCGGTACGACATCGACGTCGCCGGGTCGGGGCGCCTGCCGCGGGTGTCGATCTTTACCGGGGCCGACTACAGCAATTTCCTCGGCTCGCTCGACATGCCGGGCTCGCCGGTTTCGGTCTCGCAATCCAGCACGGGCGTCCAGGCCGGGGTGCAGGTCTCCGTGCCGATCTTCCAGGGCGGCCGCCCCGCCGCGCTACAGCGGCAGGCGCAGGCGCGTTCCGCCGCGGCGCTGGAAACGGTGATCGCGGCCGAACGCGACGTGATCGCGCAAGTGCGGTCCGCCTGGGCGAGCTGGCAGGCCGCGAACGCGATCATCGCCAGCAACCAGAGCGCGGTCGATGCCGCCGCGCTCAGCCTCGAAGGCGTGCGGGCCGGCAACACGGTCGGCAACCGGACGATTCTCGATATCCTCAATGCGGAACAGGAACTAGTCGGCGCGCAGGCCCAGCTCATCACCGCGCGGCGCAACGCCTATGTCGCCGGGTTCAGTCTCCTGGCTGCCATGGGCAAGGCCGAGGCGCGCGACCTGGGGCTGGGCGACGATGGCCCGCTCTACGATCCGCAGATCAATTACGACCGCGTGAAGGGCAAGTGGAACGACTGGTCGCGCGATCCCGCGCCGGTCGTCCAGTCGACACGGACCGTTGACATCCCCGCGCCGGATGCGAAAATTCCCGTTAACGATGATTCGGCGCCGGGCACCGGCGTTTACTAGGCGGGGGCCACTACAATGCGCCAGGATGGCGAAGCGTCGGTCGAGGAAATCCTCGAATCGATCAAGAAGGTGATCGCGCGCGATAACCGCGCGACGGCGCAGGAAACGCGCCGCCGGCGCGAAACGGAAGGCGTGGTGGACCGCACGCCCGAAGCGATCCCCGAACCCGCCGATGCCGAAGAAGCGGAAGAGGTGCTCGATCTCGCCGCGACGGACTTCGTCCAGCAGGCACCGGACTTCGATGACGAGGCGGATGCCGAGGACGAGGGCGACGCCGAATTCGGCGCTGCGGACGGGTCGCTGGTGACCGAATCGGCGCGCGATTCGATGCGCGAGAACCTCGCCGCCCTCGCCATGCTGGCCGAACCGGGCACGCCGCCGCAGATCGTCCGCTCGGGCGAAACCTCGCTCGAAGGGCTCACGCGCGAACTGCTGCGCCCGATGCTCAGTCAGTGGCTCGATGCCAACCTGCCGGGCATGGTCGAACGCATGGTGAAGGACGAGATCGCGCGCATCGCCGGCAAGCGCGGCTAAGCCTCTTCCCACCGCGCGGCGCAGGGGTTACGCCCTGTGCCATGATCAAGACCGCCGGGTTCACAACCCTTTCGCTCGCCGCCGCCGTTCCCGCCGGCATTGCCGCTTCCTTCCTCCTGGCAACACCCGCCGCTGCGCAAGGCCGGCCCGCCGAAGCACGCCCGCCGATGAGCGCGCAGGACCTCGTCGTCCTGCCCCGCCTGGGGGCGCCCGCCGCCAGCAACGACGGCTCGCTGGCGATTTACCCGGTGACGACCACCGACCCCGCCACGTACGTCCGGTCGACCGCGCTCCACCTGCGCAGCCTCACCGATGGGGACGCCGCACCGATCAAGCTCGATTTTGGCGGATCGGCCAGCAGCCCGGCATTTGCCGACGACGGCTGGGTCTATTTCCTGTCCGACCGCGGCGAGGGCAAGACGGACCAGGTCTGGCGCGCGCGCGTGAGCCCGGCCGGCGTCGTCAGCGAGATTTCCCAGGTCACCGCGTTCCGCGCGCCGGTGGCCGGCTTCGCGGTCGCACCCGGCGCCACCCGCATCGCCGCGTGGGGCGATTTCGCGCGGACCTGCACTACCTTCGGCTGCGACGACAAGGCGAGCCACCTTCCCGGACCGGGAACCGGGCGCCTCTACGACAGCGAAGCGGGCTTCGTGCGCCACTGGGACCAGTGGGAAACGCCCGGCGAATACAGCCGCGTCTTTGCCTTTCCCCTGACCGCCGGAAAGGCAATCGGCGACGGCATCCCGCTCGACGGCAAGGCGGGGGCGAACGCCCTGGTGGGTGACACGCCGACGAAGCCGTTCGGCGGCGGGGAAGACCTGGCGTGGGCCGCCGATGGGCGCGGCGTGTTCTTTGCCGCCCGCAAGGCCGATGCCGACGAACCGGGTTCGACCAACATCGATCTGTGGTTCAACGACCTGTCGGGCCGCGCGCCGACCAATCTCACCCGCGCAAACAGCGCGACCGACACGCTCCCCGCGCCTTCGCCCGACGGCAAATGGCTGGCCTACGCCGCGATGGCCCGCCCGGGTTACGAGGCGGACAAGCTCACCGTCATGCTGCGCGACCTCAAGAGTGGGCGCGTCAGGGCGCTGACGACGGACTGGGACCGTTCGGTCGGCTCACTCGCGTGGACGCCCGATTCGCGGTGGATTGTCGCGACCGCGCAGGACGTGCTGGACACGCCGGCGTTTCGCATCGATCCGGCGACCGGCCGGGTGGAGAAGCTCGACCTGATGGCCGGGACCGAGGCGCACATCGGCAACGTCGTGCCGCTGGCACGCGGCGACCTGTTGTTCACCCGCGATTCGATCGGCAACCCGAGCGAGCTCTACCTTTCGCGCGGCTGGGCACAGGCCGCTCCGCTGACCGATGTCGCCACCACCCTGCTCGGCCGGCGCGCGCCCATCGTGACGCGCCGCTTCAGCTTCGCCGGCGCGGACGGCGCGACCGTGTGGGGCCAGATCACCAAGCTTGACGGACAGCGCGGCAAGATGCCGGCGATCCTCTATGTCCATGGCGGGCCCCAGGGCAGCTTCAACGATGCGTGGTCCACCCGCTGGAACCCGCGCGTCGTCGCGAGCCAGGGATATGCCGTGGTCTCGATCGATTTCCATGGATCGACCGGGTACGGGCAGGCCTTCACCGACAGCATCACCAATGATTGGGGCGGCAAGCCGCTGGAAGATCTGCGGAAGGGGTTCGCCGCCGCGGGCGCGCTCGATACCCAGGTCGATACCGGCAACGCCTGCGCGATGGGCGCCAGCTACGGCGGCTACATGATGAACTGGATCGCCGGGCAATGGCCCGACGGCTTCAAGTGCCTGGTCAACCACAACGGCGTGTTCGACCAGCGCATGATGTCGTTCGCCACGGAGGAAAAGTGGTTCATCGACTGGGAGCACGGCGGCCGCACCTACAGCGAGGCGCCGGAGATCTACGAACGCTGGAACCCGATCAACCACGTGGCGAAATGGAAGACGCCGATGCTGATCGTGCTGGGCGAGCGCGATTACCGCATTCCCTATTCGCAGGGCCTGGGCGCGTTTTCCGCCCTGCAGCGCAACGACGTGCCGGCGCAGCTGCTGGTGTTCCCGGATGAAAACCACTGGGTGCTGAAGCCGAAGAATTCGCTGCAATGGCACAACACCGTGTTCGACTGGCTTGGCCGCTGGCTCAAGCCCCGGGCGAAGTGACCCGCCCATCGGACATCGGCAAGGCGCGGGCGGCGCTCGCCAAGATCGGCGGGGAGCGGGTAGGGCGACACATCTTCCTGTGCGCGCTGTCCGACAAGCAGAAGTGCTGTTCGCACGAGGAAGGCGCACGGGCATGGAACTACCTCAAGCGCCGGCTGAAGGAATTGGGCCTTGCGGGGCGCACCGTGCAGCGGACCAAGGCGAACTGCCTGCAGATCTGCGAAGCGGGGCCTGTCGCCGTCGTCTGGCCGGACCAGGTCTGGTACCATTCGTGCGATGAAGCGGCGTTGGAACGCATCATCCAGGAACATCTGATCGGCGGCGTGCCGGTGGACGACCTGCGGATCACGAACCGCTGAGCAGGCGGGTCTGCTAGTCCTCGCGCAACGGGTCCGCGACCGCATCGTCGTGGCCGGTCCCGTTCGACATGAACACCAGGCCCATCAGCGCGCTCATCAGCACCATCGAGATTCCGACGCCGAGGCCGGCGGCGATGTAGAAATGCACCGAGATGCCGGGCAGGGCGATCCACAGGTAAGCGACCACCGCGATCACCACGACGGCGGAGACGGCGCCCATCACCTTCATCATCCGCTTCCAGCGCCGCCAGGCGAAGGCCGACATCGCCGGATCGTCCAGGGGGGAAGGGGTGGTCATTAACTCTGTGTGCGCCCGGCGCGCCCGCCAGGCAACACCCACGGCTGGCCAACAACGGCGGATCGTGTCATCCTGCCGGCTCCTTGGGAAGATAAAGGGGAGAGTCCGATGGACATCGCCCGTGTGATGGCCGGCAAGTCCGGCTCCGAGATCGTGACTTGCGACATCGCCATGACGATGCGCGCCGCGCTCGACATGCTCGCCACGCGCCGCATCGGCGCCATGCCCGTAATGGATGGCGGCAGGGTGGCCGGCATCTTTTCGGAACGCGACGTGATCTACTGCCTGCAAGTGGAAGGGGAGGCGAGCCTGGCGAAGCCCGTCGGCGAAGTGATGACCGCGCCGCCGATCACCGTCACGCCGTCGATGCGGATCGACGAGGCGCTCGAGCTGATGACGCGCCGGCGCATCCGCCACCTGCCGGTCATGCAGGACGAAGCATTGTGCGGGTTCGTTTCGATCGGCGACCTGGTGAAGGCGCAGATCGACGGGCTGGCGCAGGAAGCCGAAGTGATGCGCGCCTACATCCAGACCGCTTGAGGCGCGGCGCTTGGCGCCCTACATCGCGGGGGCAATGACAGACGCAACCACAGTCGCCGCGAGCGGGGCGCTCACTCTCACGCCGGGTGCGGCCGCGCGGGTGGCCGCGATCGCGGCGCGCCAGGCACGGCCCGCCATCCTCCGCCTGTCGGTCGACGGGGGCGGCTGCTCGGGCTTCCAGTACAAGTTCGACCTGGCCGACGCGCCGGAGGGTGACGACACGGTGAGCGAGACCGACGGCGTGCGGCTGGTGGTCGATCCCGTCAGCCTCGACCTCGTCGCGGGCAGCACGGTCGATTACGTCGAATCGCTGGGCGGCGCGGCGTTCAAGGTCGAAAACCCGCAGGCGGCCGCCGGTTGCGGTTGCGGTTCCAGCTTCGGCATCTAGAACCGGTTGGATGCGCATCGCATCCTACAACATAAACGGCGTCAAGGCGCGCCTCCCACGCCTGCTGGAATGGCTGGAGGAAACCCGCCCGACCGTTGCCTGCCTCCAGGAAGTGAAAAGCCAGCACGAAGGGTTCCCGGCTGCCGAGTTCGAAAAGATCGGTTACCGCGCCATCTGGCACGGGCAGAAGGGCTTCAACGGCGTCGCCATCCTGGCCGATGGTATCGAGCCGGTGGAGGCGCAGCGAACCCTGCCGGGCGACCCGGGGGACGAGCACGCCCGCTATATCGAAGCCGACGTGCGCGGCGTGCGGATCGCCTGCATTTACCTGCCCAACGGCAATCCCGTTCCGGGGCCCAAGTTCGATTACAAGCTCGCCTGGATGCGCCGCCTGCGCGCCCGCATGCGGGAACTGTGGGCGATGGAGATACCGGTCGCGGTGGTCGGCGATTTCAACGTCATTCCCGAAGACAAGGACGTGTGGTCACCCCGTGCGATGGCCCCCGACGCGCTGATGCAGCCGGAATCGCGCGATGCCTATGCACGCCTGCTGGGCGACGGCTGGACCGACGCGATCGATACCCTCAACCCGCGCGGCGGGGTGTGGACGTTCTGGGATTACCAGGCCGGCGCCTGGCAGCGCGACCACGGTTTTCGCATCGATCACCTGTTGCTGAGCCCGGAACTGGCCGACCGCATGGTGGCCGCCGGGGTCGACAAGGCCTATCGCGGCCGGGAAAAGGCCAGCGACCATACGCCGGTGTGGGTCGACATCGCAGACTAGCCGCGATGCCTGCCACGTGCGGGCCTCAGCGGTAGAAGATGTGGCTGTCGATCGTGGCCCGCGCGACTTTCGTGCGGCTCCAGCTCGGACTGACGTAGCGGGCGTGGAAGAACAGCGCGTCGTCCGCCTTGCTTTCCCACAGTTCCTCGTGTGCGATGCGGGCCATGGCCGTGGCGCGGCGCCACGCGGGGGACCCGCGTTCGATCGACGGCATCCGGCCGCCGCGAATGAAAGAGAATTGCTTCGGCTGGTAAACCACGCCGCAATAGCTCTTCGGAAACATCCCCGATTCGCTGCGGTTGATGACCACCTGGGCGACCGCGAGCTGGCCTTCAAGCGGTTCGCCGCGCGCTTCGAAGTAGATCGCGCCCGCAAGGCATTCCATCTCGCGCGAAAGGGTGCCTGCTGCCGGCATGTTGGCGACGAGCTGCTTCAGCGAACCGCTCTTCGGCGGGGAAGGCGGTGCGGGTTCGGCGTCCGTGTCCGAAACGGGCTGTACGACAGCTTCTGAAACAAATGAGACCGGGGGCGCTACGGGCACCGTTTCGTCGGTCAGGGCCGGTGCTGTTACCGGGGTGGGATTCTCGCCGATTTCGGCGTTGGCGCCGGATCCGTCGGCGGCGAACAGGGTAAGCAAGCAAGTCGCGGCGATCGCCGCGACAGTCGAACGATGAAACTGCATTGGTCCGTCGGTAAAGGCGGTGGACGCGCACAGTCGCAGGTTGGGACCCACCGCGTTCCATGCGTGAATGCGGGTCCGATTTATTCAGCCTGCCGGCCGTCCCCCGTCTGCGCGCTGACCGTTCGACCCCATGCCGATCCAGCCGCCTGCGTCCGTGGAAGAGGGCGTCCGAATAAATGCTGCACTTGCGAAGTCAATTTATCCCGGCAAAGCTGCGACGAACCGTTCCTTATCCGGGACGTCCACCTCGATTAACCACGAATCCGGGTCCCGATCGCGACGGCGCGAGAGAATCGCCGAAAATTCAGCAGGGGAATCAATATCTTGGACCAACGTGGGGATAAAACGACGGTTCCCGCGGGCATTCGGCATACGTTCCATAAGCATCGCCGGTTCATCACGACAGATAATTACAACTGCGATCACCCCGCTGTCGGGATCGCCCTTGCCGAGCACTGCCGCGAAGCCACCTTGCGATTCGGCGATTCGGCGAATTGCCGCCACTTCCAGATGAGCGGGCAATCGCGCGTCGGTCCTCATTCGCCTTCTGCGGAATAGCCGGGCAAGCTGGAGAGGGCGATGCGCGAACGCATGAACGTGCCTGTCCCGCGCCCGATCTCGTCGCCGTCGCTGTCGATCAGCCGCGCTTCCGCGACATAGACCCGCTTGCGTCCGCTGACCCATCGTCCTTCTGCGGTCACGCGCCCTTCGCGGACCGGCTTGGTAAAATGAAGGTTGAACGACGTGGTCAGCAGGAAACGATCTGTCACCAGGGTATTGGCCGCGTAGAATGCCGCATCGTCGAGCATCTTGAAATAGATCGTCCCGTGCGCGGCGCCGGCGGCGTGATAGACATCCGGCCCAACATCGAAAGCCAGTCGCACCCGTCCTTCGCCAACGATCCGGAGGCTGGAGGCGAACAGGGCGTTGATGGGGGCCGCAGCATAAAGCCGTTCCAGCGCGCGATAATGCGCAGCGCCCGGTTGGACCTCCCCCTCGCGATCAGGCGGCGTCACGATCGACCGCGTTGGTCAGTATCGCATAGAGGGTTTCGGTATCCGGCGCGTCCGTCAGCGCGCGGTGCATGTCTTCGTCCCGCACCATGCGCGAAAGAGCGGCGAGCGCGTGAAGATGGGTAGCCCCCGCGTTAACGGGCGAAAGCAGACCGATCACGAGATCGATCGGCATCCGGTCCGCTGCCGCATAGTCGACGGGCGCAGCCAGCTTGAGCAGCGCCGCGACCGGGCGTGACAGACCTTCGATACGCGCATGCGGCAATGCGACGCCCCGGCCGAACCCCGTGCTTCCCAGTGCCTCCCGCTCCTGCAGGCCTTCGAGCACCATTTCCCGATTGAGCCCGTAAACTTGCGAGAATCGCGTCGCCAATGCGTCGAGGATGGACGGCTTGTCGGCAGCTTCCGCGATCCACACGGCCTCTGGCAGGAGCTTGAAGATCACGTTCATGCGAAAAATGGGCACTTCATTGAGAGGGTGCGGACTGACTGACCTGCCGGGTGCGGGCAGAGCGGCGGCGATGGCCGTTCGCCGCCGCACAACCCCGCGCTTCGGGGTGACCGCGCCGGTTCAGCGCGGTTCGACCCAACCGATCGATCCGTCGCGGCGGCGATAGACCATGTTGTGCCGCCCGGTGCCAGCATTTTTGAAGAACATGGCGTTGGTATCCCGCAGGTCGAGCATCATGACCGCGTCGGCCACGCTGCTTTCCGGAATGTCCGCCGTGGTTTCGGCGATGATCATCGGCGCGTCTTCCTCGTCGGGCTCTTCCGCCTCGACATCGGGAGCGGCGAAGATCGTGTAGGCGGCTTCTTCCTCGCGCGCGGCATGCGTTGCCTGCTCGTGCCGATCCTTGAGCCGGCGCTTGTAGCGACGGAGCTGCTTGTCGATCTTCTCGGCAGCCAGGTCGGCCGCCTGGTGCGCCTCCTGCGCTTCGGCATGCGCCTTGAGGATCAGGCCCTGCATCACATGCGTCACGATGTCGCAGCCGAATGCGCCGTTGGGCGCCTTGCCGAAGGTGACGTGGGACGAAATGGCGCGGCTGAAATACTTGTCGACGATGGCGGTGAGGCGGTCGCTAACGTGCTGCTGCAGGGCGGCGCCGGTTTCGATCTGGTGACCCGAGACGCGAATATCCATCGTCACATGTACTCCTTGTTATGCGATCCATTCGGTAAACGTCAGGCGGCCCAGATCGCTCCCTTGATCCCTTCGATGAAAGCGGCGTGGAGAGCGCGTTCGGCGGCGGATGGCGCATGCGGTCGCGGTGGGCGGACCGGGCGGTCGGCACGCACCGCTTGCGGCATTTCGATCACGGTCGTTTCCACCACGGCGCCGGCAAGTTCCAGGCCGATCTGGCGCCCGTCGGTAAGCTCTACATAGACTTGCGCCAGCAATTCGGCGTCGAGCAGGGCGCCGTGCTTCACCCGGTGGCTGCGATCGATGCCGTAACGGCTGCACAGCGAATCGAGCGAAAGCTTGGCGCCCGGATGACGGCGCTTGGCGAGCGCGACGGTATCGACCATCCGCGACAGGCACACCGGGTCCAGCCCGCACAGCGCGAGTTCGGCGTTGAGGAAGCCGAAATCGAACCCGGCGTTGTGCGCCACCAGCGGAGAATCGCCGATGAAGGCCAGCAGGTCGTGGCACAGATCATTGAAGCGGGGCTTATCCGAAAGGAACACGGCGCTCAGGCCGTGCACGGCTTCCGCCTGTTCGGGCATGTCGCGATCGGGATTGAAGTAGGCATGGAAGGTCGCGCCGGTGGGCACCCGGTTGACCAATTCGATGCAGCCGATTTCGACCATGCGGTCGCCCGAACTGGGATCGAGGCCGGTGGTTTCGGTATCGAAAACGATCTCGCGCATTCAATGCAGTCTATCGGCCCCTCCGGGCGGACTGGCAAGGGGGCGCGAACCATCTAGCGCCCGGCGATCTCCGCGATCAGCGCCTTCACCGCCTGTTCCGTCTGATGAAGGGTCGCGCCCGTGTCGATCACGTGGTCGGCCCGCGCGCGCTTTTCCGCATCGGGGACCTGAAGCGACAGGATGTGCGCGAACTTCTCGGGTGTCATCCCCGGCCGCGCGAGCACCCGGGCGCGCTGGACATCGGCCGGCGCGCTGACGACCGCCACCGCGTCAACGCTTTCCCAGCCGCCCTTTTCGAACAACAGCGGAATATCGAACACGACCAGCGGCGCCCCCGCGTGCTCGATCAGAAACGCCTGGCGTTCATCCGCAACTGCCGGGTGGACGATCGCTTCCAGTCGGCCGAGCGCTTCGCGGTCACCGAACACGCGCTGGCCCAATGCCTCGCGCAGCACGCCGTCATCGCCGGTCGTGCCGGGAAACGCCGCCTCGATCGCCGCCAGCAGTGGGCCACCCGGGCCCTGCAATCGGCGGACCACCGCATCGGCATCGAAGACGGGCACGCCTGCCGCGGCGAACATGGCCGCGACTGTGGACTTGCCCATGCCGATCGACCCGGTGAGGCCGAGGATAAACGGCCGGCTCACTGCGCCAGCACCGCGCGCAGCTCCGCATCCCGCGCGCGGGGCGGGACGGCGCCGAAGAAGCGCTCGAACGCCAGCGCCGCCTGTCCGATGAGCATCTCAAGCCCCCCGATCGTCCGATGACCAGCGGCGCGGGCCGCCTGGAGGAAAACCGTGTCGGCGGGGTCGGTGACGATGTCGTACGCGATGGAGCCCGGCGGCGCGTGGCTCCAGTCGAAGGCCAGGGGCGGCTGGCCGGCCATGCCGAGCGGCGACGCGTTCACGACCAGATCCAGGCATCCGTCCCGGTCGTCGAAGGCGAACGTCGTGGGATCGGCAAAATGGGCCAGGTCGATCGCGTGGTGTTCCCCCACGGGATCGACGGATTCGAGCAGTGCGCGAGCCTTGGCGGGATCGCGGCCGGCGAGCACGATCACGAACTTTTCCTGTGCCAATGCCGCGACGATCGCGCGCGCCGCGCCGCCCGTGCCCAGCACCCGTGCCATCCGGAAATAATGTGTTTCGCCAAGCTCCGCCGCGAGCGGCTGCAGGAACCCTCCGCAGTCCGCGTTATAGCCCGTCAGGGCCCCGTCTTCGGCGATGACCGTATTCACCGCGCCGATCCGGTCCGCCAACGGATCGATCCGGTCGAGGAAGGGGAGGACCGCCTGCTTGTGCGGCATGGTGACGTTGCAACCGCGCCACCGGGGATCCGCCCGGCGCGCCGCAAAATAATCCGCAATATCGCCGGGGGCGACCTGTTCGCGGCGATATTCAGCGTCGAGCCCGAGCTGCGCGATCCAGAATCCGTGGATTGCGGGCGATTTCGATTGCGCGATCGGATCCCCGATGACTTCGGCATAGACCGTCATGTCGCCATCTCCTCCAGGTCGCGCAGCGCGCCCAGCACCGGGAGCAGCGGCATCCCGAGTACGGTGAAATGATCCCCCACGATCGCAGTGAACAACTGCACGCCCGGCCCTTCGATGCGGAACACCCCGACGCAGCCCGCGACCGCTGGCCATTCAGCGGCGAGGTAGCGCTCGATGAATGCCGCTGACAGGTTCCTCACGTCCAGCAGCGCATGGTCGGCGTGACACCATGTGACGATGCCGCCCCGCGCAATCGCTGCCGCGCTGTGCAGTTCCATGCGCTTGCCGGAAAAGAAAGCCAGGTGTTCGGCCGCCTCGCTGCGCGTGCGCGGTTTATCGAAACGCCGACCGGCACAGGAAACGAGCGAATCGCTGCCGATAACCGTTGCGCCGGGACGATTGCGCGAAACCGCTACCGCCTTCGCCTCTGCCAGCGCGAGCGCGACGGCACCGGGCTTCGCCCCGTCCATTTCCGCCTCGATCGCACGTTCGTCGATATCAGCCGGCACCGCTTCGAACGGCACACCCGCAGCCTGCAGCATCGCCCAGCGCGACGCGCTGGTGGAGGCGAGCACGATCATATCGCGCCGCCCGCGGCGGCCGGGCTCAGATGGGCGTCCCGCTCGCTCAGCAGGCGGATGATCGCGGCTGCGGTTTCCTCGATCGAACGACGCGTGACGTCGATCACCGGCCAGTCGTTGTCGGCGAACAGGCGCCGGGCGAAGCGCACTTCGGCGGCGACACGTTCGGCATCGACATAATCGCTCTCACGCCCTTCGGCGATCGTCAGCAGGCGGTTGCGGCGAATCTGGATGAGCCTGTCGGGCGCGGTCGTCAGGCCCACGATCAACGGCCGCCGCAGCGTGAACAGCGCGGACGGCGGCGGACTTTCCACCACCAGGGGGATATTGGCGACCTTATAGCCGCGATTGGCGAGATAGATGCTCGTCGGCGTCTTGGAGCTGCGCGACACGCCGGCGAGCAGGATATCGGCCTCCTCCCAATCCTCGTGCGCGATCCCGTCGTCGTGCGCGATCGTGTACTGGATCGCATCGACCCGCGCGAAATAGGCCGCGTCCATCGAATGCTGCCGCCCCGGTCGGCCATGTGCCTGCTGCCCGAGGTGGGAAGCCAGCGCCTCGGTCACGCCATCGAGCACCGGGACCGCGGGCAGGCCCAGCGTGACGCAGTGCTCTTCCAGCCGCGCGCGGATATCCGGGTTCACCAGGGTGAACAGCACGAGGCCGGGGTGCGCCGCGATATCGGGAACGATCCGGTCGATGTGCTGGCGGCTGCGCACCATGGGCCAGAAATGGCGCTGGACATCGGCCTCCTCGAACTGCGCCAGCGCGGCCTTGGCAATCATCTCCAGCGTCTCGCCGGTGGAATCCGACAGCAGGTGCAGATGGAGGCGCGGCATCGGGCTGGGCCTTCGGAACTGAGCGATCGCACGCCCTGTGGAGAATGTCCGGCATAAACCACGGGACAGGATGGCGGACAAGCGTGCGCGCCGATTCCATGCCCGCTACCGGACCGCGGCCCGCCCGCTTGTGGACAGGCGCGCTGGCTTTCCCACAGGCGGGGGATAGCGGGGAAAACGAAGCGTTGACGCGGCCTGCCGGCGAGTCGCAGGTCGCCGACAATCTGGCCATCGCGGGAAAAATCGGGCAGGGCGCCGCCGTCCCCGATATCCACAGGGCCAACAGACTCCTTCATCCTATCTAAGAATCTTATTTGATTGGATTACACGCGATGCCCGGCCTGCTTCTCGACACCTTGCACGGGTCCCGCGGCGATGCCGTGCCGATGTGGCTCATGCGGCAGGCGGGACGCTATCTGCCGGAATATCGCGCGCTGCGGGCGGACAAGGGCGGCTTTCTCCAGCTGGTTTACGATACCGAAGCGGCGGCCGAGGTCACGCTGCAGCCGATCCGCCGGTTCGGGTTCGACGGCGCGATCCTGTTCTCCGATATCCTGATCGTCCCCTATGCGATGGGACAGGACCTGGCTTTCCTGGCTGGCGAAGGCCCGCACCTTTCGCCCCGGCTCGCCGATGCGGCGCTGGAGAGCCTCCAGGCCGTGCCAGAGCGCCTCACGCCGATCTATGCGACCGTGGCCAGGGTCAGCGCTGCTCTCGGCCCGGAAACGACCTTGCTGGGCTTTGCCGGCAGCCCCTGGACGGTGGCGACCTACATGGTGAACGGCGAAGGATCGAAAGACCATCACGCCGCGCGTGCCATGGCCTACCGCGACCCGTCCGCGTTCGGCGCCATCATCGACGCGATCGCCGCGGTCACGGTCGAATACCTCGTCGGCCAGATCGACGCGGGGGCCGAGGCGGTGCAGCTGTTCGATTCCTGGGCAGGCAGCCTGGCGCCCGACGCGTTCGAACGATGGGTCATCGCGCCCAACGCGCGGATCGCCGCCGCGGTAAAGTCGCGGTGCCCGGGCGTGCCGGTGATCGGGTTTCCGAAAGGCGCCGGGGCGAAGCTGGCAGCCTATGCCCGGGAAACCGGGGTCGATGCGGTCGGCGTCGACGAGACGATCGATCCCGTCTGGGCCGCGCGCGAACTGCCCGCCGGAATGCCGGTGCAGGGCAACCTCGACCCCCTGCTGCTGGAGGCCGGGGGTCCAGCCCTCGATCGCCGGGCGCATGCCATCCTGGAAGCGTTCGCGGGCCGCCCGCACGTGTTCAACCTGGGCCACGGCATCGGACAACACACGCCGATCGCCCATGTCGAGCAGTTGATCGCCACCGTCCGCGCATGGAAGGGGTGACGATGGGGACCGCTTGTCCTACATCGCGAACATGGAAACTGCGCTGGCGATGACCTATCTTTGGCTGAAGGCCGGTCACGTGATCTTCGTCATTTTCTGGATGGCGGGCCTGTTCATGTTGCCGCGGTACCTGGTCTATCATCAGGAAGCTTTGGACGCATCCGGCCCCGGTTCGCCCGAAGACGGCGTGTGGATCGAGCGGGAGCGCAAGCTCATGCGGATCATACTCACCCCCTCGATCATCGTGGTCTGGCTCCTCGGCATCCTTCTCGCGACGAGCCAGAACCTGTGGGGTGAGGCCTGGCTCCATGCGAAGCTGGCGCTGGTGCTGCTCCTGTCCGGATATCATGGGTGGATGGCGGGATACGCGCGACGTCTGGCGAAGGGCGAGCGCCGCCTAACCGGCAAGCAGTTGCGCCTCGCCAACGAAGTGCCCGGCATCGTCGCGGCGCTGATCGTGATCCTGGTCATCGTCCGGCCGTTCTGAGGCCTGCGACGAAGCGAATACCTGGCTGATTGACGGCGCCCGGGCGCGGGTTTATTCCCGCGGCACTCCCGGCAATCTGGCCCACCGCGACAGGTGGCCCGGTCCGCTTTCTCCAAGCCCATCGACCGTCCGGCCGTTCAGACTTCACACACGGAAATCCAAACGAAATGCATCTCAAGGAACTCAAGAAGAAAGCGCCGGCCGACCTCGTCAGCATGGCGGAGGAGCTGGGCGTCGAAGGCGCGAGCACCATGCGCCGGCAGGACCTCATGTTCTGCATCCTGCGCGAGCTGGCGGAGGACGAGGAATACGAAGAATCGATCATGGGCGTCGGCACCATCGAGGTGATGCAGGACGGCTTCGGCTTCCTGCGCAGCCCCGAGGCGAATTACCTGGCCGGTCCGGACGATATCTACGTGTCACCGAACCAGGTCCGCAAATGGGGCCTCCGCACCGGTGACACCGTCGAAGGCGAGATCCGCGCGCCGAAGGAAGGCGAACGTTATTTCGCCCTGACGACGCTGCAGACCGTGAATTTCGACGACCCCGACGCGGTTCGCCACCGGACCAATTTCGACAACCTGACCCCGCTCTATCCGGAAGAGAAGCTGACGCTCGACACGCTCGACCTGACGGTGAAGGACAAGTCGGCCCGGGTGATCGATATCATCAGCCCCCAGGGCAAGGGCCAGCGCGCGCTGATCGTCGCCCCGCCGCGCACCGGCAAGACCGTGCTGCTGCAGAACATCGCCAAGGCGATCACCGACAATCATCCGGAAGTGTTCCTCATCGTCCTCCTGGTCGACGAACGGCCCGAGGAAGTCACTGACATGCAGCGCAGCGTGAAGGGCGAGGTGATCTCCTCCACCTTCGACGAGCCCGCCACCCGCCACGTCCAGGTGGCCGAAATGGTCATCGAGAAAGCCAAGCGCCTGGTCGAGCACAAGAAGGACGTGGTCATCCTGCTGGATTCGATCACCCGCCTCGGCCGTGCATACAACACCGTGGTGCCGAGCAGCGGCAAGGTGCTGACGGGGGGCGTGGACGCCAACGCGCTCCAGCGCCCCAAGCGCTTCTTCGGCGCGGCGCGCAATATCGAGGGGGGGGGATCGCTTTCCATCATCGCCACCGCGCTGATCGACACCGGCAGCCGCATGGACGAAGTGATCTTTGAAGAGTTCAAGGGCACCGGTAACTCGGAAATCGTCCTCGACCGCAAGGTCGCCGACAAGCGCATCTTCCCCGCGCTCGATGTCGGCAAGAGCGGCACCCGCAAGGAAGAGCTGCTGGTGGAAAAGGACAAGCTGTCGAAGATGTGGGTCCTGCGCCGCATCCTCATGCAGATGGGCACGATCGACTCGATGGAATTCCTCCTCGACAAGATGAAGGATTCCAAGACCAACGAGGACTTCTTCGCGACGATGAATCAGTAGGCGCGCCGCATCACTGGCCGCCCCCCGCGGCGGCCGGTTTGACATTCTATAAGAAGATGGCACATCCGGCGCTCACCGAGGCGAGGGTCGCATGCGTCGCATAGTTTATATCAGCACCGCCAGCGGGCTTGCCGCTGACGAAGTGGCGCGGGTGGTCGAATCCGCCCAGCGCAACAATCCCGAGCGCCAGATCACCGGTTTCCTGCTCTACAACGGTCGCAACTTCATGCAGCTGATCGAAGGGCCGAAGGCCAATCTGATGAGCCTGATGGGAACGCTGGCGCGCGATCCGCGCCATTCAGGCATGCTGACGCTGATCGACGAGCCGATCGACGCGCGCAGCTGCCCCGCCTGGTCGATGCACCACATGCGCTTTCCCACCAACCTGGTAGAACGCCGCGCGGCGATCGACGCCGAGTTGCCGCTGCCGATTTCGCCGCAGGCGCGCCAGCTGGTCGAGAACTTCGCCACGCTCAACTAGGCGGCGGCACGCTTATCCCTGCCGGGCGAGCTGGGCGCCCATCAGCTCCCACACCTTGTTGATCGCCTTCAGCGGACGGACCATCACCTTGAAATCGGCGATCATGCCGTCGTCGTCGAAGGTGATGAGGTCGATGCCGTTGATGCGGATGCCGTCGAGCTCGGTGACGAACTCGAGCAGCGCCTGGTTGCCTTCGCTGAACTCGCGGACGTAGCGAAACGCCTCGGTGTTGAGGACCTTTCCGGCGGCGGCGAGATAGGAAACGACAATGTCGCGCCCTTCTTGCGGGGTGTAGACGACGGGTGAGTGAAACACGGCATCGGCGCGTATGATCGCGGCGAGGGCTTCAGTCGTGCTTCCGTCGCCGAGCGCGCGGTGCCACTTTTCCATCCCGATCCGTGCGCTCATTTTGGGTGCTCCCGCAGCTGGTTGACGAGGAACGCGAAGCCTAGCGGGTCGCGGTGGACATTGCCAAATCGCTGTGACAGGAATCGCTGCCCTAAGCTCAGGAGCACACCCATGAAGGTCCATATCGAGATCGATTGCACGCCGGAGGAGGCGCGCACGTTCATGGGCCTGCCCGATGTCGGCAAGGCGAACGAGGTCTATGTCGACCTCATGGCCAAGGCCATGAAGGGTGTGGGGAGTGTCGACAAGCTCCAGGAATATGCCCAGCAGGTCGCGCCGAT
Organism: Tsuneonella aeria; assembly: GCF_009827495.1. Lineage (NCBI taxonomy): Bacteria > Pseudomonadati > Pseudomonadota > Alphaproteobacteria > Sphingomonadales > Erythrobacteraceae > Tsuneonella > Tsuneonella aeria. Next base: position 1,906,642 of record NZ_WTZA01000001.1, read on the forward strand.
GGGCCAGATCGGTATGAAATTGTTCCAGAATTTCATGGAAGGCGCTGCTTCAGCCAATGCCAAGTCTGACAGGGGGGCAGGCGATAAGGGGGCAGGCGACAAGGCCGGATAGGCCCGCGAAGCGTTGATGGATACGATTTTCGCGCTTTCCAGCGGCGCGCCCCCGGCCGCCATCGCGGTGTTGCGGATCAGCGGACCACAGGCGGGAAATGCCCTCGAGAAGCTGGCCGGGCGGCTGCCTTCGCCCCGCCGTGCGACACTGGCCGTGCTGCGGGATCCAGACGGCGCCGAACTCGATCGCGCACTGGTGCTGTGGTTTCCCGGGCCGGCTACGGCGACCGGCGAGGATCTCGCCGAATTGCACCTCCACGGTGGCCGCGCTGTCGTGAACGCCGTGGAGCGTTCGCTGGGTGCGGTGGCAGGGCTGCGACGTGCCGAAGCCGGGGAATTCACCCGACGGGCTTTCGCGAACGGACGTATCGACCTTGCCGAGGCAGAAGGCCTTGCGGATCTGCTGGCTTCTGAGACCGAGATGCAGCGCCGCGTCGCGCTGGCCATGGCAGGGGGCCATTTCTCTCGCCAGGTCGATGATTGGCGGCACCGGGTGTTGATGCTGTCCGCAGAACTCGAAGCGGCACTCGATTTCGATGACGAGGACGACGTAGCCGATCTGCCGGCTGACTTTCCCATTCGAGTCGGCGACATCGCAGACGACCTGCGCGCGTGGCTGGAGCGGCCGCGGTCCGAGATGCTCAGGGAAGGATACAAGGTAGCGCTGGGAGGGCCCCCGAACGCGGGAAAATCTACGCTTTTCAATGCTATAGTCGAAAGCGAGGCAGCGATCACCTCGGCGATCCCCGGAACGACGCGCGACGTGCTGGAACGATCTGTCGCGATCGAGGGCGTGGCATTCACCTTTCTCGACACCGCCGGTCTCCGTGACGCGCCGGATGATGCGATCGAGGGAGAAGGCGTCGAACGGGCACGACGTGCGCTTGAGTCGGCGGACCTCGTCCTGTGGTTAGGTCCCGAGGGCGACGGGCCGGCGGGGGCGTGGGAGATCGCCGCGAAGAGCGACCTGGCCGTCGGGAAGCGGGATGGCGCCTTTGCCGTTTCGGCTTTGACGGGCGCGGGGGTGCCGGCGTTGAAGCACGCGCTCGTCGCAGCGGCGCGAACCGCCTTGCCCCCGGTTGGTCAGGCGGTGCTCAACGCGCGCCAGTTTGGTCTGATATCAGATGCCTACAGTGCACTCACCACGGGCCATGTTGACCCGTTGCTCATGGCCGAATCCCTTCGCCAGGCGCGGGTGGCATTCGATCGGCTCACCGGGCGCGCATCCACGGAAGACATGCTCGACACCCTGTTCGGACGCTTCTGCATCGGCAAATAGATGTTCCACGTGGAACACCCGCTTTGACCAATTGCCAAGCCTGATCTAACGCGCCGCAAATGGATCGCTTCGATATCATCGTCGTCGGTGGCGGACACGCGGGTGTAGAGGCCGCCGCCGTCGGCGCGCGCATGGGACTTCGCGTGGCCTTGGTAACATTCGACCGACACACCATCGGGGCGATGAGCTGCAATCCTGCCATCGGCGGTCTCGGCAAAGGGCACCTTGTGCGGGAGGTCGACGCGTTTGACGGTGTCCTAGGCCGCGCGGCCGATGCTGCGGCAATCCATTATCGCATGCTCAATCGGTCGAAAGGCAGCGCGGTGTGGGGCCCGCGGATCCAGGCGGATCGAACGTTGTTCAAGCGCGCCGTGCAGCAGGCCTTGGCCTCTCTGACGACTTTGCAATGCGTCGAAGGCGAAGTGGCGGCGCTCAAGCTGGCGGGGGGCCGGGCGCGCGGGGTGATCCTGGCCAATGGTTCCGCGATCGATGCTGACGCAGTCATTCTGTGCACGGGCACGTTCCTTGGGGGGACCCTGTTCCGCGGGGAGGAACGGTTTGTCGGCGGCCGCATAGGCGAGAATGCTGCAAGTCGCCTCGCCGCGCAGCTCAGCGATGCCGCGCTTCCGATGGCGCGACTCAAGACAGGCACGCCGCCGCGCCTCGATGGGCGGACAATCGATTGGGCTGCCTTGCCGGAACAGCCTTCGGATGCGGACGCGTGGACGATGTCTCCGCTAACCCGCGCCCGGGTGAATCCGCAGCTTGCCTGCGCGATAACTCGCACGAACGAGCAGACGCACGATATCATCCGCGCTGATCTCGATCGCTCCCCCCTGTTCAGCGGTGCGATCGACGCGCAAGGGCCGCGGTATTGCCCTTCGATCGAAGACAAGATCCACCGGTTCGGCGATCGTGACGGGCACCAGGTGTTCCTCGAGCCCGAAGGCCTCGACACCCATCTTGTCTATCCCAACGGAGTCAGCACGTCGCTGCCAACGGACACCCAACTTCGCTTCCTGCGAACGATGCCGGGACTGTCGGAAGTGGAAGTGGTGGTGCCGGGATACGCGGTCGAATATGATCACATCGATCCCCGCGCACTCTCCAGCGGCCTCGAGGTTCGGGATATCCCAGGCTTGTATTGCGCCGGCCAGATCAACGGAACGACCGGGTACGAAGAGGCCGCCGCCCAGGGCCTGATTGCCGGCATGCATGCTGCTGCGCAGGTCGCCGGCCTTGCCCCGCCGTCCATCGACCGCGCGAACGCCTACATGGCGGTCATGGTCGACGACCTCGTGTTGCATGGCGTGACGGAGCCGTATCGCATGCTGACCTCTCGCGCGGAGTATCGACTTCGTCTCCGGGCGAGCAATGCGACAACCCGCTTGACCCAGCTGGGGATCGCTTTTGGCTGCATCGGGCAAGACCGGAGGCGATGGTTTGAGGCGAGGGAAACAAAGCGTTCCACGTGGAACACGGCCCTGAATCGCACGGTAGGCGGGCGAGAAATTGGGGAGGCCCTGGGTGTCCCCGCGAAGCCCGAGGACCGCAGGTCGCTTGCGGAATGGATTGCGACCGGTAACCTCGATCTTTCGGACGCGGCGCCCTTGTTGCCCCAAGGGTTTGCCGATGATGAACTGGCCACCGAGATCATCGAGGAGGCGTCCTACGCTCCTTATCTAGCGCGGCAAGATGCCGAGCTGCGCGATCTTCGATCGAGTGAGAATGTCGCCATTCCGGGGTCGTTCGATTTCGCGCGCGTCCCGGGTCTTTCGAACGAGATGGTCGACAGGTTAGCCGCGGCGCGCCCATCGACGCTCGGGGCTGCAGGGCGGGTGCGGGGAGTGACTCCGGCTGCGCTTGCGGCCCTGCTCGTGCACGCGCGGCGCGCGGCGTTGTCGGCGTGATCGAAAGCGAACCTGACGCTCGCGCCTATGTCGGCGCGCGCTGCGACGAACAAGCTATGAGCCGGCTGGATCGTTTCGTGGCTGAACTTCGGGGGGAGAACGAGCGCCAGAACCTTGTCGCCGCGTCGTCTCTGAACGATGTTTGGCGGCGCCACGTCGCCGATAGCGCCCAGTTACTCGAGCATGTGACGGGCTATCCTGGAACATGGTTGGACTTGGGGACCGGCGCCGGATTTCCGGGGCTTGTCGTCGCGATCATGCGGCCCGAATGGCGGGTGTCGATGGTAGAGGTGCGCCGCAAACGGGTCGACTGGCTTTCCCATATTGTCGAGGTCTTGAAACTTTCGCATGTGAAGGTCCACTTCGGGAACATCGAACGGATCGAAAATTGCGACGCAAGCGTCATTTCGGCACGCGCCTTCGCGCCGCTTCCGAAGTTGATCGACCTCGCGGCGCGCTTTTCCACAGACCGCACGCAATGGCTGTTGCCGAAAGGGCGTTCCGCCGCGCAAGAAGTGCGTGACTTGCCGGGCAATATCCGGGTGATGTTTCACGTGGAACGATCGCTGACCGATCCGGAAGCCGGGATCGTCGTTGGCACGGGACGCATCAGCAATAACAGGAAAGGCGCCCGATGATCGTCATCGCCATAGCCAACCAGAAGGGCGGGGTCGGCAAGACGACCACCGCAATCAATATCGCGACTGCGATGGCGGCGACCGGATGGAAGACGCTTCTCATCGATCTCGATCCGCAGGGCAATGCCTCCACCGGCATGGGAATCGGAAGCGAGGAGCGGGGGCGGTCGAGCTATGACCTTTTGGTGGAAGGTGCACCACTTGCCGACTGCATCCAGGGCACTTCGATCCCGGGGCTGGACCTCGTGCCGGCCACTGTCGATCTCTCAGGAGCGGAAGTCGAGCTGGTCGCCGTTGAGGATCGCACCGCGCGCCTCGAGAAGGCGCTCGCCAACCACACGCAGCACCAGATCGCGTTTATCGATTGCCCGCCTTCGCTGGGCCTGCTGACACTCAACGCACTCGGCGCGGCAGACACGCTGCTGGTTCCGCTACAGTGTGAGTTCTTCGCGCTCGAAGGCTTGTCGCAGCTCCTGCTGACGGTCGAACGCGTCCAGCAGCGGTTCAACCCCGATCTGGGCATCATCGGGGTCGTCCTGACGATGTTCGACCGGCGGAATCGCCTGACGGACCAGGTGGCTGACGACGTGCGCGACTGTCTCGGGCCTCTGGTGTTCGAATCGGTCATTCCGCGCAACGTCCGCTTGTCGGAGGCGCCGAGCCATGGCTTGCCGGCGCTGGTTTACGATCACAACTGCACCGGAAGCCGCGCCTACATGGCTCTTGCCCGCGAGCTGATTGGCCGCCTGCCCGCGGAAAGGAAAGCCGCATGAGTGCCCCAACGGACCCGATTCGCTTCTCGATCCCGGAACGCCCCAAGGGCGACACGCGCAAGAAACTCGGTAAAGGGTTGGAAGCGCTGATGGGCCAGAGCCGCCGGGAGGAGCCGCTGGTCGTATCCGGCGACGAATCCGGCGCTTCCGGGGCTGGCGACAAGCCGCGCCCCGACGAGGGCCTGGCCGCCATCGCGATCGCGCGGATCGAGCCGCTTCCGGGGCAGCCCCGCAGGCGGTTCGACGAGGCCGCGCTCGAAGAGCTCGCGGCGTCGATCGCGCAGCGGGGCGTCATCCAGCCCATCATTGTCACCCCACTCGGCGGCGACCGTTATCGCCTGGTCGCGGGGGAGCGCCGCTGGCGAGCCGCACAACGGGCGAAGCTCCACGAGATTCCTGCCATCGTCCGCGATCTGAGTGAGCGCGAGGTTATGGCGCTCGCCCTCATCGAAAATCTGCAGCGTGAAGACCTCAACCCAGTGGAGGAAGGCCGGGCTTATCAGCAACTTGCTGACAGCGAGGGGATGACCCAGGCGGAAATCGCCCGGCTTGTCGACAAGTCGCGGAGCCACGTCGCGAACCTCCAGCGCCTGCTCCAGTTGCCCGAATCGGTGCTCGACATGGTCGAGCGCGACGATCTGTCGATGGGACACGCCCGCGCGTTGATCGGCAATCCCGACGCCGCGGCGCTCGCAGATCGGGCCGTCGCGGAAGGCCTCTCCGTGCGCGACGTGGAGCGGCTGGCACGGCGTGCGGGGGAGGGGGAGAGCACCCGCCGCAAGCCGCGGGTAGCGCGCGATTCTGCGGGTGATGCGGACATCGTCGCGGTCCAGCGCCATCTCGAGGAACTTCTTGGCCTGCACGTCCGAATAAAGACCGATGCGGACCCGCGATCGGGCGAGGTGACCATCCGATATCGAACGCTCGACCAGCTCGATCTCGTATGCCAGCGCCTGACCGGCGGAGATATCTGATCGTCCGAGCCGGCCGCCTTGTGCCGCCCATGATTGCCGGTCCGTTTACCTTGGCCTAATGGTTCTCCGTTAGATCGCAGCTTCCGCACACGTGGGAGAATGCGTGAATCGACAGGTGCGCCTGGGACTAACGGGACTGACGGCACTGGCTCTTGCAGCCGGTGGCGCGCCCGCGCACGCCGGGCGAACGACCAACACGATGCGCGTCGATCTGCACGTTTACAGCGGCTGTTCGCTCAAGACCCGGCCCCTGACCTTCGTTGTGCCGGCCGGCAACATCGGCAACATGGACCTCGATTCGACCAGCACGGTCACGGTAAAATGCACGCCCAACACCGCCTATTCGGTGGACATCGACAAGGGCCTGCATTCGAATGGCATCAATCGCCGGATGCGCAGCGTGGAAACCAACAGCTTCCTTGCATATGACGTCTATCGCGATCGGCCGGGCGGCAACGTCTGGGGCACCGGCCAGCTGAAGAACGTCACTGGCAATTCGGGAACCGGTGCCGCGCTCGACATCACGCTTTATGGGCGCATTCGGCTCCCGAGCAAGATCCAGGCCGGTGATTACAAGGACACGCTGGTCGTTACGCTCAACTTCTGATGGCGTAGTGTTGTCAGCAGCCTGATGCCCGGAAACGGTTAACCGTTTACCCGACGTTTACCATCCTTTCCTAAGTATAGCTACGCACTCAGACCGATTAACGTTGGTAATGCGTAAGATTGCTCTCGGAGCCGCTGCTGTCGCAGCCCTCGCCGCCAGCCCGGCCGTCGCCGGGACCGCCACCGGCACTGTCGAAGTTTCGCTCAACGTCAGCGCGGCCTGCAGCGTGACCGCCGAACCGCTCGCCTTCGGGACCGTCAGCGCGTTCGACAGCGTCGTCGATGCATCGTCGCCGACCACGGTCAAGTGCACGCCGAGCGCGGCCTATACCGTCAACCTCGATTACGGGGTCAATCCGGTTGGCACGCAGCGCAAGCTGAAGTCGACCACCGGCACCGCCACGGTTAACTACAACCTGTTCTCCGACAGCGCGCGCACCGCGCCCTGGGGCGGTACGCTGTCCGGTGTGACCGGAATCGGCAACGGCAGCGACCAGCCGATGACGATTTTCGGCCAGGTCCCGGTCCAGCCTGCAGTCGCCGCCGGCGACTACAAGGACACGGTCACCGTAACCGTCAACTACTGAGACCGAGGCAGCCCTTACGATGATCACGACCCGCCCTAACCGCACCTTGCGCGCCCTGGCCGCCGTTGCGTTGGGCGGGTCGCTGATCGCCGGGCTGACGAGCGCCGCCCATTCCGCCCCGTCGGAATTCGGCGCAGGCCTCACTATCACGCCGCTGCGCATCGAGATCGAAGATGCGAACCGCGGCGCGACGGTGATGCTCACCAACAGCTCGCAGCGCGCGCTGCCTGTCCAGACTCGGCTGTTTGCCTGGTCGCAGGCGGGCGGCGAGGACGTCTATGCGCCCAGCAGCGAGCTGACCATTTCTCCGTCCATCACCTCCATTCCGCCCGGGGAAACCCAGATCGTGCGCGTCCTGCGCGCCGGTCCGGCTGTTCCCGGCGAAAAACGCTACAGACTGATCGTCGACCAGTTGCCCGATCCGGCACTGGCGAGGGCCGGCGAAGCCGAGGCGCGCATCCGCTTCTCGGTGCCGGTATTCCTGGACCGTTCCAAGGCTTCCCCGGCCCAGCTCGACTGGCGTATCGGGCCTGGCGGCCTCGAACTCACCAATGCAGGCGGTCTGACCGCTCGCATCGTGCAGGTCGAAGTGAAGAACGTTGCGGGCGCCATCGTCCCGCTCGAGCGCAATTCGCTCCGCTATGTCTTGGGGAACTCGACGATCGCCTGGCCCATGGAGAACGCCTGTGCGATCGGGACGGTGACCGTTACCGCGTCGATCGACGGCGGGACGGTCAATGCCCAGCCTCGCTCGACATGTAGCTAGGCCGCCGGCCGCCCTCCTCGCTGCGCTCGCGGCACTGTCCACCCACACGCCGGTTGCGGCGCAAAGCGATCCGTTTGCCCTGCCCGAAGGCCTGACCGCGCAGAGTGTTGCGCAATCGGCGGTTCCGCTGCTGTCCGAGATCGTCGTCGACGGCAAGGCTGGGGCGCGGATGGTCACGCTTGCCGGCAGCGGCGACGCGCTGGCCATCGATGCACAAGAAGCGCGCGATGCCGGCCTACCCGTGCCGGAGGGGGCCTCCGGGCCGATCCGCCTGGCTTCGCTCAAACTTTACGCCTGGTCGTTCGATCCCCTCCGCCAGCGCCTGACGGTCCAGCGCTTTCGCACGGGCGAAAACGCGAACCTCAAGGATTTCGCCCCCCGCCCGCGCCAGGCGAGCGAAAGCACGCCCCTGCTGGCGCTACGGATCGACTACGATCTCACGGCGACCCTCTCCCAATCGCGCTCCAGCGCGGGCGGTCTCTTGTCGTCGACGCTGGTTTACGGCAATTTCGCCCTTCACGGCAGCGCGCGGGCGAGCACCGTGCCGGAACTGGGCACGCCCACGATCCTGCGGCTCGACACTGCCGCCCGCCTCGCGATCCCCGCCACCGGCACGGCCGCCTCGCTGGGCGATTTCGTCAGTGCAGGGAGCCAGAGCCAGCGCGCGGTCCGCATGGGCGGGATCCAGATCGCGTCAGACTTCGCTCTGCGGCCCGATCTCGTGACCTTGCCGCTTCCCGCCTTCTCGGGCGACGTCGCGGTGCCGACGACGATCGACGTCCTGGCAGGCGACCAGAGATACACCCTGGGCGACATCGAGCCGGGAGAATTCTCGGTGCGCAACGTGCCGACCCAGCCGGGGCGGGGGGAGGCGTCCGTGATCCTGCGCGATCCGCTGGGCCGCGAAGTGGTGCAGACTGCGCGGTTCTACGTGTCGGACGCGCTGCTCGCGCCGCGGACCACCGGCTATGCGGTCAACGCGGGCTTCGTGCGCCGACGATACGGTTTTGCCAGCAACGATTACGGACAACTTGCAGCCACTGCCTTCGTGAGACGGGGGCTTTCGCCGTCTCTGACCGCGGAGGCGAGCGGCGAATGGACGCGGGGCGTCGGCAACGGCGGCCTTCGGGGCGACTTCGTCCTGGCGAAAGTCGCGCTGGCGACGATCGAGGGGCGGGTGAGCTCCGATTCCGACACCGGACGCGGCACCTTGCTCAACATCGCACTCGAATCGATCGGGCAGAAAGTCGGCGGCAGCATCCGCGCGACTTTGCCCAGCGCCGGCTATCGCGACGTGGCAAGCCGTCTCGGCGACGAGCCGCCGCCGCGGCAATACGCAGCGCAAGTGTTCTACCGCCTGGCACCCAATACCGAGTTCCAGGTCTCCTACGCCCGGCAGCAGTTCCGGGTGCTGCCCGGGCCGCGCCCGCGCGACCCGCTCAGCGAGGTGATGAACGCCAACTTGCGCGCCCGCTTGTCGTCTCGCGCAACTTTCTTTGCGGGTGCTGGGTGGCGGCGAAGCTCGAGCGGATCGAGCTGGTCGGTCGCGCTCGGCCTCTCGATGCGCTTTGGCGAGCGGACCAACACGGGCCTTTACACGAGCTATGACGACGGGCGCGCCGCCGGTTCCGCAACGTTTGCGCGCGATGCGATCCGCGATGGCGAGATCGGATACCGGGGGGCGGCGAGCATCTCGCAGGGAAGCCACAGGGTATCCGGCGGCCTTACCTGGCGCGACAGGCGCATGCTGGTCGATGGGCAGGTGGAGGCGGTCAACGGCAGCGTCGCGGCGCGCGCAAATGCCCGCGGCACGCTGCTGCTGGCCGGCGGCGCGGTGTTCGCGCGGAACCAGACCGGCGGCAGTTATGCCCTCGTGCGAACGGGCCGCGTCGGCGGGATCCCGATCACGCGCGAAAACCAGGCCGTGGGCGTCACCAACGATCGCGGGCTGTTGCTGGTCCAGAATATTCCCGCACAGGCGACGATCAAGATCGACGTGGATGCCGACAGGCTCCCGGCCGACGCGTTGGTCCGCGAAACGACGAAGATGATCCGAGTCCCCCAGCGGGCGGTCGCGCTGGTGGAGATCGAGACGACGCGATTCCGGCCGGTCCTGCGCCAGCTGCGCGACACCGGCGGGGCGGTGATTGCCACCGGCACCGCGGTGCAGTTCATGCCCTCCGGCCTGACCGGCATCGTCGGCTTCGACGGGCTGGTGGAGATCAACGCGGGGGCGCAGGACGACCGACTGATGGTGGGTGCCCCGGGCAACGGATGCGTTGCCGAGCTCACCGAAGCCGTGCTGGCGGATGAGAGCGGCGCGGCGATCACGTGCCGGCCGGTCACGATCGCCGAAATGGAGAGTCAGGCGCCGACGTCTGCTCCGAAACGTGCCCGGGATGGCCGGACCGGCAAGCGCACACCCGCCCTGGCCGCCCGCGTCACCGCGCCCTGATGATCTTCGTCCCCTTGCCGGTCGGTTGCACGCTGCGCGGCGTCGGGCGCGGCGGGATGGAGCGGGTGCGTACAGGCTCCTCTGCCAGATATTCCCGCACGACCTGCTGCTGCGGCACCGGCACGATCACCTGCCTGGTGGTATAACCGACCACCGTATAACCCGGATAGCCGGCCGCGGCGCCTGCGAGATAACTGTCGAGATAGCGCGCGCACTCCGCCTCCCGTTCACGCAGCCGGTCACCGCGCAATCCGCGGCTGCAATCGGCGATCCACGCGTTACGATCGAACGTGGCTTGCGTAGCGGATATCGCGGGGATGGCCGGCTGCATGTACGGGCCCGGATATGGGACGGCCGGTGCGCCGTAGCCGGGGAGCGGTGCACCATACGGCGGGGACGGAGGATAGGCCTGCACCGGGTAAGGATAAACGGGGGGCAGAGGCGCATAGGGCCCTGGCGGCGTTACCACCGGCGGGGGCGGTGGAGGAAGGACGATGGCCTCTCCCGCGGGCGGCGTGCCCTGGACGACGTCCTGGGCGGCTGCGGGCCCGGAACATGCCAGGCCGATCCCGATTGCAGAGACGACGAGATTTCGGCGAAGCGTGGCCATGGCGGTCAATCCCCTTCGGGCGCAGATGAAATCGCGCTTACAGTAAGAATTCTAGCATCTTGGAGGCGCACCGCCCAAGGCCGGGCGCACCTGTGTCCCGCTTCGGGCCGCTAGATGCCAGGCGCCAGCAGGGCGGCCAGGGCCTCTACCCCGGCAGCGTCTTCGGCATCGAAATGCGCCAGATGCGGACTGTCGAGATCGATCACCGCCACGGCCGCGCCGTCACGCATCACCGGTACCACGAGTTCAGAGCGGCTGGCGGCATCGCAGGCGATATGGCCGGGAAATGCGTGGACGTCAGGCACCAGCAGCGTCTTTCCGCTGGTGGCAGCCGCACCGCAGACCCCTTGGCCGAACGGAATGCGGATGCACGCCGGCCGGCCGACGAACGGGCCGAGGACGAGCACATCATCGATCGCGCGATAGAACCCCGCCCAGTTGAGTCCGGGCACGAACTCCCCGATCAGCGCCGCGACATTGGCCATGTTGGCGACGGCATCGGGTTCACCCGCGGTCAGCGCGTCGGCGGCGGCGCAGAGCTGGCGATAGCGTTCGGCCTTGGGCAGGGTTTCATCCGGGCGGAAATCGTACATTCGGCGTGCTCTAGCGCCGTGCGCCGTTGCCGCAAGCGGTGCGGGTCCCTATCGTCGGGATCATGAGCACAGGCCGCAAGATACTTATCGGCTTCCTCGTCCTGATCCTGCTGGTCATCGGCGTGGCGGCATACTTGATGACTCCCGATCGGGCCGAAGTGCCGGTATCGCGTGTTACCGGCACGGATCCCGAGCTTGTCGCGCCGAGGGCGGAGGTTTTTCCGACTGTTGCGATCGCCAAGCCGGTGGGCTGGGCGGCGAACGAAGTGCCCGCCGCTGCGGAAGGCCTGGCCGTCACCCGCTTCGCCGATGGCCTCGATCATCCGCGCACCATGCTGACCTTGCCCAATGGCGACGTGCTGGTGGCGCAGACCAACCGCCCGCCGGATGAAGGCCCGGGCGGCATCGAAGGCTTCATCATGGGCCTGCTGTTCAAGGAAGCGGGCGCCGGGACACCGTCGGCCGACACGATCGCCCTGCTGCGCGATACCGACGGCGATGGGCGCGCCGAGCAAAAGGCGATCCTGTCTCACGCGGCGCTCGCGTCCCCTTCGGGCATGGCCTGGCATGACGGGACGCTATACGTCGCCAACCACGATGCGCTGCTGGCGTTTGACTATCAGCCGGGCGCGACGGCGCTCGCCGGCACGCCGCGCAAGTTGATGGACCTGCCCCCGGCGGGCAACCACTGGATGCGCAATATCCTGATCGCCCCCGATGGGAGCGAGATCTTCGTGGCGGTGGGCTCCGCCTCCAACGTCGGCGAAAAAGGCATGGAGGCCGAAGAAGGCCGGGCGATGATCTGGCGCTACGATCTCGCAACGAACCGCCAGAGCCAGTTCGCGACCGGCTTGCGCAATCCGAACGGACTGGCCTTCAGCCCGTGGAGCGGGGAACTGTGGACCACCGTCAACGAACGCGACATGCTGGGATCGGACCTCGTGCCCGACTACCTGACCAACGTGCCCATCGGCGCGCAGTACGGCTGGCCGTGGGTCTGGTGGCGCAACAACTTCGACGACCGGGTCGACGCCCCGACGCCGTCGAGCTTCAACCCGACATATGTGCGCATTCCGCAATACGCGCTGGGGCCGCACGTCGCCGCCCTCGGCCTCGCGTTTACATCCGGTGGATCGACCCTTGGCGACAGGTTCGCCTCCGGCGCGATCATCGCGCGGCACGGATCGTGGAACCGGGTGCCGAAATCGGGATACGACGTGATCTACGTGCCATTCGACGCGCGGGGGAATCCGGCCGGCAAGCCTGTTTCCGTGCTCAGCGGATTTCTTTCGGCAGACGGGAAGACCACGCGCGGACGCCCGACCTGGGTCGCTTTCGCGAACGACGGGGCGCTGCTGGTGACTGACGATACCGCCGGCATCGTCTGGCGGGTCACGGCGCCCGGCGCGGCGCGCTCCGCCCCGATCCAGCGGATCACGGGTGCGCGCATGCCCCCTCAGCGCGAACTGCGCGGTGGCACGGCGACTTTCGACGAGGATTTCGCGCGCGAGGCGACGCCGTAGCAGTGCGGATGGACGTCACAGGCGGCGGCCGGCGCGACCCGCAAGCTCGGTGACGAACTGCCACGCCGTCCTCCCGGAACGGCTGCCGCGGCGGGTCGCCCACTCGATTGCGGCGGCGGGCGTCCACTCAAGACCCAAGGGGTCGGCGTAACCCGCCACCATCGCAAGGAATTCGTCCTGGCTGGCGGCGTGAAATCCCAGCGATAGCCCGAACCGGTCGGCCAGGGCTTGCAGGTCGTCCACCGCGTCGCGCGGGTTGAGTGGATCGGCCTGCTCCGCCCCATGCCGGGGCACGATCGCGCGCCGGTTGCTGGTCACCGCCAGGCGCACGTTGGCCGGGCGCGCCTCGACGCCGCCTTCCAGCCAGGCCCGCAGGTGGCGCGGACCGGTCCCGTCGCCTTCCGCAAAGCCGAGATCGTCGAGATAGACGAGGAAGCTGCGCGCCTGCGCGCCGAGGGTGCGAAACAGCGCGGGAAGGGCAGGCAGGGCATCGGGGGTCACCTGCACCAGCGCCAGCCGCCCGGGCGCGGCGTCCAGCGCAGCATTGACCGCAGCCCGCACAAGCGCGCTCTTGCCCATGCCCCGCGCGCCCCACAGCAGCATGTCGTGCGCGGCATGGCCCTTGGCCAACCGGGCGACATTCGCCGCGACCGCCTCTTTCTGACGATCGACGCCCTTGAGCTGGTTGAGGGAAGGCGCATCGATCCGCGCGACCGCGCGGCCCGCGGTGCCATCCCAGACATAGGCCGGCGCGCGCATCCAGTCCGTGGCCGGAAGCGCCGCTGGGGCCAGGCGCTCCAGCGCGGCGGCGATCCGCTCTAGCGGGTCGCTCATCCGGCGAGCGCCTCGGCCGGCACAGCGTAGAGCAGGTCCGCGCCCCCCCGCGCCGACGCGGCAAGCCCGAGCGCCTCGGGCACCACCCGGCGGAGGAAGTAGCCCACCGTCACCGGCTTGGTGACGGCAAGCGCGGGCGCGGCGCCAGCTTCGACCGCGCGCGCCTGTCGCAGCATCTGCCAGCCCGCCACTGCAACCGCGGCCATCGACGTGAAGGGCACGCTCCCCGCCAGCCGGTCGTCGATCGAGGCATCTTCCCGCATCCAGCGCGCAATCTCGCGGCAGGTATCGGAAAGCTCGGTCAGCGCAGCCTCCTCGCCACAATCGCGCACGATGTCTGCGAACAGCGCATCCAGCGCCGCGCCATTTTCCAGCCCCAACTTGCGGGTGACGAGGTCGGCGGCCTGGATGCCGTTGGTGCCTTCATAGATCGGGGCAATGCGCGCGTCGCGGTAATGCTGGGCGGCGCCCGTCTCCTCGACGAAGCCCATGCCCCCGTGGACCTGCACCCCCAGGCTGGCGACCTCCACCCCGATGTCCGTGCCCCAGGCCTTGAGCATGGGCACAAGGCATTCTCCCCGGGCCGCGGCCGCTGCGTCACCCAGCGTGCCGCGATCCACCTGGCCGGCCGTGTAGTAGAGCAGCGCCCGCGCGCCCTCGGTCAGTGCCTTCATCCGCAGCAGCATGCGGCGCACGTCGGGATGCTCGATGATCGGAACCGCCGACTTGTCAGGCGAACCGGCGCGCGCCGACTGCACCCGCTCCATGGCATATGCCACCGCCGCCTGCGTGGCGCGCTCGCCGATCTGCACGCCCTGGTTGCCCACGTTGATGCGCGCGTTGTTCATCATCGTGAACATCGCCATCAGTCCCCTGTGCGGTGCCCCCACCAGCTCGCCGACGCATTCGCCGCCGTCCCCGAAACTCATCACGCAGGTGGGGGAGGCGTGGATCCCCAGCTTGTGTTCCAGGCTCACCGCGCGGAGATCGTTGCGCCCGCCCAGCGTTCCATCCGCGTGGACGTGGTACTTGGGAACCACGAATAGCGATATGCCCCGGCTGCCTTTGGGCGCGTCAGGCAGGCGCGCCAGGACGAGGTGGATGACGTTGGCGGCCAGTTCGTGATCGCCCCAGGTGATGAAGATCTTGGTGCCGGCGATGCGGTATTTGCCGGCGTGCTCGCCTTCTGTGACCGGCACGGCCGTGGTGCGCAGGGCGCCGAGGTCGCTGCCCGCCTGCGGCTCCGTCAGGTTCATCGTGCCCGACCATTCGCCGCTGATCATCTTCGGCAGGTAGAGCGCCTTCTGCGCGGCCGAACCATGCTGCTCGATCGCGTCGATTGCGCCGGTGGTGAGCATGGGCAGGAGGTTGAAGGCGAAGTTCGCGGTGCCGAGATTTTCCAGCACGTTGCAGCCTAGCGCGAATGGCAGGCCCTGGCCGCCGTGTTCGGCCGGCGCAGCCATGCTGTTCCAGCCCTGTTCGACGTAATTGCGATACGCCTGCGCAAAGCCATCCGGCAGGGTGACGTTTCCGTTTTGCAGCTTTGCGCCCTCGAGGTCGCCGACCCGGTTGAGCGGAGCCCATTCGCCCGCCGCGAACTGGCCGATCCCCTCGACAATCGCTTCGGCCATCTCGGGCTCGGCTGCGGCAAACCGCTCTGACCCGGCGAGCTCCTCGATCCCCGCGCAGACCTTCAGGGCCAGCAACTGGTCGGCGGTGGCGGGACGGTACATACGGGCGGTTCTCCTTGGCTTGACCGCGGGCAGGCTTATAGCGCGCTGCCATGGGCGACAAGCACGCTACGGAACGGTTGGCGGGCGATGCCGCGGGCATCGCTCGTGCGGCTGCGCTCATCGAATCGGGCCAGCCGGTCGCGGTGCCGACCGAAACCGTCTATGGCCTCGCCGCGCGCGCCGACGATGCGTCCGCGGTGGCGGCGATCTACCGCGCAAAGGGGCGGCCGGACTTCAACCCCTTGATCGTCCATGTTGCCGACAAGGCCGCCGCCCGCCGCCTGGCCACGTTCGACCCGCGTGCCGACCTGCTGGCGGATTCGTACTGGCCGGGCCCGCTGACCATGGTGCTCCCATTGCGTGACGGCGCCGCTGTCGCGCCTGCCGTGACGGCCGGCCTGCCGACGATCGCCGTGCGCTGCCCGGCGCATCCGATCATGCGGCAACTGCTGGCTGCCACGGGGCGCCCGCTCGCCGCACCTTCGGCCAATCGGAGCGGCCGCGTCAGTCCGACGACCGCAGATCATGTGTTGGCCACGCTGGAGGGCCGCATCCCGGCGGTGCTGGACGGGGGCCCGTGTGCGCAAGGGCTGGAGTCGTCGATTGTCGCGCTACGCGACTTCGGCTGGCAACTGCTTCGCGCGGGGCCGGTGAGCGCGCGCGCGATCGCCGACCTGCTCGGGCCGCCGCACGCGATCGCGTCCGCGCGGATCGAGGCGCCCGGCCAGCTTGCCGCTCACTATTCACCAGGGAAACCGGTGCGGCTGGATGCGGTTACCGCGACCGCTGACGAATTCCATATCGGCTTCGGTCCTGTCGCCGGCACCTGTTCGCTGTCGCAGGCCGGCGACCTGGCGGAGGCCGCGGCGCGGCTGTACGATTGCCTGCACCGCGCGGCCCGATCAGCGCACCCGTCGGTGGCGATCGCGCCGGTGCCGCTGGACGGGATCGGCGCGGCGATCAACGACCGGCTGCGCCGGGCGGCCGCCCAGTCGGTTCAGTCGTCGTCAGGTTCGTAAGGGACTTGCGGGGTGAGGATGCGGATTTCGGCGTTGATCGCGGACAAGCGCTGGCATGCGCGCCGGTCGCCATCGAAACAGGCCTTCTGAGACTTCTCGCGCTCGCGCTCCAGCTTTCCCAACCGTTCCTCGCGCTTGCGAATTTCGCGGCCGCGGTTCTCGTCCGCCTCCGACTGGCTGGTGGTGGCGAGGTCGACCGCCTTGCCCGCCACGCGCACCGGCGCGGTCGCGACATCGAACGCGGTCTTGGCGAGGCATCCGGACAGGAGCAGGGCCACCGCCGGCAGCATGAGAAGGGTTGGGCCGCGCATCGAGGAATCTCCGTTTGCGCGGCCCTTTAGACCCGGTGGCGTTACAGCGGGATGAATTACTCGCTGGCGGGACGGGCCGTCGCGGCGGCGGGTGCGGGGTTGCAACGCAGAGTGCCCGATCCCATCGCATTGATTGTGCAGGTGGCGTTGCCAGTCACCGTCACCGCGCCCGATCCCATGATGGAAGCGTCCACGGTTCCGTCCGATGCGAAGGCCGCGTCGCCCGAACCGGCGATGGTGACGTCCGCGGTTTCGACCGCGAGGCCGCCCATCCGCCCTGAACCGGACCCAGCGATGGTGAGATCGAGGGAACGCGCGGTGCCGGCGGCCCCGAATGTGCCCGATCCCGCCAGCGTGACGTCGAGCTTATCGGCCGTCAGAGCGGCGACGCGCGCAGTCCCGCTACCAGCGATGGTCGCCTCGGCGTTCCCGTCCATCCTATCGGCATCGACGGTGCCCGAGCCGGCAAGCGTGAGCTGAGTGAGCGCCGGCAGCGTCACGCGAACGGTGGCCGTGCCTTCGCTCCGCAAATCCGTTTCGCGCATGATGCCCAGCGCGTCGTCCTCCAGCGTGAAGCGCAAGGCGGCTGCCGCCTCCGGATCGCCTTCCACCTTGATGGCGAGCCTGTCGCCGCGTGTGACCACGGCGTTGTCCGGCCCCGCGAGGACCAGCCCCGTCGGTGCCGCGCCCGTGAGGTCGAGGTCGGCCAGGGGAACCCCTTCGCCGGTGTCGAAGGCGACCGCGCCGCTGCATCCCGACAGGGCGGCGGCGGCCAGCGCGATGCCGACAGCCGGGCCCAAGGTCCTTGCAAGTTTCCTGATCATGCCGGTTCTCCCAAACGCATGCCGTTTTCCGTGTTACCACAGCAATACAGCATGCGCGGGTCGGCAATATCACGAGAAAGGGGCCGGCCTTTGCAGGCGGCCCCTTCGTTGGTTCGGATCATGCGTTGATCGAAAGCGGGCCGATCAGGCCTCTTCCGCGGCGCTCTCGTAATACTTCGGGGCGTGTTCGCGCAGCACGTCGAGAATCTTCTCGAGCGCGGCCGGCTCGTCGGTCTTTTCCATCGCGGCGAGTTCGCGCGCGAGGCGGCTGGAGGCCGCTTCGAAGATCTGCCGTTCGGAATAGGACTGTTCGGGCTGGTCTTCCGGGCGGAACAGGTCGCGCGTCACTTCGGCGATGGAAACCAGGTCCCCGGAGTTGATCTTCGCTTCGTATTCCTGGGCCCGGCGGCTCCACATCGTGCGCTTGACCTTGGGCTTGCCCTTCAGGGTTTCCATCGCTTCCTTCAAGGTCTTGTCGCTCGACAGCTTGCGCATGCCGATCGATTCCACCTTGTTGACGGGAACGCGCAGGGTCATCCGTTCCTTTTCGAAGCGGAGCACGTAAAGATCGAGCTTCATGCCGGCGATTTCCTCGCTCTGCAGCTCGATCACACGGCCCACGCCGTGCTTGGGATAAACCACGTAGTCGCCAACGTCGAAAGCAGGGGCCAAACTCGCCATTCATAGTCCTTTCGTGAGGACGCAGACTCCGCGAAAGATGGCGACAGCATTGGGCGACCGGGCGGCGCGCGGTCGGGGGCAAGCCTGCCGTTTCGCTGGTGTGATGCGCCCTTTCTGACTCTTCGCTTCAACGCCGGGAATCGCTCACCGGCGCGCTTGTTGCATTATATAGCACGCCGGCAACAAAATTTCCACCCCCCGCAGGGCGCCGCGGTGGCGGGCAGCAAGTGACGGCGCGCCGGGCAAAAACCTGCCCGGCGTGCAGTTAGCGTCAGTCGCCTTCGCCCGGCTCGGGCGAGAAGAATTTATCGAACTTGTCTTCTTCGCCCTTGTGCGCATCCGCGTCCGCCGGCGGTTCCTTCTTCTGGGTGATGTTCGGCCATTCGGCGGAAAACTTCGTGTTGAGCTCCAGCCATTTTTCCAGCCCGTCTTCGGTATCCGGAAGGATCGCTTCGGCCGGGCATTCCGGTTCGCACACGCCGCAGTCGATGCATTCCGACGGGTTGATGACGAGCATGTTCTCGCCTTCATAGAAGCAGTCGACCGGGCAGACCTCTACGCAATCGGTGTACTTGCACTTGATGCAGGCGTCGGTGACGACGTAGGTCATTGCGGCTGGCCCCTTCCAGGCGAGTGAATCGTGTCTGCTGCTAGGCCCGCACCCGCCTGCGGGTCAAGCGCGCGGTAACAGGCCTGGGCTTCGGCCGGCGGCCCGCGCCGGGCGGGCAGGTCGATGATCTCGATCACCCGCACACCGCCTGCCAGTGGAATCGTCAGCGTGTCGCCGGGATGGATGTCGGCGCTGCACCGCAGGACGCGCACTCCGTTGCGCCGCACGTGCCCCGCGGCGACAATCTGCTGGGCGACGCTCCGGGTCTTCGCCAGGCGCAAGTGCCACAGCAGCTTGTCGACCCGCACGCGCCCTAGCGCCTGACCAGCCCGGCGAGCGCGGCGAACGCGCTGCCCTCGGGCGCGGAGGGCGGCGGGGCCGGCCGGGCCCGCGGGGCGGGGCGCCAGGTCCACGCGTCTGGCGCCGGCGGCCCGCTTGCCCCCTGGCGCAGGGCCCGGGCGCGCTGGACACGGAAGCCCGCCGCGTGCAGCAGCCGTGCCCAGCCGTCGCGGCGGAGTCCGGTGGAGATCGCCAGCGCGGGGTCGAGCGCGAAGTGCCGCGTGCCGGCCTTGACCCGTGTCTCGTGCGCGGCGCGCAGAAGCTTCTCCGCGACATCGACGCGCACCGCCTGGCTGCCCGCATGCCGGTATCCGGCGGGCAGGCGGCGAGTGGCAGGAACGACCGGCGGCATGCCCGGCGCCAGTGGCCGCGCATCGATACCCGAATCGTGCAGCGCCTGTCGCGCGGCTGGCTTCAGCAGCGCGGCGGCAAAGATATCGAGCGCGCCGAACGTGACGCCCAGGCGCCGGAGGAACGGCCGCAGTTCCTTGGGCAGATGCTCGATCCCGGCCTCTTGCCGGGTAATCGCGCCATGGCCGGCGATGAGCGTGAGCAGCAGGGCACGCGCCTCGCTCCCGGCGGCGGGGTCGCGCGCGGCAGCTTCCAGCGTGGCCAGCGGGGCAAGCGGCGTCAGGCGCTGGGCGAGCCAAGCTTCGAGAGCGGTCATCAGCGCCTGACGGTCCGCATCGGGCACTTGCGCCAGGTCGCGCGCAGGCGCCAGGCGAAAACGACCGGCCGCGCCGCTGCGCTCAAGCCGGGCGATCTCCGTCTCGCGCCAGCGAAGCGCACCGTCGGCGAGCGCCACTTGCCCCGGCTCGGCCGCCACCGTGCGCGCGCGTTCGCCGAGCAGTCGGGGGAGCGACTTCTCCGCCGCGGCCAGCAGCATCCGCCGGTCGCTGTGGCTGGCGCCCGCGTCGACGACGAAGCGGAAGCCTTCGAGGTGGCCGATGGGCTCGTCCTCCACCGACACGATGTCGTCTTCGGCCAGGGTCACGGGCAGCAGCGCGGCATCGTTGCCAAGGCTTTTCATCAGGATCGACGTCCTCCGGTTGACGAACCGTTCGGTCAGGCGGGCGTGGAGCGCGTCGGACAGGCGCGCCTCGACCGCGCGGGCGCGGGCGGCCATCTCGTCGCGCGCCAGGACCCAGTCCGGGCGCTGGGCGATGTAGGCCCAGCTGCGGATGGCGGCGATCCGGCCCTGCAACGTGTCGATGTCTCCCTGCGGCCGGTCGAGCTCGGCGATGCGCGCCGCGACATAGTCGGCCCCGAGGTGCCCGTGGCGCAAGTCCTGCCACAGCCGGGCAACGAAGCGCGCGTGCGTATCGGGTCCGCTCTGGCGGAAATCGGGCAGGCGGCAGGCTTCCCACAAGCGGCGGACGCTGCCCGGGGTGCGGGCGTCGATCTTCGCCGGGTCATCGGCCAGGCGCTTGAGGACGGCAAGGTCGGTCGCCTCGGGCGCGCGGGCGAGGCCCGGCTGCGGCGGCGCGGATTCGAGGTCATCGATCAGCACCCGCACGCTGTCGTATCGCGGCTCCGCCTCGCGCCAGTAAAGCGATGTCAACGGCGCGAACCGGTGTTCCTCGATCGCGTAGATTTCCTCGTCGGTGAACTCGGGCGCCTGTCCAGCACCGCCCGCCCCGCCGCCGGCAAGGGTGCCGAAGCTGCCGTCCTTCTGGTGACGCCCCGCGCGGCCCGCGATCTGCGCCATTTCGGCCGGCGTCAGGCGCCGCTGCCGCAGCCCGTCGAACTTCGTCAGGCCGGCGAAGGCGACGTGGGTCACATCGAGGTTGAGCCCCATGCCGATGGCATCGGTGGCGACGATGTAATCGACTTCGCCGGACTGGAACAGGGCGACCTGGCGGTTGCGGGTTTCCGGGCTCAGCCCGCCCATGACCACAGCTGCGCCACCGCGGAACCGGCGCAGCATCTCGGCCACGGCATAGACCTGCTCGGCCGAAAAGGCGACAATCGCGCTGCGCGGCGGCAGGCGGCTGAGCTTGCGCGCGCCGGCATGAGTCAGCGTCGAGAAGCGCGGACGGGTGACGATTTCCGCCCTGGGCACAAGCTGGCGGATCATCGGCTCCAGCGTGGCGGAGCCGAGCAGCATGGTCTCGTCCCGGCCGCGCGTATTCAGCAGGCGGTCGGTGAAAACGTGCCCGCGTTCGCGGTCGGCGGCGAGCTGCGCTTCGTCCAGCGCCACGAAGGCGAGCGGGCCATCCGGGCCCCCGCCGATGCGCGGCATGGCCTCAACCGTGCAGCAGAAATACCGCGCGTCACGCGGCTCGATCCGCTCCTCCCCTGTGATGAGCGCGACGGCGTTCTCGCCCTTCAGCGCCACGACCCGGTCGTACACCTCGCGGGCGAGCAGGCGCAGGGGGAAGCCGATCGCCCCGCTCGAATGGCCGCACATCCGCTCGATCGCGAGATGGGTCTTGCCGGTGTTGGTGGGCCCGAGGACCGCCTTGATCGTCACGCCAGGCAATGTGGCAGTGCGCCCCCGCCGCCGCAACCGGCCTGTTGGACCTGGCTGGCGCGAGTGCAAATTAGGCCGGCATTAACTTCGATCGGGCACAGAGCCATGCCGGGGGCCCGCGGGGCCCGGGCGCGCGCCGGTGGGGATCCCGGATGCGCAAGCTGTTGCAACGATGGAGGCGCGCGGTGTTTCGTGACCGCGAAGGGGAGATGGCCGGATATGCGCCCGGGGCCTTGATGGCCGGCGGGCGTGCGGCTGCGCTCATCCATGCCCAGATCGTTTCCGAAGAGCCGGCCGTCGTTCGGCACCGCGCCCGGGCGCTCGTCGATCGATGGGATTCGGTGCGCTGGCGGGCGGAGGCGCGCCTCGCCTCGGTCGATCTCGCGCCCGACCTTGCCCAAGGGATCGGCACCCGCCGGTGGTTCCGCGGCCTCGGCACCTTCGTGGGCCTCAGCGCATTCAGCCTGGCGTTCTGGCCGGGCTTCGCGCCGCTCGAAGCCGCGCCCGCGACGCGGGTGGACGATGCGGTGCGCGATGAATTCCGCAGCCAGATGATCATGCCGCTAGCGCTCGGCGGGGATGCCGGCCGGCAGATGGGCCCGACGGCGGCGGTGACAACGCTGAAGGCCGCACCCGAACGCCCGACCCTGCAACTGGTGGCGACGCTGGTGCAGGGCGACACCTTCGGGCGCATGCTCCAGCGCGCCGGGGTCGGGGCAACCGACGCCGCGCGGGTGGAACGCCTGGTGACGGCAGCCATGCCGCTCGACGAGATCGCGGCCGGCACGCCGGTCGACGTCACCCTGGGCCGCAGGGCCGCCGCGGGGCAGCCGCGCCCGCTCGACACGCTATCCTTCCGTGCACGGTTCGACCTCGCGCTGGAGATCGGGCGCGAAGGCGGTGTCCTGTCGCTGGAGCGCAAGCCGATCCGGGTCGATACGACGCCCTTGCGCATTCGCGGCCTTGCCGGCGAGAGCCTCTACCGATCGATGCGCGGGGCCGGCGCGCCGCCCAGCGCGGTGCAGGCCTACCTCCGCCAGATCGGCGAACGAATCGACCTCGAGGGCGGCGTGCAGCCGACCGACACGTTCGACCTCATCGTGTCGTACCGCCGCGCCGCGACCGGCGAGCGCAAGGCGGGCGAGCTGCTCTACGCCGGGATCGAGCGCAACGGAAAGCCGCGCGCACAGCTGATGCGCTGGGGCAGCGATGGCCAGTTCTTCGAGGCATCGGGGGTGGGCGAGCAGACGAGCGGCCTGCTGCAGCCGGTTCCGGGGCGGATCACATCGAGCTTCGGGATGCGGCGCCACCCGATCCTGGGCTATATGCGGCGCCACGCGGGGATGGATTTCAAGGCCGCGCATGGCCAGCCGATCGTGGCGGTGACCGATGGCTACGTCGCGTCGGCCGGTCGCGCGGGAGGCTGCGGCAACGCCGTGCGCCTCAACCACGCCGGCGCGCTGCAGACCCGTTACTGCCACTTGAGCAGCATGGCGGTGAGTGCCGGCCAGGCGGTCCGGCGCGGGCAGGTGATCGGCTATGTCGGTTCGACGGGCCTCTCCACCGGCCCGCACCTGCATTACGAAATGTACCGCAACGGGCAGGCGATCAATCCTTCAAGCGTCTCGTTCGTCACGCGCGCGCTGCTCTCGGGCGAAAGCCTGGAGCGATTCCGCGGCGTGCTCGCCCGGTTGAAGACGGTGGAGGCGGGCGCGGCGCTGGCCGATCTCGCACCCGCCCCCGCCGCGGCGCGGGCGCCCGAACCCACGCGCGAAATCGACCGCGCCGGCGTGCGGACCCCGGCGATCTGACGGGCCGCGATTGCGCGTCGCCATGCGATGCGGCAACAGCGAGCGCATATGACCGCAGCCTATCCCAACCTTCGCCTGCGCCGGACCCGCGCCAGCAACTGGAGCCGCGCGCTTCATCGCGAAACCGTGCTGACCCCGGCGGACCTGATCTGGCCGCTGTTCGTGACAGAGGGCAATGGCGTCGAGGAACCGATCGCCAGCCTGCCAGGCGTATCGCGCTGGTCGGCCGATCGGATCGCGGATCGCGCGCGCGAGGCGGCCGGGCTGGGCATCCCGTGCCTTGCCCTGTTTCCCAACACCCAGGCGAACCGCCGCAGCGATGACGGGTCCGAAGCGCTGAACCCGGACAACCTGATGTGCCGGGCGATCAAGGCGATCAAGGACGCGTGCGGCAGCGACATCGGCGTGCTGACTGACGTGGCGCTCGATCCCTACACCAGCCACGGTCAGGATGGGCTGATCGATGCCGCCGGCTACGTCGTCAATGACGATACCGTGGCCGTCCTGGTCGACCAGGCGATCAACCAGGCGGAGGCGGGAGCTGACGTCATAGCGCCGTCCGATATGATGGATGGCCGCGTGCGCGCGATCCGCATGGCGCTGGAGATAAACGGCCACCCCAACGTGCAGATCATGGCCTATGCCGCCAAGTACGCCAGCGCGTTCTACGGCCCGTTCCGCGACGCGGTGGGGTCGGGCGGCCTGCTGAAGGGCGACAAGAAATCCTACCAGATGGATCCGGCCAACGGCGACGAGGCCTTGCGCGAAGTGGCGCTGGACCTCGCGGAAGGGGCAGACAGCGTGATGGTCAAGCCGGGGCTGCCCTACCTCGATATCGTGCGCCGGGTAAGGGATCGGTTCGAGGTGCCGGTTTTCGCCTACCAGGTCAGCGGGGAATACGCGATGATCGAGGCGGCCGCGGCGGCCGGGGCGGGGGAACGCGACGCGCTGGTTCTGGAAACGCTCACCGCGTTCAAGCGCGCCGGCTGTTCCGGCGTTCTGACCTACCACGCGGCCCACGCCGCCCGCCTGCTCGGCGCATGATCGAAACCGAGCGGCTCGTCCTGCGCGACTGGCGGCCCGACGATTGGCCGCGCTTCTGGGCGGGGACGAATACGCCGGCGGTGATGCGCTGGCTGGGCGGCGTACTGGACTATGACGGCATGGCGGCGACACGCGGCCGGGTCGAGGCGTGCGCAGCGGCCAACGGGTTCTGTTTCTGGGCGGTCGAGCGCAAGAGCGACGGCGAGATTCTCGGCTTCTGCGGATTGAAGAGGGCCGATGCGCCCGGCTCGACGGTAACGGGCGCGGTGGAAATCGGCTGGCGCCTGCGCGAGGATGCCTGGGGCAAGGGGTACGCGCGCGAAGCCGCCAGCGCCGCGCTCGCCGCCGCGTTCGACCGCTACGGGGCGGAAGAAGTCGTCGCCCTCACCGTGGAGGGCAACACGGGGAGCTGGGGACTGATGCGCCGGCTGGGCATGCGCCGCCGCGAAGACCTCGACTACGTCGATCCACGCTTCGGCGAGGATCTCAATCCGACGATCGTTCATTCGATCGACCGCGCCGCTCAGGGGGAGAAACGCGCATGACCCGAAACCCGCGCATGCTGTTCACGGCCACCATCCTCCTGGGCAGCTTCCTGCTGTTCCTGGTGCAGCCGATGGTGGCGCGCATGGCGCTGCCGCGGCTCGGCGGGGCGCCGAACGTGTGGAACAGCGCCATGCTGGTGTACCAGGCGCTTCTGCTGGGCGGATATGCCTACGCGCACGCGCTCGGCCGCCTCCCGCTGCGCCGGCAGGCCATGATCCATGTCGGCGTGCTGCTGATGGCCGCGCTGACCCTGCCGATCTCGCTCGCCAACCTGCCGGCCAGCGGGCCCGGCAACGAAGTGCTCTGGGTTCCGCTGCTGTTTCTCGCCACCATCGGCCCGCTGTTCTTTGCCGTATCGGCCCAGGCGCCGCTGATGCAGCGCTGGTTCGCCGCGCGGCCCGACGCGGGCGATCCCTACGCGCTTTACGCGGCGAGCAACCTCGGCAGCTTTGCCGGCCTGATCGCCTATCCCCTGCTGGCGGAGCCGCTGCTCCCGCTGGGGTGGCAGAGCGGCGCATGGGCCGCTGGTTATGCCGCGCTGATCCTGCTGGTGATTGTCGCCGGGCGCACCCTGCCCCGCGCCCCCGCCGACCCTGCTGCTGCCCCGGCCGCGCCAACCGGCGCGCCAACCGCCCCCGACGATGCGAAGGAAGCGATCGGCGCAAAGCGGATCGCGCTGTGGCTCGCCCTGGCGGCGGTTCCGTCCGGTCTCATGCTATCGACGACGACCTATCTCACCACCGATATCGTCGCGATGCCGTTGCTCTGGGTCATCCCGCTCGGTCTCTATCTCCTGTCGTTCACGATCTCCTTTGCGGAGCGGCGCGGGGCGGCCAATCTGTTCTCCCGCCACGCCCCGGCGCTCGTGATCGGCCTCGGCAGCATGACGATGCTCCTGTCCGCGAACGGATCGATGGCGGCCGCGATCGTCAGCATTCTCCTGCTGTTCGCCGTTGCCGTGGCGCTTCACGCGCGGCTTTACGAAAGCCGGCCCGCGCCGTCGCGCCTCACGCTCTTTTATCTTGTCATGTCGGCGGGCGGCGCGCTCGGCGGCGTGCTCACAGCGCTGATCGCCCCCGCGTTCTTCGACTGGACGTGGGAGCATCCGCTGCTGATCGTCGCGGCGGCGCTGCTGGTGCCGCTGCCGCCCTATGCCCGCTGGACGGAACGGCTTGGCCTCGATCCCCGGCGCGGTCGGCTGGTCATGGCCGTGCTGCTGGCCGTGGGCCTGGGGACCATCGCCCTCCTGTCAAACGCCGTTGCGGACACGCCGCGGTCGGACGGGCTGATCCTCGGACTGACCGGGCTCGTCGCGGTGATCGGGCTGCTGGTGGTGCGCTGGCGCCTCGCCTTCGGCCTGCTGCTGGCGCTGGCCATGCTGTCGCTCGGCGGGATGGACGCGATGCGCGTCAGCCTGTCGGGCGATCGCAGCCGCAGCTACTTCGGCATCTACACCATTCGCGACATCGGTTCCGAATCGCGCAACCTCGCGCATGGGACGACGCTGCACGGAATCCAGTTGCGGGAGCCCGGCCGCGAACTGGAACCGACATCGTACTACGGCCGCAGTTCGGGCGTCGGTCTTGCGCTGTCGCCCGGCGAGCGCCTGCTCGGCCCGAACGCGAACGTCGGGATCGTCGGCCTGGGGGTCGGCACGCTCGCCTGTTACCGCCAGCCCGGGCAGTCGTGGACGTTCTACGAGATCGACCCCGAGGTGCTCAGCTATTCGCGCAGCGGGAAGTTCACGTTCGTCAATCGCTGCGCGCCCGATGCGCGGATGGTGATCGGCGATGCCCGCATCGAACTGGCGAAGGCGCCGGCGGGCACCTACGATCTGCTTGCCATCGACGCGTTTTCATCCGACGCGGTGCCGCTGCACCTGCTGACGGACGAGGCGATCAAGGTCTATCTCCGGGCGCTCGACCGGGACGGGTTGCTGCTGATCCATATCTCCAACCGGTTCATCGACCTGGAACCCGCGCTGGGTGCCGCGGCACGGGCCAACGGGCTGTCCGCGATCGTGCGGCTCGACCGCGGGGCAAAGTCTCCGCTCACCGAATCGCAATGGGTGGCGATGGCGCGCGATCCCGCCCGGCTGGAAGCGCTTCAGGCGGCGGGCGATGCCGAATGGGACGCCATCGACACCTCGCGCAGCCGCCAGTGGACCGACGATTACGCTTCGATCCTGCCCGATATCATCTGGAGCAAGTTCCTGTGACCATGCACCGCCCCGGCGTCACCATCGTCCCTATCCACGGACGCGCACCGCAGATACATGACAGCGCCTTCATCGCGCCCGGCTGCGTCATCATCGGCGACGTGACGATCGGCGCGGATTCCAGCGTGTGGTACAATTGCGTCCTGCGCGCCGATACCAGCCGGATCGTGATCGGGGCGCGAACGAATATTCAGGACGGCAGCGTGCTCCACTGCGATCCGGCGCGGCCCGGCGATCCCGATGGCGCGCCGCTGATCGTCGGCGATGACGTGCTGGTCGGCCATATGGCCATGCTGCACGGCTGCCGCATCGCGGACCGCGGCTTCGTCGGGCTGGGTGCGATCGCGATGAACAAGGCGGTGATCGGAAGCGATGCCATGCTGGCGGCCGGCGCCATGCTGACCGAAGGCAAGGTCATTGCCGACCGCGAGCTGTGGGGCGGGCGCCCCGCGCGCAAGATGCGCGATCTCGACGACATGGCCATCGCCGGCATGCGCATGGGCGTCGCCCATTATGCCGAGAACGCCAAGGCCCATGCGGCCGCGGTGGGCGGGCTCTAGCGACGCGCGGAGGCGGCGCGTCCTGGCGTGGGCGCGAAGGTTGCGCCGCGCGACTTGGCTATTCCGCTGGCCTTGCCGCGTACCGCGCCATGTGCGGCAGGAAATCCGCCTTGCCGAGTGCCAGCCCATCGCGGCGCAACAGGGCGTAGGCCATCGAGGCGTGGAAATAGAGATTGGGCATCGACCAGTCGCGCACGAATTCCTGCGCCGACATGACGAACCGCATGCCGTTCGGAAGCGTCATGTCGACCTGCTCGTCAGGGGCCAGCCACTCTTTCTGCGCCCAATCGGGGACTTGCGTCCGAACGGCCTCCAGTCGTGCGCGCACTTCCGGCCATGAACCATAGGGCGTCTCGTCGAGCGGGATCGCGGCGCCGGCGGCGCGTGTCAGCGCGATGATCACCTGGTTCAACGCGATGCGGAACTGCGTTTCCAGCGCGAACATGTCGTCGGCCAGTTTCGCTGCAAGTGCGTCGTCGCCAAGGTCCGCCGCCTCGGCCCTGGCCGCCAGCCCGTCCAGTGTGCGCAGCGTGTTGGCAAATGTGATGCAGGCATCGTCGCGATAGGTCATCGGTGCGGTCCTCGTGCGGTATGCTACGGGTGTAGCGCGGACCGGCGTGCCATCAATCGCGAATCAACGTGCGCAGCGCCTCGATCCGGTCCGCCTCGTGCGGCGGCTTGTCCCAGCGGATGCGGTGGATGCGCGGGAAACGCATGGCGAGGCCCGATTTGTGGCGTTTCGATTCGTGCACCGAATCGAACGCGACTTCGAACACCAGGCTGCGGTCGGTCTCCCGCACTGGGCCGAAACGGTTGACGGTGTGGTTGCGGACATAGCGGTCGAGTTTCTTCAGCTCCTCGTCGGTGAACCCGAAATAGGCCTTGCCGACAGGCAGCAGCTCGGCGCCCGCATCCGGGTCGCCGTCCCAGCAGCCGAAGGTGTAGTCGGAATAGAAGCTGCTGCGCTTCCCGCTGCCGCGCTGGGCGTACATCAGCACCGCATCGATCAGCAGCGGATCGCGCTTCCACTTGTACCACAGCCCGGTCTTGCGCCCCGGGATGTAGGGCGAATCGCGGCGCTTGAGCATCAGCCCCTCGATCGCGTCATCGCGTGCGCCCGCGCGGATTCGGGCGAGGTCCTCGAAGTTTTCGGCCGGGATCACCGCGCTCAAGTCGAAATGGCTGGCGGGCAGGCGGGGGACCAGCGCCTCCAGCAGGGCGCGGCGGTCCGACCACGGCATCGCGCGCACGTCTTTCCCTTCAAGGATAAGCACATCGTACAATCGGACGAACGCAGGATACTCAAAGAGAATTCTCTTTGCGACGTTCTTGCGCCCCAGCCGCTGCTGCAGGGCGTTGAAGCTGGCCGCGCCGCCGGCCTCTCCGCCCTGGTGGCTGCCGCGCACCAACAGCTCCCCATCGAGCACCGCGTCCATCGGCAGCACGTCGAGCAACTCCGGGAAAGTGCCGGAAATATCGTCGCCCCCGCGCGAATATAGCCGCGTCTCGCCACCCATTCGGACGAGCTGGACGCGGATGCCGTCCCACTTCCACTCCGCCGCGTAAGCGGCGAGATCGACGACTGTTTCCTCCAGCGGATGGGCCAGCATGAACGGCCGGAACGTGGGCATGTTCGCCGTATCGGGCGCGTCGTGCCCATGCGCCGCCCAATCGAACAGAGGCTGATAAGGCGGAGCGAGCCCGTGCCAGTGCTCCTCCACATCCTCGATCCCCACCGCGAACGCTTGCGCGAAAGCAACCTTGGCGAGGCGGCTGGAGATGCCGATCCGCATGGCGCCGGTGGCGAGCTTGAGCAGCGCATAACGGCCCGAAGCGTCGAGCCGGTCCATCAGCGCGGGCAGTTCGAAAAAGACCGACCGGCGCGTCATTGCGGAGAGCAGCTCGACCGTTTCGCTGACCGTCGGCGGGTCGGGCGGATTGTCGGGTGCGGGCCACAGCAGGCTTGCGGTTTCCGCCGTGTCGCCGACGAAGTCACGGCTCAGTGTCCACAGCACGGGATCGACCCGCTCCATCAGGATCGTGCGGATCGCCGATGCCTTGACGGCCGGGAAATCCAGCCCGTCGGTCAGCGCCGCCAGTGCCCACCCCCGGTCGGGATCGGGCGTCGCGCGGAGGTATTCAGCGATCAGGCGCAGCTTCTCGTTGCGGCTGCGCGTATAGACCAGCGCATCGATCAGGGCGGCGAGTGCTTCCAAGGTCAGCTTGTCTTCGCGATAATCACTTCCACCCGCCGGTTTCGGCGCTGTCCTGCCGGATCGTCTTTCCCGTCAGGCGTCAGGTTGGCCGCGACCGGGCGCAATTCGCCGAACCCGCGAACCTCCAGCCGATCGCCCGGGATCATGCGGACATCCTTCAGGTAATCGCGCACCGCCATCGCGCGCCTTTCCGACAGCTTCTGATTGTAGCCGTCTTCGCCCTTGCTATCCGAATGCCCTTCTATCGCGACTTTCGCGCCCCCGCTCTGCGCGATCAGTTGCGCGACCTTGTCGAGCGTCGGACGCGCGTCGGGGCGAATGTCCGCCTTGTCGAAGTCGAACAGGACATCGCCCGGCAGCGCGACCACCGTTCCGCGCGCCGTTTCCGTGGCGCCGAGCTCGCTTCGGATCGCTTCGACCGACCCCACGCTGCTGGTCGAAATCCCGCCGATAGCCGTTCCGCCCGCGCCGGCTTCGGCAGCGCGCAGCGACGATCGCGACACCTCACCCAGGTTGCGTGTGCTGCTCAGTTTTTTTTTGAGCCATCGTCCGAAAAGGCCGCCTCGCTCAAGGGGAGCGGAACGCGAAATCCGGGCGTGCTGGTGTATTGGCTGTCGGTCTGGTTGCCATCGTTGATAATCAGCGTCGCGCCGTCGGCGCTGGTGAGACGGCCGAGGAACACGAGCTCGGCCTGCATCCGCTGACCTGCCGGTATCTGAAGCCGCGGATTGGCGGTGGGCGGCGAAAGGTAGAGTTTCGATCCGTCGCCCGCCACGATATACGTATTCTTGCTGTTGCCGCGGTTGAGCGTCTGCTCCCCGTCGTCACCATTGGTGATCGTGGCTACGATCACCGTCTCGCTCGGCTTCGCCTGAATGGAATTGATCTGCAGGATGACGCCGTTGGGATGGGCCTGCTGGATATCCAGAGGCATGGGTTTTCCGCCGCCGACCAGCTTGGACAGGATCGAAGGGCCTTCCGGCGTCAGATCCTGCTGGGCATCGGCGTCCTGCGCTTCGGAAGACGTTTCCGCGTCGCCACATGCGCTCAACAGTGCGCAGGCCGCGATCATCGTCACGAACGTCTTTTTCACAGTGCTTTCCTCCAACTGCTGTTTCCGCTCAACGGCATGCGTTGCCCCGCGTTCCTAGTCATCCTCGTCCTCGTATCCCACCAGCGCCAGGGCACGCGCCTTGCGCTGGTGGAGCTGGTGCCAACGCAGCAGCGCTTCCTCGCGGCCATGGGTGATCCAGGTTTCGGCCGGGTTTACCTCCTCGATCGTGCGGGTGAGTTCGCCCCAGTCGGCGTGGTCGGAAATGATCAGCGGCAGCTCCACGTTGCGCTGCCGGGCGCGCTGGCGGACGCGCATCCAGCCCGATGCCATCGCGGTGATCGGTTCGGGCAGCCGCCTGCTCCAGCGGTCATTGAGCGCGGACGGGGGGCACATCACCACGCGGCCACGCATCGTGTCTTTCGTCGAGTCGCTGACCAGGCGCAGGTCCCCCAGCGGCACGCCGAAATCCTCGTAGAGGCGGCACATTTTTTCCAGCGCGCCGTGGAGGTATATCGGCTCGTGGTATCCGGCCACGCGCAATTCGGCGATCACCCGCTGCGCCTTCCCCAACGCATAGGCACCGACCAGCACGCAGGCGTCAGGATGGGCGGCGAGCCGGGCCAGCAGCTTGTCCATCTCCTCCGCGATCGGGGGGTGGGTGAAAAGCGGCAGGCCGAACGTCGCTTCGGTGATGAAGATGTCGCAAGGCGTCACTTCGAAGGGCGGGCACGTGGGATCCGGGCGGCGCTTGTAGTCCCCCGTCACCACGACTCGCTCGCCCGCATGCTCCAGCAGGATTTGCGCGCTGCCTAGGACATGGCCGGCGGGAATGTAGGTCGCGTCGACCCCGCCCTTCAGCCGGATCGTCTCGCCGTATCGGACCGGCACCGCGCCGTCCCGCGTGTCGTAGCGCAAGTCCATGATGGCCAGCGTTTCCGGCGTGGCGACGGTAACGCCGTGCCCACCGCGTGCATGATCGGCATGGCCGTGCGTGACCAGCGCATGGCCGACAGGGCGGGCGGGGTCGATCCAGGTATCCGCCGGGACCACGTGGATGCCCCACGGCTCGGGCCGGATCCATGCGAAGTCGCGCGCCATCGGATGTGTCAATCAGCCGGGCGGGTACTCGGTTCCGGGACCGTCCGGAACCCCACCGGTTCCGGGTGGCTCCTAGTCCTCGGACTTGCTCTCGGACGCCTCGGCCGCGGGTTTGTCCTTCCCGGCGGTCCTGGCCTTGCGTGACGCCTTCCCCTTGGGAGGGGCCGGCGTGAGCTCGAACGCGGGCTGGTCGTGCTTCACCGTCACATGCACTTCCCCCCCATCGGCGAGCTTGCCGAACAAGAGTTCCTCGGCCAGCGGCTGCTTGATCTTTTCCTGGATCAGGCGGCTCATCGGACGGGCGCCGTAAAGCTTGTCATAACCGCGATCCGCCAGCCACGCCCGCGCATCGCCGTCGAACTGGATGTGAACGTTCTGCTCGGCCAGCTGCAGCTCGAGCTGGAGGATGAACTTGTCCACCACCCGCGCCACGGTCTCGCGGCCCAGGTAGGTGAACGGAACGATCGCATCGAGCCGGTTGCGGAATTCCGGCGTGAACATGCGCTTCACCGCCTCTTCCTGCGCGTCTTCCTTGGACACGTCGCCGAACCCGATGCCCTGGCGCGCCATGTCGCTCGCGCCGGCGTTGGTGGTCATGATTAGCACGACGTTGCGGAAATCGACCGTCTTGCCGTGATGATCGGTCAGGCGGCCGTTATCCATCACCTGCAGCAGGATGTTGAACAGGTCGGGGTGCGCTTTCTCGATCTCGTCGAGCAGCAGGACGCTATGCGGCTGCTGGTCGACCGCGTCGGTCAGCAGGCCGCCCTGATCATACCCGACATAGCCCGGGGGCGCGCCGATCAACCGGCTGACCGAATGGCGTTCCATGTATTCCGACATGTCGAAGCGCTGCAGCGGAATGCCCATGATGCTGGCGAGCTGGCGCGCAACTTCGGTCTTGCCGACACCGGTTGGGCCGGAGAACAGGAAGCTGCCGATGGGCTTGTCCGGATCGCGCAGCCCCGCGCGGGAAAGCTTCATCGCGGTCGACAGTTTTTTCACCGCCGCGTCCTGGCCGTAGACGACCTGCTTTAAGTCACGCTCCAGGTGCTCCAGCGCCTTCTTGTCGTCGCTCGACACGCTCTTGGGCGGGATGCGGGCCATCGTCGCGATGACCTGCTCGATCTCGCGCGCGGTGATCTTTTTCTTCCGCTTGGATGGCGGCACCAGCATCTGCATCGCGCCGACTTCGTCGATCACGTCGATCGCCTTGTCGGGCAACTTGCGGTCGTTGATGTAGCGTGCCGACAGTTCGACGGCGGTCTTGATCGCGTCGGGCGTGTAGGTGACTTTGTGGTGTTCCTCGAACGCCGTGCGCAGGCCGCGCAGGATCTTGATCGTGTCCTCGATCGTGGGTTCGTTCACGTCGATCTTCTGGAATCGGCGCAGCAGCGCGCGATCCTTTTCGAAGTGGTTGCGGAATTCCTTGTACGTGGTCGAGCCGATGCAGCGGATGGTGCCGCCGCTCAGCGCCGGCTTCAGCAGATTGGATGCGTCCATCGCGCCGCCGCTGGTGGCCCCGGCGCCAATTACCGTGTGAATTTCGTCGATGAACAGCACCGCATGCGGGAGCTTTTCGAGCTCGGAGACGACCTGCTTCAGCCGCTCCTCGAAATCGCCGCGATAGCGGGTGCCCGCCAGCAGCGCGCCCATGTCGAGGCTGTAGATCACCGCCGGCTCCAGCACTTCGGGCACGTCGCCTTCGACGATCTTGCGGGCGAGCCCTTCGGCGATGGCGGTCTTGCCGACACCGGGATCGCCCACGTAGAGCGGGTTGTTCTTGCTTCGCCGGCAGAGAATCTGGACCGTCCGGTCGACTTCCGGCCCGCGGCCGATCAGCGGGTCGACTTTGCCGTTCCGCGCCTTTTCATTGAGGTTCACGGTAAACTGGTCGAGCGCGGAGGCATCCTTGCCCCCCTTGGTCTCGGCCTTGCCCTCCTCTCCGCCCGCGGCCGAATCGGTGCCCTGCGGCGGTTTGATGTCGGCCGGCTTGCCACCCTTGCCGATGCCGTGGCTGATGTAGCTTACTGCATCCAGCCGGCTCATGTCCTGCTGCTGCAGGAAATAGACTGCGTAGCTGTCACGTTCGGAAAACAGGGCGACGAGCACGTTGGCGCCGGTCACGGTATCCTTGCCGCTCGACTGGACGTGCAGGATCGCGCGCTGGATCACCCGCTGGAACCCCGCGGTGGGTTGCGGATCGGCCCGCTCGGAAGTTTCCAGCTTCTGGTATTCCTCGTCGAGGTATCGGCGCACCACCTCGCCCAGCTCGGCCAGGTCGACCCCGCACGCGATCATGACCTGTGCCGCATCGTCATCGTCGATCAGCGCGAGCAGCAGGTGTTCCAGCGTCGCGTATTCGTGATGGCGTTCGGACGCCCCATGGAGCGCCGCGTGCAGGGATTTTTCGAGGTTCTGGGCGAAACTGGGCATTCAGGTATCTTTCGTCAGCGAACGTGAACGCGCGATTGCGCGCAACTGGGGGGCAGCGGGTAGGATCGGCGGCCGGGCGCGCGCCGTGATCGCGTGTGCCCGAACGGGCCTGCCATCGATATGGGAGAGCCTTCGCCGATTGCGAGGGCCGGCGGTCATGTACGCGGCTTGCCGAACAGGGCGTCGGCGGCGCTTCGATGGGCCGCGGACTTGCGCCGGTGATCGGCCACCCGCGCGATTTCCGCCTCCAGCAGCGCGATCCGGTCGTCCAGTTCGGCGAGGGAATAGGGAGACAGGTCCTCCTTCGCGAGGAGGCTGGCCGCGTCACCTTTGGGGCGGGGACGGTTGTCGTCGTCCATCCGCGAATCTTCGCGCTTGCGCCCGCTTGCTGTCAATGGCCGGCACGGCTACCCGCAGCACGCGCGGCGCGTTGTCGCATTCGCGCAACAGGGGTGACACGCATGGGACAGCCGATACCCGCAACGATGACCGCGATGGGCCTCGATGCGCCCGGCGGTCCGGAGGTATTCCGGGAAGAAACGCTGCCGGTGCCAAGGCCCGGTCCGGACGAAGTGCTGATCCGGGTCGCCTATGCCGGGGTCAACCGGCCCGACGTGATCCAGCGCCAGGGGTTCTATCCGGCACCGCCCGGTGCTTCGCCGATACCGGGTCTGGAGGTCGCGGGCGAGGTTGTGTCGCAAGGCGATGCCGTGGCGGGCGACCTCATGGGCCAGTTGGTCTGCGCACTGGTCTCGGGCGGTGGGTACGCCGAATATTGCCTCGCGAACGCCAATCACTGCCTGCCGGTCCCCGCCGGGGTCTCGCTGGCAGAGGCGGCTGCGCTGCCCGAAACGCTGTTCACCGTGTGGCACAACGTATTCGAACGGGCCTATGCCCGCGAAGGCGAGATGCTGCTGGTCCACGGCGGCACCAGCGGTATCGGCACGATGGCGATCATGCTGGGCAAGGCGTTCGGCCTGACAGTCATCGCCACGGCCGGCAGCGCTGACAAGTGCGCCGCGATCCGCGCCCTGGGGGCGGACCTTGCGATCAACTACAAGACGCAGGATTTCGTGGAGGAGGTGAAGGCGTTCACGGGCGGTAACGGTGTGAACGTCGTGCTCGACATGGTTTCGGGAGATTACGTCGCGCGGAACCTCCAGTGCCTTGCCGAAGATGGCCGCCACGTCACCATTGCCGTGCTCGGTGGCCTCAAGGCGACGATCGACATGGCGCTGGTGATGCGCAAGCGCCTGCACCTGACGGGTTCCACCCTCCGTGCGCGCTCTGCCGAATTCAAGACGCTGCTGGCCGACGAGATCGCGAACAATGCCTGGCCGCTGGTGGCAGACGGGACGGTACGCCCGGTGATGGACCGGACGTTCCCCCTCGCGGACGTTTCTGCGGCGCACCTGCGGATGGAGCAAGGGGATCATATCGGAAAGATCGTACTGGCGGTCGCGGCAAGCTGACCGGGCCGACCGCCTCCGTTCTGTCATATTGACGCATCATGGACCGACAAGTTTCGCGTTGCCGTCACATCGGTGTGCCATCGGTGCCCGTGACAGGGTTCCATCCGGGGCGAGACGCTATGCTGCAAGACTGGGAAAACGGGCTGGTGGGCAACAATCCCGGCACGACCTCGCGCCTGCCGCGCGCTGCCGCGCCGGTGCGAAAGGTCGTCGATCTGCTCGCTGTGCGGCGTGCGCGCGGACGGAGGCCTGCGGAACTTCCTTCCGCCGCGTAACCCTTGCCCTGAGGGGTTCGATAGCCTAGATCGCATGGCAACGGCCGCCCCGCGAGGGGCGGCCTCGCTATTTTCAGGACCCCTCCATGGCCGACCAACCCACTCCGCTGATGCCGCATGCGACCGCCACCTGGCTGGTCGATAACACCGCGTTGAGCTTCGAACAGATTGCCGAATTCTGCGGCCTACACATCCTGGAAGTGCAGGCGATGGCCGACGATCTGGCCGGCGCGAAGTACACCGGCCGCGATCCCGTCCACGCCGGCGAACTCACCAACGAGGAGATCGAGCGCGGCCAGGCGGACTCCGAATACCGCCTGAAGATGCACAAGGTGCCCGTCGCGGTCAGCCGCACCAAGGGCCCGCGGTACACGCCGGTTTCCAAGCGGCAGGACAAGCCGGACGGCATCGCCTGGATCCTGCGCAATCATCCCGAAGTATCCGACGCGCAGATTTCCAAGCTGATCGGCACCACGCGCAACACGATCACCGCGATCCGTGACCGCAGCCACTGGAACATCGCCAACATCAACCCCAAGGATCCCGTCACGCTCGGCCTCTGCTCGCAGCGGGAACTGGACGCGATGGTCGCCAAGGCGGCGAAGAAGGCGGGCCTGGAAGAAGACGCAGGCTCGCGCGATGCGCGCCTCGGCAACGATCGCGAAGCGCTGATCACCGAACTGCGCGCCGAACGCGAAGTTGCCGCCAAGGTCGCGGTCGAAGCGGCGCAGGAAGCCGAAGCAGCCGCATGGCTCGAAGCCAAGCGGGCAGAAGAAGCCGCAGGCGGCCAGGGCTGACGGTCTTGCCCCCCGCCGACTGGCAGTCGGCGCAGGGCCCGCTTTCCTTGTGCGATAATGGCTCGTCTCCGCCAGGCGGGACGGGTTCGCGTTCGGCGGCGCACGGTCGCTTGTAAAGCGCGCCGGAATCCCGCATCCATACTGACATGGATGTCATTAGCGCGCCCGACCATCCTTCTCCCGACCAGTACCGGCACCCGTGCCCATGGGACATCGCGATTCCGCGGCGGACGGTCCCGACCTTGCTGGAAGACGCGGCGCGGAAGGCGCCGAGCGCGCCGGCCATCGATTTCCTCGGCCGGACTTACGATTATCGAACCGTCCATGCGGAGGCGGTGCGGTTCGCCTCGGGCCTCGCCGCGCGGGGGATCCGGCCCGGGGACCGCGTCGGCCTGTTCCTTCCCAACGTACCGATCTACCTTGCGGCGTATTACGGCGCGATGATGGCAGGCGCGGTGGTGGTCAATTTCTCACCGCTGTATTCGGTGGAGGAGCTTTCCGCACAAGTCGCCGATTCGGGTGCGAAGCTCCTGGTCACGGTGGACGTCGCCAGCCTGCTGCCGACCGCGCTGAAAGTGTTGGCAGGCTCCGCGCTGGAAACGCTCGTGGTGGGAAGCCTCGGCGCCATGTTGCCGTGGCCCAAGCGGATCGCCCTGGCTCTCCTGGGCCGCAAGAGCATCGCTGCGATCCCTTCGCGCCCCGATGTGCTGCGGTGGGGCGATATGCTGTCGGACGGGTCGGCGGAATTTCCCGAAGTGTCGCCCGATGATCTCGCGCTGCTCCAGTACACGGGCGGCACCACGGGGCGGCCGAAGGGAGCGATGCTCACGCACGCCAATCTCGTCACCAACGCGCTGCAGGTCCAGGCAATCGATCCCGACCACGGTGCGCGCGACGTGATCCTGGGTGTCCTGCCGCTGTTCCACGTGTTCGCGAACACCTGCGTTCTCAACCGGACGGTCGCCAATCGGGGATGCATCGCCATGTTGCCGCGGTTCGACGCGGGGCAGGCGCTCAAGACGCTGCAACGGGTCCGTGCCACGGCCTTTCCCGGCGTGCCCACGATGTATCAGGCCCTGCTCGATCATCCCGCGCTGGCGAAAACCGATTTCTCCTCGCTCCGCGTGTGCATATCGGGCGGGGCGCCATTGCCGGCGCCCGTACGTGATGAATGGGAAAGCGCCACCGGTTCGCGTCTCGTCGAAGGATACGGCCTTACCGAATCGAGCGGTGTCGTATCGACAAACCCCTATCTCGGCGAACGCCATCCGGGCACGATCGGCCAGGTTCTGCCGCACACCAGGGTCCGCCTGCTCGACAAGGAGGACCCGACCCGGCCGCCGCCGGCAGGCGAGCCCGGCGAGTTGATCGTCGCCGGCCCGCAGATCATGGCCGGCTACTGGAATCGCCCGGCCGCCGCGAAAGACGCGTTCGCCGAAATCGCGGGCACCCGCTGGCTGCGGACCGGCGACGTCGCCCGCATCGGCGACAATGGCTTCATCGCCATCGTCGACCGCATCAAGGACATGATTGCAGTCGGCGGGTTCAAGGTCTTCCCGAGCCAGGTCGAAGCCGTGCTGCTGGAACATCCGGCGGTCAAGGAAACGCTGGTGCTGGGCCTGCCCGACGCATACCTCGGCGAAATGCCCCGCGCGTTCGTGACGCTGGAGGATGACGTGGCGGCGGTGTCAGCGGAAGAACTCGCAACCTGGCTCAACGCCCGGGTCGGCAAGCACGAACGGGTCAGCGGGGTGGATATCCGCGAACAATTGCCCAAGACGATGGTCGGCAAGCTCGACCGCAAGGCTCTCCGCGCGGAACTCGGCTGACCTTCAGCTGGCGAGCGTCAGCTTCGGTTCCCCATCGCCCATGCGCGCAGGCTCCGCCGGGGTGCGGTGGGCCAGGCGACCTTCGACATCGGCGCCCTGTTCGATGGTCAGCGCATCGTAGTGCACATCGCCGTGGATGCGGGCAGTCTTCAGAATGACCAGCTCGCGGGCCGAGATCGATCCGCTGACCGAACCGGCAAGACGCGCGCTTTCGGCGGAGACGGCGCCTTCGATATGGCTGCCTTCGCCCTGGACCAGGCTGGCACAGCGGATGTCGCCCTCGATCCGGCCGTCGACGTGCAGGTCCGCCGACGCCGAAACGTCGCCCGTGATAACCACGTCGCTGCCGATGACGGAGAACGACCCCACGGAAGCCGGCTTAGCCACGTGCAGGCTCGCTCCGTTCGCGTCGGGCTTCTTTGTGAACATGGGGCGCAGCTTCCAGGAAGGGGCGCGGATTGACCGCGCGATCGTTGATGCGAACCTCGAAGTGAAGGTGAGGCCCGGTCGACCGGCCGGTAGAGCCGATCGCGCCGATCACGTCGCCGGCCTCGACCGTCTGGCCGACGCGCGAAGCGAAGCGCGACATATGCGCGTAACGCGTAACCATGCCGTTACCGTGGCTGATCTCGACGACGTTGCCGTAACCCGACTTCACGCCCACGAAGATAACCCGGCCGGTGGCGGCGGCATAGATCGGCGCGCCGGTCGGACCACGGAAATCGAGGCCGGAATGCATCGCCGCTGCCCCGGTGAACGGATCGCGCCGCACGCCGAAACTGCTGGTCAGCATCTCGACCGCCGCCGGGCGATAGCTCGGAATCCCCTCGAGACCGCGCTCGAGCGCGTCCATCCGCGCGAGGCTGAGCCCGAGCCGTTCGAATCGCGGATCGATCGACCCGTCGTTGGAAGTGGCGAGCCGTTCGAGCGGACCACCCATCGCCCGCCGGTCGGCGCCGCGGATCATCGCGTTGGGGTCGAGCCCGAAACGCCGGATGGCGCGAGCGGAATCTTCGGCGCGGCGATCGGCATAGCGGGTCAGCCGCTCCACGAACGCGATCTGGCGCGCCTCGACCCGGGCGAGCCCGCTCGCTTCCGGGATGAGGGCGCTGATCTTGCTGACCGTCCCTGCAGCTTCGCCGGCCGAATCGCTGACCGTTTCGCCGTCGCGGGCATCGGCGGGCAGCGAGTCGACCACTTCTTCAATGAATGCCTGCCGGCGCGCGAGATCGTCGGCGATGGCGCCGATATCCTGCCGATACGCATCGACCCGGTCCTGCGAGGTGGCGACCTGCGCCTCGCGCTCGAGCAAGGACATGCGATCGGCCGATGCGCGATACTGCAGCCAGCCCATGACCGCGATGGACGCAGCCCATGCGACAAGCGCCGCGAGCGCAATTCCGGTTACGGCCATCTGCATGCGCGCAGAGAGCTTGATGAAGCGAACCTGTCCCTGCGACCGCATGATCAACTCGCGATCCGGGAACATGGCGCGCAGGCGGCTTACAAATCCGCCAGCGGCTGCGATCATTTGCGTTTCGACCCTTGGCCCCGTTTAATCCCGGCCGCGCAGCTAACGGCTTGGCAGGTTAACGTCGAATCGAGTCGCCCGGACTCGGGCCCAACGGGTTGAGTCATGCGATGAAACGTTTTTAGCGACGAAATTTTCGATTCTTAGCGGGAACGATATGTCCAAATAATGGTTTGCCCGCGCTGCATCGCGGCCGCTGGCGCTGTCCCCCTTCGGTGCTAGGATCAACGCATGAACACCGCAGGCACGCACGATCCCGTCGCTACAATCGAAGCGCTGGCGCTCGGCGCGCGTGCCGCGCAAGCTGATCTTGCCGCCATGCCGGGAGAGGGCCGCGCATCCGCGATCCGCGCCGCTGCTGCCGCGCTGAGGGAAGATTCGGAAGCCATTCTGGCGGCCAATGTCCGGGATATGGCGGCCGCGCAGACCGCGGGGTTGAGCCCGGCGCTGCTCGACCGCCTCCTGCTCGACGACGCGCGGCTTGCAGGCATTGCCGACGCGGTGAACGCGGTCGCCGACCTTCCCGACCCCACGGGGGAGGTGATCTCGCGCGACGTGCGGCCCAATGGCCTCGTGCTGGAGCGTGTCCGCATTCCCATCGGCCTCATCGGCATCATCTACGAAAGCCGGCCCAACGTGACCGCCGACGCGGCGGCGCTGTGCGTGCGCGCCGGCAATGCGGTGCTGCTGCGCGGAGGCAGCGAAGCGGTGCATTCCAATCGCGCGATTCACGCTGCGTTCGCCCGGGGACTTGCGTCCGCTGGCGTGCCGGCCGCCGCCGTCCAGCTCGTCCCCTCGCAGGATCGGGCTCTGGTGGGCGCCATGCTGGGCGCGGCCGGCCTCATCGACATGATCGTCCCGCGCGGCGGCAAAGGTCTCGTCGCGCGCGTGCAGGCCGACGCGCGGGTGCCGGTCCTCGCGCACCTCGACGGCATGAACACGACATATGTCCACGCGGCCGCCGATCCGGGGAAGGCCGACGCCGTGGTCATTGATGCCAAGATGCGCCGGACGGGGATTTGCGGCGCGATGGAAACGCTATTGATTGACGCCGCTTTCCCCGGGGCGGGCGCCGTGCTCGCAGGCCTGATGGCCGCCGGATGCGCCCTTAGGGGCGACGCGCGGGCGCAGGCCATCGACCCGCGGATCGGGCCAGCCCATGACGCGGACTGGGACACGGAATATCTCGATGCCGTGCTCTCGGTGGCTATCGTCGACGGGCCGGATGACGCCATGGCGCACATCGCGCGCCACGGGTCGGGGCATACCGATGTCATCATCACCGAAGACGCCGCGGTGGCGGAGTGCTTCCTGGCCCGCGTCGATTCGGCGATCGTGATGCACAACGCCTCCAGCCAGTTCGCCGACGGCGGCGAGTTCGGGCTCGGTGCGGAGATCGGCATTGCGACGGGCCGGCTCCACGCGCGGGGCCCGGTGGCGCTGGAAGGGCTCACGACCTACAAGTGGCTGGTCCGGGGAAGCGGGCAGGTTCGCGGCTGACCCGCCGCGCAAGGGATATGGTCGGCATGCAGCTCAACCGTCTCGGATCGACCGGACCGCTCCGCCTGGGGCGCAGCGATCAAGCCGTGCCGCCGCGCCGGACGCCTGCCTGATCCATGAAGCGAGACGGTCCGCGAACGGGATTGCTGGGCGGCAGCTTCAATCCGGCGCATCGCGGCCACCGGGCGATCAGCCTGGCGGCGATCGCGGAGCTGGGGCTCGACGAAGTGTGGTGGCTCGTCTCGCCCGGAAATCCGCTGAAGCCGGCGGCCGGGATGGCGCCGCTGGAAGCGCGCTTCACCTCCGCCCTTGAACAGGCGCGCCGCGCTCCCATTCGCGTGACCGCGATCGAGCGGGAGCTCGGCACGCGCTACACGGCGGACACCCTGCGCGCCCTGCGCCGCCGCTTTCCCGCCCGGCAGTTCGTGTGGCTGATGGGGGCGGACAACCTCGCCCAGTTCGACCAGTGGCGCGACTGGCGCGGCATTGCGCGCAGCATGCCGATTGCGGTCTTCGCCCGGCCGGGTTACTATCGCCAAGCCACCGCGAGCCACGCGGCGGCCTGGCTGCGGCGCTTTTCGGCGACCGCGTCCAGTCTCAAGCACTCGCGCAGATGGAGCGCACCGGCCCTGGCCTATCTCGATCACGATCCCGATCCGATCTCGGCAACGGCGATCCGCCGCGCCGATCCGGACTGGGCTTCGCGGCTGTCAGGCACGGGCTTGCGCGACGCGGTCACACACGCCTTGATATGTGACGGGGAAACCACGCGGCGATGACGCGCGTTATCCCTGCGATGAGACAAGTCCCTTGCTTCAGGAGCACGCATCACGCCTATGAATCAGGCGCATTCGGCGACGGCCACTGCCGGCGCACCGACCCGGGCCGCCATGCCCCAGACTGATCCAGCCAGCGAGCGTCCGGCCGACCGCCTGCACGCGCTGGTGATGGCCCAGCTTGACGACGACCAGGCGCAGGACATCGTCTCCATCCCGCTCGCCGGAAAGAGTTCGATCGCCGATTACATGGTGATCGCGGCCGGGCGATCGACGCGCCAGGTGGCGGCAATGGCCCAGAAACTGGCCGAGCGGGTCAAGAAGGAAGGCT
Organism: Tsuneonella aeria; assembly: GCF_009827495.1. NCBI lineage: Bacteria > Pseudomonadati > Pseudomonadota > Alphaproteobacteria > Sphingomonadales > Erythrobacteraceae > Tsuneonella > Tsuneonella aeria. Next base: position 1,949,785 of record NZ_WTZA01000001.1, read on the forward strand.
TCGGTGCCGCACGGGTCGAAGGGCTGCCCGCGGCGGACTGGGTGCTGATCGACGCGGGCGACGTTGTGGTTCACCTGTTCCGCCCGGAAGTCCGCAGCTTCTACAACCTGGAACGCATGTGGGGCTTCGGCGACGAGAAGCCGGCGGCGGAAGGCGCGGCCTGACGGTCGGGCGACCACTGCCAGTTCTCGGCCCCGGCGCCTGAAGACCGATGCTGCTGCACGTTATCGCCCGCGGCAAGATCGGGCGCTCGCCCGAAGCGGAGCTCGTGGCACGTTACGAAAAGCGGCTGCAATGGCCGTTCCGGCTCACCGAACTCCCCGACGCGGGCGGCCGCGCACCTGAACCTGCGGCCCATTCGCGCACCGTCTTGCTCGACGAGCGCGGGCGGCAGCTTTCGAGCGAGGCCCTGGCGGCGCAACTCGCCCGCTGGCGCGAGGAAGGGGTGCGGGAGGTGCGCTTCGTCCTCGGCGCGGCGGATGGTCATGCGGAGGCTGACCGCGCAAGCGCCGATCTCCTGCTGGCGATGGGCGCGATGACCTGGCCGCACCTGCTCGCCCGCGCGATGCTGGTGGAGCAGCTCTATCGCGCGACCACGATTCTGACGGGACATCCCTACCATCGCGGCGGCTGATCGGGCACAAGCGCCCTGCAATGAAGCCTGCCCGTGCCCTGATGGTCCTGATGCCGTTCGCCGCACTGGCGGCCTGGTGGCACACCGCGCCGGCCGGTGCGCAGGTCGCGGAGGCAAATCCTGACGCGGCCGAACTGCGCGACGCGCTGGTCCGGGCCCAGGCCCAGTCCCGCAGCGCCGCGGTGCGCGCCGCGCGGCTGGAGGCCAGCGCGCAAGGGGTGGAGGCCGCCGCAGACAGTACCGCACGGGAGGCAGCAGCGCTCGCCGCCCGCATCCAGCAGTCCGAAGCCGGGGTGGCAGCGGCCGAAGCGCGAATGGGTATCGCCCGCCGCGAAAGATTGGCGCTCGACCGCCGGTTGGCGGAGCGCCGGACCCCGCTGGTGCGCCTCACCGCCGGGCTCCAGAGGCTCGCGCGCCGTCCGCTGGCGGTTGCCATCCTGCGCCCCGGATCGCTGCGCGACACCGTCTATTTGCGGGCCATGCTGGATGCGAGCTTGCCCGAAGTGCGCCGCCGCACCGCCGCGGTGCGCGCCGAGCTCGCGCGGGCGCGCCAGATCGAAGCCGATGCCGAGCGGGCCGCGCTCGCCCTGGCGGAGGAAAGGCGGCGCCTCGCCGCGCGCAGGCAGGAGCTTGCCGCGCTCGAATCGCGCCAGCGGCTCGCCTCCCGCGCAGCCAGCGGCGCCGCGGCGCGCGAGGCGGAGCGGGCGCTCGCGTTGGGGGAACAGGCGCGCGACCTCGATTCGCTGGCGGCCGAGCTCGACCGCGCAGGGTCTCTGCGGCGCGAACTCGCTGCACTCCCCGGACCCACCCTGCGGCCATCGGGAGGAGCAGGCATCCGCGCGCCCGAAGCCGCGCTGCCGGTTTCTCGGCCCGCGACGCTCGCGTACCAGCTGCCGGTGGCGGGACGCATCGTCAGCGGTTTCGGCATGCGGGACGACAGCGGCAGCCGCACGCGCGGCATCGCGCTGGCTGGCGCCCAGGGCGCGCAAGTCGTTGCGCCGGCCGCGGGGCGGGTGGCCTTTGCCGGCCCCTTTCGCGGGTTTGACCGGATCGTGATCATCGAGCACGCAGGCGGTTACACCAGCCTGGTCACCGGCCTCGCCCGGGTGGACGTGGCGGTGGGTGAAACGCTCGTGGGAGGGGCGCCGCTCGGCGTGGCGGGGGCAGGCACGGCCCGCGGCGCCGTCATCGGCCTGGAGCTGCGCAAGGATGGCACGCCGGTCAATCCCGCACTCCTGCTCCGCTAAGCCTCATCTGGCGTTAACAGCGCGCGCGCGATAAGGTCGGTCGATCGTTCCGCAGACCCCCGATCGCCGTATCGCAGGAAGCCGCCATGAATTTCGCCGCTCTCGTCCGTTCCGCCGCGCTGGTCAGCGCGGTCGCGCTGCTGCCCGCGACGACCGCCGGGCTTGCCCAGGTCGATGGCCGGGCCGGGCCGGAGTTCGCCAAGCTGTTCGCGGTCTACCAGCGGATCAAGGCGAGCTATGTCGAGCCGGTCGACGACGACAAGCTGATCCGCGGAGCGATCGACGGCATGCTCGCCAGCCTCGATCCGCACTCCGGATATCTCGACGGCGGCGATCTCCAACGCCTGGAGACGATGATCGACGGGAATTATTCCGGCCTCGGCCTCTCGGTGGTGATGGAAGACGGGGCGGTGAAGGTCATCAGCCCGTTCAAGGGCAGTCCGGCAGACAAGGTGGGCATCAAGGCGGGCGATTATATCACCCACCTCGACGGAAAGCTGGTTTACGGGGGCGAGCTTGACGATGCCGTGGCGCAGATGCGCGGCGTCGCCGGCAGCACCATCCGCCTGACGATCTTCCGCACCGGCCGGGAAGAACCGTTCGACGTCACCGTCACCCGCGGCGTGATCGAGCTGGAACCGGTGACGCACAAGCTGGAAGCCGGCGGCATCGGCACGATTTCGGTCAACGAATTCAGCCGCGACGTGGGCTCCGACGTGTTCGCCGCCTACAACGACCTGAAGCGCGAAGCCGGCGGGCGGCTGAACGGCCTTGTGCTCGACCTGCGGCAGAACCCGGGCGGTTCGCTCGACGAGGCTGTTGCCCTGTCGGACTTGTTCCTGGAAAAAGGGCAGATCGTGTCGCAGCGCGGGCGCGCTCGCGGCGAATCGATCGTCTACAATGCCGAAAGCGTGTTCAAGGGCGACATGGCCAAGGGCGTCCCGATCATCGTGCTGATCGATGCTGGGTCGGCTTCCGCCAGCGAGATCGTCGCCGGCGCGCTCAAGGACCAGAACCGCGCGGTGGTGATGGGCGAACGCAGCTTCGGCAAGGGCAGCGTGCAGACGCTCCTCCCGCTCGGCCAGACCGCCGCGCTCAAGCTCACTACGGCGCGCTATTTCACCCCGTCGGGCCATTCCGTGCAGGAAGGCGGCATCACGCCCGACATCCAGGTGCCGCAGCTGTCCGATCCGGACCTCGCCAAGCGTGAGAAATTCCGCCTGCGCGAATCCGACCTGCGCGGGCATCTCGTCAACGAAGCCGCTCTCAAGGACGAGGAACTGGAAAAGGACCGCAAGGACGATCCGCGCTTCCAGCAGACTGCCGAACAGCTGAAGGCGAAGGGCATCGAGGATTTCCAGCTAAGCTATGCGCTGGATACCCTGCGGCGCACCACCCCCAGCGCGATGGCGCGCGCCAAGTGACGGCCGCACCGCGCAGATGACGCCGCCATCCCCGTCGACCTTGCTGGCCCAGCGGCTGGCCCTTGCCGTGCCCGCCCTGCTGCTGGGCGGTGCGTACGTGTCCCAATACGGTTTCGGGCTTCCTCCGTGCGAGATGTGCTGGTGGCAGCGCTACCCGCACTTCGCAGCGGTCGGCCTGGCGCTCCTATCGACCGTGGCGCAGCCGAGACGGCTGTGGATCGCACTCGCCGCGATTGCCATCCTGGTGTCGGGCGGAATCGGGGCATTTCACGCGGGCGTCGAATACGGCTGGTGGGAGGGCCTGACCGCCTGCAGCACGGTCTCCCTCGGCGGCGGCGATCCGCTCGATGCGATCATGAATGCGCCGCTGGTGCGTTGCGACGAAACACCGTGGAGCCTCATGGGCATCTCGCTCGCCGGGTGGAATTTCCTCATCTCGGCGGTGGCCGGGATCGCCATACTCCTGTTGTTGAGGCGCAAGGCATGACGACCGACCGCAAACGGATGGTTCGCGTGGACCAGGCAGGCGAATACGGCGCCACCCGCATCTACGCCGGGCAGTTGGCGGTCATGGGCAACCGCGCACCGCATTCCGGCGAGATTGCCGCGATGGCACGGCAGGAGGCGGACCATCATGCCCGCTTCAACGCCCTGATGGCCGCGCGCGGGGTGCGGCCGACGGCACTGCAGCCGGTCTGGTCCGCCGCGGGCTTCGCGCTTGGCGCCGCGACGGCGCTGATCGGTCCGGAAGCCGCGATGGCCTGTACCGCCGCCGTCGAGGAGGAGATCGACCGCCATTATTCGGCGCAGCTCGACGAGCTGGAGAAATCCGGCGACGATCCCGAGCTTGCCGCGATGATCTCCGAATTTCGCGAGGACGAGCGCGAGCACAAGGCGGCGGCGCTGGCCGCCGGTGCGGAGCGCGCACCCGCTTACCCATTGCTGTCGGGCGCAATCCGGCTCGGCTGCCGCATCGCCATCCGCCTGTCGGAAAAGGTGTGAGGGAACCGGCCGCGCCACTGGTGCGCTTCAGCAGGTGTTCAGTGCCGCACGCCCCTATTCGGGCGCACATTGCCAAGGATTGATCCCATGACCCGCCGTTTCATCGTGCTGCCCCTGCTGGCTCTCGCCGCCCTTGCCGCGCCGGCGACGGCACAGGATGCCGGTGGCGACAAGGTCCGCATGGTGATCGTCTACGGCGACGACGCGGTTGCCGCACCGCAGGGTGACGAGATCGTCGTGGTCGCGCGCCTGCCGGAGGCCGACCGCTATCGCATTCCCGAAGTGCTCCGCTTCAGCGACGATCCGGCCAACATGGCGTGGGCGCGGCGGGTCGAAAAGCTCGACATGCTGGGCAGTTTCGGCACGATGTCCTGCTCGCCTGCCGGGGCTGGCGGCTTCACCGGCTGCACGCAGCAGTTGATCAATGCCGCCTTCGCCGACCGGCGCGACGGTGCGGAAGCGCGCTTCAGCGACCTCATCGCAGCCGCGCGCGCCGAACGCCTATCGACCATCGATGCCGATGCAGCGGAAACCCAGGCCCGCGTCGAGAGCTTGGAAAAGCAGTACATGGAGCGGCTCGAAAAGGAGCGCGAGGCTGCGGTGCCCGGTGAAACCGCGCCGTCCGGAGCAGACGCGTCTACACTCGCGCAGCCGCCCGAGGATTGACGCCGCGCCGCCTGGGGTCAATGCCGCGTAGCGCCGGCCATTGCCAGCCAGTTGTGCGGACCCTAGTCCGCCCGCCATGACAGTTCCGATCAAGATTCTTATCGTGTTCGGCACCAGGCCCGAAGCGATCAAATGCTTCCCGCTGGTTCACGCGCTCGACGCCGACCCGCACTTCGATGGACGCGTATGCGTATCCGGGCAGCACCGCGAAATGCTGGACCAGGTGCTCCAGATAGCTGGGATCGTCCCGCATCACGATCTCGATCTTATGCGTCCCGACCAGACGCTCGATTCGCTGAGCGCGAGCCTGCTCACGGGCATCGGCCGAGTCCTCGATAGCGAGAAGCCCGACTGGGTAGTGGTTCAGGGCGATACAGCAACCGCAATGGCCGGGGCGCTCGCCGCATACTACCGGAAAATCCCAGTCGCTCACGTCGAAGCAGGCCTGCGCAGCGGCAACATCCACCACCCGTGGCCCGAAGAAGTGAACCGCAAGATTATCGGCAGTTTCGCTTCGCTGCACTTCGCGCCGACCGAGACGGCTGCTGCAGCACTCCGGAGGGAGAACGTGGATCCCGCGATCATCCATACGACCGGCAATACGGTAATCGACGCGCTGCACTGGGTGACCGCCCGGATCGCCCAGGAGCCGCAGTTAGCGGCAGGCTTGCGAGAAATCGAGCAACGCTTCGCCGGCAAGCGCATCGTCGGCATGACGAGCCACCGGCGGGAGAATTTGGGCGAGGGCATGGAAGCGATCGCCTCGGCAGTTCGCCGTCTTGCCGACCGTCCCGATGTGGCCGTCATCTTCCCCGTCCATCTCAATCCCAACGTGCGTGCCGTGATGAACCAACGGCTAGCGGGTCTCGATAACGTCGCGCTCATCGAACCGCTCGATTACCCGCACTTCGCGCGTCTGCTCGCGATCAGCACCCTGATGCTGACCGACAGCGGCGGGGTGCAGGAAGAAGCGCCCGCGCTCGGCAAGCCGGTGCTCGTGATGCGCGAGACGAGCGAGCGCCCCGAGGGCGTCGAAGCGGGAACGGCGAAGCTGGTGGGTACCGATGCCGATCGGATCGTGGTCGAGACCGTCCGCCTGCTCGACGATCCGGCGGCCTACGAGGCGATGGCGCGCGCCCACAACCCATTCGGCGACGGCCATTCCGCCACTCGCATCGTCAAACTGCTGGCTGCGCGTTTAGGGAGAAGCTCAATCGCGCCCAAAGCTGATGTATTCGAAGCCGACGGCGCAAATGACGGGGCATAGTTTGTGCGCAGATCGACCAGTACCGGGCCATTGGCTAGATTCTTGATGCGCTCGAAGTCCAGCGCGCGAAACGCGTCCCATTCGGCGACGAGAGCTGCGGCATCGGTCTCGCGACCGCAATATTAACTTTGGCTGAACCCGTATGCTGGCTCACTCCTCAGTCGCCAGGCGCGACAGGGTCGAGCCCTCTTCTGAGTGAGCGCCGATTACGCTTGCTCAACCCTGATCTCGCTCAATCGCTCTTCCCATGCCAGCGCGTCGCGGACGATGGTATCCAGGTCGTCGTAGCGCGGCACCCATGGTAGAGTCTGGAGAATACGCGCGTTGTCGGACACCAGGCGGGCCGGGTCGCCCGCGCGGCGCGGCTCCAGCCTGCGCTCGATGGAGCAGTTGGTGACGCGGTCGACCGCGTCGAGCACGTCCATCACCGAAAAGCCCCGGCCATAACCGCAGTTCATCTGCAGCGAACGCGTCGGTTCGGCGATCAGTGCCGAAAGCGCATCGACATGTGCGGCGGCGAGATCCGAGACATGGATATAATCGCGCACACCCGTTCCGTCGGGGGTGTGGAAATCGGTCCCGAATACCGAGACGCGATCGCGCTTGCCCAGCGCCGCCTCGACCGCGACCTTGATGAGATGCGTGGCGCCAGCGGTGGACTGGCCGGTGCGGCCCTGCGGATCGGCGCCCGCGACGTTGAAATAGCGCAGCGCGCAGTAGTTGATCGGGTGAGCGAACGCGGTGTCGGCGAGCATGCGCTCGGTCATGAGCTTGGACCAGCCATAAGGGTTGATCGGGACCTGCGGGCAGTCCTCGTTCACCCGATCCACATCGGGCACGCCATAGATCGCCGCGGTGCTGGAAAAGATGAAATGCGGCACGCCCGCGGTCACCGCCGCCTCGATCAGCGCGCGGCTCTTGGCGGTGTTGTTGTGATAGTACTTGAGCGGGTTCTCGACCGATTCAGGCACCACGATCGATCCGGCGAAGTGCATCACCGCTCGGGTACCTTGCGCGGCGAAAATCCGTGCCAACAGCGCCGTATTCTCGATATCGCCTTCGAAAAATGGCACGTTCTCGGGCACCGCGAAGCGAAAGCCCGTGGAAAGATTGTCGATCACCGCAACGGGGTGCCCCGCCTCGCGTAAGGCGAGTACGGCGTGACTGCCGATATAGCCGGCACCCCCGGTGACGAGGACCGGGCAGGCGGCGGGTTCGAAAACGTTGGCCATCTTTCCTATTTTTCTGCGATGAGGCCGCGCGCTAGTCGCGCCCGATGCTGCTATAGGCGAAGCCGGCAGCGCGCACCTCTTCCGGGCGATATATGTTGCGCAAGTCCACCAGCACCGGCGCCTTGGCCAGTTCCTTGACGCGATTGAAATCGAGCGCGCGAAACGCGTCCCACTCGGTGACGATCGCAACCGCATCGGCATCCCGGATCGCGTCGTATGGGCTGGTGCACATTTCCACCAGGGGCATCAGCGGGCGGGCCTGTTCCATTCCTTCGGGATCGTAGGCCGCGACTGTCACGCCGGCATCGGTGAGCGTCTGGGCAATGGCGATTGCGGGGCTGTCGCGCATGTCGTCGGTGTTCGGCTTGAAGGTCAGGCCCAGCAAGGCGACCTTCTTCCCCCGCGCGCCCTCGAGCCCGCCGATCGTATCGAGGACCTTGCGGCCCATCGCGCGCTTGCGGCTTTCATTGACCGCGACCACCGCCTCGACGATTCGCACCGGGCTGGCGTAATCCTCGGCGGTCTTGAGCAGCGCGAGCGTGTCCTTGGGAAAGCAGCTGCCGCCATAGCCGGGGCCGGCGTGGAGGAACTTGGGGCAGATGCGGTTGTCCATGCCGATCCCGCGGCTCACGTCCTGTACGTTGGCGCCCACTTTCTCGCACAGATCGGCCATCTCGTTGATGAAGGTGATCTTGGTCGCGAGGAAGGCGTTGGCGGCGTACTTGATCAGTTCGCTCGACCTGCGGCTGACGAACAGCATCGGCGATTCATTGAGGAACAGCGGGCGGTAAACCTGGCGCATCACCTCGCGCCCGAATTCGTCCTCGGCGCCGATGACGATGCGGTCGGGCCTCTTGAAGTCCCCGATGGCGGCGCCCTCGCGCAGGAACTCGGGGTTGGAGACGACCGACACGCGGTGCCGGGAGCCGGTCTCCGAGATAATGCGCTCGACTTCATCGCCAGTCCCGACCGGGACGGTCGATTTCGTCACCACGACGGTGTCCTGCTCGAGGTTCTCGCGCACTTCGCGCGCGACCGCGTAGACAAACGACAGATCCGCATGGCCGTCACCACGCCGGCTCGGCGTACCGACGGCTACGAACACGGCAGCCGCGCCGCGGATGCCTTCGGCGAGGTCGGTGGTGAACGAAAGCCGGCCGGCCTTGACGTTGGTTTCGACCAGCGCTTCGAGACCGGGCTCGAAGATCGGCATTACCCCGGCCTCGAGCAGATCGATCTTCGAGGCATCCTTGTCGATGCACACAACCTCGTGGCCGAAGTCGGCGAAGCAGGCGCCGGAAACCAGACCGACATAACCTGAACCCACCATCGCGATCTTCATTACACCCTCTTTATCTTGGTTGTTCCTGCGCCGACCAAATGATCAGACGCGATAGTATTCGCGGTACCAGGAAACGAACTGACTGATGCCGTCCTTGATACCTGTCCGCGGGCGATACCCGGTCAGTTGCTCCAGCAAGGTCGCGTCCGCCCAGGTGGCAGGCACGTCGCCTTTTTGCATATCCATGTAGTGGCGTATCGCCTTACGGCCACACTCCTCCTCGATCGCGTCGACGAAGTCTTCCAGCCGCACTTTGTCGTTGTTGCCGATGTTGACCACGCGAAACGGGGCAGCTGGGCTGAGGCTGTCCCAAGAATCGATCATTCCTGCGTTCTCGGGAAGCACTGGGGCCGCGTCGATCAGCAGACGGATGCCGCGTACCAGATCAGTGACATAGGTGAAGTCGCGGAACATCTCGCCGTGATTGTAGACGTCGATCGGCGTCCCCTCGAGGATTCCCTTGGTGAACTTGAACAGCGCCATGTCGGGCCGGCCCCAGGGACCGTAAACCGTAAAGAAGCGGAACATCGTGACCGGCAGGTTCCACAAGTGGGCATAGGAGTGGCCCATGCTCTCGGTCGCCTTCTTGGTCGCGGCATAGAGCGTGAGCTGGGTGTCGCACTTCTCGCGCTCGTGGAACGGCATGTTTTCGTTTGCGCCGTAGACCGAACTCGTCGAAGCCATGAGCAAATGCTCGACGCCCAGTTCGCGGGCACATTCCATTACGTTGAATGTGCCGACGATATTGGCTTCGACGTAAGCTCGCGGGTTTTCTAAACTATAGCGAACGCCGGCCTGTGCGGCGAGATGGACGATGACGTCCGGCTTCTCGGCTAGTGCAAGCCCGCGCAGCTTGTCGAAGTCCTCTAGCATGCCGACGTGCGCCGAAAAGTGCTGGTTCTGTAGCAGCATCTGGTGCCGCCGCTCCTTGATTCGCACGTCATAGTAATCCGTCATGCCGTCGTAACCGACGACAGCGAATCCCTCGTCGAGCAGGTGCTGCGAGAGGTGAAAGCCGATGAACCCGGCGCTGCCGGACACGAGAACCTTGCGCATCGCTCTAGAGCCTCCAGTCCGCGTCGGCGCCGAGCACGCCTTTCAGGTCCGCCAGCGTGCCGCCTGGCGCCACGGTTGCTCGCAGGGCATCGGTCGACATGGCGAGGTAGTCGCGATGGGGCACGGCGAGCACCACGAGATCGTAGCTGCGGGACATGGCATCATAATCAAGGGTGAGGCCGTATTCGTCGTGCGCTTCGCGAGCGTCCGCTTGCGGGTCGTGGACGGTCACTCCGTGTCCGAGGCTCACAAGTTTGGCGACGAGATCGGCAACTTTCGAATTGCGCAAGTCAGGCACGTTCTCCTTGAAAGTCAGGCCAAGCATGAGCACGCTTCCCGTTCGCTCTTTGCGCGCCTGATGGAGCCGCTCCGCGACCCATTGGGCCATGCCATCGTTCGTGGTCCGCCCGGCAAGGATAACGCGCGGGTGGTGACCGAGCTGCTCGGCGCGGTGCGACAGGTAGTAGGGATCGACGCCGATGCAGTGTCCCCCAACCAGCCCGGGCTCGAACGGCAGAAAATTCCATTTCGTACGCGCCGCGGCGAGGACATCCCCCACCGACAGGTCCATTCGGGCGAAAATCTGGGCGATCTCGTTCATGAAGGCGATGTTGATGTCGCGCTGGGCGTTCTCGATCACCTTGGCCGCTTCGGCAGCCCGGATCGACGCGGCACGGAACACGCCGCCCGACGTTACTGCGCCATAGAGGTCGGCAACCCTATCGAGCACCTCTTCGGTCTGGCCGGAGACGACTTTGGTGATGCGGTCGATGGTGTGTTCGCGGTCGCCGGGATTGATCCGTTCCGGGCTGTAGCCGAGGAAGAAGTCCGTGCCGCACGACAGGCCGGATTCGCGTTCCAGGATGGGCCCGCAGATGTCTTCGGTGACGCCGGGATACACGGTGCTCTCGAACACCACGATCGGGCGCTTGCCGGCTGCCACTGCCGGGCCGAGGAGCTGGCCCACCGAGCGGGAGGCCGCTTCCACGATCGACAGGTCGGGGCGGTTTTCCGCACCGATCGGTGTGGGAACGGTGACGATGTAGAAATCGGATGGCGGGCAATCGGCCAGCGCGTCGGTCAAGGACAGGCTCGATGCCGCCAGGCAATCGGCGTCGATCTCGCGCGTGCGGTCGTGATGGGCACGCAGTTCCTCGACGCGCCGGGCATCGACATCGAACCCGCATACCGTGAACTGCTTCGCCAGCGTGACGGCTAACGGCAGCCCGACATATCCCAGGCCGAGAACGGTGACAGTGGTGGTGGAATCGTTCTGCATTGGCGCGTGCCGGTCGGACCCATCTGAAAAGCCCCGCGCCCTTACGGGTGTCCCGTCGGCAGCGCAACCGCACTTCAGGATTGAAGGCCGGCGCGGGCCCGGGCTATGTCGCGCGGCAATGAAGCGAGCGTTCGACATCGCCGTGGCGGCCGCGGCCCTGATCGCATTGAGTCCGCTGCTGCTCGTCGTGGCGCTCGTCGTGCGAATCAAGCTGGGCAGCCCGGTCCTTTTTCACCAGGTCCGTCCCGGCAGGGGCGGGCAGCCGTTCAATATGGTCAAGTTCCGCAGCATGACCGATGCACGCGGGCCCGACGGGCAGCTACTGCCCGACGCGGACCGACTGCCGGCATTCGGGCGCCTGCTCCGCTCGACCAGTCTCGACGAACTGCCCGAGCTTTGGAACGTCCTCAAGGGCGACATGAGCCTGGTTGGCCCGCGACCGCTGCTAATGGCCTATCTGCCGCTCTATTCGCCCGAACAGAACCGCCGGCACGAAGTGCGTCCGGGGGTTACCGGCTGGGCGCAGGTCACCGGCCGCAACGCGCTCACCTGGCCGGAAAAGTTCGCCGCCGACGTCTGGTACGTCGACAACCGCTCGTTCCTGCTCGACCTCAGGATCCTGTGGCTCACGGTGAAGGCAGTGCTGCGCCGCGACGGGATCGCGTCCACGGGCGAAGCGACCATGCCCCGGTTCACCGGCAATTGACCTGTCCGGGACCGACATTCGGCATCTTCGGCAGCGGCGGCTGCGGCCGGGGGATCATGCCGTTGCTGCCCGATCGAGCGCGCGCCGTTTTCGTGGAGGACGCGCCGACGGTGGCAACCGTCAATGGCCAGCGTGTGATGGCATTGCAAACCTTTGCCGCGATGCCCGATCCGCGCATCGTGGTGGCGGTGGCCGACCCTGCCGCCCGCCGTGCGATCACCCGGCGCTGCGCGGATGCGGGCCTTGCATTCTTCGACGTCTGCGCAACCGACCTGCTGGTGATGGACGACGTTTCTTGGGGCGAAGGGTGCCTCTTTTCGTCGCGGTGCACCCTGACGAGCAACATCCGCATCGGATCGCATTTCCATTGCAATATCGCCTCCTATGTCGAGCACGATTGCCGGATCGGCGATTTCGTGACCTTCGGCCCGGGCGTGCGCTGCAACGGCAACGTCACGATCGGCGACGGGGCCTACATCGGATCGGGCGCGATGATCCGGCAGGGCATCACCATCGGCGAAAGCGCCACGGTCGGGATGGGCGCAGTCGTCGTGCGCGACGTGGCGCCGAACACGGTCGTCGCCGGCAATCCCTCGCGCCCCCTCGCCGGGCGGTGAGCGGGCGCTAGCGAACTGCCTCCGCCAGGACGCCGGTCACGGTGGCCACGACCCGCTCCACATCCGCGTCGGTCATCGTCGGGTGGGTCAGGAACATCAGGCTCGTCTCGCCGAGTTCGACCGCCTCGGGAAGGCGCTGGGCCGGACGCCACGGCGTGCCATCGAACGCCTTTTCGCGATAGACTTCCGAACAAGAGCCTTGGAACAGCGGGACCCCGCGGCGCACCGTCTCCTCGACAATCCGGTCGCGCGTCCAGTCTGGCTTCAGCCCTTCTGGGCGGACGTAGGCGTAGAAGCGATACCAGGCGTGGGTGCAGCGGGCGTCCGGCACCGGCACCCGCACCGCGTCGGAGAAGCGCGCCAATGCCTCGCGATAGGTTGCGGCGATGGCCGTGCGGCGGGCGCGCCAGCGATCCATTCGGCCGAGCTGGATGCGGCCGATCACGGCCTGCATCTCCATCATCCGCCAGTTTGTGCCGAAGCTTTCGTGCAGCCAGCGAAAGCCCGGGGGATGCTCCCGCTCGTAAACCGCGGCGTACGATTTGCCGTGATCCTTGAAGGCCCACATCGTTCGCCACAGCTCTTCGTCGGCGCATGTGACCATGCCGCCTTCGCCGCCGGTGGTGATGATCTTGTCCTGGCAGAACGACCACGCCCCGACCGCGCCGAAACTGCCGACCGAGCGCCCGTCGATCCGCGCGCCGTGGGCCTGCGCGCAATCCTCGATCACCGCGATCCCGCGCGGCTCGGCCAGCGCGCCGATGCCCTCCATGTCGCACGGCCACCCCGCCAGGTGGACGGGGATGATCGCGCGGGTCCGTTCGCTCAGCACTTGGGCGATCGTGGCGGGCGAGATGTTGCCGCTGTCCCGGTCGACGTCGGCGAATACGGGAGTCGCGCCGGCGCTGACGACGCTCGACACCGAAGCGATGAACGTGCGCGGGGTGACGACGACCTCGTCCCCCGGGCCGATGCCCAGCGCCTTCAAGGCGAGGTCGAGCGCCAGCGTCCCGTTGGCGACCGCGACGGCATGGGAACAGTCGGCAAAGGCCGCGAACTCGCGTTCGAACGCGCGAGTTTCCTCCCCCGTCCAGTAGTTGACGCGGCCCGAACGGATCACCGCGGCAACGGCGTCGGCTTCTTCCTCGTCGTACGCAGGCCAAGGGGCTATCAATGTGCCGAGCATTGCCGCTCCGAAAAAGGCAGCGATGCACCGGGTGCGGGTCCGGACGCGCCGTTGCGTTGGAAAAATGGACTGACTAGGGGGCGGTCAGATGACGGCGCGCACCATCCTCGTCAATGCTTCATTCGCCCCTTCGCTGCTCGGTTTTCGCGGACCGCTGCTGCGCCGGATGGTGGCGGGCGGCCATCGCGTGCACGCCAGTGCGCCGGGGCTGACGGATGATATCGCCGTGAAACTGCGCGCGATGGGCGTGACGCCGCATGACGTGTTCATGCAGCGCACCGGCCAGAACCCCCTGGCCGACCTCGGCTACCTCCGGCGCCTTTTCGCCCTGATCCGGGCGCAGAAGATCGATCTGGTGCTGGGGTACACGATCAAGCCGTGCGTTTGGAGTTCGCTCGCGGCGAAGCTGGCGGGGGTGGAATCCGCGTCGCTCGTCACCGGGCTCGGCTATGCCTTCATCGACAGCGGCAGCGTGCGGCAGTCGGTGGTCCGGCGGCTATCGATCGCGCTGTGGCGCGCCGCGACCGCGGCGAACCGGGTGGTGATCTTCCAAAACTGCGACGACCGCGACGACTTCGTGGCCGCCGGCGCCCTGGCCGATCCCGCCAAGGCGCGGCTTGTCGACGGTTCCGGGGTGGACATGGCGGATTATCCGCGGACCCCGCTGCCGCCCAGGGCGCGCTTCCTGATGATCGCGCGGCTGCTGGGCAACAAGGGTGTGCGCGAATATGCATCCGCCGCTGCCCGGCTGATCGCCGGCGGAAGCACTGCGCGTTTTGCGCTCGCCGGGTTCTTCGACGAAGGGCCCGACGGCATTCCCGAAAGCGAAATGGCCGAATTCCAGCGGGCGGGCGTCGAATATCTTGGCCCTCTGTCCGACGTTCGCGGAGCGCTCGCCGATTGCAGTGTCTATGTCCTTCCGTCCTATCGCGAAGGCATGCCGCGCACCGTGCTGGAAGCGATGGCGAGCGGCCGCCCGGTGGTGACCACCGACGTGCCCGGCTGCCGACAATCGATCGTCGAGGGCGAAAGCGGTTTCCTGGTGCCGCCTCGAGACAGCGACGCGCTGGCCGCGGCGATGGCACGGCTGGCGCAAGACCCGGACTTGCGCGAGACGATGGGGGAGGCGGCCTATCGCCGCTGCGCCGACGTTTACGCGGTCGACCGCGTCAACGACGCCATGATGGCGCATCTCGGGCTGGCATCCGCAGCATGAGCGTGCTTCATCGCCCATCAATCTGGCGGAATGGAAAGGGGCGCGTTTCCCAGCCCGAGTGGTGCGGGAAGCCCAGAACAACAGGGCGCGACGATCGGGGCGGCAGATGAGCGGGCAATACAACAACTGGTTCGTCGCGAAGGTGGCGCCGCTGGTGAGCGCGACCCTGCGGTCCAGTCGCCGCGTCAAGAAGGTCGTCGCCGCGTCCAGCGACGTGCTCGCCGCGTTGATTGCGAGCTGGCTTTCGTTCGCACTGCGCCTCGGCACGTTCGAGGTCGTGACCCAGCCGTTTGCGATCTTCACCGCGACCGCCACGGTCGCCTCGCTGGCCGTGTTCGCCTATTGGGGCGTCTACAACAACGTCTTCCGCTTCCACGGACCCAAGGGCTTCAGCCAGATCGCTCGGGCGTGCCTGACGGTGATGGTGCTGCTGGTGATCGTGTTCGGCTTCATCAGCATGCGGGGGGTGCCGCGCACCGTCAGCGGGATCTTCCCGATCATCCTGTTCGTCACCGTCGCGGTCAGCCGGATCGTTGCCCGCTTCGTCCTCGTCGAGATGCTCGAGGGCGGAGAGGCGCCCAAGCGCGTGGCGATCTACGGTGCCGGCACCGCCGGGCGTCAGCTCGCGATCTCGCTGCATCACGAACGCGGCTATCGCCTGGTCACGTTCGCCGACGACGAACCCTCGCTCCACGGCCAGCGCCTGGAAGGAACGCCGATCTCCAGCGGCGCAGCGCTCGAAAAGCAGCTCGCAGAATCGCAGCTCGACCTCGTCCTCTTGGCAATGCCCGGCATTACCCACAGCGAACGAGCGCGGATCGTCAGCAGGCTGAAGGCTTACGAGGTGCACGTCCAGTCGCTTCCCGGGATCCATGCGATGGTCGCCGGCGAGGTTTCCATTAACGACTTGCGCGAAATCGACATCACCGAACTCCTGTCGCGCGAACAGGTGCCGCCCGACGTCGCATTGATGGAACGCGCCATCGCCGGGCGCACGGTACTGGTGACAGGTGCGGGCGGATCGATCGGCAGCGAGCTGTGCCGCCAGGTCGTGCGCCTGCGACCCACCCGGCTGATCATGTTCGACATGACCGAGGCCGCGCTGTTCGAGATCGACAGCGAATTGCGGCGCATCTCCGCGGCGGAGGGCCTGACCGTCGATGTCGTCGCGGAACTCGGTACGCTGGTGAACCGCGATGCGGTCGACCGCCTGTTCGCCCGCTACCGGCCGCAGACGGTGTTCCACGCGGCGGCTTACAAGCACGTCCCGCTGGTCGAGAGCAATCCGGTCGCGGGCGTGCACAACAACATTTCCGGCACGCTCTATTGCGCGCTCGCCGCGATGGAAGCGGGGTGCGACCGCTTCGTTCTCGTCAGCACCGACAAGGCCGTCCGCCCGACCAACGTCATGGGTGCCAGCAAGCGGGTGTGCGAGCTGATCCTCCAGGCGCTCGCCGCGCGCGAAGGATCGGTGACGGTCTTTTCCATGGTCCGGTTCGGCAACGTGCTCGGCTCGTCCGGTTCGGTCGTGCCCCACTTCCGCCGCCAGATTGCCGAAGGCGGGCCCGTTACGCTCACCGACAAGGCCGTGACGCGCTATTTCATGACGATCCCGGAGGCTGCCGAATTGGTCATCCAGGCCGGCGCCATGGCATCCGGCGGCGAAGTCTATCTGCTGGAGATGGGCGAATCCGTGCGCATCCACGATCTGGCCGTGTCGATGATCCGGCTGTCCGGCCGCTCGGTGCGCGACGCCGCCAACCCCCAGGGCGACATCGAGATCGTCGAGATCGGACTGCGGCCGGGCGAGAAGCTCTACGAGGAACTTCTTGTCGAAGCCGAAGCCCGGCCGACCGACCATCCGCGAATCTATCGCGCGCACGAACAGCTCGTGCCGTGGGACGAACTGCGTCGATCGATCGCTGCGCTGGAAGAAGCGGCGCAGCGTGCCGACGGCGCGACCATTAAAGGCTTGCTTGCGCAACTGGTCGACGGGTATGCGCCCGCCGCCGACGCCCGGACCGCCGGCGCGGTCCGCCAGTTGTCTCCGTCGAACACGCAAGCCAGGGCTTCCTGAATGATCGCCAATCGGGATTCACGCAGTGCGGCGGCGTTCGGTGCGCGCGCCCGGCTGCTTGCGATGGTGGCGTTCTTCGTCGTGGTCGCTCTGACCGGTGGCGGGGCGCGGGCCGATATCCTTTCGCTGGTGGTCCTGCGCCCGCTCGCCGTGCTGTTTGCGGCCTACGCGATCATGGCCGCGCCGCGCGGTTCGCTGGCCCGGGTCGGCGGTCCGCTGGCGCTGGCGGGGTTTCTCGCGATCATCGTGGCCGTGCAACTGATCCCGCTGCCCCCGGGCCTGTGGCACGCCCTGCCCGCGCGCGAAGCGGTCGTGCGGATCGATGCGCTTGTGGGGATGGAGAGCGCGTGGCGGCCGCTCACCCTGTCGCCGGCGGGGACGTGGAACGCGCTGTTCTCGCTGGCCATCCCGGTCGCCGCCATCCTTCTCTACGGCGCGCTCGAACCCGGCGACCGCTTCGTCGTCATCAAGCTCTGGCTCGGTTTCGCTGTCGCCAGCGCCTTGCTCGCGATCGCGCAGCTGCTCGGCAATCCGGAGGGGCCGCTGTATTTATACGCGGTGACCAACACAGGGGAGCCGGTGGGGCTCCTGTCCAATGCCAATCATCAGGCGGTCCTTCTCGTCTCGGCAATTCCGCTGGCCGCGTTCTGGGGCAGCCGGCGCGACCGCAGGAACAAGGCGAAACTGCTGCCCGGTTCCCTGATGGCGGCATTGTTCCTGTTCGTCGTGGTGCTGACCGCCTCGCGCGCCGGCCTCGCGCTGGCGATACCGGCCACGGCGATTGCCTTCGCCGTGCTGCTCCGCTCTGCTCTGGCGGGGCTCGCCGAACGGCGTCCTGCGTCGCCGGGGAGGCGGCCGCTGCCGCGAAGCGTGGTCCTGGGCGGGGCGGTGGCGGCGACGATCGCGGTTGCCGGTGCAGGGCTGTTTGGCCTGGCGAGCCGGGCCAGCGGCCTGGCGGCCGTCGTCACCACCAGCGCGCAGGACGAGATGCGCTTCAAGGCTCTCCCGACGCTTCTCGAGATGCTTGGGCGCGTCTGGGCTCTAGGCACCGGCGCGGGATCGTTCGACAAGGCCTACAAGATGTTCGAGCCGATGGGCGCGCTGTCGCGGTATTACCTCAACCATGCGCACAACGACTGGCTAGAGGTTCTGCTCGATCATGGCCTCCTGGGCCTCGCGGCGTTGGCGATCATGGTCGTGTGGGTGGTGCGGTCGGCCGCGCGACTGTGGCAGGTGCGGAGCCTGACCACGCTCGAACGCGTCGCGCTGGCATTCCCGCTCGCTGCCGTCGCCGTATCGTCCTTGGTCGACTATCCGATGCGGGTGCCCGTAGCGGTGACCTTGTTCGTGCTCCTGGTTCTCGCCATGCGCGACGGTGCGGTGATCGCGGCGATGCCGCGCGCCTCAGGTGGAGGCAGGGCCGGCCGCCCGGGCTGAAAGTCTGCCCTATCAAGCTGTGTTTACCACGTGCCCGACTTGGGTTAGGGCGCGGCTGGACTGGAGTTTCCCGATGATGAGCAAGTGGTTGATGATGCTGGCTGGCGCAGCGGCGGTACTCGCCCTGCCCGGGTGCGCGACGTCGCCCAAGCCCTTCGCCATGGCGCCCGGGGTCCAGCAGCTGAGCGGCGAGATGCCCGCGCCGACCGCTCTCGATTACGCTAGCCCCGTGCGCGATTTCTACATCGGCCCCGGTGACAAGCTGAAGATCGATGTGTTCGGCGTGCCGGAGATGACGCGCGAGGCGCAGGTCGACGGCGCGGGCCAGCTGTCGTTCCCGCTGGTCGGCACCGTCACCGCCGCGGGGCGCACCCCGGCGCAGGTATCCGCCGACATCGAACAGCGGTTGCGGGCTAATTACGTCAAGAACCCGCAAGTCACCGTTAATGTCGAGGAATCGTACAACCAGACTCTCACCGTGGACGGTCAGGTGGTCAAGCCGGGCATGTATCCCTTGGTCGGCCGGCTCACGTTGCAGCGGGCGGTCGCGCTCGCCGGCGGAACGGCCGAGTTCGCCAAGCTGAAGGACGTGATCGTCCGGCGCGAGGTCGGCGACCAGACCTACATCGGCATCTACAATCTCGATGCCATCCGTCGGGGCAATTACATCGACCCCGAAGTCTATCCGTCCGACGTGATCGTCGTGGGCGACAGCAAGGAACGGCGCCTCTTCAGGGACGTGCTCCAGATTGTTCCGCTGCTGACCACGCCGCTCATCCTCTTGCTGCAGAACAACTAGGTCGCCGGTCGACATGAACCAGTACACATATTCCGACCTGAACGAGGCGTCCGAGAGCGCGACGTTCACCCAGTCGAACGGAGTGCCCGCGCTCGTCTCCTACTGGCACGCGATCTTGCGCCGCCGGTGGACGATCCTCGCGATCGTCGTGGCTACCGCTGCGCTCGGCCTGGTGCTGTCGCTGCTCGCGACGCCGTATTACAAGGCCACCGCGCGCATCCAGATCGACCGCCAGGGCGAACAGGTCACCAACGTCCAGGAAGTCAGCAAGGTCGACTCGGGCGAGGACCAGGAATTCTATCAGACTCAGTATGCGCTGCTGCAGGCGCGTTCGCTGGCCGAGCGCGTCGCGCGCCGGCTTAACCTGGCGTCGAACGCGCACTTCTTCGAAATGTTCGGGCGCGACCCCGGTGCGGCGGCGAGCGGAAACACGGTGGCCGCCGGCGACCGGGCGGCACAGCTGCGCCGTGCGTCTGACTTGCTCGTCGAACACCTCACGATCGCGCCCATCCGCGGTTCGAGCCTCGTCGATATCCAGTTCGAAAGCCCGGATCCCGAGTTGAGTGCGCAGATCGCCAACAGCTATGTCGAGGAATTCATCGCCTCGACCCTCGGCCGCCGGTTCGATTCCACGCAGGACGCGCGCAAGTTCCTCGAGACCCGCCTCGCGGATCTGCGCGAGAAGATGGAAACGTCCGAGCGCGAATTGGTCAATTACGCCGCATCGCAAGGCATCGTCACCCTTTCGCAGAACCAGGATGCGGGCGGCATGTCGCAGCCCGACAAGACGCTCACGTCGATCGACCTCGAAGCGCTCAATCAGGCGCTCACGAGCGCGACCGAAGCGCGCATCGCGGCCGAAAGCACCCTGCGCGCGCAGCGGCCGTCGCGCCTGTCCAATCCGACCCTGGCGACCCTTCGCCAGTCGCGCGCCGATGCCGCGGCACAGCTCGCACAGCTCAGCGCGCGCTTCGAATCGGGCTATCCCGAAGTGCAGGCAGCCCAATCGCGGTTGCAGACGCTTGACCGGGCCATTGCCGAGGAAACCTCGCGCGCCGGGACCGAGGCGCAACAGGCCTACGATGCGGCGCGATCGCGCGAAGCTGCGCTGCAAACCCGGGTCAACGCGCTGAAGTCCTCGCTCACCGGTGAAAAGGCTGCGTCGATCCAGTACAACATCTACCAGCGCGAAGTGGATACGAACCGGCAGCTCTACGATGCGCTGCTGCAGCGCTACAAGGAAATCGGCGTCGCGGGCGTTGCCAGCAACAACGTGTCCGTCGTCGATCCGGCGCTGGTTCCCTCAAAGCCGTCGAGCCCCAACATCCTGCTCAACCTGCTCGTGGCGCTGGTCTTCGGGCTCCTGCTTGCGCTGCTGGTGGTCATCGCTCTCGAGCAGATCGACCAGAAGCTGAAGGATCCGAGCGACGTTCCCAATCGCCTGGGTCTGCCGCTTCTCGGCGTCATTCCATGGGTCGAGGACGAGCGGATCGGCGACGAGATCGTCGATCCTAAGTCCGACATTGCCGAGGCGTTCCTGTCGCTGCAGACGAACCTGTCGTTCCTCACCGATCACGGCGTGCCGCGGTCGATCCTGTTCACCAGCACGCGGCCGAACGAAGGCAAGTCGAACTCCACGGTCGCGCTCGCCCGTTCGCTAGCGCGCACCGGCAAGCGCGTGCTGCTGGTCGATGCCGACATGCGCAACAGTTCGAGCCACAAGCTGCTCGGGGTCGAGAACCGCCATGGCCTGTCGAACTATCTCACCGGCGACGATTTCGACGAGCGGCTGCTGACCGAGACCGGGGTCGCCAACCTGTCGCTGCTGGCAGCCGGGCCCAAGCCGCCCAACGCGGGCGAACTGCTGCTGTCGCCCCGCCTGCCCCTGCTCGTGCAGGAAGCGAACAAGGTCTTCGACGTGGTCCTGATCGATGCGCCGCCGGTGCTGGGCATCGCCGACGTGCCGCTGGTCGCCAAGGCGACCGAAGGCGTCGTCTACACCGTCGAGATGAACGGCGTGCGCGTGCAGCAGATCCAGCAGTCGATCAACCGCATCGACGCGGCCCGCGCCAATGTCTTCGGCGTGCTCGTGACAAAGTGGGAATCTAAGAACAGCGGCTATGGGTATGGCTACGGCTATGGCTACGGATACGGATACGGCTACGGACGGGATACGGCCGCCGCCGCAGAAGGCTGACCCCGTGCGGTCGATCTTCATCGCTCTGGTTGGCCTGGTGCTGGCAGTCGTCGTCGGCGCCGCCGCTTTCGCGCAGGCTGGCTTCGCGCTGAATCCGATGGCCGCGGCGCAGGCGTTCCCGCTCGATGGTCAGGCACTCGCGAAGGAAGCGGAGCTCCAGCTCGCGCTGGCACGCGCGCGCTCCCGCAACCCGATCCTTCCCCCCGACGCGGCGACGATCGCCCATGCGCGTGCAGCGTACGCCCGCGAACCGCTGGAACCCGAAGCGGTCGCGATCCTGGCCAACGCGGGTGCGGAGGGCGATTCCGGCCAGGCCATGCGCACGCTCGAGGCGGCCCACGCGCTGTCGAGGCGTTCGATAATCGTCAACACCGAGCTGATTTCCCGCCTTTCACAGGCGGGCAAGGACGAACCTGCCTTGCGCCTGCTCGACGAAATCCTGCGGCAGGACACCGCCGCGCAAGGCCCGTTGCTCACGCAGATGGCGGCTTATGCGGGCAATCGGTCGCTGCAGCCTATCTTCCTCGACCTGCTGGCGCAGGATGCACCGTGGGTTTCCCCTTTCTGGCGGCAGGTCGCCCAGTCTCCGGTGGGGCTGAAGAACGCGGTGTCCCTGCGGCTCGGCTACGCCGGGCGTGGCGGCGCAGTCGATCCGGAAGTCGATCGCCTGCTGGTCGCCGGATTGGCCGGACAGGCGCGTTACGACGATGCGGCGCGCCTGGCGGCCGGGCTGTTTCCCGCCTTGCGCTCGGTCGGCACGCCGGGCTCGGGCAATCTCGTTCGCGATCCGGATTTCCGCCAGAAGGATGCGGTCATCCCGTTCGGGTGGGAGATGACCAGCAACGGCGACTACGGTGCCGGGTTCCAGGGGACGGGCGGCGGCATCGTCATCAGCGCCCTGCCGGGATCGCGCGGTACCGTCGCCCAGCAACTCGTCGCATTGCCATCGCAGCCGCTGGCGATCGGCGCCGAGGTGGCGACCCAGTCGGGACGGCGCGACGACCTGTCGGTGGAATTGCGGTGCGCCGGGAATGCGCAGATGCTGGTTTCTGTGCCGGTCAGCCGCCTGCCCGCGCGGGTGCCGGCACCGTCGTGCAAGTGGGGGTGGTTGCGGTTCGTCGTTGCCATCCCGGCAGACGGGGAGGGAGCGGACTGGACGGTGCGGCAGGTCAGCCTGACCGGAACCTGACGGGCCGCAACCTGAACGGCGGGTAGCGAGGCGTTCAGGCCCGGTGAACGCAACCGATGCGACATCTGCCAGCATGACCGGCTCTTTCCCCACCCTTCCCCGCCGACGGTTCGTAGCCGGAATAGTGGCTGCTGTAGCGACGGCAGGCGCATGTTCGCGCGTATCGGCGCAAGCCGAGGGCTCGGTCTCGTTGGCGGACTTGGGCGTGCGGCCGGGGGGCGACGCCACCGTGGCGCTGCAACGGGCACTCGATTCGCTTGCTGCGCGCGGCGGCGGGACATTGCGGATCGGCGGCACATACCGGGCCGGAGTCGCGGTGGTGCGGGGCAGCAACATCACGATCGAAGGCGATGGCGGGACGCTGCGCGATACTCGCATCGTGGTCGCGCCCGGCGCGCGCGGTCTGACCATGCGCAACCTCACCCTGCTCGAGACCCGGGGGCGCGCGGACAGCTACCTGCTCGACATATCCGGTTCCGACTGCCGGTTCGATAACCTGTCGCTGATCAAGCGGCCCATGGCGGGCGGATACCAGGGGTATCTGCGCGCAACATCGCGTGGTTGCACGTTCGACGGGTTGAGGCTCGACGGATCGAACGGCCTGTTCGTCAGCGGGTCCGACCATACGTTCGCGAACTTCGAACTCGTCTCGACCCTGCGACGCGACATGGGCGGCGACGACGCCTTCGCCATCAAGGCGCCCGGCACGATTACCCAGAACATCGTGATCCGCAACGGCACCGTCCGCGGCTACGCCGCAGCGGTCTCGATCGGTTCGGAAGTCGGTTCGAGCGCCGAGCATCGCGGGCCGGGTATCGTGCGCAACGTCCTCGTCGAGAACGTCGTGGCGGACCGGTGCCAGATGGTCTGCTTCATCAAGCCGGGGGCCCTTGTCTACGACTGGCGCAACGGGCTGGTCGAGAACGTGACGCTCCGTTCGATCCGGCTCACCGATCCCGGCGGTTTCTTGTTTGCGCGCGGAGTCGCGATCAGCACGGGCCGCGGCGCGAAGGTTCGCGGAGTGACGGCGCGTGACATCGTGATAGAGGCGCGCGCGCATTCCCAAGGGGTCATGCCCACAGCGGCGGTCGATCTGGGCATCCGCAACGTGGGGGCGCCGGGGTCGATCGAGGATGTCGACATCCAGCTCACTTATGACGGCAGCGGCAGCGCCGGCTATCCGGTGGACCAGATCGTGCGGATCGAGAAGGAGAATCCCTCGGTCGGCACGATGCGCGGCATCTCGCTCGATGTGACCGGGTCCGATGCGCGCATCGCGGGAATTTACGTCGGCGGCGGTCTCGACGGCGCGGTTACGGTCCGGCGGGCGAACCTGCGCCGGGTGGCCCTCGCTCCGCCCGCAAGCCTCGGTGCGGCCGGGATCTGGGCGGATTCGCGGGTCAACCTCGGATCCGTCGCCGTCGAAGCCGTGCGCGCGCCGAACCGCGGCGGACGTGCGCGCTAGGGCGGGTTGCGCAGCGGTTGCCGGGGCGCAGGCGAGCGGCTAGCGCGCGTACCATGCGGTTACTTTTCGTTCACGATCACCGGTTTCTGCACGGTCCGGACGGTGCGGTGCACACCGTCGGATCGTTTCCGCGCAGCGTGTGGGACCGGTACCTGCGCCATTTCAGCGAGATCGTGGTCGTGGCGCGCGACGGCGGAGCGCTGACCGGCGGCAGCGACCTCGCACGGTCCGAGACGCCGGGCGTCCGGTTCGCGCTGGTCGCGGACTATCCGCTCGCCCAACGATTGCTGGGAATGGGCGGCGAAGCGCGCGCGGTGCTCGCGCGCGAGATGGCCGCATGCGACGCGGTGCTGGTGCGGGTGCCGAGCGATCTCGGCAACCTGGCAGCCGCCATGGCGCGCGCGCGCGGTTTGCCCTGGGCCGGCGAGGCGGTCGGCTGCGCGTGGGACGGGTACGGCAACCACGGCAACAGATTGTCGCGCGCCTATGCCCCTCTCGCGATGCACCGTATGCGCCAGGTGGCGTCGCGGGCCGGCCAGATGCTATACGTCACCCGCGAATTCCTGCAGCGCCGCTACCCCGGTCCGGCGGACAGCGTGGGCGTATCCGACGTCGAGATCGAGCCGCTGGGGCAGGCCCAGGTGGCCGCGCGCGATGCGCGGCTGGCGCGTCTCAGGGAATGTCGCCCGCCCGTGTTCGGCACGGTCGCGTCGCTCAGGGTCATGTCCAAGGGCATCCAGGACGCGATCCCCGCTATCGCGCAGCTGAAGGCGCAGGGCCTCCGCGTCGAATACCGGGTGCTGGGCGCCGGGGACCGCGACCCGTGGATCGCTCGCGCCGAAGCCGCCGGAGTGGCCGACCGCGTGGTTTTCGACGGGACCCGTCCCTCGGGCGACGGGGTCAGGGGGTGGCTGGACGAAATCGATGTCCATCTCCAGCCGAGTTATCAGGAAGGCCTGCCGCGCGCGACGGTCGAGGCGATGAGCCGGGGCTGCGCATGCGCCGGGTCCACCGCGGGCGGCCTGCCCGAACTGCTCCCGTCCGACCGCCTCCACGCTCCCGGCGATATTCCCGCGATTGCCAAGCTGATCGCCCGCTTCGCAACGGAGCCGGCCTTCACCGAAGCCGCCGCGCGCACCGATCTGGCGACGAGCCGCTCCTACCTGCCCGTTGCGCTGGAAGGAACCCGCGACGGTTTCTACCGCCGTTTGGCCGAGCGTGCCGCAGCCTAGCCGGCGGTCGGCTTGCCGACCTGTACCATGCTGACCGTGAAGGGGCGGAACAGCCACAACAGGCGGTGTGCGATATGGCGCCACTGCGACGGCCGATAAAACGGCATGGCGGTGCGGGCGAGCTGGTTCGCGAGCACGTAGACCGGGCGCCCGCCGGCCTTGAGGTCGTCGATGAACGTACCGCTTTCGAGAACCTCGGCGCGCTCCAGTTGGAAGCTGGGCAGCATCGTCGCCAGTTCCTGCGGCGACGGGCGCAACATCGTATCGATCGGGTCGGGATGATAGGGATAGCTGTAGGGCACGGTGATCAGGCAATGGCCGCCCGGCTTCACCAGGTCGCCGCACGCGGCGGCGAAAGTCCGCGGATCGGTCAGGTGTTCGAGCAGGTTGGAACAGATCATCACGTCCGCGTCGTATCCGCGCAGGCGCTCCCTGAATGCGGGGTCGAGCACGTCGCCGACTTCGTCCACTCCGTCGGCCGCCTTCATGTCGCAATGGACGACTCGCAGGCCCGCTGCCTCGAGAGGAGCGAACAGTTCGCTGTGGATGTGCGGCTGCTGCCTGCGGCGGAAGTCGCCGGTGGACGATCCGACGTTGAGAACCACGGATTGCGGCGGCAGGGCGAGGTCCGCGATCCATTCGCGCAGCCGCCGCGCTTCTTCTATTCTCATGGCAGGTCCTTTCCCTGCGCGCCCGCCCGCGCTAGGCGGCGGAAACACGCGAGAGTGAGTACGGTGAAAAATGCGATTTGCGCTAGACCGGCGCCGATCAGGCCCAGGACGTGCAATCCGGGCAAGATCACCAGCGCGAAAGCGATCGTCGCCAAGATGTACGCATGGAAGATTGCGATCGGCCCGTCGAAGGCCTGGACGTACATCGAATAGGTCGCGCTGAGCAGCTGAATGCCGGCGGCGGCGAATAGGAGGACGAGGATCGCATGCCCGGCGCGGAATTCCTCGCCGAACAGCAGGCCAAGCGCGAGCCCGCCGAACACCGCCGCCCCCGCGACCAGCACCGTGGTGATGGCGAAGGTGACGAGGACGATGCGCCGGAGCACGCGTTTTGCACCTTCGAAATTGCGCTGCGCGGCCAGGGTCGCCAGCTCGGGAAACAGGACGCTCGCATAGATCTGCACGAATTTGCGCAGGATGCCGGCAAGCTGCCGCGCGACGTTGTAGATGCCTGCTGCCTCTACCGAGACGACGAGCCCGATGAGCGGCACGTCCCCGTTCATGCGGATCGTGTCGAGCGATCCGGTGGCCCACGTGCTGCCGCAGTAGGCCGCGAACTCGTTCCGGTCGGCACTCGGCGTCGAAAGACCGCTGGACCGCGGACGCATCCCGCGTCGGTGCAGGATCGCGAGCGCACCGCCGAGCTGGAGAACCGAAGGCAGCGCGATCGCGATCGCCGCCAACGCTCCGTAGGCGATGAATGGCGCATCGATCCACCAGAGCAGGGCGGCGCCGGCGAATTGAACGATCGCGGCGCCGACCTGGATCGCGCCAAGGGCGTCGAACCGGTCGAACGCGCGGAACACGCCCTCGCTGGTGCGATAACCCTGAAAGGCGAGGCTGGCCGCGACGATCAGCGCGGCAGATCTCGCGGACGGAGGGACGCCGACGAGCCCGGCCATGAACAAAACCGCCGCGCCCGCGACCAACGCGGCGCAAACAGCGCTTGCGGTGTCGGCTGCGAGACCCATGCCCACGATGCGCTCGAACCGCGGGCGGTCGTCGGCGTGGAGCGCAGCCATGCCC
Source organism: Tsuneonella aeria (assembly GCF_009827495.1). Classification (NCBI taxonomy): domain Bacteria; kingdom Pseudomonadati; phylum Pseudomonadota; class Alphaproteobacteria; order Sphingomonadales; family Erythrobacteraceae; genus Tsuneonella; species Tsuneonella aeria. The sequence continues at coordinate 1,976,812 of NZ_WTZA01000001.1, forward strand.
AGCTTGATGACCGGCTGCTGGGTCGCGAAGGTGAACAGCCCGGCGACGAGCAGCGCGCTCGTCTGGAGAAGTGCGTAGGTTCCGAATTCCTGCAGCGAAAGCGCGCGCGAATTGATCGCCACCGCGCCCAGCGTCAGCGCCGCGGCGGCGCCGCTGCCGCCGCCCAGTAGCGCGAGATTACGGATCACGCGGCGCTTCCGCGAAATGGCGGGTGCGGCGTCGCTCATCCGCGTGCCGCTTTCCGGCCCGTCATCGCGTCGTAGGCATCTTCGTAAGCCCCGACGACGTCGTCCGCGCGGAAAGTCCGGCTGGCAATCGCCGCCCCGTTGGCGCCGAGAACGGCGGCGCGTGCGGGATCGGCGCACAGCGCGGCGATTTCCGCAGCCATCTCGCGCGAGCAGCCGACGGGGAACACCGCGCCCGCCTCCAGTCCCGGCTGCAGGAGCATTTCCCGGGCGGAGGCGACGTCGGTGCTGACGACCGGCCGGGCGCACGCCATCGCCTCGATCATCGTGCGCATCAGTCCTTCGTAGCGCGATGCCACGCACACCACCGATGCGCGTGCATACAGTGCCGCGATATCGCGGCGATGGCCGAGGAACCGTACCGCATCGCCCATCGGCGCAGCCAGCGTTCGGCACTCTGCGGCGTAATCGTCGACGTCCGGCTCGAAGTCGCCGACGAGCCACGATTCGATACCCGCTGCGGCCAGGATCGGCGCGACTACCTGGAGGAGTTCGCGCTGGCCCTTCTTCGCGCAGACCACGCCCGAAACCAGCACGACCGGCGGCGTTTCGAGAGGCGGGGGGGCAGGGGCAAAGCGCGCGGGATCCACGATCGAGTAGGTCACCGACGACTTGGCCTCGATCCCCGGCACGATGGCGGCCCATCGCGCAAGCATGTCCGCGGACAGGAAAAAGATATGATCGGCCATTCCGAACACGCGGCGATAGCGCGCCGCCGGCGGCGGCCGGTCCGGCCCGATCGTGTCACGGATGTTAAGCGCCAGGCGCACTCCGGCGATCGTGCGAACGGCGGGCAGGCACAGCTGGAAGGCGAGCGGATCGTTGGCGTGGACGATCCGTGCCCCAGTCTCCGTCAGCACCGCGCGCACGGCGCGGAAATAGCGCCAGTAGGTACGCAGCGTGGCGAACGGAGCGTTGGTGATGCCGCGGCTGGCGTCCTCGGGCACGATCCGGATATCGACACCAGCGTCGCGCCAGCGGGCCACGGCCGGGCTCTCGCGGTTCGTAACGACGACGGGACGATACCCGTGCATGCCGCGGACGATCTCGCCGATACTCGCGATGCCGCCGTTCGCGGCCTTCCCGGTCTGGAGGGCGACGACGACGACGACGGGCAGATCGAGGCGATCCCGGCCCGTCATGCGTGCCGCGCCAACTCCTCGAGGTAGATCGCGTCGAGATCGGCGACGCATCGCTGCATGCCAAATACGCTGCCTTCGACCCGGGCCAGCCAGTCGGCCGCGTCCGGCGCGGGGCGCGCCAGGATCGCGGCGATCCGGTCCGCCCATGCCTGGGTCCCCACATCGAGCGAAAGCAGTGTCACCGCCCCGTTGATCACGATGACCTCGTGCGGCATATTCTCGGGCATGATCACCGGGGTGCCGCCCGCCTGCGCCTCGAGCACGACGATCCCCAGGCCTTCGCTGAACGAAGGGAATACGAAGATATCGAACAGCGCCATGAAAGCGGGGATGTCGTCCGTGCCGCCGGCGAAGCGCACCCTTTCGGCAATGCCCAGCCGATCGACCTGCGCGCGCACGTCCGCTTCGAGCGGACCCATGCCGACGAGGACCAGCACGTCGTCCGGCTGGTCTTTCGCATAGGCGGCGAAGGTATCGATGAGGAACGTGTGGTTCTTCTGCGAGGCGAAGCGGCCGACATGGCCAAGCACCTTCGCGTTGCCTGGAATGGCGAGATCGGCGCGCAAGGCGCGGGCGCGTTCGGGGGCGCCGTGAAATTTCGAATAGTCGAAACCGTAGAGCAGGATCGTGCAGTCCTCGCGGGCGCGCCAGCGGGGGCCGGCGCACTGCTCCATCGCCATCTCGCTGATTGCGACCCGTCGCGTGGACGCCACCGCCGCGATCGACGTACCCACGACTTCGCGAACCTTGTGCCGCAGTTCCTGGTAGTTCGCCCCCTGGCTCTGCGCGGCGTGGTTGTGCAGGATGCGCACCGGCACCCCGGCGCTCGCCGCGACGGCCAGCACCGGGCCGGCCACGATCGAGTCCACGTGGACATGGATCGCGGCAAACGGACCTTCGCGGCGGAGAAACGCCCTGAGGTCGGCCAGCCACCGCAGCCAGCCGCGCACCGGCAGCGTGTGGATCGCCACCCCGGCTGCACGCACCTTGCCTTCGTACGGCCCGATCTCGTCCTGCATCAGCACGACCTCGTGCCGCACCGGCCCGTCTTTGCTGTTGGCGAAGATATGGGTCAGCCACGTCTCGATGCCGCCGCGGGGCAGCCACTTGAGCACGTGCAGGACGCGGGGTCGCGCATCCGCTTTGGAATCGGCAGTTTCGGTCATCGGGTTTCCGTCAGGTCGGTCGGGGCGCGCGGATAACCCGCCGAGCCTGCGCTTTCGGGGCTAGTAGTGCCTGGGGATAGAACAGGGCGATGATCCCCATCAGGACCGCGAGCGTAATCATGTTTTGCTGGAAGGCGACCAGCTCGTCCGTTCCCACCCCGAATTGCGTGGCGATGAGGACGAAGAGCGTGATGACCAGCCCGTTCGAGGCATTACGGTTGTACACCTCGTACATACGCCGGAGGACATAGCCGTATAGCGCAAAGATCACGACTATCCCGGGGATGTGGAAGTTCCAGAACGCCTCCGCGACGGAGCCGATCGGGATCGACGTGCCTTCCACCGATTCGTTGAGGAAATGCTGGGCATAGAGCGATCCCGGCCCGCGCGGCTTGTCCTCCCAAACCGCTCGCGGCACCATCGCTAATATCGCGCCGGTGTAGGTATAACCGAGCATCGGACCCGTCGTGCGCATCCCGTCCGCGACCACCGGCACCGCGCCGGACAGCGCCTGGCGCAGGTTGAACTCTTCCTGCGAGCGTTCGAGCACCGACTGCAGGCTGGAATCCTGCGCGGCTTCCACAACCGTCGTTCCGCTCAGGCCGGCGGTGCGGATGAGATTCAGCGCGCCGAATGACAGGAACGCGACCGGCACCAGCACTACGGCCAGTCGCCACGGCACACGCCGCGCCGACAGGGCCCAGCCCAGCCCGACCGTCACGAAAACCAGCAGCGTCGCCGCGCGCGAACCGGCGACGAGGAACTGCTGCGCCGCCACCAGCGGCAGAAGAGCCAGAAACAGCGGGCTGCGCGCATCCTGCGGCCGCATGCAGATCCACAGAAGCAGCGACAGCGCGCCAATGTCGAACAGCGCGAGCAGCGGCCCGAGCCCTGCCAGCGCGCGAAACCGACCGTAGGCGAGCTCCATCACGTGATCGACCAGGCCGCCGCGGGTCTGGATGAAGATCGCAACGCCGATGAAGTTCACCAGGATCACCCCGACCAGGATCGACCGCAGCCGCCGCGTGTCGACATTCGCCAAGATCGAAACTGGGCGGCCGGACCTCTGGCGGACGAAGGCGAACCCGCTGTAGAGCGCGATGAGCGAGAGGATCTGCAGCAGGTGATATTTCGTGACGGCCCACCAGATCTCGCCGCTCGATTCCCAGCCGAGCGAAGTGAAATACGGGGCCTGCAGCGGCTGGCCCGAAGCAAGGCCGGCATACCCGCCGAAATTGTCGATCAGGTTCGGCAGCGTGGTCAGCAGCGGCCACACCACCACGGCGATGATCAGCGGGTGCAGGATGCCGGCCGGGTGCCGGGCGAGCACCACCAGCGGCGCGACGCGCATGAGGTCGTAGATCAGCGCGGTGAGCACGGCAAAGACGAACCCGTTGCCGCCGGTCACCCCGTTGAACAGGGCCTGCAGCAACTGCGGCACCGCGCCCGTAAGCAGCAGGAACACTAGCACCGCGGCCTGGAACAGGCGCGGCACCGTTTCGCCCTTGACGGTTCGCCGCATGGCGTGACTCTGCGACCGGTCGGACATCTTAGGCCGCGACTGCTGCATCCAGAATCACGTTCCAGGAATTGAGGCGGGTGGCCACCCGCTGATGCAGCCAGTTTCGAACCGGCGGGACTACCGAGGCGATCCTGACGATACGCGAACCCGTGGTCATCGGTTCGACACGGGTCGCGATCTCGGAGAAGCCAGCGACCTTCGCGAGGTTCCCGAAGATGAGCGGCGTCCAAGTGTAGAGATGCATGTCGTCGTTGGGCCGCCACGAGGACTGCCGCGGATCACGCGGATTTTCACCGGGGACGACGAGGCGGACGCGTCCGCCCGGGCGCACCACTCGGACGATCTCTCGAAGTATGCTTGCCGGCGATTCCGTGTGCTCGATGGCATGGAAGCTGATTGCACGGTCGACGCTGTCGGTCGGAAGATCGGCAAGGTCGGTATAGACTTCGATCCCGGCTTTCGAGGCCAGCGCACCGGCCTCGGTGCCGATCTCCACGCCGACGCGGCGCGCTGCCGGCGTGCGCGAGAGCACACCTCCTGTCCCGCACCCGAAGTCCAGGACCGTATACTCATCTCCACCGATATCGGAGAAAAGCGCCGCGCGCATCGCCTGCACCCGGTCGGATGCGGCTCCCGTACGCTGGTCGAGATAAGCCTTTCCAGCTTCGTCGCAATAATTCGATTGAGCATCTGCGTAACTCATCGTGCGCGCCTTACCCATCGCTACGCATACTAGGCAAGCAATCAAAACAAGGCGATCCCGCTATCGTCGTTGCCTAAAGGCCGCGGCCTTTTTATGGGCCTCGCTTCAAGTTCCAAGAAAACAGGCGATTTCCCCGATGCCCCAGTCCCGCAATGCCTACGGTCGCAAGCGCGTGCTGGTCACGGGGGGCGCGGGATTCCTGGGGTCGCATCTCATCGACCGGCTGCTCGCCCGCGGCGACGAAGTGCTGTGCGTCGACAACCTGTTCACCGGCGACAAGCGCAATCTCGACCACCTGGCGGGGGAACCGCGGTTCGAGTTCATGCGCCACGACGTGTGCTTCCCGCTCTATGTCGAGGTGGACGAGATCTGGAATCTCGCCTGCCCGGCGAGCCCCGTTCACTACCAGCACGACCCGGTCCAGACCACGAAGACCAGCGTGCACGGTGCGATCAACATGCTCGGGCTCGCCAAGCGACTCAATTGCCGCATTTTCCAGGCCTCCACCAGCGAGGTATATGGCGATCCGGCGGTCCATCCGCAGACCGAGGGGTACTGGGGCAACGTCAACCCGATCGGCATCCGTTCGTGCTACGACGAGGGCAAGCGCTGCGCCGAGACGCTGTTCTTCGACTATCATCGCCAGCACGGGCTCGACATCAAGGTCGCGCGTATCTTCAACACCTACGGCCCGCGGATGCATCCGTCAGACGGACGGGTGGTGTCGAACTTCATCATCCAAGCGCTGCGCGGCGAGGACATCACGATCTACGGTGAAGGCGAACAGACCCGCAGCTTCTGCTATGTTGACGATCTTGTGTCCGGTTTCCTCGCGCTGATGGACAGCGAACCGGGCTTTCCCGGGCCGGTCAATCTCGGCACACCGCGCGAATTCACGATTCGCCAGCTGGCCGAAATGGTGATTAAGCAAACCGGCTCGAAATCGAAGCTGGTATTCCAGCCGCTCCCGCAGGACGACCCCCTGCAGCGCAAGCCCGACATCTCGCTGGCGCGCGAGAAGCTGGGCTGGGAACCGCAGGTCCGCCTTGAGGACGGACTAGCGAAGACGATTAATTATTTCAGGGGGCTGGCCTGACTGCCATGAGCGCCGCGCTAACAAACGAATGTCCGGCCTGCGGGGCTGCCGCGCAATTCCCCGGCGATCATCGGATCGCGCACTGCAAGGGTTGCTCTCATCGCTGGATGCCGATGACTCAGGCGGAACAGACCCGCGCGGAACTGGCCATCTACACGCGCGAATACGCCGGTTACCGCCAAGATGGGGCTCTGGATGCCAATTTCGATCGACTGATCAGCGAGGCGCTCGTCCCGCAAATGGTGCCGGGCTCTGTCATTCTCGACGTGGGTTGCGGCGGCGGGGCGTTCTTGGCTGCGGCCCAGCGAGCAGGGCTGTCAGCCAGCGGCCTCGACATTTCGGAAGAGGCGGCGCAGCTCGTGCGCGATCGAGGTTACGCTGCCAGCGCGGGCGATTTCACGCAGACCGATGGACAGCCTGCAGTGGGCGTGATCACGATGTGGGACGTTCTGGAACACCTCAGGACGCCGCACGATTTCCTCGATGCAGCCGTCCGGCGGCTGACGCCCAACGGGATCTTCGTAGCTAAGGTCCCGACTTACGGAGCGCTTTCAGTCGTGCTGTCGGACCGGATTGCCCGCTTGCGCCGCGTGCTGCTCGGCGCGCCAGACCATGTCCAGTACTACACCCGCGACTCCCTAAGGGCTCTGTTCGATCGATCGGGTTTGCAGGTCGTTGAATGGCGCGAGCTTCCCGGCGGGATCCGCACCGCGCCCAAAACTGGTGGCTTTCGAAAGAAAATCGCGCGGCGGACCAAGTCCGCGATCGCCGCCATTTCGGGCGAAAGCAATATGCTGGTCGTGGCGCGGAACGGTACGTAGCGATAGCTCCGGTGTCTGGCGCTCTGAGCCGGCTGCTAGCAGATCTCTAAGCAATCCCCGCTTGAGTTCTCAAGCGCTCGCACGCCGGGTGGCGAACAGCGTATTTGAATCCGGATCGGCTAGATCCGTCAGGATCGACCGATCGACCAGCGTCAAATGAGCGCCTTCGTGATTGATGTGAGCTCCGTCGTAAGGCGGAAACCAGAAGGCCCGAATTTTTCGGCGGACATCGTCGGTGTCGAAGTCGATCTCCTTCATCGCCTCCAGTTCCTTCCGCGTCACATATCGGCCGCCGCAATTCTCGCTTGTGGGGAGTAAGCGGGGGTCGGCTGCGAGGTCGGACCAGAGCCGTAACGCCTGACGTTCGAGGGCTTCCATGCTTTTCGCCTCGAGGCTCCGCGCAGTCTCTTCCTCAAGGTCCATTGGAAACCGGTCGACGGCGATGATCGGGCCGGTGTCGATCTCCTCGTCCACGTAGTGCGCGCTGACCCCCCATTCGGCCAGATCGTCGAGAATGGCGCAGTTGTAACCGCCGACTCCCTTGTAATCGGGGAGGGGGGCCGGGTGGAAATTGATGAAGCCCAGCCGCGGGCGATCGAGAAGCGCGCCGCGCAGCTTGCGCCAGTATAGCACGGACAGGCCGAGATCGAATTCCAGGGTCCCGTCTTCCGCCGCGGCCAATGCCTCTTCGAACTCGTACAACGGAAGCCCCAGCCTCTGTGCGAGGTCGGTGGTCGGCGAAGACTCGAACTGCGAATCGGTAAGCACGCCGACGACCGTCACCCGGTCGTCGTGCGCCATCCGCTCCAGAAGACGGGCGGCGACCGGCTTGCGGCCCAAAAAGAGCACACGAATAGATCACCTCCCCGATGCTGCAATTCGCGCATGGATGATGCGCTCGCGCTATTGCAGAATCCAGTGAGGGTCGGCTTGCTTCGTCCCATATTCCGTGCGCCGCGCCGTTATCGCCCGCGACTTACCCCAGCGCGATGTCCGGCGCGTCTTCCTGCTTCATTCCGATGGTGTGATACCCCGCATCGACGTGGTGCGTCTCGCCGCTGACGCCGCTGGCGAGGTCGGACAGCAGGTATAACGCCGCGCCGCCGACGTCCTCGATCGTCACGTTGCGGCGCAGGGGCGCGTTGTATTCGTTCCATTTGAGGATCAGGCGGAAGTCACCGATCCCGCTCGCGGCGAGGGTCTTGATCGGACCGGCGCTGATCGCATTTACCCGGATGCCCTGCGGCCCCACGTCGTTGGCGAGGTACTTCACGCTCGTTTCCAGCGCCGACTTCGCCACGCCCATCACGTTGTAATGGGGGATGACCTTTTCCGCGCCGTAGTAGCTCAAGGTCAGCAAGCTGCCGCCCTCGCCCATCATCGCCGCCGCGCGCTTGGCGACCGCGGTGAAGCTGTAGACGCTGATGTTCATGGTCATTAGGAAATCGTCGAGCGTGACGTCGAAATACTTGCCGCGCAACGCGTCCTTGTTGGTAAATCCGATCGCGTGGACGACGAAGTCGATGGCCGGCCAGCGGGCCGCCAGCGTCTCGAACGCGGCATCGAGGTTGGCCATGTCGGCAACGTCGCAATCGATCAGGAAATCGCAGCCGAGCTGCTCCGCAAGCGGGCGCACGCGCTTCTCCATCACCGCACCTTGGTAGCTGATCGCCAGTTCCGCGCCGTGTTCGGCAAGCTTCTGCGCGATGCCCCAGGCGAGCGACTTGTCGTTGGCGAGACCCATGATGAGCCCGCGCTTGCCTACCATGAGTCCGCTCATGCCGTTCCTTCTTGCTTATTCGCTGCCGCCCGCCGCGCGCGATCGTCGGCCTGCCCGATCCGGTTTTCCGCCTCCTCCGGCGTTTCCGCCAGCGCCGCGTTGAGCTCCGCCCCGATGACCATCCCTAGGCCGACGAGGTAGAAAAAGAAAAGCGCGATCATGATCCCGGCCAGGCTGCCGTACGTGCCTTCGTACCGGAAGAAGCTGCGCACGAGCGGCGGCAGCGCCATGGCGACGGCGATCCACCACAGCGTGGTGGCGAGCGCGCCGGGCCACTTGGGATAGCGGCGCTTGCGATATTCCTTGGGAGTCAGGGTGTAGAACAGGAGATAGAGCGAGCCGAACAGGCCGAACGCGGGGACGATGCGGCTGATCTCAAGCTGGCCGATCGCGTCGGTCAGCCACGGGAAATAGGCGTCGATGACCTCTTGCGCCGTCCCTATGATGAACTGCGCCAGCAGGCTGACGATCAGCAGTATCACCGCCCCGAAGATGACGCCCGCGGACCACAGCCGGTATTTCCAGAAGGCGTGGGTGGCCTTCGTGCCGTATGCGCGGCGCAGGATGTCGCGGATCGTCTCGATCAGGCTGGACACGGTCCACAGCGCGAACAGGCCGCCCAGCCACAGGAACCATCCGCTGCGCGATTCGACGACGCTGCGGGCGACCGGCTCGATCACCTCGGCCACGATCGGGGGCAGGGCATAGAGCACGGCGGTGATCGTCGCCGCGCGCTCGCTTTCCTCACCGATGATCGAAAATACCGCAGCGCCCAGGATGAAGAACGGGAAGATCGCGATGATCGCCATGTAGGCAAGGTTGCCCGCGTGGATGAAGCCGTCGTTGTAGGCGCCCACCGCGATCCGCTTGGTGATCTCGAAGGCGCGTGTCCCGGGGCCCAGGTGGCTGAGCGCGCGCGTTCGCAAGTCGGGGTAAGGGCGCAGGGCATGCTTGCGCCGCTCTTCGGGTGACAGCGAATGGACGATCCTTTCCTCGGGGGCGGGGATGGTCGGTTCGCTCATGATCCCCCCTTGCAGGCCCGTGGCGGCGCCGGCTCAGACCCCGAACCGGGCACGCGGATTTGCCGTGTCGTTCCAACCGTCGAGCCGCTTTGCGAGTTCCGCCACGTCGGCCGGGAGGGCAATCTCCAGCGTGACGAGCTGGTCGCCGCGCGTGCGGTCCTTTTTCGTGAAACCCTTGCCGCCCAGCCGCATCGTCGTGCCGCCCGAAGTGCCGGGCTTGATCGTCAGCATGACCGGCCCGTCGACTGTCGGCACCTTTATCTTGCCGCCGGCAACCGCCTCGGACAGCGTGATCGGCAGGTCGATCCGCACATTGTCGCCGTCGCGGCGGAAGAAGGCGTGCTGGTCGACGCTGATCGTCACGATGCCGTCGCCCGCTCCCCCAGGTCCCGGCTCCCCCTTGCCCTTGAGGCGCATCTGCGTGCCGTCCTCCAGCCCGGCGGGCAGCTTCAGGTCGATCGTCTTGCCATCGGCCAGCGTGATGCGCTGGTCCGCCAGGCGCGCCGCGTCGACGAAGGGCACGCGCAGGCGATAGGCGACGTCGGCGCCCTTGCGCGGCGGGGGCGGGCGCCGCTGGCCGCCGAAGCCGCCGCGGGCGCCCTGTCCGAACGGGCCGCCTTGTGCGCCGCGCGGGGCGCCGCCGCCGCCGAACAGTCCTTCGAACAGGTCGCTGATATCGACCCCGTCGGCGCCGCCCATGCCGCGCAGGTCCTCCGGCCGGAAACCGCCCCCGCCGCCGCCGAAGCCGCCGTTGAAACCTCCCCCGCCGAAGCCGCCGCCGGCAAAGGGGTTAGCGGGGTTGCCATCGGCGTCGATCTCGCCGCGATCGAACTGGGCGCGCTTCGCCGGATCGGACAGCAGGTCGTACGCCCGGGTCACTTCGGAAAACCGTTCCGACGCCTTGGGATTGTCCTTGTTGCGGTCGGGGTGCAGCTCCTTCGCCAGCTTGCGATAAGCGCTCTTGATATCCTTCTCGCTCGCGCTGCGCGCGACGCCAAGGGTTACATAGGGATCGGCCATGGCGTGTTAGCTAGGTGAGGCAGTGACCCCGCGCAAGCAGGCAGGCTTTCCTCGCGTCGAGCCGGGGAGTAGGGACCCGGCATGATCGCCTTCCTCCCTAGCCTGAATTGCGCCCGTCCAACGGGCCCCGCCTGCCCGACCGCCGGCATGGCAAAGCGCCGCGCCGCGCTGTCCGTTCACGATCTCGAGGACTTCGATCCAGCCGGTCCACGCGGGGCAGCCGGGCGATGAACGACAGCCGTTCCGAACTGCCCGACCGCGATCCCATGGGCCTGTTCGCCGCGTGGTTTGCCGAAGCGCGGGCGAGCGAGCCGAACGATGCGGACGCCATGGCGCTTGCCACCGCCACGCCCGACGGCACGCCGTCGGTCCGCATGGTCCTGCTGAAGGGCGTGGGGCCGGACGGATTTACGTTCTACACCAACGCGCAGAGCCGCAAGGGCGGGGAAATCCGCGCCAATCCTCAGGCCGCGCTCCTGTTCCACTGGAAAAGCCTGCGCCGTCAGATCCGCATCGAGGGGCGCCTGACCGAAGTTTCGCCGGAGGAGGCCGACGCCTATTTCCACTCCCGTGCCTTCGTCAGCCAGGTGGGATCGGCGGCAAGCGACCAGTCCCGCCCCTTGCCCGACCGCGCGACGTATATCGCCCGTGTCGCCGAGATCGAGCGCGAATGGCAGGCGGGGGGCGAGGTACCCCGGCCGGCACACTGGACCGGCTTCACGCTGAACCCCCAGGCGATCGAGTTCTGGCTCGACCGCCCGGCCCGCCTCCACGACCGGCGCCGCTTCGTGCGCCAGGCGGACGGCGGCTGGGATAGCGCGCTGCTCTATCCGTGAGCGCGCCCGATCCCGAACAGCGCGCACGGCTGACCCGCAGTGCGGCATATGCCTCGATCGCGATGGCCCTGTTCCTCGTCGTCACGAAAATGTGGGCGGTCTTGAAGACGGGCTCCACCGCGATGCTCGGCAGCCTGGCGGACACCGGGCTCGACCTTGTGGCCAGCATCGCGACCCTGGTGGGCGTGTGGATCGCCGCGCAACCCGCCGATCGCGACCACCGCTTCGGGCACGGCAAGGCGGAGGCGCTTTCGGCCATGTTCCAGGTCGTCCTCATCGCCTTGTCGGCCGCGGGCCTTGCGGTGCGCGCCGCGGGGCAATGGCTGAACGGGGAGCGGATTGCGTCCGCGAATGAAGGCATCGCCGCGTCGCTGGTGGCGATTGCGGCCACGCTGGCCCTGCTGAGCTGGCAGCGGCACGTCATCCGCAAGACCGGCAGCCTGGCGATCAGGACCGACAATATGCACTACAAGTCGGACCTTCTGCTCAACCTCTCGGTCATTGCCGCGCTGGTGATGGACCGCGTGCTGGGGGTGGCCGGCGCCGACCCGGCCTTCGGCCTCGCCATCGCGGGCTGGCTCGCCTGGAGCGCATGGCGCGCGTCCTCGGAAGCGATCGACCACCTGATGGACAAGGAATGGCCGGACGAGAAACGCGCGGCGTTTGTCGCCGCGTTGGCCGACCACCCGGAGCTTCGCGGCGTGCACGATTTACGCACGCGGACGTCGGGCATGCACGATTTCGTCCAGTTCCACGCGGCGTTCGATCCCCGGATGACCATCGCCGAGGCGCACCGCGTGATGGACGAACTGGAGGATCGGATCGAGGCCGCCTTCCCCGGCGTCGAGGTTCTGATCCACCCCGATCCCGAAGGCTTGCGCAACGAGGAAGGGCCCGCCGCGGAAGAGCTGCTGCCCGCCGCCGCACCGGAGATACGCGCGTGAAACTGCCCTACTGGCACGTCGATGCCTTCGCCGACCGGCCCTTTGCCGGAAACCAGGCGGCCGTCATGCCGCTCGATGCATGGCTGCCCGACGACGTGTTGCAGGCGATCGCCGCGGAGAACAACTTTGCGGAGACTGCGTTCGTCGTTCCCGACGCGACAGGCGCCGCCGACTGGGAACTGCGCTGGTTCACCCCGACGAGCGAGATTCGCCTTTGCGGCCACGCAACCCTGGCGAGCGGCCACGTCCTGCTGGGGCGGGACGGCGGCGAGCGCGTAACCTTCCGCACGCGCAGGGCAGGCGTGCTGGAGGTGCGGCGCAGCGGCGTTGGATATGCGCTTGCCCTGCCGGCGATCCCGACCGAGCCAGCCCCCTGGCCCGAAGCCGTCGCCCTGCTTGGCGCGGCACCGATCGACGTGTGGCGCAACCCCGCGGGCTATGGAATCTACCTCTACGATAGCGAGGAGGCGGTGCGCGCGCTGGCGCCAGACATCCGGGGTCTTGGCGCCCTGGGCGACGACCAGTTCATCTGCACCGCACCGGGAACGGATACGGATATCGTCAGCCGGGTATTCGTGCCCGGGGGCGGCGTGGACGAGGATTCGGTGACCGGATCGGCTCACGCCGCGCTGACGCCGTTCTGGGCGGCGCGGCTTGGCCGCCAGAGCTTTACCGCGTTCCAGGCTTCCGCGCGGGGCGGCCGGCTGGAATGCACGCTGGATGGCGAGCAGGTCTGGCTCGGCGGGCCGTGCGTCACGGTGGTAGAAGGGGCGTTCTACCTGCCGGGATAGAGGTCCACCACGTCGGCCAGTTCCTGCAGCATCGGTGGGCGCTCGGCCGCATCGGAATGGCCGAGGCGGACGACGACCAGCCGGCGATCGGGCGCCACCAGCACATATTGGCCCATGTGCCCGATCATCGCGAACATGGTCTTCGGCCCGCGTGCGGCGAACAGGGCGTCTTCGCCCTCGGGCGGATCGCGGTTCAGCCAGGTCTGCCCGCCGTAGTTCCCCCGGCGAGGGCTGGGAGAGACCATGAATTCGATCCATCGCCGCGGGACGACCTGGGTTCCGCGGTAGGAGCCCTTGTTGCGCAGGAAATCGCCGAACCGCGCCCAGTCGCGCGCCGTCCCGTGCATCAGGCTCCCGCCGATGAGGGTACCCGCCCGGTCGAACTCGGGCACGATCGACGTCATGCCGAGCGGCCGGAACAGGCGATCCTGCAGGTAATCGGCCACTGCCGTGCGCCGCGCGTCGGGCGCCGGATCGCGCGTCAGCACCCGTGCGGCGATGTCCGAAAGGATCACGGTGGTATTGCTGGAATATTCGAACTTCGCGCCGGGTTCGGCTTCCAGCGGCTGGCTCTCGGCGAAGGCAGCCATGTCGTCGCGCCCGTCGAGGAACAGCATCCGCACCTCGCTCGATTCGTACGGCGGGTCGCCCGATTCGGTGTGGCGCAATCCGCTGCGCATCTGCAGCAAGTGGCGCAGCGTGATCTCGCCGCGCGGATCGCCGGGGCGTCGCCAGCGCGGGATCGGCGGCGGTTCGTCCAGGTGCAGCCGGCCATCCGCCACCAGCAGCCCGATCATCGCCGCCGTCACCGTCTTTGCCATCGACCAGCTGACGAAGCGCGTATCGGGCCCGTATCCCTCGCCATAGCGTTCCGCGACGATCCGCCCGCCCTGCATCACCACCAGCGCGCGCGTTTCGCCGAGCCCTTCTTTCTCGAACAGGTCGTCGATCGCCCGGGCGAGCTGCTCTGTCGGCGCGCCGGGATCGGCCTTCACGGCCGCAAGGGCCGCGGGGCTGAGCGGCGGTGGCGCGTCGGGCTCGGAGGAACAGGCGGCAAGGGCTGGCAGCAGCGCCAGCACGGCGATAAGGGGCGTGGGGAAGCGCATCGGGGCGCTGGCAATCGCATGGGAGTTTCCATCTTGGCAACCGCGAACAGGGGGGCGCGCCGGCGCCGCGGCCGGCCGCTGCTGTGGCTGGGCGCAACCGCCGTCGTTCTGGCGGCGCTATGGGTAGCGTTCGGCTCCGCCGCCATGGGGTACGGACACACCGGCGCCGCCTATGCCGCGCGCGTCGCCTGTTCCTGCCGCTTCGTTGCGGGCCGCAGCCTGGAAGATTGCGCCAAGGACAAGGTCGGCGGGATGGAACTCGTCACCCTGTCGGAAGATGTGCCGGGTGAAAGAGTCACCGCGCGCATGCTGCTGGTAAGCGACACCGCCCGGATGAAGCCCGGCTATGGCTGCGTGCTGGATCCCTGGGAAGCCTGAAAGGCGGGCTCCGTCGCGTCGATCCAGCCCCCGCCGACCACCCGGTCGCCGGCATAGATCACCGCTGCCTGGCCGGGCGCAACGCCGAATTCGGGCGTGAGGAAGCGGATGGTGGTGTGGGCGCCGCCGCCGAGCGGGCCGTCGAGCGAGACGGGAACCGGTTTCGCCAGGCTGCGGACCTTGGCGGTCAGCTGCGCATCCGGCAGCGGGCCGATGCGGTTGGTTTCGGCCAGGCGCGCAGCACCCACCGCCAGCATGGCCTTGGGGCCGACGCGAACCTGCGCTGCGGCCGCGTCGATACCCACGACATAGAGCGGTTCGGCCTGCCCGCCGATCTCGAGCCCGCGCCGCTGGCCCACCGTGAAGTGGATCACCCCCTTGTGCTGCCCCAGCGTTTCGCCGGTGGTGGCATGGACGATCGCGCCGGGCCGCGCGCCTTCGGGGCGCAGCTTCTGCACGATACCGGCATAGTTGCTGTCGGGCACGAAGCAGATGTCCTGGCTGTCCGGCTTGGCGGCATTCCGCAAGTCGGCCAGCGCGGCAAGCCGGCGCACTTCGGGCTTCTCCATCCCACCGAGCGGAAAGCGCAGGAAATCGAGCTGCTCCTCGGTCGTGCCGTAGAGGAAATAGGACTGGTCGCGGGCCGGATCGACGGCGCGATGCAGCTCCGGCCCGGCCGGCGACATGATTCGGCGGACATAATGTCCCGTGGCGAGGCAATCGGCGCCGAGTTCCCGCGCCATGCGCAGCAGGTCGGTGAATTTCGGCCCCATGTTGCAGCGAATGCACGGCACCGGCGTGCGGCCCGCGAGGTAATCGTCGGCGAAACGTTCGACCACGTCTTCGCGAAAGGCGCTCTCGTGATCGAAAACGTAGTGTGCGATGCCCAGCGTATCGGCAACATGGCGCGCATCCCGAATGTCGTCGCCCGCGCAGCACGCGCCCTTGCGTCCGGTGGCCGCGCCATAGTCGTAAAGCTGCAGAGTGACGCCGATCACCTCCGCCCCGCTGGCGGCGGCGAGCGCCGCGACAACCGATGAATCGACCCCGCCCGACATTGCCACGACGATCCGGCAGTCGGCAGCAGCACGAGGCAGATCGAAGCACGCGCCTGCGAAGGCAGCGTCGATCGCCCCGCCAGCGGCGGCATCGGATGGTACGGTGGGGGTGAGGGCACAATGCACGGCGCGCCGCCCATACACGGGGCGGGCGGCGAGGGCCAGCGGTGTGGAGCCAGCTCTCGGGGCTGCTCGGGGCGCAATCCTAAGCGAACGTAAATCGGCGCTTTACCGGTTCTTGACCGATTGCGTGGATATGGTTGCCGCCATGTTCGAAAGACCCATCATCAATTCCGTGGCGGCGGCCTCTGGCTGCCATGAACCGGAGGCAGGCGCGCTTCGTGCACTCGACTGGCACGAACTGGTCGCCCGGCTCTCGGCCCAGCGCGACATGCGCGCGCTATTCGCCCGCCCGTGTGCGGCAGGCGGCAGTTTCGCGCCGGGCGCCGCTGCCGGGATCGCGACGCATGCGGACCATCGCGATGGGTGCCAACGGCCTGTTAACTTCGCGGCCCTATCGTCACCGGAATGGCCAGCCGCCATGCCGGTCGCCGGCGGGGCAGACAGGGTCGAGCGGGACGTGCAATGATCGAAAACCAGAAAATCCGGCCGGCACAGGTCATCGGGCCGCTTGGCGAACCGCTCGGCATTGCCGACCTGCCGCCGCCAGAAACCAAGCGCTGGGTCGTGCGGCGCAAGGCCGAAGTCGTGGCGGCGGTGAATGGCGGTCTGCTGACGATCGATGAAGTGCTGGAGCGGTACAGCCTGACGCTGGAAGAATTCGCTTCGTGGCAGCGTGCGGTCGACCGGTCAGGCATGCAGGGATTGCGTGTGACGCGCATCCAGCACTATCGCGACCTCTACGAACGCCAGCTCAAGTACTGACCGGCAGGACGATCGCTTCAACTTTCCTGCGATCTGGGATACACCTCCATCTCCGGTTCATCGCAACCGGGGAACGCCTTGCCCGTAGCGCCGTTTAGGGCGGCATACGGTGCGCATAAGATGGGCGCAAAAACAGGAGGTATGCCGTTATGGGTTGGATTATCGCTATCATTGTCGGCGGTGTTGCAGGCTGGCTTGCCAGCATGGTCATGGCGCGTGATGCGTCGATGGGTATCGTCATGAACATTATCGTCGGCATCATCGGCGCCATCATCGGCAATCTGCTGGCCGGGCCGCTGTTCGGCCTCGACACCACCATCCAGACGTTCAACCTCCCGGGGTTCCTCGTTGCCATCGTCGGCGCCATCGTGCTGCTGGCGATCGCCAACCTGGTCCAGCGTGGGCGCGTTCGCTAATAGCGGCAACAGCGATTGAAGATCGGGCGGCGGGGCTTTGGCCTCGTCGCCTTTTCTTTTTTTGGGGTCGCGCTGATGGAGCGCTCCGGTTCGGCGGGGCGCAGGATAATGCCGCGCCGGGGTTGATACCCGCTTTCAGCCGGGCATCCGTGCGTTCCTTTCCGCCAAGACCTCGCCATCTCCGCGGAGCCGTCGCACGCCGCCAGCAAGAGCTCGGCGACCGGCCAGGTTACACACGACTGGACGGCAAGCATTGCGCGCCTTAGTGGCCGCCCAGCGGATCAGAACTCCGTTATTTCCACTTCCATCTTCCGGAAACCGTGGACGAAGTTCGCCCGCACCCGCTCCACGTCGCCGGCCACGTGCACGCGCATCCGGCGTTTGTGCATCTCTTCCAGCAGCACCCGCAATTGCAGCTCGGCCAGACGGGCGCCGACACAGCGGTGAATGCCGTAGCCGAAGGACAGATGTCGTCGTGCGTTCTCGCGCGTGATGTCGAGCGTGTCGGGATTGTCGAACACGTTGTCGTCGCGGTTGGCCGAAATGTACCAAAGGATCAGGCTTTCGCCCGCCTTTACCGTCTGGCCGAACAATTCGCTGTCGGCGGTGGCGGTGCGGCGCATGTGTGCAAGCGGCGTCTGATAACGCAGGCATTCCTGCACGGCGTTGGGGATCAGTTCCGGCTGTTCTTCGAACAGCTTGCGCTGGTCCGGGAACTTGTCGAACGCGTGGACGATGCCGCTCATCGTGTTGCGCGTCGTGTCGTTGCCGCCGACGATCAGCAGCACCAGGTTGCCCATGAATTCCTGCGGGCTCATCTGGTTCATGGCCGGCGAATGAATCATCATCGAGATGAGATCGGGCGTCGGTTCCTTGTTCGCCCGCTCCATCCACAACTGCATGAAGTAGGCGCCCATTTCGCGCAGGATATCCTGCCGCTGGATATCGAGATCGCGGACCAGCGCGATTTCGGTGTCGCCCGCCCAGTCGGACCAGAAGGTCAGCAGGCGGCGGTCCTTCCACGGGAAATCGAACAGGATCGCTAGCATGCCGGTGGTCAGTTCGATCGACACGGTGTCGACCCAGTCGAACACTTCGCGGCGGGGCAGGGAATCGAGCAACTCGCCGGTCCGCTGGCGGATTTCCGCCTCCATCTCGGTGATGGCGCTGGGTGTGAACTTGGGTGCCACGGTCCGCCGCTGCCCGGTGTGCTTGGGCCGATCCATCGCGATGAACATCGGCAGCTCGAACCGTTCGCGGCCCAGTTCGGCGAGCTTTTCGTCGCTCATCGGCTGGATGATGGTGATCCCGCCTTCGGATGAATAGAGCTCGGGCAGGGCCTCGATGTGCTGGATCGCCCGGTGCGAGACGACGTTCCAGTGGGGTCCGAACGGACTGTCTTGAACCTTGTTGAGATCGCCCGCCGCCCGCATCGCCGCGAAGATCGGCTGCCAGCGATCCTCCACATAGATGTCCGAGCGGCTGACGTCCCAGGGTTCGGAATGGTGCGGCAGGATCTGCGGATTGGCGTCTAGGGCGGCCTCCAGCGCGTCGGTCGCGCGCGGTTCGGTCCGCCAGGTCGCGGGGGCTTCGAGCGGCTGGGTCGCCATCGGCATCTCTCCTGTCGGGGCGACTCCGGCGGTCACCTCTCGTAGGCGGATATCCTGCCCTTGCTTACCGCAGTGTCAATAGTGCGTTGCAGATTGCGACCGATTTCGCGCCGGTTCAGGCGGCGCGCGCCCGCGGCCGCCACCAGGGGCGCTTGTCGGCGCCGCCTTGCCCGCCCGATTTCATCACCCGCCGCTTGAACAGCCGCGCGCCGAGGCGGACGAAGACGACCACCCACAAGGCCTGCCATGCAATCGCCAGGGCGTGCGGCCACAGCGCCGCTTCCTGCGCCGCGCGGGAAATCATCGCGTACGGCGAGCTGAAGGGGAAGGCGATCGCGCCGAGTTCGATGGGGGAGCCGATGTCCGTGGTCGAATAAGTCGCGAGGAAGAACACCGCGAGTTGCAGGATCGTGGCCGGCATCGACAAGGTCTGCACATCGCGCACGGTGGGCGCCATCGCTCCGATCGTCAGGAAAACCGATCCGATCAGGAGATAGGCCATCGCGAAATAGACGAGGAACATGGCGGCGAACAGCGGCCATCCCACTGCCGGGGTCGGCAGGTCCTGCAGCGTGGCCGCGCCCGTGGCGACGAGCGCTCCGCCCAGCCCGCCCCACACCGCGATGCCGACGAAGCTGACGCCCAGCATGGCGAACAGCTTCCCCAGGAACACGGCGTCCATCGGGATCGCGGCGGCCAGCACCTCGATGATCTTGTTGGCCTTTTCCTCCACCAGATTGGACATGACCATGCCTGCAAGAAGCATGGTGAGCAGGAACAACAGCGTCAGCGCCGCGGTGGCCGTGCCGGCGCGGGCGCTCTTGCGGCTTGCCCCGCTGGTCGCCGTGGGTTCGAGCGTGACATCGGGGTAGCTGGCACCCGCGCCCCGCGCTGCGCCCGCCACCAGCGCCACCTCGCCCGTCCACCGCTCGATCCGCTCCTGCGTGCCGATCAGGCGCGGACGGGAGAGCGACCCGGTCAACAGGGCGCCTATGTTGCGGGCGCTGTCGTCAAGGTACGTCGCCGGATCGCTCGCCGGATCGACGGCCACCATTTCGGGAAGGCCGATCAGCGGGTCGAGCCGCTGCCGCGCTTCAAGCACGGCGGACGTATCCGCCCCGGCCATAGCCACGGCCAGCACGGGCGGATCGCGGTTTTCGGCCGCCTTCTGTCCGACCGATGCGGCGCCCAGGGTGATGACGCCGAAGATCACTGGCCCCAGGAGGAAGAACAGGAAAGCCTTGGAAAACAGGATCGCCCGGAAATCGCGGCGTGCGACCACATATGCCGACTGCACCAGAGAAAGGCGCGACTTGGCCCGTTCGGTCATCGTGCCGGCTCCTGCCCGGGTGCTTCCTCGAGCGCGCGCGCGGCCGCCTCGCCAGCGATATGGACGAAGGCATCGTGCAGGCCGGCCCGCTCGATCGACAGCGACAAGATGCCCGCCTCCCCTTCGATCAGCGCGCGGAGCAAGGGTTCGATGCCCGTGTCGGGCAGGGAGAAATGCCAGATGTCGCCTTCACGCCGGGCGTCGGCGGGCAGGGCGGCGCGCCAGGCCCCGGTTGTGGCCTTCGTTTCCAGCCGCACTTGCGCGGGAATGCGGTCGCGCGCTGTGTCGACGCTGCCGGCGTAAGGCACTTTGCCGCCCGCGATGATCGCCACGCCTTCGCACAGGCGTTCCGCATGGGCGATGACGTGCGTGGAGAAGATCACCGTGGTCCCCTCCGCCGCAAGCGCGCGAATCATCCGTTCCAGCTTGCCCTGGTTCAGCGCGTCGAGACCGCTGAACGGCTCGTCCAGCACGACCAGGCGCGGGCGGTGAACCAGCGTTCCCAGCAGCTGCACGGTCTGCGCCATGCCCTTGGAAAGCTGGCGGATGGTGAGGTCGGCCGCGTGGCCCAGCCCGTGCTCCTCCAGCAGTTCCCGCCCGCGCCGGCGCCCTTCGGCCAGCGGCACGCCGCGCAGCGCGCCCAGGAACGCGATCGCCTCGTCCGCCTTCATCGAAGGGTAGAGGCCGCGTTCTTCCGGCAGGTAACCGATCAGGCGCGCGATATCGTGCGGCCGCTCGTGACCGAACACGCGGCGCACGCCGGCATCGGGATCGATGATGCCCAGCAGCATGCGCAGGGTCGTGGTCTTGCCCGCGCCATTGGGGCCCAGCACCCCGTAGATCGCCCCTTCCGGGACGGCGAGGTCGACGCCGCTCACCGCCGTCACGCCGTCGAACCGCTTGACGAGGCCGATCGCCTCGATCGCCAGCGGGCCCTGCGCCTGTGATCCCTGTACCAGTGAACCCGGCGTCAGCGCCGCCACCGGTTCGCCCGTGTTGCCGGGAATGGTCGAAGCGCCTAGCGAAGCCTGCATGGATCCGGGCGTTAACCCTGCGGCATGAACGGGAGCAACCCCAGAGTGGTTAACGATGGTGCAAGCACCACCTTGCGCGATCGCCTGGTCGCGCAGGCGCAGGCCGAAGGCTTCGCCGCCATCGGCATAGCGCCGGCCGTATCGGACCCTGCGCGGGCCGAACGCCTGGGCCAGTGGCTCGAGGCCGGCGCGCACGGTTCGATGGAATGGATGGCCACGCGGGTGGCGGAGCGTGCTGCGCCCGAGGGGCTGTGGCCCGCCGCGCGCAGCGTCATCGCGTTGGGCGTGAGCTACGCCCCGGGCGCCGATCCCCTGGCGCTGCAATCCCGGCACGACCGGGGGCGGATCTCGGTCTATGCCCAGGGGCGCGATTACCATGACACGGTGAAGAAGGCGCTGAAGCGGCTGGCGCGCTGGCTCGTCGCCGAGGAACCGGGGGCCGAGGTCAAGGTGTTCGTCGATACCGCGCCGGTGATGGAAAAACCGCTTGGCGAGGCCGCCGGCATCGGCTGGCAGGGCAAGCACACGAACCTCGTCAGCCGGGCGCACGGATCGTGGCTGTTCCTGGGGGCGATCTACACCACGATCGACTTCGTGCCCGATGAACCGCATCCCGACCGGTGCGGGTCCTGCCGGCGATGCCAGGATGCCTGCCCGACGAACGCGTTCCCCGCGCCTTATCGCCTCGATGCGCGGCGGTGCATTTCCTACCTGACGATCGAGCATGCCGGGCCCATCCCGCACGAGTTCCGCGCCGCCATCGGCAACCGCATCTATGGATGCGACGATTGCCTGGCGGTGTGCCCGTGGAATCGTTTTGCCGAGGCTGCCGCGACGAATCGGGCATTCCTGCCGCGCGCGGAACTGGCGGCGCCCCGGCTGGACGAGCTCCTCGCGCTCGACGACGCAGGCTTTCGCCGGCTGTTCTCCGGCAGCCCGATCAAGCGCATCGGGCGCAACCGCTTCGTGCGCAACTGCCTGATCGCCGCGGGCAATGCGGGGGACTCGTCCCTGCGGGACGCGGTGCAGCGACTGCGCGGGGATGCCGATCCTGTCGTGGCGGAAGCCGCCACCTGGGCTGCCGATGCGCTGGCTAGAGCATGTCCTTGAGCGGGACTTCGCTATCGGCGAGCAGGGCCGGGGCGATCGCCGCCCCGGCTTCGATCAGCTTGCGCCCCTGCACGTAATCCTTGGTGGCGTTCACGCAATCGATCGCGATCATCTTGCCTTCGCGCAGGTAGATGACGGAAAATTTCGCAGTTTCCGGATCGCCGCGCAGCACCGTCTGGTCATGGCCCATGGAAAGGCCGGCGGTCTGCAGCCTGAGATCGTACTGATTCGACCAGAACCACGGAAACGCGCGGTAGGGTTCTTCCGTCCCGCAGATGTGCCGGGCAACGGTGGTTGCCATGTCGTTGGCGTTCTGCACGGATTCGAGCCGTATCACCGCATTGTTCGCCCAGCGGTTCGCATGGGCCGCGCAATCCCCGATTGCATAGACATCGTCGAGGATGGTGCGGCAGTATTCGTCCACGTCCACGCCGTTGGCGCCCGCCGCACCGGCGGCGATCAGGGGACCGGCCGCCGGAACGATGCCGATGCCCACCACCACCATGTCGCACGCGATGTCGGTGCCATCGGCGAGCAGGACGCGCCGCACCCAGCCGTTCTCGCCCTCGAGCCGATCGACCTTGGCGTCGAGCCGCAGGTCCACGCCCTTTGATCGGTGATAGTCCTGGTAGAACGCGCTCAGATCCTCGCCCGCCACGCGCGCCAGCACGCGGGGCAGCGCTTCGAGCAGCGTGACCGAACAGCCCATCTTGGTCAGGACGGCCGCGGCTTCGAGGCCGATGTAGCCGCCGCCCACCACCACGATGCGCCGGGCCCCGCCATCGAGTTCCGCCATGATGCGTTCCACATCCGCCCGGTCACGCACCGCATGGACACCGGAGAGGTCGGCCCCGCCGCACGAGAGGCGGCGGGCATCGCCCCCGGCCGCCCAGATGAGCTTGCCATAGCCGACTTCGGAACCGTCGGTCAGCTTCACCGTGCGGGACGCGCTGTCCACCGCCGTCACGGCCACGCCCAGCCGCAGCGCGATTCCCCGTTCCTCCCAGAAGGAAACGGGGCGGATCAGGATGCGTTCGAACGGCTTTTCGCGGGCCAGGTATTCCTTGGACAGGGGCGGCCGCTCGTACGGCGGTTCGGGATCGCGGCCGATCACCAGGATCGAACCTTCGAATCCCTGCTGCCGCAGCGCGATGGCCGCCTGCGATCCGCCGTGCCCGGCCCCGACGATTACGACATCCGCGCTTTCCATTGCCCAGCGCTTGCCAAAATCGCGGGCGCCGTCAAGCGGCGCGCTAGCGCCCCAGCAGGTTTCGCGCCTGGCTCGCGATCTGAGCCAGCATGGCCGGCGCCACCGGAGTATGGGACTGCGCGCGCCCGATCATGCTGCGGAACTGCCGGATTTCGGCGTCGTGCGCCGCGATCCAGGCCTCCACCGCCGCCGCGGGATCGTCCTTGGCGTCCTTGCGCCGGGCCAGCCTGCGCAGGAAGTCCAGCCGCATCTGCTGGAAATCGCGCGCAAGGCCGGCGACCAGGAGCCGTTCCCAGACATCGGACGGGTTCATCAGCTTCGCGGTGCCCTGGGCCCAGTCCAGGCCCAGGACTTCGCCCAGCCGGGTGAAACCCGCCGTGAGCGCGCGGGGCGGAATACCCGCGTCGCCGGCCAGATTGGCCAGACCCACCACGCCGTCGACGTCGTAGATGTGGGCCACTTGCCCGGCCATCTCCTCGGTCGCGCCCGCCTCGATGAATTCGGCGCGCAGGCGGGCCGATTGCTGCCGCGATTCGGCGGCGAGCAGGCTGTCCGTCGCATCCCCGAGATCGGCAATGCCGGCGGCCAGTTCGTCGATCATCGCGGACGGCTTGCACGCGCCGGCCCCGGCGCGGAGCAAGTCCGCCATCTGGCTCCGCAGTGCGGAAGCGAGCCGGTCGAACAGGATGAGCCGCGCGGCTTCGGGCATGGCGGTGGTTTCCAGCGACTGCCACAGCGCCGGGGCGTCGAACAACTTTTCCGCGGCCACGAATGCCGATGCCACTTGCGCCAGGCTGGCGCCTTCTTCCTCCGCCAGTTCAAAGGGGTTAACGATGCCGAGACGGTTCACCATCCGGTTCGCAAGCTTCGTTGCGATGATCTCGGTGCGGAGACGGTGCCCCATGATCTCGGCACGCCAGTCCTTGCGCATCGGTTCCGGGAACGCGGCCAGCAACGTATCTTCCAGCAGCGGATCCGCGGGCAGCGCGCTGTCCTCGATCGCGTCCTGCAGCACCAGCTTCGCCGATGACAGCAGCACCGCAAGTTCGGGCCGGGTCAGGCCGTCGCCGTCGCTCCCACGGCGGGCCAGGATGTCGGCGTCCGCCAGGCCTTCGGTCTTGCGGTCGAGCGCGCCACGGTCTTCCAGCGTTTCGATAAGCCGCGAATAGGATGCCGTCGCCGCCGGGCCGCCGCGCGATGCGATCGACAGCGCCAGTGCCTGCAGGCGGTTGTTCTCGAGCACGAGGTGCGCGACTTCCTCGGTCATCGAGACGAGCAGGTCCACTCGCTCCGGCTCCGTCATCTTGCCGGCACGCTTGGCCGCGGCCAGCGCGATCTTGATGTTCACCTCGTTGTCGGAACTGTCGACGCCGGCCGAATTGTCGATGAAATCGGCGTTGATGCGGCCGCCGCGCCCTTCGGCGCCGCGCAGGGCGAACTCGATGCGCCCGGCCTGGGTGACGCCCAGGTTCGCACCTTCGCCGATGACTTTCGCGCGGACATTCGCGCCGTCCACCCGCAGCGCGTCATTGGCCGGATCGCCGACCTGGGGGTTGGTTTCGGCCGAGGACTTGATGTACGTGCCGATGCCGCCGAACCACAGCAGGTCAACCGGCGCCTGGAGGATCGCGGAGATCAGGGCGTCAGGCTCCATCTCGCTTGCGTCCACGCCCAGCACGGCGCGCACCTGATCCGACAGCGGCACTTTCTTCAGGCTGCGGGCGAACACACCACCGCCCTTGCTGATCAGCGCCTTGTCATAGTCGTCCCAGCTCGACCGAGGCAGGTCGAACAGGCGCTTGCGTTCCTGCCAGCTGGTGGCCGGATCGGGATCGGGATCGAGGAAGATGTGGCGATGATCGTATGCCGCAACCAGGCGGATGGCCTGCGAAAGCAGCATGCCGTTGCCGAACACGTCGCCCGACATGTCGCCGCAGCCCGCCACGCGGACCGGCTGGGTCTGCACGTCGATGCCCATTTCCAGGAAGTGGCGCCGGACCGAAAGCCACGCGCCGCGGGCGGTGATGCCCATTTCCTTGTGGTCGTACCCCTTGGAACCGCCGCTGGCGAACGCATCGTCCAGCCAGAAGTCGCGCTCTTCGGCGATGGCATTGGCGACGTCGGAGAACGCCGCCGTGCCCTTGTCCGCGGCCACGACGAAGTAGGGGTCGTTGCCGTCGTTGATGACGACATCGGCCGGGTGGACGACCTGGTCGTTGACGATGTTGTCGGTGATCGACAGCAGCGAGCGAATGAAGATCTGGTAGCTTGCGCGCCCTTCGGCGGCCCAGCCTTCGCGATCGCGCGCGGGATCGGGCAATTGCTTGGGGTAGAAGCCGCCCTTGGCCCCGGTGGGAACGATCACGGCGTTCTTGACCCGCTGCGCCTTCATCAGGCCGAGGACTTCGGTGCGGAAGTCGTCGCGGCGGTCGGACCAGCGCAGGCCCCCGCGCGCGACGGGGCCGGCGCGCAAGTGAATGCCTTCCACGCGGCGGGAATAGACGAAAATTTCGCGCCAGGGCAGCGGCTTGGGCAGGCCCGGCACCAGCGCCGAATCGAACTTGAGCGCCAGCGCCTCGCGCGCGGCGGGGGCGAACGCGTTCGTGCGGAGGATCGCCTTTATCGCGCCGTGATAGAGGCGCAGCAGGCGGTCGTCGTTGATCGCGGTCACCTGGGCGAGGCCGCGGCGGATCGCCTCGTCCTGCTCTTCCGCCGCCTGGGTGCGGTCGTTCGGGAAGGCGGGATCGTTTCGCGCTGCGAACAGGGCGACCAGCGGCCGCGTGACCTGCGGGGCGCGGCGCAAGGCGTCGACCACGGTGTGAATGGTGAAGCCCATGCCGGTCTGGCGCAGATAGCGATAGAGCGCGCGCAGCAGGTCCGCGTCCGTCGCCGCCAGGCCGGTGCCGACCACCAGCCGGTTGAACGGATCGTTTTCCGCACCGCCGTTCAGCACGTCCGCGATGGCGCGTTCGATGGCGTCGCAGCGGGCGAGCAAGGCGTCCGCCTCCTCTCCTTCGCCGAGGCCGAGGGTGAAATCGTGGATCGTGCCGAGCCGCCCCTGGCCCAGCGAAGTGGGCACTTCCTCCAGCACGCGGAAGCCGAAGTTCTCCATCACGGGCACGGCATCAGACAGCGCGAACGATCCGGCGTGCTGATAGACCTTCAGGCGCAGGCGGTCGTCGGCGTCGCCGGCAAGGCGATAGAGGCGAACGTCGCGCTGCGGCATGTCCGCGCCGCCCTCGCCATCGGCCGACGCCAGGCGCCGCAACCGGCGGATGTCGCGCGCGGCCTCGGCCGCGCCATAGGCGGTGCGGTAGCTGGTGGGGAAGCTGTCTGCGAACCGCGCGGCGAGCGCGGCGGCGCGGGCGGGTTCCTCGTCCTCCGCCAGCTCGCTTTCGACAGCCTCTCCCCAGCCGCGCAGCAGGGCCTGGAGCGCGTTCTCGATGGCGAAAACGTCCGGCGTGCCCTCGTTCTCGCGATAATCGAGCACGTAGCGCAGCATGGCGAGGTTGCCGCCTTCGACCTGCAGGCTCCAGTCGAGCGCCTTCGCGCCCGAACCTTCTTCCAGCAAGGCTTCGATCCGCAGGCGCACCTGGGTGGACAGCATGTCGCGCGGCAGCCAGACGAACGCGAACAGGTGGCGCGACAGCGGCGCTTCGACCAGCACCAGGCGCGGCCGCGGCCGGTCGACCAGGCTCATCATCGTGGTCGCCACGCGTTCGATATCGGCGTCGGAAAAGCCGATCACCAGATCGTGCGGCAGCGCGGTCAGCGCGTGGACCAGGGCCTTGCCGGTATGGCTGGCGGGATCGAACCCGAACTTGGCGTTGAGCTGCGCCAGCTGCGCGCGCAGGCGGGGCACCTGGGCCGGCGGCGTGGCCAGCGACGCGCTGGTCCACACGCCGGCGTGGATCGACAGCGCGGCGAGCTTGCCATCGTCGTGAACCGGCACGATGAACAGGTCGAGCGGCACACGGCGATGAACGTTGGACGTGCGGTTCGCCTTGACGATCAGCGGGGCGTGCCCGTCGTTCGCGCTGTCCTCGAACCAGGCGAACGCGCGGTCATAGGATGCATCGGCCAGGATCTGACGGGCGCTCTTGCGGCAGATGCCCAGCGCGCCGGCGTTCCTGCCGTCGCGATAGCGGACGATGTGGCCGAGCTGGGTCAGCATCCCGTCTTCCAGCCAGCGCAGCAGGGCGCCGCCCTCGGTGTCGACCAGCCGCTCGGCGTCCGCCAGCATCGCCTCGCGCATCTTGCCCCAGTCGGTGACCGCGGCCCGGACGTCGGCCAGCGTGACGGCAAGGTCCTTTTCCAGCTCGCGCCGCATCTTGGCGTCGAGGCGCGGCGTCTCGATGTAGATCATCGATTCGCGCGCTTCCCCGGCGGCGCTGGCGGGCAGGGCAACGATGGCCCCGGCATCATCGCGGCGGACCGCGACGACGGGGTGGAGCAGGCGGTCGATGGCGAGGCCATGGGCAGCGACGCACGCCGAGACCGAATCCACCAGGAACGGCATGTCGTCATTGATGATGGCGATCCGCATGAACCGGCGTCCGTCGCCGGGCGATCCCAGGGCGATGATCGGCTGGCCCGCTTCGCGCCGGACCGCCGCCTCCAGCAGGAACCGCGCCGCTTCTTCCAGTTCGCTGTGCGCCATCGGCGTGTCGCCGGGCAGGATCGAATCGGCCAGCCGCTCCGCCAGCGCCTTCGACAAGGCGGTGCCTCCAGCGGAAGGCACAGGGGATTTGTGATCGGTATCAGCGGCGTCAGCGGCCATCGGGTCTTACTCCGTTGGGCCGCGCGGGTTTCGGGCCCGTGTTATATTGTTGCCGCCTATTGCAGCAATCTGAGGCCGATAGGCCTTTGCCTCCTACCCCGCAAGGGCAGCGCCCCACCCCGGCTGGCGCCCTTCTACCCGTTCAGCGCCTCGACCGTAAGCGCCAGCGAATTCTCGCGCGCGTCGGCATCGTAGGCAGCGCCCGATGCGATGATCTCGTGCGCTCCGGTGCGTTCGACGAACCGGCCGATCGCCTCGCGCACCGTGGCGGGCGAGCCGATCGCGCTCGCCTGGCCGATGTGCGCCAGCATGGCCTGCGCCTGCACGGGCAGGCTATCGCGATAATTGGCGATTGGCGGCGGAAGCTTGCCGGGGTTCCCCGTGCGCAGGCGGACGAAGCTCTGCTGCTGGGAACTGGCGATCAACTCCGCTTCGGCATCGGTCTCTGCGGCAAAGACCGTCATCGCTGCCATTACATAGGGCCGCTCCAGCCACTGCGACGGCTGGAAGCGCTGGCGGTAGAGGGCGAGCGCAGCGTCGAGGTGATCGGGCGCGAAATGGCTCGCAAACGCATAGGGCATGCCAAGCTTTGCCGCGAGATCGGCCCCGAACAGGCTGGAGCCCAGCATCCACATCTCGACATTGGACCCGTGCCCGGGCGTCGCGCGGATCGTGGTCGGCGGCTCCCCGGTCAGCAGCGCGCGCAGGTCCGCCACGTCCTGCGGGAAATATTCGGCCGCCTGGTGCAGGTTCTTGCGCAGGGCCCGCTGCAGTTCGGGACCGGCGCCCGGGGCCCGGCCCAGCCCCAGGTCGACCCGCCCGGGGAACAGCGCGTCCAGCGTGCCGAACTGTTCGGCGATCACGAACGGGTTGTGGTTGGGCAGCATGATGCCGCCCGATCCCACGCGGATCGTCGACGTCGCGTTGCCGATATGCGCCAGCACGACCGATGTCGCCCCGCCGGCAATGCCCTCCATCGCGTGATGTTCCGCGACCCAGAAGCGCTTGTAGCCATGGCGTTCGGCACACCGCGCCAGGCTGGCGGCGGCGCGCAGCGCCTCGCCCACGGTGCCGCCTTCGCGCACGGACACGAGTTCGAGGACGGAAAGCGGGATCATCCGCCGGCGAGCTGCGCGAGATACTGGCGCGCGGCCGCCGCCTCCGCACTGTCGGGAGCGGTCTCCACCACCGACTGGAACGAGCGCCGCGCTGCGTCATCCCGCTGGCCGAGCGCGGCGATCACGCCGGCTTCCAGGCCGATGGTCGGATCGCGCGGATCGCGCCGCGCGGCTTCCTCGATCCACGACTGCGCGGACGCCAGATCGCCGTCCCTGCGGGCAAGGGTGGCGGAGAGCAGCCAAGCGTGGGCATCGCCGGGCACGGCGGCGCGCGCGGCGGAAAGCGCGGTGGCGGCATCCTGCGTTCGGTCCAGCGCGATCAGCGCACTGGCGCGGTCCATCGCGATGGCGCCCGCGAGTTCAGGTTCGCCCGCAGCCTCCAGGGCGGAGGCGTCGAGTATGCGCAAGGCGTCTTTCGCGCGGTCCTGCGCCAGCAATGCGCTGCCCGCGAGCGCGCCCATCCGCGCGCGGAAGCGGCCATCGGTCGCCCCTTCCCGCGCCGCGATGAAGGCGTCCGAAGCCGCGCGCCAGTCGCCGGCATTGGCCGCGGCGACGCCCAGGCAGTGCTGCCCCGCCGCGCGCTGGACGCCCGCGGTGCGCGCCGTCCATTCCTCCGCGATCGCGCGCGCACGGGCGGGGTCGGTCCGCGCCGTCTGCAGGCACACCTCTATCGCCGGCTGGGCTGCCGCGCGATCGGGCATGGGCGCATTGCGCGCCGGCCTGTCGCGCAGTTCCGGCGGGACGGCGCTGACCGGCGCGGCGGTGGGCGCGATGCCGACCTGCATCAGGAGAATGGGGGCGAGGGCGGTGAGCATGTCGGGCCTTCAGATGGTGGCGATCGTGGTCAGGAGCAAGGCGATGTCCGCCTCGCGGCTGAGCCGGTGGTCGCCGTCCTTGACCAGCGTCAGGTGAACCTGCGGCGAACGCAGCGCGCGGGACAGGCGCAGCGAAATCTCCCACGGGACGTCCCGGTCTTCCATGCCGTGCAAAAGGTGGACGGGGCAATCGAGCGGGATGGGGTCGTCGAGCAACAGGTTCGCCTGTCCGTCCGCCCAGAAAGCGGGATGCATCGGCGTGGGATCGGGCCCGTAGGGATTTTCGTCGAGCACTGTCTCTCCGTTTTGCAGCCGCGCCTTGTCCTCTGCCGATCGGCCCCATTCGGTGAAATCCGGCGCGGCGGCGATGCCGACGAGACCGTGCAGTCGCTCGCCGAGTGCGAGGCCGGCAAGAAGCATCAGCCAGCCGCCCATGGAGCTGCCGACCAGGATCACCGGATTGCGCACGCGCGCCGCGATGAGTGCGAGCACTTCATCCCGCCATCTGCGGAGCGTCCCTTCCGCGAAGGCGCCGTCCGATTCGCCGCATCCCGAATAATCGAGCAGCAGGCATTCGCGCCCTTCGCCGCGCGCCCATTTCATGACCGCGCACGCCTTGCTGCCGGCCATGTCGGACATGTAGCCCGGCAGGAACACGATCGCCGGGCCTTGGCCCGCGACGTGGCGCAGGGCGATGCGGCGATCCCCCACGACATGGTATTGCGTTTCGATCATGACCGGCTTGTGCCGGGCGGCGCGGGCGGGGGCAATGGTATGAAGGCCGAATCCCGCGGCCCGGCGCCGGGGGGTTGAGATGGCCCGGCTGCCGGCGTATTATGACGGCGATGACGAATGCTGCTGCAATTTCGACTACCACCAGCCCGGCGTGCCGGGGCTGGTCGATCCTGCGCTAGCAGGTTCGCCGCCGCCCGGTTTCGGGGCGGAACGGCGTCATCCCCCGGAACTGCCGAACATCTGACGCCTTCCGGCGCGCCCCGCCTTGTGCCAAGGGCCCGCCAGGCAAACCGCGCATATCGCGGCCAAGGGTATTCATGACCGAGCTTCTCAAGATCAGCCTCCCCGACGGATCGGTGCGCGAAGTGCCCGCCGGCTCCACGCCCGGCGACATCGCCGCCGCGATCGGCCCGGGCCTCGCCAAGGCGGCGCTGGCGGCGCGCGTGGATCATGGCTCGGGGGCGGAACTGCGCGATCTCAATCGCCCGTTCGAAGGCGACGCCGCGCTCGCGCTCGTCACCAGCCGCGACGAGGCCGATGCGCTGGAGCTTGCGCGGCACGATTACGCGCACGTGCTGGCCGAAGCGGTGCAGGCCTTGTGGCCCGGCACGCAGATCACCTTCGGCCCGGCGACCGACGACGGGTTCTATTACGACGTCATGGCGCCCGCCACGCGCGATCCGTTCTCGATGGACGACCTGCCGGCGATCGAGGAAAAGATGCGCGAGATCATCCGCGCCGACAAGCCGCTGGTACGCGAGGTGTGGAGCCGCCAGCGCCTGATCGAGAAGTGGCGCGCCGATGGCGAAACCTTCAAGGCCGAATGGGCTGCCGAGCTGCCCGAGAACGAGGAGCTGACCGTCTATCACTCCGGCCAGCCGGGCGAGGAGGGCGCGTGGCTCGACATGTGTCGGGGGCCCCATCTGCCCTCGACCGGCAAGCTCGATCCGGCGGCGTTCAAGCTGATGCGGGTGGCCGGCGCCTACTGGCGGGGCGACCAGAACAACGCGCAGCTCACGCGCATCTACGGCACCGGCTGGCTGAACAGGAAGCAGCTCGACGCGCATCTCCACCGGCTGGAGGAAGCGGCCAGGCGCGACCACCGCAAGCTGGGCCGCGAGATGGACTTGTTCCACCTGCAGGAAGAAGCGCACGGCAGCGTGTTCTGGCATCCGCAGGGCTTCCGCATCTGGCGCGAACTCGAATCCTACATGCGGCGTAAGATGGACGCCGCCGGCTACCGCGAGATCAAGACGCCGCAACTGATGGACGTGCGCCAGTGGGAACAGTCCGGACACTGGGGCAAATATGCCGAAAACATGTTCGCCGTGCCCGACATCGTGCCCGACCTCGACGGAGAGGGTGCCGGCGCCGCGCCGCGCGTGGCCGATGAAGCCGAATGGATGGCGCTGAAGCCGATGAACTGCCCGGCGCACGTCCTCGTCTTCAAGCAGGGGATCACCAGCTACCGCGAACTGCCCATCCGCCTCGGCGAGATGGGCTGCTGCCACCGCAACGAACCGCACGGCGCGCTGCACGGCCTGATGCGCGTGCGCCAGTTCACCCAGGACGACGCGCATATCTTCTGCACCGAAGCGCAGGTGGTGGAAGAAGTGCGCGCGTTCTGCGCGCTGGCCGACAGCGTCTATCGCGATTTCGGGTTCAGCTACCACGTCAAGCTGGCGCTTCGTCCGGAAAAACGGTTCGGCTCGGAAGCGGACTGGGACAAGGCGGAACAGGAACTGCGCGATGCCGTGGCCGAAGCCGGCATGGCCAACGCGGATTACGGGTGGGAAGAACTGCCCGGCGAAGGCGCGTTCTATGCCCCCAAGCTGGAATGGCACCTCACCGACGCGATCGGGCGGACCTGGCAGGTGGGCACGATCCAGGGCGACCGGGTGCTGCCCGACCGGCTGGATGCAAGCTACATCGGCGAAGACGGGGAGAAACATCGTCCGGTGATGCTGCACCGGGCGATCTTCGGCTCCTACGAACGCTTCATCGGCATCCTGATCGAACATTTTGCCGGCAAGCTGCCGCTCTGGCTTGCGCCCACTCAGGCGGTGGTCGCGACGATCGTGTCGGAAGCCGATGGCTACGCCGGCGATGTCGCGCGGCAGCTCGCGGCGGCAGGTATTCGGGTCGAGACGGATCTTCGCAACGAGAAGATCAATTACAAGGTAAGGGAACACTCTCTGGCAAAAGTCCCGCACCTGCTGGTGGTCGGCAAGCGCGAGGCGGAGGAAGGGACCGTGGCCCTGCGCACCCTCGGCGCGGAGCACCAGAAAGTGCTCTCGCTTGCCGAGGCGATCGCGCTTCTCCGGGCGGAAGCGACCCCACCGGACCTCCGGGTTTGATTCAGCGCGAACTGCTGGGCTCGGCCCAGGTCCCGGGCGGGGAGCGGCTCGACCTCTACCGCCACGACGCCGACTTCATGATCGTGCTGGGCCATAACGAACTGATGAGCACGCGGCGCTGGGGCTCGGAGGTGGCGCTCGCCGAAATGGCGCTCGACCGGCTTCCCCACGCGGCCGCACCGCACCTGCTCATCGGCGGTTACGGCATGGGCTTCACCCTGCGCGCGGCCCTCGCGCGGATGGGCTCCGGCGGGCGGGTGACGGTGGCGGAACTGGTGCCCGAGATCGTCGAATGGGCGCGCGGCCCGATGGCGGAACTCGCGGCCGGCTGTCTCGACGATCACCGCGTCACCCTGCGCATGGGCGATGTGAGCACTGCGATTCGCGAGCGGCCGCACGCGTGGGACGCCATCCTGCTCGACGTGGATAACGGCCCTGACGGGCTGGTGCGCGCAGAGAACGATGCGCTCTATTCGCCGCAGGGCCTGCGCGCCGCCCGCCACGCGCTGCGGCCGGGCGGGGTGCTGGCGATCTGGTCCGCCGCGCCCGACCCGGCGTTCGCCCGGCGTCTCGGCAAGTCCGGGTTCGAGGTGGACGAAGTCAGCGTGTCCGCCCGCATCGGCGGCAAGGGCCCGCGCCATACGATATGGTTCGCGACGCCCCCCTGACGCCGGCCACCGGAGAGCGGTTTTATCCTGCCAGGCGCGGCATCTGCTGGCTGGCGCAGTGAAAGCCGCCGCCCCCGGCCAGCACCGCGTCCGCCGGCAACCCGATCGTCGCGCGGTCGGGAAACAGCGCCGCGATCGCCGCGACGCCGTCCGCATCGTGCAGCGAGCCGAACGTGGGCACGACCACCAGCTTCGTCGTCACCGCGAAGTTGGCGTAGCTCGCCGGCTCGACGAAATCGCCCCGCGTGACCAGGCCGGGCGAGGGGATTTCCGCAACCTCGACCCCGAACGCCTCGGCCCGCGCCTTCGCGTCTGCATAGATCGCGGCATTGGGATCGCCAGCCCCGGTCGCGCGCGGCAGCGCGAGCCGGTTCGGCGCGACGAAGCGGGCGAGGTTATCGACGTGGCCGTCCGTGTGATCGTTCACCAGGCCATCGCCCAGCCACAGGACGCGCGTGAAGCCGAGGTCGCGCGCCAGCCGCGCCTCGATCTCGCTGCGTGACAGGTCGGGATTGCGGTTGGGGTTGAGCAGGCACTGCTCCGTCGTCACAACCAGGCCGGTGCCGTCGGTGTCGATCGCGCCGCCTTCGAGGATCCAGTCGCTCGCCTTGACCGGCAGCCCGGCATCCCGGGCCAGCGCGGCGCCGATCTCCCGGTCGCCTTCCATCAGGAACTTGCCGCCCCAGCCGTTGAACCGGCAGCGGAGCGCGGTGCCGTCGCCCCGGACCAGCGGACCCGTGTCGCGCAGCCAGATGTCGCCGTAAGTTCGCCGCTCGAGCGTGACCGCGCCCGAAACGAGCGCGCGCGCCCGCGCCTCGTTTGCCGCATCGCGCACCAGCAGGCGAACGGGCTGCCCGCTCTCGGCAACGGCGTTCGCGAATGCCGCGACCTGCTCCTGCGCGCGCGGAAGGAAATCGGGCCATTCCTCCGCATCGTGGGGAAAGCCGATCCACAGCCATTCCTGCGGCGCCCATTCGGGCGGCATCGTCACGGTCATCGTGCGCCTGCTCAGCAGCCGGCGGCGCTCTGCGCGCAGTTGCGGTCGCGGATCGCGCGGAATTCGTCGCCTTCCACCCAGTTCGGCCAGCCGCTCGCCATCGCCATGCTGCGGCCGACGCGGTAGAACAATTGCACCTGCTGCATCAGGCCCGACATGTCCCAGCTCGCGTCGTATTCATCCGCCGGCTGGTGATAGCGCGCTTCTTCGTAAGCCTTGGCCGCTGCCTTGCCCGCGGCGACCCCGCCTGTCTCCATGTCTTCACCAGCATCGATATAGAGCATCGGCACCCCGCGCTTGGCGAGGCTGAAGTGGTCGGAACGGTAGTAGAACCCCTTTTCCGGCGTCGGTTCGGGCGTGCCGGCGCGGCCTTCCGCGGAGAGCGCCCAATCGAGGTAGCGGTCGAGTTCGCTCTTGCCGCCGCCCACGATCGTCACGTCACGCGAACGGCCGCCGGCCAGCAGGCCGTCCATGTTCACCCCGCCCACCGTCTGGGCGAGGGGGAAGACCGGGTTCGCCGCGTAGTATTCGCTGCCCAGCAGGCCCGATTCCTCGGCCGTGACGGCCAGGAACACCTGGCTGCGGCGCGCGGGCCCTGCCTTGACGTTGGCTTCACCCAGCGCGACGAGGGCGGCCGTTCCCGTGGCATTGTCGACCGCGCCGTTGCAGATATCGTCGCCCGTCGCGTCCGCCTTGCAGCGGCCGAGGTGGTCCCAGTGCGCGGTGTAGAGAACGTATTCGTCCGGCGCGACGCTGCCCTTCTGCATCGCGATCACGTTCTGCGATTCGAAAGTGCGCATCGTGTTGTCGAAGCGGGTCGCAGCCTTCACGCCCAGGGGCACCGGCTTGAATCCCTTCGCCTTCGCCGCCGCGGACAGCCGCGCCAGGTCCTGGCCCCCGGCGGCAAGGATCTTCTCCGCCACGCCTTTCTGTACCCAGCCGTTCATCATGGTCTGGTCTGCGCCCTTGTCGCCGCGCTGGGCATAGACCTGCGGGCCCGACCAGCTGCTTTCGACGACGTTCCAGCCATAGGCGGCGGGGAACGTGTCGTGCACGATGATCGCGGCCGCCGCGCCCTGGCGGGCGGCTTCTTCGAACTTGTAGGTCCACCGACCATAATAGGTCATCGCGCGGCCGTTGAATTCGCCGGTCAGACCCTGCGCTTCGTAATCCGGGTCGTTGACCAGGATCACCGCCGTCTTGCCCTTCATGTCGACGCCGGCGTAATCGTTCCAGCCCTTCTCCGGGGCGACGATGCCGAAACCGACAAAGACGAGCTCGCTGTTTGCGAGGTTTACCGTCGGTGTCTCGCGGTAGGTCGCCGCCACCCAGTCGTCGCCGTAAGCGAAAGTCTGCGTCTTGCCGTCAGGCCCGGTGACGGCAAGCGGGGCGAAATTCGCGCCGGTGATCTCGACCAGCGGCACGCGCTGCACCCACGATCCGTTGTTGCCCGGCTCCAGCCCGGCCTTCCTGAACTGGTCGATGAGGAAGGCGACCGTCTTTTCTTCCCCCGCGGTCCCGGGCGCGCGCCCTTCGAATTCGTCGGAGGCCAGGCGCGCGATCGCATGACGCATGGTCGCTTCCGACAGCGTGCCGGCGGCGACTTCGGGCACGGCGCCCGATGCCGGAGGTGGCGGCGCGGCGGCCGTGGTGCAGGCGGTCAGCAGGGCGGCGGTGGCGGCGGCGGTCAGCAGGCGGGCGATCATGGCATTTCCCCTTCGATTTGG
The DNA here is from genome assembly GCF_009827495.1 of Tsuneonella aeria. Lineage (NCBI taxonomy): Bacteria > Pseudomonadati > Pseudomonadota > Alphaproteobacteria > Sphingomonadales > Erythrobacteraceae > Tsuneonella > Tsuneonella aeria. The sequence continues at coordinate 2,013,234 of NZ_WTZA01000001.1, forward strand.
CGCGCTTGTCGCAAAGCCGGGCACCCGCCGCAAGGGCGCGCGGCTTGCACGGCCGGGCGCGAGGCGGCAGGGCACGCGGAATGGAAGGCGACTGGTCATCCGCGATCGAACGCGCACGCAGGCACGCGCCGTTCCTGGCCCGCGCCCTCGATCGCCAGCCGGATCTTGCCGCCTTGCTCGAGACCGGGGACGGCGAAGCGGCCTTGCGCTGGGTCGCGGATGCAGGATCGGGCGCCGGGGAGGTCGGCAGCACCCTGCGGCGCCAGCGGCTGGCCCTGGCGACGACGCTGGCGCTGGGCGACCTGGCGGGCGCTTTCCCCCTGGCCCGGGTCGTGGCTGAATTGTCCGCGTTTGCCGACCGGGCCATGGACGCGGCAATCGGCGCCGCGATCCGCCGCCGGGTGCCAGATGCCCGGCCGGCCGGCATGATCGCCCTGGCGCTGGGCAAGCACGGCGCGTGCGAGCTCAACTACAGCTCCGATATCGATCCTATCCTGCTGTACGATCGCGACACGCTCCCCCGGCGCGATCGCGACGATCCGGGGGAGGCGGCCCAGCGCTATGCCAGCGAGGTGGTTCGTTTGCTGAGCGAGGTCACGGCGGAAGGCTATGTCTTCCGGGTCGACTTGCGGCTGCGGCCGGCGTCGGAGGTGAGCCCGCTGGCCATTCCCGTGGAAGGGGCATTGACGCATTACGAAAGCTCCGCCCTGGCGTGGGAGCGCGCGGCATTCATCCGTGCGCGGGCCTGCGCCGGCGATGTGCCGGCGGGGGAGCGATTCCTCGCCGCAATCCGGCCATTCGTCTGGCGCCGCAGCCTCGATTTCGGCGCCATCGGGGAAATTCGCCGCCTGACCGCGCGCATCCGCGCCAGTCATTCGGGGCCGCGCACGCCCGGGCCCGGGTTCAACGTGAAGCTGGGCCGCGGCGGCATACGCGAGGTCGAATTCTTCGCCCAGACGCACCAGCTCATCCATGGCGGGCGCGATCCGGCCTTGCGCGAAAGGGGGACACGCGCGGCCCTCGACGCCCTGGCCGCCGCGGGATTGATCGACAACGGCGACGCCGCCGAGCTTGGCGAGGCGTACGACCGGCTGCGAACGATCGAGCATCGCCTGCAGATGGTCGAAGACCACCAGACGCACAGCCTCCCTGCCGGCGATGCGCTCGACAACGTCGCCGCGCTCGACGGCCTGGCCGATGGAAAGGCACTGGTCGAAGAACTGCGGTCGATAACGGACGCGGTCGCACGGCGTTACGATTCGCTGATCGCGGAGGACGAGGTTGCCGTCGCGATGCCCGCACGCGGCGGCGCGCTGGCGGCCCGGCTGGAGGAGCTGGGCTTCCCGGATGGGGAGCGCCTGGCCGAACGCATCGCCGGCTGGGGGGACGGACGGATCCGCGCACTGCGGTCGCAGGCCGCGCGCGATGCGTTCGAAACGCTGCTGCCGACGCTGCTCGAACGGTTTGCCGCGGCGCCGGACCCGGTGCAGGCGCTCAACCGCTGGGAGCGCGTGCTTGCGGCGAGCCCGAGTGCGATCAACCTGTTCAATCTGCTGATCCAGCGCCCCGCGCTGCTCGACCAGCTTGCCCGCATCCTCGTGCTCGCGCCGACCCTGGCGGACAAGCTGGGGCGGCGGCCCGAACTGCTCGACACGCTGATCGATCGCCGGGCGCTGGAGCTGCCGGGCCCTGTAGAGGCGATCGCCGACCGCATGGCCTGCGAGGAGGGCACCGATTACGAAGTCCGGCTCGACCGCATCCGCCGCGTCACCGGCGAGCTGCGCTTCGGCCTGGGGCTCCAGACGATTGCGGCGATCCACGATCCGCTGGCCATCGGCGCGGCGCTGTCGCGGACGGCGGAGGCGGCCCTGGTGGTGGCGCAGCGCGATGCTGTGCGCGAATTCGAACAGGTGCACGGCAAGGTTCCGGGCGGGGAGCTCGTCGTGCTCGGCCTGGGGCGGCTCGGCGGCGGGACGCTGACCCATGCATCGGACCTTGACGTCATCTACCTGTTCACCGGCACCTTCGACGGGGAATCGGACGGTCGGCGGCCCCTTGGCGTCACGCATTACTTCAATCGGCTGGCCCAGCGGGTGACGGCTGCGCTCAGCGTGCCGACCGCCGAGGGCGCGCTGTACGAAGTCGACACCCGGCTGCGCCCCCAGGGCGCTCAGGGGCCGCTCGCCGTCAGCCTCGACAGCTTCGCCCGATACCAGCGCGAGGAAGCCTGGACATGGGAGCACATGGCGCTGGCCCGCGCCCGGCCGCTTACCGGGTCAGCGGACGCGCGGGCTGGCCTGCAAGCGATCATCGACAGCGTGCTTCACCAGCCGCGCGACGCCGACGTGCTGCGGACCGACGTGTTGCGGATGCGGGCGGAAATGGCTGCCCACAAGCCGCCGCAGGGTCCGCTCGATGCAAAGCTGCTGCGCGGCGGGCTCGTCGATCTCGAATTCCTGGTGCACTACCTGCAGCTTCGCGAACGCGCCGGGTTCGATCCCGATCTCGGCAAGGCGGTGGCGCATTTGGCCGAACTGGGTGTGCTGCGTGCGGAACTGGGCCCCGCGCTGGCGCTGATGACCCGGTTGCTGGTCGCGGGCCGGCTGCTCGCGCCGGACCTTGCCGAACCGGCTCCTGCGGCAGCGCAGGCGCTGGCCGAAGCATGCGGCCATGATGGCTGGCGCGCGCTGGTGGACGCCTTTGCCCGCGCCCGGCAGGAAGTCGCCGCGAGCTGGGCCGAATCGCTCGGCGAACCCTTGGAGACGTGAAATGAGCTATCCCGGAGTGGGCGACCCGATGCCTGATATCGCGCTGGAAACGCCCGAAGGCGGCACGGTGCGCCCGTCGGACTTCGCCGGCGCGCCGGCCGTGATCTGGTTCTATCCCAAGGACAACACGCCCGGCTGCACGACCGAGGCGAAGGACTTCACCGCACTCGCCCCGGCGTTCGCGGAAGCCGGCGTGGCCCTGCTGGGGGTGTCGAAGGATTCGCCGGCACGGCACGCGTCCTTCATTGCCCGTCAGAGCCTCGCGGTCCCGCTGGCGAGCGATGCGGCGGAAGGCGGCCTGTCCGACGCGCTCGGCATCTGGACGGAAAAGAAGCTCTACGGGAAGACGTTCATGGGCATGGTGCGGACCACCTACCTGCTCGATTCCGAAGGCCGGATTTCGCGGGTCTGGAACAAGGTCAAGGTCAGGGGCCACGCCGCCGAAGTGCTGGAAGCGGCCCGCGCGCTGTGAACCCGGACCCGTCGGTCGGCGCGGCGATCCGCGCGGCGCTGCTGACCGCTGACCCTGCGGCCAAGGTCAAGGCGGCGCGCAAGGTCGCCCGCGACTGGCGGCTGGGGCTACTGGCGTTGTCCGGTGACTTGCCGATGCCGTCCCGCCCGGCCCGGCCCGCGGCGCCGGAACTGCTGCCGCCGAACCGGATGCCCAAGCGCGGAAAGGGCGGATCGCGGCGGACGCGGATCGCGCTGTGGCACGCGCTCGCGCACATCGAATTCGTCGCGATCGATCTGGCGCTCGACATGGCCGGGCGGTTCGGCACGGAAATGGGCGCGGAATTCGTCGGCGATTTCCTCGGCGTCGCAGCGGACGAGGCGATGCACTTCGCCTTGCTGGATCGGCATCTCGCGTCGATGGGCAGTCATTACGGTGCGTTGCCGGCGCACGACGGCTTGTGGCAGGCCGCCGCGGACACGGCTGGCGATGTCGCGGCGCGGCTGGCGGTCGTGCCGATGGTGCTGGAGGCGCGCGGGCTTGACGTCACGCCGGCGACCCTGGCGCGGGTGCGCGCAGCCGGCGATCAATCGGGCGCCCGCATCCTCGAACGAATCCTTGACGACGAAATTCGCCACGTCCGGATTGGCGTCAAATACCTGCGGCGAATTGCGCATAACCGCGGCGTAAGCCCGGATTCGCTATGGATTTCGCTGGTGCGCAGGCATTTCCGCGGCGCGCTGAAGCCTCCATTCAACGACTCGGCGCGTTCGGCTGCCGGTTTGTCGCTCGCAGCGTGCGGTGTGCTTGCTTCATAAAAGTTTCGCCGCTTAACCCACAATCCACGAGACGGCGGGGGGTTCCGATCAGTCTCAGGAAATTTAACGAAACATCGCTTTTGCGGTGATTTCGCATCGGGTTCGAAGCGGCGCCGGGGGGTGTCGCCGTAAAAAGGACGGGTATTTTGGTCGCAAGCCTTATCCAGCGCCGGGTCATTGCTGCACTCGCGGCATTCGGCGCAGTCTTCACGATGGGCGCCACGCCCGCCCTCGCCAACGCCAGCGCCGCTTCGGCGGACCTGGTCGCCCCGGTCCGCGATGCCAAGGCAGCGGGCGTTTCGGGCGGTGACGAACAGTTCAAGCAGCTGTTCAGCAGCTGGCGCTCGATGGACCAGAGTCCGACCGTTTCCACGCCCGTCGCGCCGTCGATGGGTGTTTCCATCCCGTCGCGCGCCCCGCTGGCCGTCGGCTCCACCAGCAGCGGCTACGGCATGCGCACCCACCCGGTGATCGGCGGCAAGCGCGCCCACAAGGGCATCGATCTTGCGGCTCCGACCGGCACGCCCATCTACGCCACCGCCGACGGCGTGATCGGCAAGGCGGACTGGTTCTCCAGCTACGGCCTGTTCGTTTCCATCGCGCACGGCGGCGACATCGAAACCCGTTACGCTCACATGAGCCGCGTCGCCGTTGCCGCGGGCGACCGGGTGCGCAAGGGCGACGTGATCGGCTACGTCGGTTCCACCGGCCGCTCGACCGGGCCGCACCTGCACTACGAAGTCCGCGTTGCCGGCGAAGCGGTCAATCCGATCCCCTACATGGCGGAAACCGGTGGCGGCAGCAGCAGCGGTCTCGCGCTCGCCGCGAAGTAAGCATTTCGACGAACAGCGCCCGCCGAACGCGGCGGGCTCCGGCAGCTGGGAGAGGGCGCCGGTGACGGGGCGGCGGGCGTAAGTCCTGCCGCCCTTTTCGCTTGCCCGGTGGCAATGGAAAACTAGGCTCCCGTCAAAAGAGCGACGGGAGAGATGACGATGCATCCGACAATCCACGCGCAGGCGCGTGCGCAGCATCCGGCTATCGTCATGGCCGGGAGCGGCCAGATCGTGACGTACGGAGAGCTCGACGCCGCCGCCGACCGCATCGCCCAGCTGCTGCGCAGCCGGGGCATCGGGCAGGGCGGGGCGGTGGCCCTGCTGCTGGAAAACCGGCCGGAATATCTCGAGATCGCCTGGGGCAACCAGCGCGCCGGCACCACGCTGGTACCGATCTCCACGCACCTGACGGCCGACGAGATCGCCTATATCCTGGCCGACAGCGACGCCACGCTGCTGATCAGTTCAGTCCAGTTCGCCCCGCGCCTGGCCGAACTGGCGTCGCTGGCGCCCGATGTCGCGCAGCTGGTGTTCGAAGGGGCGCCGGATGCCGCGGCGGCGATCGCGGCCATGCCGGCGGAGCCGATCGCCGACCAGGCGCCCGGCCTCGCCATGCTGTACAGCTCCGGCACCACGGGCCGGCCCAAGGGGATCAAGCCGGTCAGCCCGCCCGATCCCGATCACATGGCGGTTTCGCCGCTCGTCATGCTGGCGGCCCACGCCTTCGGATGGCCCACGGACGGCAGCGTCGTCTATCTTTCGCCGGGCCCGCTCTACCACGCCGCACCGTTCCGCTGGACGATGACCACGCACTGTCTCGGCGGCACGGTGGTGGTGATGGAAAAGTTCGATCCCGAAGCCGCGCTCGCCGCGATCGAGAAATACGCGGTCACCGACAGCCAGTGGGTGCCGACTCACTTCGTCCGCATGCTCAAGCTGCCGGAAGAGGTGCGCACGCGGTACGACCTGTCGAGCCACAAGCGCGCGATCCACGCGGCCGCGCCCTGCCCGGTCGATGTGAAGCACGCGATGATCGACTGGTGGGGGCCGATCCTGCTGGAATACTACGCGGGGAGCGAAGGCAACGGCATGACGTTCCTCACCGCGCAGGCATGGCTCGATCATCCGGGCTCGGTCGGCAAGCCTATCATGGGCGTGCCGCATATCTGCGACGGCGAAGGCAAGGAACTGCCCGTTGGCGAGGAAGGGGTGATCTTCTTCGAGAACGACAGCCAGTTCGCCTATCACAACGATCCGGACAAGACGGCCGAAGCGACCCATGCCCAAGGATGGACCACCCTGGGCGACATCGGCAAGCTGGATGCCGACGGCTACCTTTATCTCACGGATCGGCGCAGCAACATGATCATCTCGGGCGGGGTGAACATCTACCCGCAGGAGATCGAGAACCTGCTCATCACGCACCCCGCGGTCGTCGACGCCGCCGTTGTCGGCGCGCCGGACCCCGACATGGGCGAACGCGTGGTGGCGGTGGTCCAACCAGCGGACATGGCGCGGGCCGGCGACGGCCTGAGGGCCGAGTTGCTCGAATACCTGGGCCAGCGGCTCGCCCGGCTCAAGCTCCCGCGCGAGATCGAGTTCCGCGACGCCCTGCCGCGCGAGGCGAACGGCAAGCTCTACAAGCGCAAGCTGAAGGAGGAATTCCGCGAGCGCGCCGCGGCCGAGCGCCCGGGATAGGCGGTCGGCATCCCGGGAGCGAGGCCGTCAGAACGGGAAAACGATCGGGATCGCGATGCACGCCGCGGCCCAGGTGACGAGGTTGAGCGGCAGGCCGACGCGCACGAAATCCATGTAACGGTATCCGCCCAGCTGGAAGACCAGCGCATTGGTCTGGTATCCATATGGCGTGGCGAAGGCCGCGCTTGCCCCGATCATGACGGCGGCGACGAACGGTTTGGGGTGGACCGCCAGCCCTTCGGCCAGGCTCACGGCCACCGGGGTCAGCAGCACCGCGACGGTGGCGTTCGACAGGAGTTCGGTCAGCAGGACCGTCGCGCCGTAGAACACGATCAATGCAAACAGGGGGCCCAGCGGGCCGATGGTGTTCACCAGCCTGGCGGTCGCCGCGGCGGCAAGGCCGGTTTCCTCCATGGCCACGCCGATCACCACCATCCCGGCGATCAGCATCAGGATTTCCGGGCGCAGCCCGCGGTATGCCTCGTCCGGATCGATCACGCGGATCAGGATCAGCAGCACCGCCCCGGCAAAGGCGGTCGCGGCGATGGGTGCCACGCCCATCGTGGCGGCCGTCACCGCGCCGATGAAGACCATCAGGGACGCAAACGCCCTCCATGGGTGGAAGCTGTGCTCGGGCGCGAAGACCGCCGCGTTGCCGATCGATGCGGACTGGTCCGGGTGGCGCAGCGCCTCGGCCGTCCGCTCCGCATCGTCTGCCGGCGTGTCGAAGCGGATCAGCCGCCCGGCGAAGAAAAACAGGAACGCGCCGCCCGCCGCGGCCACCGCCAGGCCGACCGGCGCAATCTCGAACATCGAGAACGTCGGCGAACCGCTGGAACGGGCCATGTCGTTGACCAGCAGGTTGGTCGAAGTGCCGATCAACGTGCAGCACCCGCCCAGGACAGTGATGTACGATAGCGGCATGAGATAACGCCGCGGGTCGAGCCCCACGCTCTTCGCCACGTCGCGGATCACCGGGGCTGCCAGGACCACGATCGGCGTGTTGTTCAGGAACGCGCTGACCGCGCCGCACAGGACCATCACGATCCAGATGCCGGTCGCCCCCGCCTTGCGCGCCAGCCACACCCCGCCGCCGATCGCCTTGTCGAGCAGGCCGGAACGCTCCATCGCGTAAGCGATCACGAACAGCGCGGCGAGCGCGATGATCGCCGGGCTCGCGAATGCGACCTGCACGTCAACCGGCTTGACCGCGCCGGTCATCAGCAGCACCGCCGCCCCGGTCAGCGCGACGACGTCCGCGCGAAACCGGTCGAGGATCATCGCGCCCACCACGGCCGCCAGCACGCCCAGCGTCACCGCCTGGTTGGGCGTGAGGCCGGTGGCCGCGAGGAAATCCGCGACCGCGTTCATGCGCCGAGCAGCCGCTGGGCGATCGCGCGCACTTCGCTGCCCATGTCCTCACGCTCCAGCGCCAGCGCCAGCGTCGCTTCGACGAAACCCAGCTTGCTGCCGCAGTCGAATCGGCGACCGGCGAAGGTGACGGCGTGGAAGGGCTGGCCGCCGATCATGCGGGCCATCGCGTCGGTAAGCTGTATCTCGCCGCCGGCGCCGGCCTCCTGCGCCTCCAGCACGCGCATGACTTCCGGCTGGAGGATATAACGGCCGGAAATGATCCGGGTGGAGGGCGCCTGGCCCAGCGGCGGCTTTTCGACGAGGCCGGTGACTTCGGTCAGGCTGTCTGTCACCGCGGCGCCGGGCGCGATCACGCCGTAGCTCGATACCTGGTCGGCCGGGACGTCGAGCACGCTGATGAGGTTGCCCCCCACCGCGTCATAGGCGGCGATCATCTGCGCCATGCAGCCCGGGCTGCCGTGCATCAACTCGTCGGGCAGGAAAACCGCGAACGGTTCGTCGCCCACGATATCGCGGGCGCACCAGATCGCGTGGCCCAGCCCGAGCGGTTCCTGCTGGCGCACGAAAACGCAATTCCCCGGCGGCAACCGGGTCGGGCCCAGCACGGCGAGATCCTTGCCGCGGCCACCCATCGTCCGCTCCAGCTCGAACGCGATGTCGAAGTGATCCTCGATCGCGGCCTTGCCGCGCCCGGTGACGAAGATCATCTGCTCGATCCCCGCCTCCAGCGCCTCGTCCACGGCGTACTGGATCAGCGGTCGGTCGACGATCGGCAGCATTTCCTTGGGCACCGCCTTTGTCGCGGGCAGGAAGCGGGTGCCCAGCCCGGCGACGGGAAAAACGGCTTTCCGGATAGGTTTGCGGATCATGGCCGATGCGAATCGCAGGCGCCGGGGAAGGCGTCAACCGGTTGCGGCCTTGCGTGCGTCCAGCCCGCGCGCCGCACCTTCGCGCGAACCAATTCTTGTGCCGCGCCCCGCCGGCGCTAAAGCGCGTCGATGGACAAGATCATCGTCGAAGGCGGCAAGCGCCTCAGTGGCAGCATTCCGATCAGCGGCGCGAAGAACGCGGCGCTCACCCTCATTCCCTGCGCCCTGCTGACCGAAGAGCCGGTGACGCTGCGCAACCTGCCGCGGCTGGCCGATATCGACGGGTTCCAGCATCTGATGAACCAGTTCGGCGTGACGACCGTCATCCAGGGCAACCGGCCGGAGGATTTCGGCCGGGTCATGTCGCTCGAGGCGACCCGCATCACCGGCACGACCGCGCCGTACGATCTGGTGCGCAAGATGCGCGCCTCGATCCTCGTGCTCGGCCCGATGCTGGCGCGCATGGGCGAAGCGACCGTCTCGCTTCCGGGCGGCTGCGCCATCGGCAATCGCCCGATCGACCTGCACTTGCGGGCGCTGGAGGCGCTGGGGGCCACGATCGAGCTCGCCCAGGGATACGTTCGCGCGCACGCGCCGGACGGCGGGCTGCCGGGCGGGGAGTACGATTTTCCCGTGGTGTCCGTCGGCGCGACCGAAAACGCGCTCATGGCGGCGGCGCTCGCCAGCGGGACCAGCCGCCTGCTCAATGCCGCGCGCGAGCCGGAGATCGTCGACTTGTGCAATCTGCTGGTCGCCATGGGTGCCGAGATCGAAGGCATCGGCACGTCGGACCTGACGGTCCACGGCGCGCGCCGCCTGCACGGCGCGACCTATTGCGTCATGCCGGACCGGATCGAAGCGGGCAGCTACGCCTGCGCCGCCGCGATCACCGGGGGCGAAGTGCTGCTGGAAGGTGCCAAGGCGGAAGACATGTCCGCCACCATCCACGCCTTGCGCAACATCGGCGTCAGGGTCGATGCGGAGAAGGGCGGCGTCCGCGTTGCGGCGGATGGCAAGCTGCGCGCGGTGACGCTCTCCACCGCGCCCTACCCGGGCCTCGCGACCGACATGCAGGCTCAGCTCATGGCCCTGCTGACGGTGGCCGAAGGCGCCAGCGTGCTGCACGAGACGATTTTCGAAAACCGCTACATGCACGTCCCGGAACTGGCACGAATGGGGGCGAACATCGAAACCTCCGGCCGCACCGCGGTGGTTCACGGCGTCGCCAAGCTGCACGGGGCCGAAGTAATGGCCACCGATCTGCGCGCATCGATGAGCCTCGTGATCGCCGGACTCGCGGCCGAAGGACAGACCGAAGTGCGGCGTCTCTATCACCTCGACCGGGGTTACGAGCGGCTGGAGGAAAAGCTCGCACTGGTCGGCGCACAAGTAGAACGCGTCGGAGACGAATGAGAATTCTCTTTGACGGGATACGCGCACCGCTTCCGGCGTTGATGGGCCAAGAAAGAGAGGTCCACCATGGCACTGCTGAAACTCGCCGCGCTCGGAACGCTCGGCTACGTCGGATACCAGTACTACCAGAAGAACTTCGCGCATAAGGGCCAGGCCGCCTTCGCCGGCAGCGAAGGCAACTACGGCGCCAACCACGTCCGCGCGGCGGGTCCCGAATCGATGCGCGACAACGGCGGCCGTGCGTGGGACAAGGCCGATCAGGCAAGCGATGAAAGCTTTCCCGCCAGCGATCCCCCGGCGACCTACTGAAGGAGCAACGGGTCTGGATCGCCCTGACGGGTGAAGAGGCGGGTGGGTCCTTCTTCGGATCTGCCCGCTTTTCTATGCGCCTTTGGCGGGGTGCCGGGACGTGTCCTGAGACACCAGCCACAGACGCACCGCCCCCGCGAGGCCGCAGGGCGTCGGGCTTGCGATGCGTTCTTCGTCGATCATCGCGACCAGCGTATTGACCGGCACGCCGCGCGCGGCGGCCGCGGCGCGCAACATGTCCCAGAACATCGGCTCGAGACTGATCGAGGTTTTGTGGCCGGCGATCTCGACCGAGCGCTTGACCGGGGGGTGGTAGGGAACAGGCACGCCGGGCGGTCTAGCCGACGCCCGCGGCGCTGTCGCCCGCCTTCAGTCCGCCGATTCGTCCTCCGGCGGAGGATTGGCGGCCACCAGGTGTGAGACGATCGCAGGATGCAGCGGGTCGCTGAAGCGAATGCCTGCAGAGCCCTCGGAAATCCATGCCATTTCTCCGCCGAGCGCTTCGAGGCCACCGATCTTGAGGGCCCAGCCGCTGCTGGCGGCCACGTACTGGTCGGCCATGCTGATCCGGCAGCCGGTGGCGGACAGGTCTTCGACTTGCACGGGAAAGCGCGCGCCTTTGCTCGACCGGATGCGGCCGTCGATCCGCGTATCAAACCGGGGTTCGGCGCGGCGGTCCCCGTGTATCGAATCCGTGCTCATCTGCTCCGTCCTGGCGATTGCTGGAAGAGCGACCTGTCTTGTTTTGCGGGTTCTTACGGGGGAAGTACGAATATCGAGTTAACATCTGTTGGTTGCGCGCGGCCGCTTTCGCCGCTGCCGCGCGCCGCCGTCAGTACATGTGCTGGCCGCCATTGATGCTCATGGTGGAGCCGGTGACGAAGCCGCCTTCGTCGCTGGTCAGGAAGGCCACCCCGCGGGCGATCTCGCCTGCCTGGCCCAACCGGCCGACGGGTATCCGGGCGACGATCTTTTCCAGAACCGGTTCGGGCACGGCCGCCACCATGTCGGTGTCGATGTAACCGGGCGCGATCGCGTTGACGGTGACGCCCTTCTTCGCCCCCTCCTGTGCCAGCGCCTTGGTGAAGCCGTGAATGCCGCTCTTGGCCGCGGCGTAATTGACCTGGCCATATTGGCCCGCCTGCCCGTTGATGCTGCCGATGTTGACGATCCGGCCCCAGCCGCGCGCCACCATGCCGGGAAAGCACGCCTTGGCCATGTTGAAACATCCGCCCAGGTTGACCCGCATCACGTCGTGCCAGTCGTCGTAGCTCATCCGGGCAAGAGTGCCGTCGCGAGTGATGCCGGCGTTGTTGACCACGATGTCCACCGGGCCGACCTCTTCGGTCACGCGTTGGCATCCCTCGAGGCACGCCTCGTGGTCGCCTACGTCCCACTTGTAGACCGTGATACCGTGTTCTTCGGCGAAAGCCTGGGCCTTCGCATCGTTGCCAGCGTAGTTGGCGACGACCGTGCGTCCCTGTTCCTTGAGCGCGAGGCAGATCGCCTCTCCGATGCCACGGGTGCCCCCAGTGACGATTGCCACGCGTTCCATTGCCGCTCCTTGCCTGTTTCAGGTCTCTCCGCCTGACAGGCTAGGGCCAAGGCTGCGTCCGGGCAAAGAAAAACCCCGCCGGGCCGGGGCTGAAATCACGCGCGCTGTCGCCCGATCGTCAGAATTTGAACTGGGTGCCGACGTAAACCGCCTGATCGTCGCGCACCGCGTCGGTCAAGGGGGCGAGCCGGTCGCGATCCTGGCTCAGGCGCACGCCGGCAGTGACGTTGATGTTGCGCGACAGGCGATAACCGGCGCCGAGATCCACCGCCTGCTCGCCGGCGCCTTCCAGCGTCAGGGGGCTGCGGCCGGTGCGGCTGTCGCTTTCAAGCGCGAGGCGCGGCTGGAGCCGGCCCGGCGTTTCCTTCACACCTTCGCGCGGTCGAAAGCTCGCAAGATCAGGCATGTCGATCTGCCGTATGTCGAGCGCGGGCGCGGCGGGCTTGGCGAATGTCTGATACCCGCGCGAAATGCCGAGATTGTAACGCGACGGCGCGAGCGTGGCGAGCGACGGGCCTGCCCCGACCTCCGTCTTCGCCACGGCGATCGCGTTGCGCACGGATATGGCGCGGGCGACTTCGGAGTCGACACGAATGGCAACGGTAGCGGTGCGATCCGCATCGAGATTCGTGCCGGCCGGGGTGAAGCGCATCGTGCGCCCGCGCGCCGCGATCTTCGCTGCCACGCGCTGCGCCAGCGCGGGGTCGACATTGGCGGGGGTGAACGGCGTCAGCGCGGAAAGCGTACGCACCGGGGGCGAAGCGGCGGTGATTGCAAGGCCGGCAGTGGGCACGGCGGCCAGCGCGACAGCCACAGCCGCCAGCGCGGGGGCGATACGCTCCCGGGCAGGGCCCTTGCCGTTCGTCTGCGCCTTGCGCTTCACTGTTGCTCCTCGGTCCTTCCCCGCGGGCGATAGAGCCTCGCGCGCCTTAACGTTTGATGAGCCGAATGGTTTCACCGGCAACCGACTCGCCCCTGGGGGCAAGTCCAGCTTCAAACTGTAACGCACAGGCCGTGTTTGGCGAGCAAATCCGTGACAGGCGTGCGCAAGTGCCGCCGACTGTTGCTCCATTCGCACAGGTGGCCCATCGCAGGATTAAGCACGGGTTCACGGCGCCCTGCCACTTGAGGGTGCCCAGCGATGCCTTGCCCGCGCCGCGCGGGCGCTCTAGAGGCGCTGTTGCACATTCTTTGAGGGATCTTTCCGCCAGCATGACCGCCACTTCGCGCACCCTTCGCACCCTTCGCGCCGCCGGCGTGATCGCCGCTGTCGCCGCGCTGGCCGCTTGCGCCGGCGGAAATGACCGGCCTCGGGCGGACCTCGCCGCCAGCCAGGTGACCACCATCGGCGTCAACGCCTACCTCTGGCGCGCCGCGCTGGAAACGGTGAGCTTTGCTCCGCTGCTTCAGTCCGACAGCAACGGCGGCGTGATCGTGACCGACTGGTACGCCAACCCCAGCAACGCCGGCGAACGGGTCAAGATGACTGTCTCGATCCTCGACCGCGACTTGCGCGCCGATGCCGTGCGTGTCGCCGCGAGCCGCCAGGTCGCGCAAGGGGGGCAGTGGGTCGATGCGCCCGTTCAGGCGGCCACCGTTCAGCGGCTGGAAGACATCATCCTGACCAAGGCTCGCCAGCTTCGCCGGGAGGCGATCGCCGGCTGACGCTCGGGCATCCGAGGCCCGGTCCACCGCGCCTGAGTGGACGCCGGGGGCGGGTTGTCCTTCCCTTTAGCTGAGGCCGAAACGATAAGCGGTCCTTCGACAGGCTCCAGGATGAACGGGTGTTGTTGAGATGACTGCCAGACGTTTCGATCCCGCCATCGCCGATGCGAAATGGCAAGGCGTATGGGATGCCGCCAGCACATTTCGCGCCGACAGCTCGAGCGCGAAGCCGAAAAGCTACGTGCTGGAGATGTTCCCTTACCCATCGGGGCGCATCCACGTGGGCCACGTGCGCAACTACGCGATGGGCGACGTGCTGGCTCGTTACAAGCGGATGACGGGGCACGAAGTGCTGCATCCGATGGGCTGGGATGCTTTCGGCATGCCCGCCGAGAATGCCGCGATGGAGCGGGGCGTCCACCCCGGCGGGTGGACGCGCGATAACATCGCCCACATGAAAGCGCAGCTGAAGCGCCTAGGCTTCGCGCTCGACTGGAGCCGTGAGTTCGCGACTTGCGATCCCGAATACTACGGGCACGAACAGGCGCTGTTCCTGAAGCTGTACGAAGCCGGGCTGGTCTATCGCAAGGAAAGCGAGGTCAACTGGGACCCGGTGGACATGACGGTCCTGGCCAACGAACAGGTCATCGACGGCAAGGGCTGGCGATCCGGCGCGGCGATCGAGCGGCGCAAGCTCAGCCAGTGGTTCCTGAAGATCACGCAGTTCGCAGGCGATCTGCTCGACGGGCTTTCGACCCTGGATCAGTGGCCCGACAAGGTCCGCCTGATGCAGGAGAACTGGATCGGGAAGAGCCAGGGCCTGCAATTCGCCTTTGATCTTTCGAACGGCGACAGCCTGGAAGTCTACACCACGCGTCCGGACACGATCTTCGGCGCCAGCTTCGTAGCCGTCGCCCCAGACCATCCGCTTGCGCAGGGCGTAGCGGCGATGAACTGCGATGCAGCCAAGTTCATCGCGCAATGCAAGCGCGGTGGGACCACCGCGGCCGAGCTCGAGACCGCGGAAAAACTCGGCTTCGATACGGGTATCGGCGCCAGGCATCCTTTCACGGATGCGCACCTGCCCGTCTTTATCGCGAACTTCGTGCTGATGGATTACGGCACCGGTGCCGTCATGGGCGTTCCGGGGCACGACCAGCGCGACTACGAATTTGCCGACAAGTATGGCCTCCCGATTCTCCGCGTCGTGGCGTCAGGCTTGGACGATGCTGCAAGGCCCTTCGACGGCGAGGCGGAGAGTGGCGACGGCCTGATCGTCAATTCGCAGTTCCTCGACGGGATGAGCGTGGAGAACGCCAAGCGCGAAGTGATCCGGCGGATCGAAGGGCAGGGCCGCGGCCAGGGCCGCACCGTCTGGCGCTTGCGCGACTGGGGCGTCAGCCGCCAGCGGTACTGGGGCACGCCGATTCCGTTCATTCACTGCGACGCTTGCGGCATCGTGCCGGTGCCCGAAGGCCAGCTTCCCGTCGTGCTGCCGGAAGACGTCGATTTTTCCGCCCCCGGCAACCCGCTGGAACGCCATCCGACCTGGAAGCACGTCGATTGCCCCGCCTGCGGCAGCGCCGCGCGGCGTGAAACGGACACGCTCGACACCTTCGTCGACAGTTCGTGGTACTTCCTGCGCTTTGCCAGCCAGCCCGCGGACAAGCCGTTCGATAGCGAGGAGGTGGCCGCCTGGCTGCCGGTGGAACAATACATCGGCGGGGTCGAACACGCGATCCTGCACCTGCTGTACGCCCGTTTCTGGACCCGCGCGCTCAACCACCTCGGCATGGTCGATTTCGCGGAACCGTTCGCCTCGCTGTTCACGCAGGGCATGGTCACTCACGAAACGTACGCGCGCGAAGATGGCGGGCGCGAGACGTGGTACGGCCCCGACGAAGTCATCCGCACCGCCGAAGGCGCGACCTTGAAGGCTGACGGGCAGCCGGTGACGATCGGCAAGGTCGTCAAGATGTCGAAGTCGAAGAAGAACGTGGTCGACCCTGACGCAATGGTCGATCGCTATGGCGCGGACGCGGTGCGCTGGTTCATGCTGAGCGACAGCCCGCCAGAGCGGGACCTGCCCTGGTCCGAGGCCGGCATCGAGGGCTGCGGGCGCTTCGTCCAGCGGTTGTGGCGGTTGTTCGGCACGTTCGGGGTTGATTCGCAGGGTGGCGAGCAGGGCGACGATCCGGCGCTCGACCGCAAGGTTGCCCAGGCCGTTGCCGGTGCGGGGGCGGATATCGAGGCGCTGTCATTCAACAAGGCCGTCGCGCGGATCTACGAACTGACTTCGGCAGTCGAAAAGGCCGCGCCTTCGCGCAGCCGCGACGATGCGATCCGCACGCTGGTGCTGCTCGCCGCGCCGATGATGCCGCATCTCGCCGAAGAGGCCTGGTCGCTGCTGGGCGGGGAAGGGCTGGTGGCCGAAGCCGCCTGGCCCGTGTTCGACGCGGCGCTGCTGATCGCCAACGAGGTGACGATCGCTGTCCAGGTCAAAGGCAAGCTGCGCGACACGCTGACAGTGGCCAAGGGCACGGCAGCTGCCGATCTTGAGGCGCTTGCCCTTGCGTCCGAGAAAGTCCAGCGTTCAATCGACGGGGCACCGGTCCGCAAAGTGATCGTGGTGCCCGACAAGCTGGTGAACATCGTCGCATGAACCGCCTTCGTGTCCCGATCCGCGCTGCGGTGGCCCTGCTCGCAGCAGCGCTCCCGCTGGCGGCATGCGGGCTGCAGCCGATGTACGCCGGCGGGGGCAGCGGACAGGTCGCCCGCGCGCTCGCCGCTGTCGAAGTCCCGGCGATCGAAGGGCAGGCCGGCTGGCTGGTCCGCAACGCGCTGGTCGATCGGCTGGGCGCGCCGGAGGGCAGCGCCGCCGCGCGTTACCGGCTGCTTGTGCGGCTTGACGACCGCCTGGAAGGGCTCGGCGTGTTGAGCGACGACACCATCGGCCGCGAACGGCGCACCTTGCGTGCCCGCTATCAGCTCGTCGATCTTGCGAACGGCGAAATCCTCGTCGACGCGACGGCGGGCTCCGACGCCGGGATCGACGTCGTATCAAGCGAATACGCGACCATCGCCGCCGAGCAGACAGCACTGGAAAACCTCTCGCGCGAGGTCGCGTCGCAAATTTCCACGAGGCTCGCGCTGGTGCTGCGCGACCGTCAGTAAGGCGGGCCGCCGTGAAAGCCACCCAGAAGGATTTCGCACGGGGCGTGCCCGCGGCGGCGCGAAATGCTGCCGTGTTCTTCTTCTGCGGTCCGGATGAAGCGGGCGCCGCGGCAGCGGCAGAGCGGATCGCGGCGGCGTTGGTCGAACCGGGCGAAAGGATCGACCTCGCCGGCGGCGACCTCAAGCGCGATCCCGTGCTTCTGGGGGACGAGGCGCGATCGAGCTCCCTGTTCGCGGGCGCCCGCCATATCATGGTGCGCGCGACCGGCGACGAGGCGCATGACGCCGTCGCCAATCACCTCGCGCGGATCGATGCAGCGGAAGGCGCCGCGTGTCCGGTCCTGATCGTGGCAACCGCCGCGACCGACAAGGCGCGCACGGCCAAGCTCCTGGAAAAGCGGGCCGATGCGCTGGTGGCGATGTTCTACCCGCCCGACATTGCCCAGATCCGCGATACCATCCGGCGCGCAGGCGACGAGCTGGGCTTGCGCATTTCCGGCGAGATTGCGGACCGGCTGGCGTACGCCGCGGGCCTGGATATTCGGCTCGCGCGCTCGGAAGTCGCCAAGCTGGCATTGTATCTCGATGCCGATCCGGCCGCGCCGGTCACGGTCGGGGCAGATGCGCTCGATGCGGTGGGGGCAAAGACCGAAGACGACGGCCTGATGCCGATCGTCAACGCCGTGCTGGGCGGCCATGTCCAGCGCCTGGCCACCGAAATCCACCGGATGCGCGAACTGTCGCTCAACCCAGTTGGCCTGCTGCTGGCTTTCGAGCGCCGCACCGCCCAGCTTGCCCAGCTCAACGCCCGGATGGGCCCGCGCGGCCAGGTCGCCGCTTTCGTTGAGGCGGAGAGCCAGGCGAAGCGGGTGTTCTGGAAGGAAAAGAAGGATCTGATCGAGCAGCTTTCCGCGTGGCGCGGGCCCAAACTCGCGCGGCTCATCGCGCGCCTGGTTGCGCTGCACCGCGACCTGATGACGGCCGATGCGCCGCACGACCAGATCCTCGCGCAATCGCTCACCCGTATCGCGCAGGCGGCGCGGCGCTAGGATGGGGCCGTTCCGCCGGATTGCCAATCCGGGACAACTGTCCTAGCAATTCCCCTCGGTCGCACGAAGCGCACACCTGAATGCATTCGTCCGGTCCCGGTTCGGTTCTAGGCAGGGACTCCATGAACGCGCCCATCGTAGGCAATGTTACTACGTTGGCTGACAACGCGCCGCTCGCCCCCTCGCTGGAGCGCGAGCGGGTTCGATTGTACCTGCTGATGCTGGTTGTCGATATCGTGCTGATCCTGTCAGCATTCGCTGCAGTGGGGCTCAGCTACCTTGCGCATCGGCCTGTGCTAAACGCCTTGCTTCAGGCACAGCTCCTGCTGCCGCTTTACCTGACATTGGCCCTCTACCAGCGTGCCTATTCCATCAAGGCGCTGCAGGACTGGCGGTTCGCGGCCGGCCACGCCCTCATGGCATTGGGCCTGGCGGCGGCGCTGCTGATCTTCATCACGTTCTATACCAAGAGCACTGCGTCTTTCTCGCGGGTGGTGTTCACCGGCGGGATCGTGTGCGGTGGGGCGCTTCTGGTGGCCAGCAGGTGGCTGCTCGGCCGCTGGATTGCCCGGACCTGGGGGCCGCACGTCATCAACACGCTGCACATCGTGGCGGGCGGGCCGGATCTTACCTTGGCCCACGCGATTCGCCTTGATGCCCGCGCAAGCGGACTTGCGCCCAACGTCGAGGATCCGCACGCGCTCGACCGGATCGGCCGCGTCATGCGCAATATGGACCGCGTGATCGTCAGTTGCGCATACGAGGATCGGGCCGCGTGGGCCGACGTCCTGCGCGCTGGGGGTGTCCGGGGCGAGTTGGTAACCGATCGCCTCAACGAACTGCAACCCATCGGCCTGTCGGTAGAGGAAGGGTGGCTTGCTCTCGTCGTTTCGACCGGACCCCTGGGCTTGCGCCAACGGGCCATAAAGCGCGTGTTCGACATCGTCCTGTCGATCGCAAGCCTGATCGCGCTGTCCCCGGTGATGCTGCTGACCGCGCTCGCGATCCTGATCGAGGACGGTCCACCGGTCTTCTTCAGCCAGCGCCGCCTCGGCCGGGGCAACCGCTTTTTCAAGATGTACAAGTTCCGCTCCATGCGGCGCGAGCGCGCTGATGCAGACGGCCATCGATCTGCTTCCCCGCAGGACGACCGGGTGACGCAGGTTGGCCGGTTCATCCGCCGCACCAGCATCGACGAACTGCCGCAGCTCTTCAATGTGTTGAAAGGCGAGATGAGCCTAGTCGGCCCCCGGCCTCACGCCCTGGGCTCGCAGGCGGGTGACAAGCTGTTCTGGGAAGTCGACCAGGCATACTGGCGCCGTCATTCGCTGAAACCCGGTATCACCGGCCTTGCGCAAGTCCGCGGCTATCGCGGCGCGACGGACGAGGAGGCCGATCTTACCAACCAGCTCGACGCCGATCTCGAATACATCCGTAGCTGGAGCACGCTCACTGACGTGGGAATCCTGGTGCAGACGCTAGGCGTACTGGTTCACCGCCGGGCGTTCTGACGCCAGCCCCGGGCGAACCGTCAGTCCTGCGGCACGCGGAACGATCCGGTGACCCGCCCGCTGCCCGAACCCTGCACCGCGCCGGTCACCGAGTTCGATCCGCTGGCCCGGCCGTCGACGCTCGACACCCCGCTCCGGAGGTCGATCACGAGCCGGCCGCCGTTAAGCGTGTCGGGCCCCCGATTGAGCCGTACGTTGCCGGCCATCGTGATCACGCGGCGGTTGAAATCATACACGGCCACTTCGCCCGCCGCGCGCTCGTCGCCGCGTGTCACCGTCACCCCGCCCGTCGCGGTGATGCGCTGGATGCTGAGGGAGCCGGCATCGCTGTAGCTGACCTGGGTGCGCGCCGCCCGCAGGCGGAGGCCAGCCTGGGTGATATCGACGTTACCCGAAAGGACCACCCGGTTCTGCCGGTCCTGCAACTCGATGCGGTCGGCGGCAAAGTTGACCGGCGCGTTCGAATTGTGACCTGCAATGGCCTGAGCCGCGGCCTGGATGCCGGTCATGGCCACCAGCGTGGCGGCGAATCCCGCGATGCTCCAGCGGGCCGAATTGGAAAGATGGCGATTCATCGGGGCATCCTCAGCTGGCCAGGAACCATGCGCAGGCGGGCATTGCCCTCCAGCGCCACGGTGCGCGCATCGAGATCGGCTACGAGCCGGTTGGCGGAAAACGTACCGGCAGGTACCGCGCCGGACACGCCGCCGCCACCCACCAGGCTCTTGTCCTTGAGGTCCACCACAACGCCGCTGGCAGCCATGCGGTAACCGTCTGCGGCGTTGACCACCACCCCGCCGGGCACCGCGACGATTTCGCGGCGGATGTCGTACTGGCCGGCATCAGCGCGGACGCTGGCAGGCCCGTCGCGCAGCAGGATGCGGGCGACCAGGTCGTTCATCCGCACGAGTCCTTCGCGCTGCGAACGCTGCACGGCGTCGCCCGCGGTCAGCGAAAACGGCCGCCCATCGTTGTCGGACCCGCGGTACATCGCGTTGTCCACCGTCAGGCGATCGTTGATGACGGCCACCTTCGACCTGTCGAGCAGGAAACTGATTTCTCCCCGTGGACTGAGCGGGGTGACGATCATCAGGGCCGCGACCACCCCGATCCCCATGGGCAGGACCTTCGCAAGCAACGAGATGAGCCGGTCGTGCGAGCCACCGGGCGCGGCGAAGTGTTGTCGCCTGCTGCGCAGGGCCTTCGCTTCCAGCGTTTCGATGCGGTCGTGGCTCACCATTGTTCGTGCTTAACGCGCGTCTGCCTCAATCGTGGCTGAATATATCGCGGTCGGCCCATCCGGCGAGGTCGAGCCGCGCGCGCGTGGGCAGGAAATCGAAGCAGGCCTGCGCGATCTCCATCCGGTGCTCACGCTGCAGCCGCGACGCCAGCACCTCGCGCAGGCGGTGGAGATAGCGCACGTCCGAGGCAGCATATTCGCGCTGCGCCTCGTTAAGCTCCGGCCCGCCCCAGTCGGAAAGCTGCTGCTGCTTGGAAAGATCAGCCGCGAGCAGTTCCGACACCAGGTTCTTGAGACCGTGCCGGTCGGTGTAGGTGCGCGTCAACTTGCTGGCGATTTTCGTGCAGAACACCGGCGCCGCCATGACGCCGAGATAGAAATAGAGCGCGGCAAGATCGAACCGCGCGTAATGAAACAGCTTCAGCCGGCCGGGATCGCCAATCAGCGCCTTCAGCCGCGGCGCATTGTACGTGGAACCGGGATTGAAGCGCACCAGGTGCTCGTCTCCATGACCGTCGGACAGCT
This sequence comes from Tsuneonella aeria, assembly GCF_009827495.1. Lineage (NCBI taxonomy): Bacteria > Pseudomonadati > Pseudomonadota > Alphaproteobacteria > Sphingomonadales > Erythrobacteraceae > Tsuneonella > Tsuneonella aeria. The sequence continues at coordinate 2,034,486 of NZ_WTZA01000001.1, forward strand.
GCACGAGGCACAGCCGGTCGCGATGGGTGATGAGGCCCATCGTCTCGGTATCGATCGCGATCGGCCCGTCGGCGAACGCCAGGCCTTCGGGCAGGTCTTCTTCATGGAAATGTACGGTCATGGGAGCGCCGCCTTAGGCCCATCGGGGATTGAGGGAAAGGGGCGCTGGCGGGCGCAGCCAGGGCGCGGTAGCGCGGCTGGCATGGACGCCGACAATCTCCCCCCGGGCTGGCGCCAGGCGCTGGGCCCCGCGATGGCAGCCCCCGCCCTGCACGACCTGATCGCGTGGCTGGATGCCGAGGAGGCGGCGGGCAAGGCGATCTTCCCGCCCGGCGATTGCCGGCTGCGTGCCTTCGCCCTGACGCCGCTCGACGCGGTGCGGGTGGTGATCCTCGGCCAGGACCCGTATCACGGGATCGGCCAAGCGATGGGCCTATGCTTCGCCGTGCCGGAAGGCGTGGCGGTGCCGCCCAGCCTCGCCAATATCTACCGCGAACTGGAAAGCGACTGCGGCATTCCACGCCCCGGACACGGCGACCTGCAGGCCTGGGCACGGCAGGGCGTGCTGCTGCTCAATACCGCGCTGACCGTGGAGGCCGGCAAGGCGGGCAGCCACGCCGGACTTGGGTGGGAGGCGCTGACCGATGCCGCCATCGCCGCCGTCGCCGCGCGTCCGGAACCCACCGTGTTCATCCTGTGGGGCGCCCACGCGCAGGCCAAGGCAGACCGGGTCGCAGGTGTTTCCGACGGGCGCCATCTCGTGATCCGGAGCCCGCACCCGAGCCCGCTCTCCGCGTATCGCGGGTTTTTCGGCTCGCGCCCTTTTAGCCGCGCCAACACTTTCCTGCTGGCCAACGGGCGGGGCGCCATCGACTGGCAGCCCTGACCGCGCGGAGGACGGACCCGCCGCGCGGCCAAGTGGGTCAGCTGGCGATCACCGAGCCGATGAATTCCCGGCCGTCCGTGTGCGCGACGTTGAAGATGAGGACCATCTCTTCGCGCGACGGACCGGCGAGCGCGCCCACGAACGTGCCCTTGAAGCCGTTGGCCGTATCGTCGATCGCGCCCGAAACGCCTTCGCTGGCGCTGAGTGTGGCGGAAATCGGCAGCACCGCGCGCACTGTGGCGACGCCGTTCACCGTCTCCAGGATCTGGATCGACCCGGTGAGCTTCTTGTCGCTGGCGGTGACGGTGAAGGTCGATGGCGAGGCGGTGAACGTGCTGGTGGCGGCCCCCGGCTTGCCGCCGGCTACTTCGGCTGTGCCCGTGTAGCTCAGGTTCGAGGTAATGGCGCTTGTCGTGCTGACCTCGTTGAAGAACAGGGTCACCCGGTTGCTGCGCAGCGTTCCATTGACCGATTCGCGCACGAAGTTTTCGATCCGATGGTACGTCACGCGCAACACGTGCTGGAAGGGGCGTTCCAGCACGATCCCGTCGTTGCCTTTGCGATACGTGCGGCGGGTGGCCGTATCGGTCTGGCGGTCAGCGGCGCCGAAGGTGCTGAGCGTGGCGCTGTCAGGCCAGCTGAACGCGACGCTTTCAGGCGAGACAGCATAAGTGATCCCGCTCTGCCCGTCACGACGCATGCCGTCGCTCCACACCTCGGCCCCGCCGGTCGGGGTGAAGTAGGCGAAGATATAGGACGCGTTGGTCGCCGTGTCGGTGAACGCCTTGGAGAAGTCGAAGTCGATCGCCACCGGCGCGGGGGTGGGGGTCGGGCTGGGGGAAGCGGTCGGCGAAGGAGTGGGAGTGGGCGCAGGCGATGAATCGTCGTCACCGCCGCCAAAGCAACCGGCGAGAAGGGCGCAGCTCACGGCAGCGCTCAGCATAAGTCCAATCTTGCGGCGCACGGTCACGCTCCCTCGTCCAGAATTATCGGGCCCGCGCATCGCGGGCGGAAGCGGGCGACTAGCGGCCTTGGCGAAGGTCCCGCAAGTGCTTTGCGACAGATGCCGCCGCCGGCAGCCGGCAGCCAGTCCGGAGCGGCTCAGCGGGGCAGGTCGCTGCGCCCCATCAGCGCGGTGTCGACCGCATGCGCCGCCTGGCGCCCTTCGCGGAGCGCCCAGACTACCAGGCTCTGTCCCCGCCGCATGTCGCCGCAGGCGAACACGCCATTTTCGCTGGTGGCATAAGTGATGGTGTCTGCCCGGACGTTGCCGCGCGCGTCGAGTGCCGCGCCCGACTGGTCGATCAGACCTGCGGTGCGCGGCCCGATAAAGCCCATCGCCAGCAGGATGAGGTCGGCCGGAATATTGAACGCGCTGCCGGGAACTTCGGTCATCTGGCCGCCGCTCCACTCCACGCGCACGCATTCGAGCCCGGTCACCGCGCCGCCTTCGCCCGTCACGCGCTTGGCAAGGACCGCCCAGTCGCGCTCCGCGCCTTCTTCGTGGCTGGTCGAAGTGCGCAGTTTCAGCGGCCAGTGCGGCCAGGTCAGCGCCTTGTCCTCACGCTCCGGCGGGCGCGGCATGATTTCAAGTTGCACGACGCTCGCCGCGCCCTGCCGGTTGGAGGTGCCGACGCAGTCCGAGCCGGTATCCCCGCCGCCGATCACGACGACCCGCTTGCCCGTGGCGATCAGGCTGCCGCGCGGAGCGGCGCGCACTTCGTCATCGCCAGCGTTGCGCTTGTTCTGCTGGGTCAGGAATTCCATCGCCAGGCGCACGCCCGAAAGCTCTGCCCCGGGGATTTGGAGCTGGCGCGGTTCTTCCGCCCCGCCCGCCAGCACCACCGCGTCGAAATTCTCCTTCAACGAGGCGAACGAGACATCGACGCCCACTTCGGTGCTGGTGCGGAAGCTCACCCCTTCGGCTTCCATCTGCACCGCGCGCCGGTTGACGAGGTGCTTTTCCATCTTGAAGTCGGGGATGCCGTATCGCAGCAGCCCGCCCACCCGGTCGCTCTTCTCGAACACGGTCACGGAATGGCCGACCCTTGCGAGCTGCTGGGCGCAGGCGAGGCCCGCCGGACCACTGCCGACGACTGCGACCCGCTTGCCGGTCTTGCGTGCCGGCGGCTCCGGCACGATCCAACCTTCGCGCCAGCCGCGGTCCACGATCGCGCATTCGATGCTCTTGATCGTGACGGGCTGGTCGATGATGTTGAGAGTGCACGCCGCCTCACACGGGGCGGGGCAGATGCGCCCCGTGAATTCGGGGAAGTTGTTGGTCGAATGCAGGGAATCGAGCGCGTTCTTCCAGTCGGCTTCGTAGACCAGGTGGTTCCAGTCCGGGATCAGGTTGTTCACCGGGCAACCATTGTGACAGTATGGAATGCCGCAATCCATGCACCGCGCCGCCTGCAGCCGCAGGTCGGGCTCGGCATGGGGAATCACGAACTCCTTGTAATGGCGCACCCGTTCCCGGGGATCGGCGTAGCCGCGATCCTTGCGGGCCTGTTCGAGGAAGCCGGTGTCCTTGCCCACGCTTACATGACTCCCTTGTCGTCAGCCCGCATCATTCCGCCGCCACCATTTCCGCGTCGGCGCGCTCGGCTTCCAGCTGGCGGAGCGCGCGGGCGTAATCGACCGGCATGACCTTTACGAAACGGGGCAGGGCGTTGTCCCAATCCTCCAGGATCGCGGCCGCCTTCGCGCTGCCGGTGTGAAGCTTGTGCCGCTCGATCAGCACGCGCAGGCGTTCCGCGTCGTGGCGGAGCATGTCCCCCATGCCCATGTCGTCCACGTTGCGCGGGCGCTGCTGCGGGCGGCCGGTGCCATCCTCGGCGTCGCGCTCGGGCGATACGTACGACAGTTCGACTTGCGCGGGGTTGCAGAGCGGTGTGAAATGCCCTTCCGGATCATAGACATAGGCGACCCCGCCGCTCATCCCCGCGGCGAAGTTACGACCCGTCGGACCGAGCACGACGACAGCCCCGCCGGTCATGTATTCGCAGCCGTGATCGCCGCAGCCTTCCACCACCGCGACCGCGCCGGAATTGCGCACGGCGAAGCGTTCGCCGGCCACGCCATTGAAGTACGCCTCCCCCGCGACCGCGCCGTAAAGCACTGTATTGCCAACGATAATGTTGGCCCCCGGATCCCTTTCAACCCCCTTCGGCTGGCGGACGACGATGCGGCCGCCGGAAAGGCCCTTGCCGACGTAATCGTTGGCGTCGCCGGTCAGGCTGAGGGTCACGCCATGGGCGAGCCAGGCGCCGAAGCTCTGCCCGGCGACCCCGGTGAAATCGAGACGGATGGTGTCGGCGGGAAGGCCCGCGTGGCCGTGGCGCCGGGCGATTTCGCCCGACAGCATCGCCCCGGTCGCGCGATTTGAGTTGCGGATGAGAATTCTCTTTTGGACCGGAACACCGCGTTCAAGCGCATCACTGCAGGCCGCGATGAGTTCCACGTCCATCGCGCCGCCGAGGCCATGGTCCTGTTCCTGCGAATGGAACAGCGTGGCGCCTTCCGCCGGGGCGACCCGGTGGAGCAGCCGTGACAGATCGATACCGTGCGCCTTCCAGTGGCGTTCGCAGCGGGCGGTGTCGATCCGGTCCACCCGGCCGACCATTTCCGCGACGGTGCGGAAACCCATGCCGGCCATGATCCGGCGCAGTTCCTCGGCCACGAAGAAGAAGTAGTTGATGACGTGTTCCGGCGTGCCGGTGAAGCGCTTGCGCAGCACCGGGTCCTGGGTGGCGACCCCGACCGGACAGGTGTTGAGGTGGCACTTGCGCATCATGATGCAGCCGGCGGCGATCAGCGGGGCGGTGGCGAAGCCGAACTCGTCCGCGCCCAGCAGCGCACCGATGGCGACGTCGCGCCCGGTTCTGAGGCCCCCGTCCACCTGTACCGCGATGCGGCTGCGCAGATCGTTGAGCAGCAGGGTCTGCTGCGTTTCGGCAAGGCCGATCTCCCACGGGGACCCGGCATGGGTCAGCGAGGTGAGCGGCGAGGCGCCGGTGCCGCCTTCGTAGCCCGAAATGGTGACGTGGTCCGCCTTGCACTTGGCGACGCCCGCGGCGACGGTTCCTACACCCACTTCGGCCACCAGCTTCACCGAGATGCGGGCCTGCCGGTTGACGTTCTTGAGATCGTGGATGAGCTGCGCCAGGTCCTCGATCGAATAGATATCGTGATGCGGCGGCGGGCTGATGAGGCCGACCCCGGGGGTGGCGTGGCGCACCTTGCCGATCACCTTGTCCACCTTGTGGCCCGGCAGCTGGCCGCCTTCGCCGGGCTTGGCGCCCTGCGCCATCTTGATCTGGATATCGTCCGCATTGACGAGGTATTCGGTCGTCACCCCGAAGCGGCCGCTGGCGACCTGCTTGATCTTCGACCGCATGGTGTCGCCGCCCGGCAGGGGGGTGAAACGGTCGGGCTCCTCCCCGCCTTCGCCGGTGTTGGAGCGGCCGCCGATGCGGTTCATCGCGATGGCGAGCGTGGTGTGCGCTTCGCGGCTGATCGATCCGAAGCTCATCGCCCCGGTGCTGAAGCGCTTGACGATCTCGGCGGCGGGCTCGACCTCGTCGAGCGGCACCGGGCTGTCGGCCGGCTTCAGCGTCATCAGGCCGCGGATCGTCAGCAGCCGTTCCGACTGGTCGTTGACGGCGGCGGCGAAGGCTTCGTAGCGGTCCTGGCTGTTGCCGCGCACCGCGTGCTGCAGGTCGGCGACGGAGCCGGGCGTCCAGGCGTGATCTTCGCCCCGCAGGCGGAACTGGTAGATGCCCCCGGTATCCAGCATGTGTTCGTAAAGCGGGCTCGTGCCATAGGCGATGCCGTGGCGGCGCAGCGCCTCTTCCGCCACTTCCACCAGGCCCGCGCCCTCGATGGTCGTGGCGGTGCCGGTGAAATAGCGATCGACGAAGGCGGACGACAGGCCGACCGCGTCGAAGATCTGCGCCCCGCAATAGGACTGGTACGTGCTGATGCCCATCTTGGACATGACCTTGAGCAGGCCCTTGCCCACCGCCTTCACGTAATTGCGGCGCACTTCGTCTTCGGCAAGGTGCGGCAGGCGCGCGGCGCGGATCGCCTCCAGCGTCTCGAACGCCACGTAGGGATTGACCGCTTCCGCGCCATATCCCGCCAGCACGCAGAAGTGGTGGACCTCGCGCGCCTCGCCGGTTTCCACGACCAGCCCGGTCTGCATCCGCAGGCCCTGGCGGACGAGGTGGTGGTGCACCGCCGCGGTCGCCAGCAAGGCGGGGATCGGCACCCGGCCGGGCCCTTGCGCCCGGTCGCTCAGAACCAGGATGTTGTGATCCTGCAGCACCGCTTCGGTCGCCGCCCAGCACATTTCCTTCAGCGCCAGTTCCAGCCCCTCGGCCCCCGCTTCGGCATCCCAGCAGGTGTCGATGGTGGCGCAGCGGAACGCGCCGTCGAGCGCCGCCTCCACCGAGCGGATCTTGGCAAGATCGTCATTGGTCAGGATCGGCTGGCCGACCTCCAGCCGCTTGTGCGTGCCGGCGTCGCGCCCCAGCAGGTTGGGCCGGGGCCCGATCATGCTGGTGAGGCTCATCACCAGTTCTTCCCGAATCGGATCGATCGGCGGGTTGGTGACCTGGGCGAAGTTCTGCTTGAAGTAATCGAACAGCAGGCGCGGCCTGGCGGATAGCACGGCGATGGGCGTGTCGGTGCCCATCGACCCGATGGGATCGTCGCCCGCCTGGGCCATCGGCTCCAGGAAGCGGGAAACGTCCTCCTGCGTATAGCCGAACACCTGCTGGCGCTGCAGCAGGTCGGTCGCAGGTTCCGGCACCGCGCTCAGTTCCGGTTCGATCTGGTCGAGGTCTTCCAGCTTGTACTGCGCGGCCCGCAGCCATTCGGCATAGGGTTCCGCGCCGGCCAGTCCGGCCTTCAGTTCCTCGTCCTCGATGATCCGGCCCTGCTCCATGTCCACCAGCAGCATGCGGCCGGGCTGGAGCCGCCACTTGCGCACGATGTCCTCTTCGGCGAACGGCAGCACGCCGCTTTCCGAAGCGAGACAGATGAGATCGTCCTTCGTCACGCAGTAGCGCGCGGGGCGCAGGCCGTTACGGTCGAGCGTGGCGCCGATCTGGCGGCCGTCGGTGAAGCACACCGCCGCCGGCCCGTCCCACGGCTCCATCAGGGCGGCGTGGTATTCGTAGAACGCGCGCCGGACCGGGTCCATCGTGGGCGATTTCGCCCACGCTTCCGGGATCAGCATCGTCATCGCATGGGCAAGGCTGTATCCGCCCAGCAGCAGCAGTTCGAGCGCGTTGTCGAGGCAGGCGGTATCGCTCTGCCCGTGGGGAATGATCGGCCACAGCTTGTCGAGATCGGCGCCCAGCAGCGGCGATTCCATCGTCCGCCGGCGCGCGTTCATCCAGTTGACGTTGCCGCGCACTGTGTTGATCTCGCCGTTGTGCGCCATGAACCGGTATGGGTGCGCCAGCCGCCAGCTGGGGAACGTGTTGGTGGAGAACCGTTGGTGGACGAGGCCGAGCGCGCTCACGCAGCGCGGATCGCGCAGGTCGTCGTAGAAACTGCCGACCTGGGTCGCCAGCAGCAGCCCCTTGTACACGATCGTGCGGCTGGAAAAGCTGGGGATGTACAGCTGGGTGAGGCCCGGGATGCCGAACTTCGCTTCCTGCCTGGCGAGCGGGTTCTGGGTCTGCTTGCGGATGACGATCAGCTTGCGTTCGAACGCGTCCTGATCCGCGCAATTGGCGCCCATCGCTATCACGCACTGGCGCATGACCGGCATCGATTCGATCACCGCCTTGCCCAGCCCCTGCGCCGTGGTCGGCACATCGCGCCAGCCGACCAGGCGCTGGCCTTCCTTGGCGACGAATTTCTCGAACTGTTCGGTCACGAATGCGCGGGCGGCCGCGTCCTGCGGCATCATGCACTGCGCCACCGCATATCGGCCCGCCTCCGGCAGGTCGCGCCCTTCGCGGGACGCCCAGTCGCGGAACAGGGGATCGGGGATCTGGATCAGAATGCCCGCGCCGTCGCCCAGCAGAGGGTCGGCGCCGACCGCGCCCCGGTGGTCGAGGTTGGCAAGGATTTCCAGCGCCCGAGTGACGATGTCGTGGCTTTTCACGCCCTTGATGTGCGCCAGCAGCCCGACGCCGCAGGCATCGTGCTCGTTCCGGTGGTCGTACAATCCCTGGGTCGGCGGAAAATCCATCGGGCCCGTGTCCATCCTCTTGCGGTGGCCGGCGCACCTTCAGGGGTGCACTCGGCAACGAACCGCGAGCCGCCGTGCAGCCGGACGCAGCAAAACGATCGCGAAATGCTGCAATGGCGAAAGGATTCACCGCGTGCAACCGAGCGGGGAGTTGAGCCGGCTAAAGCGCGGCTTTCCCCGCTGCGGCCAGCCGGGTGGCGGCGATCAGGCTGTGCGGCTCAGGCGCTCAAGCTTCGCCAGCGCATCGCGCAGCGCTTGTTCCGGGAAGTCCGCGCCGGGGCGCGTCGGTGCGCGCGGCGCGGTGAACGGGCTCGCCGTCGCCGGCGCGCGATGGCTGTCGTTGACGAAAGCGTCTGCGTCGTCATCCGCCAGCAGCGGGGGCTGCGGGGCGGGGTACGCTCGCGCGCCGCGATCCGCCTCTTCGGCACGGTGGCGCTGGAGGGCGATCGCAAAGCGTTCGACCAGCTCGACCGTGCCGAGCTCGCTCAGGGGACGGCCCTCGACACCCCGCGCGCGCGGATGTTCGACCGATTCGTCGTTGGGGCGGTCTTCGGGAGCCATGGTGGCGTCGGTTCCCGCAGGTTCGGCTGCTTCGCAGGGGGCAGCGGCCGGTTCGGGTTCGTCGAATCCGTCGCTCCCGATGTCCGCCACGGCGAGGATGGGGCGCGTTGGGCCCGTTGGGGACGCCTCCGTTGCCGCGACGCGTGCGCGCGCCTTGGCGGCGGCGATGCGGCGCGCGACGAACAGGCCGGCGATACCGCCCAGCACGAATGCCGCCAGCACGACCGGGATGCGGGCCCCGGCGTCCACGGCTTCGGCGATGGCGGCGAGGCCGCTCGACCGGGCGAGGCTCTCCACCAGGGCGACAGGCAGGGCCGTCGCCGCGATCGCGCACAGCGACGCGAGCCACAGGGACACGATCACCGGGAATGCGGGGTGCGCGGTGACGGATGCCTGATGCTCCGCCATGCGCGTCTGCTTGTCGCTCACTCGTCTTGCCCCGTTGCCGTGGGGAGCGCTGCCCGTCCGCGTGCCGGTCAGGCCGCGGCGGGGAGGTCCCCGTTCGCGCGCCGGACTATCAGGTGCCGGTAAACGCTGAGATAACGGCTCACGTTCTCGGCCCAGTCGTGGTGCGCGGCCACGTGGGCCCGCGCCCGGCCCTGCATCGCGGGCCAATCGGCGCGGTTGTCCACGAGGTCGGCGAGTGCATCGGCGCAAGCCGCCGGGTCGTCGGGCGGAAACAGCGCGCCGGTGATCCCGTGCGCGATCAGCTCGCGGTGTCCGCCCACGTCGCTGGCCGCCACGATGCGGCCCTGGGCCATGGCTTCCAGCGGCTTCAGCGGGGTGACGAGTTCGGTCAGCCGGCTCGCTTTGCGCGGATAGGCGAGCACGTCGATGAGGGCGTAGTACCGCTCCACCTCCGCGTGCGGCACGCGGCCGGTGAAATGGATGGCCTGCGCCGCGGGCGATGCCGCCGCCCGCGCCCGCAGCGCCGTGTCCATCGGCCCGCCGCCGACCAGCAGCAGCGCGGCGTCAGGGTGGCGCTGGCGCAGGCGGGGGAGGGCGTCGATCAGGTCGTCCAGCCCTTCGTAGTCGTAGAAGCTGCCGATGAAGCCGATAACCGGGCCCGGCCCCAGCCCGATCCGCCTGGCCAGCGCATCGTCGCGCGCGGGCGGATCGCCGAACAGCGAAAGGTCTACGCCGTTGGGCGACAGGCCGATCTTCCCCGCCGCATGGCCGCGCGCGACGAGATCGTCGCGCAGGCCCGCGCAAATGGTGAACACGGCGTCCGCCTGGGTGACCGCGGCGTTCTCCAGCGCGCGGGTCAGGCGATAGCGAAGCGAGCCTGCACGGCCCGTGCCGTTGCCTACCGCCGCGTCTTCCCAGAAGGCGCGAATCTCGTAGACCACCGGAATGCCCAGCGCGCGCCCCGCCTGGAGCGCCGCGTGCCCGCACAGCGCCGGTGAATGCGCGTGGAGCACGTCGGGCCGCCAGTCGCGCGCCACCTGCCCGATGGTGTCCGCCAGCCGCGCCACCTCGCGCCATTCGCGCAGGCCCGGGGGGCCGCCTGCCGCGCCGGCGGTGCGGTGGAACAGGAGCCCGTCCGCGACCTCCGCCGCTGCCGGCCCCGGCGCTTCGTGACGCAAGCCGGTCACGCCGCGCACGTCGAGGCCGAGCGCCGCCTGCGCCTTCATGATGGCGCGCGTGCGAAAGGTATATCCGCTGTGCAGCGGCAGCGAGTGATCGAGGACGTGGAGCACGCGGGTCATGGCCCGGAGGAATCGCACGATAGCCTTAACGGCGCGTCAACCGCCGGCTGGTACCCGCAGCGGCATCCTATGATCGACATGTTCGCCCTCACGCTGACGCACGGCCTGCTGCTGGTCATGGCGCTACGGCTGATCGCGCGGGCCGATCTCGACCGCGATCCTTCCCCTGCCGAGGATGGCGAGGCGCCGGAATGATCGACCTTGCGCTGCTGGCGTTCATCGCGGCGCTGCTGCTGCTGGGGCTGCGGCGCCCGTTCCTGTGGGTGCTCGCCTATGTCTATATCGACACGCTTTCGCCGCAGACGATCGGGTACGAATACGTTGCCGCCCTCCCGGTCTCGCTGATCGCGTTCTGCGCGGCGTTTGGCGGCTGGCTGCTGATCGACGGCAAGCACGGCGCGCGCTTCACGTTCCGTCAGGGCCTGCTGCTGGCGCTGCTGGCCCTCTGCGCCTTCACCACGATGCACGCGGATTTCCCGGAAGCGGCGGCGGCCAAGTGGGACTGGGTATGGAAGGCGCTGGTCTTCGCCATCTTCGTGCCGCTCGCCCTCACCACCCGGCTGCGGATCGAGGCGGTCCTGCTGACGATGGTGCTGACCGCGGGCGCGATCATCATCGATGGCGGCATCAAGACGGCGACGGGCGGCGGCGGCTACGGCGTCCTGACGATGTTCGTGAACGACAATACCGGCATCTACGAAAGCTCCACCCTCTCCACGGTGGCCATCGCGATCATCCCGATCATCGTCTGGCTGATGCGGCACGGCACGGTGTTCCCGCCGGGGCGGGCAGTAAAGCTGTTCGGTTACGCGCTGATCCTGTCATGCCTGCTGATCCCCATCGGGACGGAGGCGCGCACCGGGCTCCTGTGCGCGGCGGCGCTGGCCGTGCTGCTGCTGCGCGACGTGAAGCGGCGGTTCCTCTACCTCGCCGGCGCGGGCGCTCTCGCACTCGTGGCCCTGCCGTTCGTGCCGCAGAGCTACTGGGAGCGGATGGGCACGATCGAGACCCCGGCGGGCGACGAATCGGCCTCCACGCGCATGGCGGTATGGGACTGGACGATCGATTACGCCGCGGAGCACCCGCTGGGCGGCGGGTTCGATGCCTATCGCGGCAACAGCTTCACCTACCACCTGCCGCAGCGGGTGGTGGAAGGCAGCACGGTGTCGATCCGCATGGTCGAGGTGACGGACCGCGCTCGCGCCTATCATTCGGCGGTGTTCGAGATGCTGGGCGAACAGGGGTGGCCGGGCCTGGTCCTCTGGCTGTGGATTCACGCGCTTGGCCTGTGGCAGATGGAGCGGATCCGCCGGCGGTGGAGGAACCGCACCGGCGCCGGCGAGACATGGCAGGCGCCGCTGGCCGGCGCGCTGCAGCTGGCCCAGGCAGTCTATCTCGTCGGGTCGCTGTTCCAGGGGATCGCCTATCAGCCGTTCATCCTTACCCTGCTGGGCGTGCAGTGCGCGCTGTGGACCTGGTGCGGCTGGCCGATTCGCCGGGCAGGCGCGCGCCCGGACGCCACGCCGCGCCCGCGCCGCGCACGGCCCCGGATGCCGTAACGGCAGCGCCCGCGCCGTTGCACTAGGCGCCGCGCTGCGCCATGAAGCCGCCGCAGCGCGCCCACGGTCGGCGCGGCGGATGGACCAGCAGGAGGCGCGGATGACCCCGCAGGAAGTCAAGGCCATGGTCGGCCAGAACGTCGGCACCAGCGAATGGGTCGAGATGACGCAGGAACGGATCAACCTGTTCGCCGACGCGACGGGCGATCACCAGTTCATCCACATCGACGCGGAAAAGGCGAAGATGACCCCGTTTGGGGGGACCATCGCCCACGGGTTCCTGACGCTGTCGATGATCCCCTACCTCAGCGCCCATTCGGACCTGCCCAAGGTCGACGGCGTGAAAATGGGCGTGAACTACGGCGGCAACAAGACACGGTTCATCTCGCCCGTCCGCAGCGGCAAGCGCATCCGCGGCCACTGGAAGCTGATCGAGCTTGAAGAAAAACGCCCCGGCCAGTGGCAGCAGACGCACGAGATCACCATCGAGATCGAAGGCGAGGACAAGCCCGCCCTGATCACCGAATGGATCATGCAGTTCTTCGTCTAAACCCGTCACCCGGCGAAAGCCGGGATCGCGTCGCACCCTTTGGCGACGTCCGACCAAGTCCCACCCGCCCCAGCCTTCGCTGGGATCACGCATTAGGAAAATTCCCATGTCCCGTGACGCCGTCATCGTTTCCACCGCCCGCACCCCCATCGGCCGCGCATACAAGGGCGCGTTCAACAACACGCTCGGCCCGACGCTCGGCGCGTTGAGTCTCAAGCCCGCGATCGAGCGGGCCGGCATCGAACCGGGCGAAATCGACGACGTGTTGTGGGGCAGCGCGCTGCAGCAGGGCACGCAGTCCAGCAACCTCGCGCGGCTCGTCGCGCTGCGCGCCGGCTGCCCGATCAGTGTGTCGGGCATGACGATGGACCGCCAGTGCTCCAGCGGGCTGATGAGCATCGCCACCGCCGCCAAGCAGGTGATCACCGACCGGATGGACATCGTCGCCGCCGGCGGCCAGGAATCGATCAGCCTGGTCCAGACCAAGGATATGCGCGTGCAGCCCGATCCCGCGCTGATGGCGATGCACGGCGCCATCTACATGCCGATGCTGCAAACGGCCGAAACGGTCGCCAGCCGGTACAACATCGGCCGCGACCGGCAGGACGCCTATGGCCTGCAGTCGCAGCAGCGCACCGCCGCGGCCCAGGCCGCCGGCCTGTTCGATGACGAGATCGTCGAAGTCACCGCCACGATGAAGGTGCAGGACAAGTCGACGGGCGAAATCTCCGACCGCGAGATCACGCTGAACAAGGACGAAGGCAATCGCCCGGATACCACGCTGGAAGGGCTCCAGGGCCTGAAGACCGTGATCGAAGGCGGCACGATCACCGCCGGCAACGCCAGCCAGCTTTCTGACGGATCGGCCGCGGTCATCGTGATGGAAGCGGGCGTGGCGGCGAAGCGCGGCCTCGCGCCGATGGGCCGCTATGTCGGCATGGCCGTCGCGGGTACGGAACCGGACGAGATGGGCATCGGCCCGGTCTATGCGATCCCCAAGCTGCTCGACCGGTTCGGGATGAAGATGGACGACATTGGCCTGTGGGAACTGAACGAGGCATTCGCCGTCCAGGTGCTCTATTGCCAGGACGTGCTGGGCATCCCCAACGAATTGCTGAACGTCAACGGCGGGTCGATCTCCATCGGGCACCCCTACGGCATGACCGGCGCGCGCTGCGTCGGCCACGCCCTGCGCGAAGGCAAGCGCCGGGGGGCGAAGCATGTCGTGGTGACGATGTGCGTCGGCGGCGGCATGGGCGCGGCGGGGCTGTTCGAAGTCCTGTAAGCGCCCGGCGGCCTATTCCCGTTCGATTCCGCATCGGCCCCCACGCGCATCGCCTGATTGCGTTGCGGGCCGGGGCGGGGCATCTACCTGCCGTCTGATCCGGCAGGAGAAAGCCGCATGGGTATCGTCGAAATCCTCGGGATCGCCGGCAGCATGAGCTTGCTGGCGGGCTGGCGCCTCTACCTGACGGTGTTTGCCACCGGGCTTGCCATGCGGCTGGGAGCCATTCCGCTGCCCGAACATCTTGCCGCGCTGGATGTGCTGGCGAACCCTTGGGTCATGGGCGTTGCCGCAATCGCCGCGCTGGCGGAATTCTTCGCCGACAAGGTCGTCTGGCTGGATAGTGCCTGGGACGCGGTACACACGTTTGTGCGGCCCGTGGGCGGGGCGCTTCTGGCGCTTGCTATCGTCGATCCCGGCGATCCCGCCACCCAGGCGATCGCGTTCCTGCTGGGGGGCGGGGCGGCGCTCGCATCCCACGCCGGCAAGGCCGGCACGCGGGCGGTGGTCAACACCAGCCCCGAACCGTTCAGCAACGTGGCGGTTTCCACTGCGGAGGACGTGGCGACGGCCGGCCTGCTGTGGGGCGTGTATGAATACCCCTACGCGGCCGCGGCGGTGGCGGTCATCCTCTTCGCCCTGACGGTCGCGGCCCTGCTCATGGCCCGGCGCGTGCTGCGCCGCCTGTTCGGACGCGGTCCCGGACGGCGGCAGGAGACGCCGCCCGGTTGACGCAATGGGTCAGGCGAGGGCGGCCGCGCGCGCCCCTGCCTTGGCGCCACCGACGTAACGTTCGTATTCCTCGCGGAACCGCTGGTCAGCTTCTGGCGCATCCCGGCGGGCACGGCTTCGGCAAGCTCGGGAAACCAGGTGCCTTCCTCCTGGTACATGTGGTGCGCGACGGCCCCTTGGACATGCTCAAGCTTGTCGGTCCATTCCTTGCTCATGGGATCGAGGTTTTCCAGCAGCGCCATCTCGACCTTGACCATCGCCTGCTCGTCATACCCCATGCCGGCGTGGGCCTTTTCGCCGTTGTCGGCAAGCGCCGGGTAAAGCACGGATTCTTCCGCGATCGCATGGCCGGTGAGCACCAGGCCGAGGTTCTTCAGCCCGGCCGTGCGCGAAGCGGCGTCACTGGCGCCGAGGGTGGAGGCAAATGCCGCCTCAATTTGGCGGTGATGGTCGAGCACGTCGGCCAGGAAATCGTCGCCCGTCGCCAGGCTTTCGGCCTTGCGCCGTGCTTCCGCGCGATCCTCGTCCGACTCGGGCGGCATGACCGCCGCAGCGATCTTGTCGAAAATTGACATGCCCTTGCTCCTTCGCTCTCCGTTGTTACCGCCGGGTATCGACGGCTACATTCCCGGCTTCAGGACGATCTTGGTGTAGGTATCCTGCTCGTCGTGGAACTTCTGGTAGCCTTCGGGGCCGGCTTCGAGCGGCATCCGGTGGCTGATGAGGAAGGTGGTATCGAGCTTGCCCTCCGCGATCGCGGTGTAGAGCGGCTGGGTGTAGCGGTGGACGTGGGTCTGCCCGGTCTTGATGGTCAGACCCTTTTCCATCAGCGCGCCCATCGGGAACTTGTCGACCACGCCGCCATAGACGCCGGGCACCGACACGGTGCCACCCTTGCGCGTGGCCATGATCGTCTGGCGAATGACATGCGCCCGATCGGTGCCGAGGAATGTCGAAACCTTAATCTGGTCGATGATGTTGTCGGCGAAGGCGCCGTGCGCTTCCAGGCCCACGCAGTCGATCGAGGCATCCGGGCCGATGCCGCCGGTCATGTCCTGCAGCGCTTCGTACACCTTGGACTGTTCGAAATCGACCGTCTCGGCCCCGAAGCCGCGGGCGAGTTCCAGCCGGCGCGGGAAGTGGTCGATGGCGATCACCCGTTCCGCGCCCATCAGGAACGCCGACTGGATGGCGAACAGGCCGACCGGACCGCAGCCCCATACCGCGACGGTATCGCCGGGCTTGATGTTGCAGTTTTCCGCCGCCATCCACCCGGTCGGCAGGATGTCGGTCAGGAACAGGACACGGTCGTCCTCGATGCTGTCATCGGGGATCACCAGCGGGCCGAAGTCGGAAAACGGCACGCGCACGTATTCCGCCTGCCCGCCCGAATAGCCGCCGGTGAGATGGCTGTAGCCGAACGCCGCCGTGGTCGGCTGGCCATAGGCCTCGCGCCCGGCGTCCTGCTTGTCGGCGGGGTTGCCGTTCTCGCACCCGGAATAATCGTGCTTGTGGCAATGATAGCAGTTGCCGCACGCGATATGGAACGGGACGATGACCCGTTGCCCTTTCTTGAGCGTGCTGGCCGATCCCACCTCGACCACCTCGCCCATGAATTCATGGCCGAGCACGTCGCCGGGCTTCATCGCCGGGATATAGCCATCGTAAAGGTGCAGGTCCGACCCGCAGATCGCGGTGGAGGTCACCCGCAGGATCGCGTCGCGCGGGTTCAGGATCTCGGGATCGTCGACGGTATCGCAGCGAACGTCGTGCTTGCCGTGCCAGGCGATGGCCTTCATGCCGTTTGCTCCGCTTGCTCTGTGGTTTCGGTCTGGTCCTCGCCGCGCTCGTCGCGCTCGCGGCGGTTACGGGCCGACGTGGCGATCTCGCCGGTTTCCATCAGCTGCTTGAAACGGTGGAGATCGCGGCGGGTCTGGATGCGGGGTTCGCGCTGGAACAGCTTGGCCACCAGCTTGCCGACCGTGCCCGCCGGCGGATCATAGGCGATCGTCGCGCGCACCACGGTCCCCCGCTCGCCCGCGTCTTCGAACACGATGCGTCCCGAATTGGCGATATCGGCCCCTTCGGCCGACTGCCAGGTCAGCGATCGGCCGGGATCGTCGTCGGTAATCACCGATTCCCAGCTCACCTCGCGGCCCGCGGGCGCCTTCACCGTCCAGCGCGATCGGTCGGGCGCCAGGCGCTCGATCGCGGTGACGTTTTCCAGCACGCCGACCAGCCGCGTCTGGTCACGCCAGAAGGCGTAGAGTTCCTGCGCCGGCCGGCGGATCGTCACCGCCTCTTCCAGCAGGGCGCGATCGGACTTGATGTTCTTCGACGCCGCTACGGGCGCATCGTCGGCGGGGTGGGGTGTGTCGGGCACGCGGGCATCCGTCTTGTTGGGGGGCTACCCCCTCCCAAGCTGCGGCGCGCCGGTCCGTTCCGAAAATAACCTCGATTAATCGATAACGTTTACGCAGCCGCCCTGAGCGTGCGCGCCGCGTGGCGGGCGATGAACTGTTCCACCACGGGGGCGATGCTGTCGCGCCAGCGCCGGCCGTTGAAGATCCCGTAATGGCCGGCCCCTTCCGCCAGCAGGTACTGCTTCTTCGCCTTCGCGAGCCCGGTGGCGAGGTCGAGCGCCGCCCTGGTCTGGCCGATGCCGGAGATATCGTCCCGCTCCCCCTCGACCGCCAGGATCGCGGTGTCGGTTATGGCGCCGAGATCGACCGGCGCGCCCCGATGAACGAACGTGCCACCGGGTAGCGAATGCTTCTGGAAGACCTCCTCCACCGTCTGGAGATAGAACTCCGCGCTCATGTCGCAGACGCTGCGGTATTCGTCGTAGAACGCCTTGGTCGCCTCGGCGCTCGCCTCGTCGCCCACGGTGAGGTGCTTGAACATCTCGTAGTGGCTGAGCATGTGGTTGCCGAGGTTCATGCTCATGAAGCCGGCAAGCTGCAGGAAGCCGGGATAGACCCGCCGTCCGCCCCCCGGATATTGCATCGGCACGGTGGCGATCACGTTCTGGCGGAACCAGGCTATCGGCCGATCCATCGCCAGGTCGTTGACCGAAGTGGGCGAACAGCGCGTGTCGATCGGCCCGCCCATCATGGTCAGCGTCGCGGGGCGGGCCGGGTGGCGGGCGGCGTTCATCACCGCGGTCGCGGCCAGCGCGGGCACCGAAGGCTGGCACACCGCAATGACATGGGCGCCCGGGCCGATGAATTCGAGGAATTCGATCAGGTAATCGATGTAATCGTCAAGGTCGAACCGGCCTTCGCTGAGCGGCACCATTTTGGCGTCCGCCCAGTCGGTGATGTACACGTCGGCGTTTTCGACCATGCGCGCCACCGTCCCGCGCAGGAGCGTGGCGTAGTGCCCGCTCATCGGCGCGACGATCAGGACCCTGGGCGCATCGGCGGGGAGACCATCGCGGGTGAAGCGGCGCAGGTCGCCGAACGGCTTGTTGTAGGCGATCGCCTCGGTCACGCGGTGCGCCGTGCCGCCCACCGTCACGCGTTCGATGCCGAATGCCGGCTTGCCGCGGGGCTGCGTCGCGTGCGCGAACACCTCCAGCGCGCTGGCCGCGATCGGGCCCATGCCATTGTACGCGAGGGGATTGCGCGGGTTGGCCAGCATTTCGGCCCCGATGGAGGCCCAGGCGCTGGCCCCGGTGAGCCACGCGCGTTGCAGTTCGTAGGCGTGGTAGAGCAATCGGTTTCCCCTGGTGCGCCGGAATTTAAAGCGGCCGGTATGGCCAGACTTCGGCATCGTGCCGAGGTTCGGTGAGTTGTGCAACGCACAATCCGGGGACATGGGTCCGGCGCCGGCCGCATCCGGTAGATTTACGCGGTTCGTGGCCCTATGTGCGCGGGTGATGGACGAGAGCCTCACCCCCCGTACCGAACCGGCCGCCGATGCGGCGCCAGCGCTCGAACCCCGGCGGCGCGGCCTCTTCCGGCGCAAGCAGCGCGATCCGGGCGCCGCGCGCAGCGTGCGCCCGTTGCTGATGATCTGGAAGCAGGCCGGGCATTATCCCGGGCGCGTGGTCCTGGCGCTGATCGCGCTCACCATCACGGCGCTCGCCACCCTGGCTATCCCGGCCTACTTCAAGCTCATCATCGACGAAGGCTTTTCGGGCGGCGGCGACATGGACCGGATCGGCCATGCGTTCCGCCTGATGGCGGTGGTGGTGGTCGTGCTGGCGCTGGGCACGGCCATGCGGTTCTACTTCGTGAGCTGGCTGGGCGAGCGCGTGGTCGCCGACATCCGCCGGCGGGTGCAGGACAATCTCCTGCGGCTGGCGCCCGGGTTCTACGAGGAGAACAGCCCCAAGGAAATCTCCAGCCGGATGACCAGCGACACCACGCTGATCGAACAGGTGGTGGGCACCACCGTGTCGGTGGCGCTGCGCAACGTGCTGATGGCGGTGCTGGGCACGGCTTACCTGTTCTGGCTGGTGCCCCAGTTGACGATGTGGATGATGCTGGTGATCCCGGCGGTGGTGATCCCGATCAGCGTGTTCGGCCGCCGTCTGCGCAAGGTGTCGCGGACCAGCCAGGACCGGGTCGCCGACATCGGCGCCATGGTGTCCGAAGTGCTGGGCGCGATGAAGATCGTCCAGGCGTTCAACCAGGAAGACCGCGAACGCCGCCGGTTCGACGAGGCGGTGGAGCAGACGTTCAACACCGCCCGCCGCCGGATTCTGATCCGCGCCGCGATGACCGCGATGATCATCGCGGTCGTGTTCGGCGCGATCGTGCTTCTGATGTGGCGCGGCGCGGTGGGCGTGGCCAGCGGATCGATTTCCGGCGGCACGATCGCTGCGGTCGTCATCACGGCGGGCATCGTGGCCGGCGCGTTCGGCGCGCTTACCGAAGTGTACGGCGATCTTCTGCGGGGCGCGGGCGCGGCCAGCCGGCTGGCGGAACTGCTGGAGGAAAAGCCGACCATCGCCACGCCCGCCCGGCCCGAGGCGCTGCCCGTGCCGCCGCGCGGATCGCTGAGCTTCCGCGGCGTCAGCTTCCGTTACCCGACCCGGCCTGAAAGTCCCGCGCTGCGCGATTTCACGCTCGAGGTGCAGCCGGGCGAAACGGTCGCCATCGTCGGCCCGTCGGGTGCGGGCAAGAGCACGATCTTCCAGCTCGCCGAGCGGTTCTACGACCCCCAGGCCGGCACGATCCGTCTCGACGGCGTGCCGCTGACCAGCGCGGACCCGGCCGAAGTGCGCAAGCGTATCGCGTTCGTGCCGCAGGAAGGCGTGCTTTTCAGCGCGAACGCGCGCGACAACCTGCGGTACGGTAACTGGGGCGCGACCGATGCGGAAATCTGGCACGCGGCGGAGGCGGCCAACGCCAGCGCTTTCCTGCGCGCGCTGCCGCAGGGCCTCGACACCTTCTTGGGCGAGAACGGCACGCAGCTTTCCGGCGGGCAGCGCCAGCGCATTGCGATCGCCCGCGCGATCCTGCGCGATGCGCCGATCCTGCTGCTCGACGAAGCGACGAGCGCGCTCGATGCCGAAAGCGAGCGCCTGGTGCAGGATGCGCTCGAACGCCTTATGGCGGACCGCACCACGCTGGTCATCGCGCACCGTCTCGCCACCGTGCGCCAGGCCGACCGGATCGTCGTGATGGATGATGGCCGGATCGTGGAGCAGGGCAGCCACGGCGTACTGGCGGAAAACGGGGGCCTCTACGCCCGGCTCGCAGCCTTGCAGTTCGGCGGCGCCGAAGCGGCGTGATCCCCGTGATCGCGATCCGTCGTTCAGGCCGCCCTCAGGCAGGAAACTCTATCAACGGGGCATGAGCGCCGACCAACGGCATTGACCGCGAGGCCGCAAGGCTGTGCAGTCAAAGGTAGTGTGCGGGTGCTGCACGGCATCTGCGGGGACAAACGGGAAGCACAATCCATGATCATCCGGAATTTCATCGCCTTGGGCGCGAGCGCGTTTGCATTGGCAGCGGCGGCACCGGCGCTGGCCCAATCGGCGCCTGCCCAGGCGACCACCGCCAAGCCCACGCCCGCTACCGCGAATGCCAAGCCGGCGACGGCCAAGCCCGCCGCAGCGCCATTGCCGACGATGAGCTTCGGCAAGTGGGGCTTCGATCCGGCGGGCATCGACCGCGCAATCGATCCGGGTGACGATTTCTTCGCCTTCGCCAACCAGCGCTGGCTCGATGCCAATCCGCTGCCGCCCGAATTCAGCCGTTTCGGCGCGTTCAACCTGCTGCGCGAGAAATCGACCAGCGATGTGAAGGCGCTGGTGGACGCGCTCGTCGCGAAGGACCCGGCCAGCCTCAGCGATGACGAGCGTCGCATCGTGGGGGCGTACAAGTCGTTCCTCGACACGGCCGCGATCGATGCCGCGGGCCTTGCCCCGGCAAAGCCCTATCTCGACGAAATCCGCGGAGCGGACACGCTGGGCGAACTGGCGACCCTGTGGGGCACCGTGGGCTACCCCTCTCCGGTCGGCGGCTATGTGACGGTCGATGCCAAGGAGCCGACGCGCTATTCCGTCGGCGTGGGATCGGGCGGCCTGGGCCTGCCTGACCGTGATTACTATCTCGACACGACCGAGAAAGGTAAGGGTATCCAGGCCAAGTACCGGGAATACCTCACCTTCCTGCTCGGCCAGGCCGGTTACGCCGATGCCGCGGCCATGGCGGCCAGGGTCTATGGTTTCGAAGACGCGATCGCGCGCAACGTGAGCTGGGACCGCGCGGTCCGCCGCAACCGCGACCTGACCTACAACGCGATGAGCCCGGCGGAGCTGGCCGCGCTCGATCCGTCGTTTCCGACTGCGGCGTTCCTGAAGGCATCGGGCTTTGACGAGACGGACCGCTTCATCGTGTCCGATCTTCCGCCCACCGCCGACCGCGTGGCAGAGCTTGGCCTCGATGCGGCGACGGTTGCCAAGATCGGCGGCGGCACCCCGGCGATGATGAAGCTGCTGCGCGAAACGCCGGTCGACGTGCTGCAGGCGTGGACGATCAAGAACTTCCTCAACTCCAACGCCGCCGTGCTGCCGAGCGCGATCGACGCGGCGCAGTTCGATTTCTACGGGCGCACGCTCAACGGCACGCCGGAACAGCGCCCGCGGTGGAAGCGCGCGATCGACGAGACCGAAGGCCTGCTGGGCGAGCTGGTGGGCGCGTCGTATGTCGCGCGCTATTTCCCGCCTGCGAACAAGGCGGCGATGACCGAGCTGGTCGAAAACCTGCGCAAGGCGATGGCCGTGGGCATCCAGGAAAACGCCTGGATGAGCCCGGCGACAAAGCCCGCCGCGATGGCCAAGCTGGCCGCGTTCGACCCCAAGATCGGTTACCGCGATGAACTGGAAACCTACGCGGGGCTCGCGATCACGCCGGGCCAGCCGCTCGCTAACCGCATGGCGGCGGGCAAGTGGGCCTATGCCGACATGCTGTCCAAGCTGGGCGGCCCCATCGACCGCACCGAATGGGGCATGCTGCCCCAGACGGTGAATGCATACTACAACTCCACCAAGAACGAGATCGTGTTCCCGGCGGGCATCCTCCAGCAGCCGTTCTTCGGCCTGACGGCGGACCCGGCGGTGAACTACGGCGGGATCGGCGCGGTGATCGGCCACGAAATGGGCCACGGCTTCGACGACCAGGGTTCCAAGTCCGATGGCACCGGCATGCTGCGCAACTGGTGGACCGACGCGGACCGCGCCGCGTTCGACAAGCTCGGCAATGCGCTGGTGGCCCAGTACGATGCGCTGTGCCCGCTCGATGACGGCAAGACCTGCGTCAACGGCCGCCTGACGCTTGGCGAGAACATCGGCGATCTCGGCGGGCTCAGCATCGCGTACCGTGCCTACCGCATGTCGCTCAACGGCAAGGAAGCGCCGGTGATCGACGGCCTGACGGGCGACCAGCGCTTCTTCCTTGCCTGGGCGCAGATCTGGCGCGCCCAGCAGCGCGAGGATGCCGCACGCCAGCGGCTGCGCACCGATCCCCACAGCCCCGAGGAGTACCGGGTCAACGGCATCGTCCGCAACTTCGACGAATGGTACAAGGCGTTCGGCGTGACGCCGGACGACGCGCTTTACATTCCGCCGGAACAGCGCATCCGCATCTGGTGATCCGCCGCAGGCGGCATGACGGGCCGGGGCAGTCGCTTGACTTGCCCCGGCCTTTCGTCATGGAGCGCAGCCGATGGGCCTGTTACTGACCGCAATCCTCCTCGGCATGCTCGAAGGGCTGACCGAGTTCCTCCCCGTATCCTCGACCGGCCACCTTATCCTGGGGCAGGCGATCTTCGGCTACGATCCGGCGCAGTGGAGCCAGTTCAACATCGTCATCCAGCTCGGCGCGATTTCGGCCGTCCTGGTGACCTATCGCACGCTGTTCTGGCAGATGGGCACCGGGGTCCTGCGCCGCGAGGCGGAGGCGCTGCGGTTCGCCCGCAACATCATCGCCGGCTTCCTGCCGGCCGCGGTGATCGGCCTGCTGGCCAAGGACGCGATCGAGGTGATGCTCGGCAGCCCGCTGGTCGTCGCGATCGCGCTGGTGGTCGGCGGCATTGCCATGCTGGTTCTGGAACGGACCGTGCGGCCCGGCCCGGACACGGGCGTTGCGGACATGCCCATGCGCACGGCGGTCGCCATCGGGTTCTTCCAGTGCCTGGCGATGATCCCGGGAACCAGCCGTTCGGGCGCCAGCATCCTCGGCGCGCTGGCGATGGGCGTCGGCCGCAAGACGGCGGCGGAGTTCTCGTTCTTCCTTGCGGTGCCCACGATGCTGGGCGCCGCCACGGTGAAGATTCTCGACGATCCGGTGCTGCTGGCGGGGGAAGCGGCCATCGGCTGGGGCGAGATCGCTGCGGGATTCATCACGGCCTTCCTCGTGGCCCTCGCGGTGATCCGCCTGTTCGTGGCTTATGTCAGCCGCCATGGTTTTGCGCCCTTTGCATGGTACCGCATCGCGCTCGGCACCGGGGTCATCGTCTGGCTCATGAGCGCCTGACCGGCGGGCCCGGCGTCGGGCCGCAGCAAAGCAAATCAGGAACCAAAGGCGAGCTCGCGATTTTCCGTCCTCAAGGCTTACGCTAAATTTGTTTTCGGATTGAACATGGGACTCCTGGTACTTGTCGGGGTCGGGAGCATTCTCGGCTGGCTGGCTGCAATCATCACTCGCCGCGACGGCACGCGCGGGGTTGGCGAGAATGTCGCCATCGGCGTCCTCGGCACCTTCATCGGCGCGGCGCTCGTCACCCAGACCTCGCTCATCGAAGGTCTGTCGGCTACGGCGCTCGGCCTGGGTCTCGCCGGGGCCGTGGCCCTGCTCGGCGCTTATCAACTGACGCGCCGCGAACTGGCCCGCTAGGCGTCTCGCAGAAATCGCTTACCACCGGGGGTTCGGCTTGTTATGCAGGCCCCCCAATTCAAAAGGGGAAGACTGAAATGAAGAAGCTAATTGCCCTTTCGTCGGCGCTGGCCCTCGGCCTGACCGTCGCTGCGTGCGACGGCCCGCAGGAAAACGCCATGGAAGACGCCGGCGAACAGAACGCCGAAGTCGTGAACGAGCAGGCCGAAGCCCTCGAAGACGCCGGCCAGCTGACCGACGACCAGGCCGATGCCGTCACCGACGCCGCAGAGGACAAGGCTGACGCGATGGAAGAAGTCGGCGAAGCCCAGGACCAGGCTGCCGGTAACACCACCGACCCGACCTGATCCGATCAACGATCTTATCAAAGGCGGCCCTGGAGCGATCCGGGGCCGCTTTTTCGTGAGCCGCCTGTCAGTACGCTCGCCCGCGCGCGTTCAGACCTGCTGCGCGCCGCTGCCCCTGCCACCGCGCAGCAGGTATTCCTGCGTGCCCCGGTGCACCACGTTGTCGAGATCGATCACCGCGCTGTTGGCATAGGTGAACCCCGGCCCCAGGTTGCGGTAAAGGCGATCGAAGTCCCGCTCGACCGTCTGGCGGAACAGGTCCTCGAAGCTCTCGATCACGAAGTACGTGGGCTGGAGATCGTCGATCACGTAATCGGTGCGCATCACCCGGTCGACGTTGAGCATGATGCGGTTCGGGCTGCGCGCCTCGGTGGCGAAGACCACTTCGGCCGGCCCGGACAGGATGCCCGCGCCATAGGCCTTGATTCCGCCGGCTTCGTGGATCAGCCCGAATTCCACCGTGTACCAGTAAAGCGCGCCCAGCGCCTTTAGCCGGTTATAGCGCATCGCCTTCCAACCGGCGCGGCCGTATTCCTGCATGTAGTCGGCATAGACCGGATCGGTCAGCATCGGCACGTGCCCGAACACGTCGTGGAACACGTCCGGTTCCTGGATGTAGTCGAATGTCTCGCGCGTGCGGATGAAGTTTCCCGCGGGGAACCGCCGGTTGGCAAGGTGCCAGAAAAACACGTGATCGGGGATCAGCATCGGGACCGGCACCACCGACCAGCCGGTCAGCGCGCCCAGGTCTTCCGACAACCTGCCGAATTCGGGCACGCCGCCCCGGTTCAGGTTGAGCTTCTGCAGACCCGCCATGAAGGCGCTGGCGGCGCGGCCGGGCAGCACGTCCATCTGGCGGGCGAACAGGTCGTTCCAGATCGCGTCGTCGTCGCTGGAGTAATCGGCCTGTCGCGGCTCCAGCCAGTCGTCACCCACGTGGTCCGGCTTCCTGAGCGGCGCGGTGAAGACATCGTCCGGCATGTCCGGCAGCGCGGCAAAGTCCTGCGGTTCGAGAGCCTGTGTCGCCATGGTTGCAGATGTAAGCGCTGCGCCGCGCGAAGAAAAGTCAGACGGCGCCGGTGGCCGCGACGATCTGGCGCCCGTCGCCGGCGAATGCGCCAAGCTCGACCGTTTCATCGGCCCGGCGCAACGCGAGATGGAGCGGCTCGCCCGCGATGGCCGGGCTCATGGCGCGGAAGGCGAACCGGCGCAGGGCCTGTTCGCCCAGCACGTCGCCAGCCATCTGTAGCAGGAGGCTGGCCATCAGCGGGCCGTGAACGACGAGGCCGCGGTAACGCTCTTCATCGCGCGCATAGGGGGCATCGTAATGAATGCGATGCGTGTTGAAGGTGAGCGCGGAGAAGCGGAACAGCAGAGTCTCGCCCGGCACGATCTCGCGCACCGCATCCCATTCGCCACCGCTGAACCGGCCGCCACCCATGGGCGGCGGCTGGAGCGGCGCGTCGGGGTCCGCCGCCTGCCGGTACACCAGCGTCTGGACCTCGCGCACGGCAGCGACGCCGTCCGCGCGCGTTTCGTGCGCCACCTCCACGAAGACCATCTCGCCGCTCTTGCCGGACTTGGGCGCGATCGAAGTGATGCGGGACGTGCGCTCCACCGCCGCGCCGACCACGATCGGGGACAGGAACGCGATGTCGCTGGCGGCCCACATCCGGCGGGGCAGGGGCACCGGAGGCAGGAAACTGCAGCGCGTTTCATCGCGCGCTGGGTGTCCGTCGGCGCCCAGCGCGGCGGTCGGCGCATCGGGGGTGCAGAGACAGAAGTGAATGCCCTGCGGCATCGCGCCGGTGACCTGCGCCGCGAGGTCGAAGGTCGCCAGCCAGCGCGCCGCGAGCGCCGGATCCAGCCGGTCGCCGCGCTGCTCCTCCCGCCCGGTCCATGAGGAAAAGTCGTTCATCACGTCGCGCGTTCGAAGATCGCCGCGATGCCCTGGCCGCCGCCAATGCACATCGTCTCGAGGCCGAAGCGCGCCTGCCGCCGGCGCATCTCGTGCGCCATGTCGGCGAGGATGCGCCCGCCGGTCGCACCAATCGGGTGGCCGAGGCTGATACCCGATCCGTTGACGTTGAGAATGTCGCGGCGGCTGTCGTCGTCCGACCAGCCCCAGCCCTTGAGCACCGCAAGCACTTGCGGCGCGAACGCTTCGTTCAGCTCGACGAGATCGATCCGGTCCCAGCCGATGCCGGTCCGGGCGAACAGCCGCTCGACCGCCGGAACGGGGCCGATGCCCATGCGGCTGGGGTCGCACCCGGCCGCGGCATAGCCGGTGAACCAGAGCATGGGTTCAAGGCCGAGTTCCTCCAGCTTGTCTTCGGCAACCACCAGGCACGCGGCCGCAGCATCGTTCTGCTGGCTGGCGTTGCCCGCAGTCACGACCCCGTTTTCAAGCGCGCGCAGTTTGCCAAGGGTTTCCATGCTGGCGTCGGCGCGGAAGCCTTCGTCGCGGGCGAAGGTGATCGGATCGCCTCGCTTCTGGGGCACATCGACGGCGACCAGCTGCGCATCGAACTTGCCCGCGTCCCACGCGGCGGCCGCGTTCCGGTGGCTGCGCACGGCGTAGGCATCGGCAGCCTCGCGGCTGATCCCATAGTCCTTCGCCAGGTTCTCGGCGGTCTCGATCATCCCGCTGATCACGCCGAAGCGTTCGACCGGCTGGCTCATCAGCCGGCCGCGGGTCAGGCGGTCCCACAGGGCGAGGTTGCCGGCCTTGACCCCGCCGCGCAGCCGCGTGGTGTAGTGTTCCACGTTCGACATGCTTTCGCAGCCGCCCGCCACCACCACGTCGGCATGGCCCGCCTCGATCATCATGGCGGCGTTGACCACCGCCTGCAGGCCGGAACCGCAACGCCGGTCGAGCTGGTATCCCGGCACCTCTAGCGGCAGGCCGGCAGCAAGCCAGCTCCAGTGCCCGATGGCGGGGGCCTCGCCGCTGCCATAGCCCTGGCTGAACACGACGTCGTCCACCCGGGCGGGATCGATCCCGCTGCGCTCGACCAGCGCCTTCAGGATCACCGCGCCGAGCTGCCCCGCCTCCAGCGGGGCAAGCGTGCCCAGGAACTTGCCCACCGGAGTGCGCAGGGGGCTGACGATGGCGGCGCGGCGCTTGCGGCTGCGGGCCGGGTTATCAGGCATGTGTCTTTCCTTCGATGAGGCTGGGCCGGCGGGGGCGGGGACCACGTGTCATATTGTCCCGATGCAGAGGCGCAGGCTTCCGCCCGTCGCCGTTTGCGGCGCGCGCAGGACCGTGGGCAATCGCATGGCCGACGATCATCGCTGCCTGTCGCTGCGCGCGACCACGCCGCGATCGATGAGTCCGGCGATCGTGCCGCTGGAAAGGCCCAGCCGTTCGGCCAGGACCGCCTCGCTGTGCTGGCCCAGGTATGGCGCCGGGGCGGGATCGCCGCGCGGCCGGCCGCCGATGTTGGCGAAGCTGCGGGCAGCCGGATAGGCAAAGCCGCTGGGGTTGGCGGGCGAGGGGCCGAACAGCGGGTTGTCCGCAACCAGCACCGGGTCGGTCGCGGCCTCGTGCATCGTGCGATAGCGTTCGAACGTGGCGCCCGTGCGGGTCAGGCGCTCGGCAATCTCGCCATAGTCGAGGCTGCCCGCGGCCTGCTGGACGATTGCGAACAGCGCCTCGCGGTGGACGAAACGGTGGTGGTCCGACCGGGCGAACTCGACCCCGGCCTCCTCCTCCAGCGCCGCGATGGGCGCCGCGATGTCCAGCGCCGCCACCATCGCTTGCCACTGGTTGGGGGTCAGCACCGCGACCATGAACCGCCGGCCGTCGCGGCTGACGAAATCGCGACCCAGCGCGCCCCAGATCGCATTGCCGAGCCGTTCCCGGTCGGCGCCGCGATAGAGCATCTCGGCCATCGCGCCCGAGTTCGCCACCGTGCCCATGGCGACATCGCCCAGGGGCACGCGCACTTCGCTGCCTTCGCCCGTCGCGGCGCGGTGATGCAGCGCGGCCATCAGGGCGAATGCGCAATATGCGCCGGTGATGAAATCCCACGCGGGCAGCGCCTGGTTGACCGGCGGCGCGGTCTCGTGGTCCCATTCGGCAGGGCCCATCATCAGCGGGTAACCGCTGGCGGCGTTGACGGTGAAATCCATCGCCTGGCGCCCGTCGTGCCAGCCCATGATGCGAACCGAGACGAGATCGGGCCGCCCTTCGCTGACGGCGGCGTGGCTGAGGAAGCTCTTTTCGGGCAGGTTGGTGATGAGCTGGCCGGTCTTGCGCGCGAGCGCGACGCACAGCTCCCGCCCCTCGGGCGCGCGCAAGTCCAGCGCGACCGACTTCTTGGCGCGGTTGAGGTTCTCCCACGGCAGGCTGCGGCCTTCGGCCGTCTGCATGTAGCGGTCGTAGTCGAGCCCCCCGCCGATCTGGTCGATGCGGATCACCTCCGCCCCCATCTGCGCGCAGTAGAGCCCTGCGGTTGGCGAGGCGACGAAGCTTGATACCTCGACGATCGAGAGGTCGGAAAGGAGCCGGTACATTCAGGCCTGGGCGGCGAAATCGCGCAGCATATGCTTGGCGATCTGCAACTGCAGGATCTGCGTCGTGCCTTCATAGATGCGGTAGATGCGCGCATCGCGGAAGAACCGCTCCGCATCGTATTCGGCAAGGTAGCCCGCGCCGCCGTAGATCTGCACCACGCGGTCGACCACGCGGCCGCACATCTCGGATGCGAAGACCTTGAACGCGGCGGCCTTGCGCAGGATGTTCTCGCCGGCATCGGCGCGCGCGGTGACGTCGGCCATCATGCATTCGGCGGCGTAGATCTCGGTCTCGCTCTCGGCCAGCATCTGCTGGATAAGCTGGAAATTGGCGATCGGTTCGCCGAACGCCTTGCGCTCCGTGGCGTAGCGCAGCGCGGAATCGAGCGCGCGGCGGGCATATCCGGTCGCCGCCGCGCCCACCGAGATACGCCCGTTGTCGAGGCTCTTCATCGCGAACACGAACCCCTTGCCCGTCTCGCCGCCCAGCAGCGCCTCGCCCGGCACGTGGACGTCCTCCAGGATCACATCGGCGATATGGCTGCCGGACTGACCCATCTTGGCGTCCGGGCTCCCGACCGTGACCCCGGGCGCGTCCATCGGCACGATGAAGGCCGATACGTGGGCGTTCCTGGGCAGCGCTTCCTTCTCGGTGCGGGCCATTATGAGGCCAACGGAGGCGTGCGGCGCGTTGGTGATGTAGCGTTTGGTGCCGTTGAGGATCCAGCCGTTGCCGCTGGGGTCGGGCCGCGCCGTGGTGGCCATCGCAGCGCTGTCTGAACCCGACCCGGGCTCGGTCAGGCCAAAGCATGCGATCTCGCCCGCGGCGGTGCGCGGCCACCATTCGGCCTTCTGCGCGTCCGTCCCGCCGTTCTTGATCGCCGAATTGAACATGCCGACGTTGATCGAGAAGATCGAACGGAAGGCCGGCGCGGCATAGGCCATCGCCTTCACCACGCACGCGTATTGCGATGTGTTGAGCCCCGCGCCGCCGAATTCCTCGGGCACCGTCAACCCGAACAGGCCCATGTCGCGCATTTCCTGCACGATAGCGTCGGGGATCCTGTCCGCTTCGATCACCTCGCGTTCGGCCGGGATGAGGCGTTCGCGGACGTAGCGTTCGAGCTGTTCGATGAACTGTTCGAACAGTTCGGGGTCCATACCGCTCATTTGCATCTCTCCTGCCTGCATCATGTGGCGCGCGGGCCGGGTGTTGCCGATGGCGCGGCATCCGGCAAGGTCTCGCGCGCGGCGGAGTCGCCGTGGCGCTGCTGCTCCAGCATCTCGGCAGCCTCGGCCAGCGCCTTGGCCTCGCCGGTGGTCATCGCGCCGGGGGCGGGTTCTCTATCGGCCCCACTGCATGCGGCGAGGAGCAACGCGATCGGCAGGGCGAGGGCGGGGCGGTAATCGATCGGCATGGGCCAAGGCATACCGCGCCCACGAAAAAGAAAAAGCGGGCGAATCGCCGAAACGATCCGCCCGCCGTATTCCGCCGGCAGTGCCGGAAACGGTTACTGCGGCTGTTCGGTCGCTTGTTCGGCGGCCGCGGCAGCGGCCTGCGCGCGGGCTGCGACGTCAGCAGCGTTGGCGCCGGCTTCCTGCGCCGTGGTCGGGGTGGCCGAAACTTCGGCTTGCGGAGTCGCGGCGGCGTCGACCGCGGCGTTGGCGGTGGGGTCGGCCGCCGGTGCTTCCGTCACGTCGGCCATCGCCTCGTCAGCAGGCATTTCGACCGTGTCGGCTTCGGCCGCGGTCGATGCGTCGTCGGTGTCGCCGCAAGCCGCGAGCGCGAAGGTGAGCGGGGCGAGGGCGAGGGCGAATTTCTTCATGGACATGCTCCTTGGGTGCACCGGATCGTGCGAAACGGGATGGCCCCATCTACCCCCGCCACATTCGCGCCGCAATCGCCGCTGTCCACAGGCGGTGCATTTCCTTACGCCGCCCGACTATGCCAATGCCCCCGCATGGCGACGATCGCGGCAGGGCCTGGCATCGATGAGGCGCGCGAGCGGTTGCGCGCGCTGTTCGGCTTCGATGATTTTCGCGGCGTACAGCCGCAGGTCGTTGCGCGCGTGCTGGCGGGCCGATCGACGCTGGCCGTCATGCCCACGGGGGCCGGCAAGTCGCTGACATATCAACTCCCCGCCGCGATGATGGAAGGCACCTGCGTTGTCGTCAGCCCGCTGATTGCGCTGATGCACGATCAGCTTCGTGCCGCGCGGGCCAACGGCATCGCCGCCGCCACGCTGACCAGCGCCGATGCCGACTGGCGCGAGACGATCGAAGCCTTCCGCGCCGGCGCGCTCGACCTGCTCTACGTGGCCCCGGAACGGGCGAGCCAGCCGGCATTCCGCGAGATGCTGGCGTCCGCCCCCATCGCCCTGTTCGCCATCGACGAAGCGCACTGCGTGTCGGAATGGGGGCACGATTTCCGCCCCGACTACCGTCAGCTCCGCCCGCTGATGGACGCGTTCCCGCATGTCCCCCGCCTGGCCCTGACGGCGACGGCCGACGCGCACACCCGGGCCGACATTCTCGCCCAGCTCGGCATTCCGGGCGACGGTTTGATCGTCGCTGGGTTCGATCGGCCGAACATCCGCTATGCGATCCGTCACCGCGACAACCTGGTGCGGCAGATCGCGGAGCTGATGCGGGCGGAGCCGGGGCCTGGCATCGTCTATGCTCCGACCCGCGCCAAGGTGGAGAAGCTGGCGCAGCAGCTTGGCGCGGCAAGCGGCCGGCCGGTCCTGCCCTACCATGCGGGGCTGGAGCCAGGCGTGCGGGCGGCAAACCAGGCCGCCTTCGTCGAGTCCGAGGACATGGTGATGGTGGCCACGATCGCGTTCGGCATGGGCATCGACAAACCCGATGTCCGCTTCGTCGCCCATGCAGGCATCCCCAAATCGATCGAGGCCTATTACCAGGAAACCGGGCGCGCCGGGCGCGACGGCGATCCCGCGCAGGCGGTGATGCTGTGGGGCGCGGGCGACTTCGCGCAGGCCCGTCAGCGCCTGTCCGAAGTGCCCGACGATCGGCGCGGGTCCGAACGCGCGCGCCTGGATGCGCTTGCGGGGCTGATCGAGACGGCCGGCTGTCGGCGCGCGGTGCTGCTGCGCCATTTCGGCGAAGACCCGCCCGATCGGTGCGGGAATTGCGACAATTGCCTCGACGCGCCCGGCGTCAGCGATGTTACGGAACTGGCGCGCAAGCTGCTCAGCGCCGCCTATCGCACCGGGCAGAGCTTCGGCCTGGGCCACTTGCAGAAAGTGCTGACCGGCGTTCCGGACGACCGGGTGGTCCAGCGGGGTCACGACCGCCTGAGCGTGTTCGGCATCGTCGACAGCGGCGATGCGCGCCTGATCCAGCCCGTCGCCCGCGCGCTGCAGGCCCGGGGCGTGCTGGTGGCGACCGAACATGGCGGCCTGCAACTCGGCGGGCCGGCAAAGGCGATCCTGAAGGGCGAGCAGCCGGTGGAGATCGTCATCCCGCCGGCGAGCGGCCGGCGCGGCGGGCGGCGCGCCGCAGATACCCCGAATCCGGTCGGCGATCCGCTGTTCGAATCGCTCCGCGACTTGCGCCGGACCATCGCGCGAGAGACTGGCGTGCCGCCGTACGTGATATTCCACGACGCCACCTTGCGTGAAATGGCAGCGGCACGGCCCGGGACGCTTGCGGAACTGGGGGCACTGCCGGGCGTGGGCGCCAAGAAGCTGGACACCTACGGCCGCCGTTTCCTGGAGCTGCTGACCGCCTGATCGCCTTTCCCTTGGCACAGCATGACATAACGCTTGCCAAGTGTTGCTTCTGCTATAAATATGATATCAGATTCATATGGAGGGCACCTGATCATGTCGATCGAACTGAAGGGGATGAACACCAGCCGGGAGCGCGGCGCGGCCACGTTCAACGGCTACGCGATGCTGGCCGTCACGCTGGTGCTGCTCGCGCTGGCGGTATGGCGCTTCGTGCTGTTCGTCCGGCTGGTCGATGCCAACCTCAATGCCGGGCCGGAGGCGGCACTGTCGTTCGGGCTGCTGTTCCTGGCCGGGATCGCGATGGCGGGATTCTACATGATCCAGCCGAACCAGGCTGCGGTGATCACGCTGTTCGGCGCCTACAGGGGTACCGACCGGTCCGAAGGCTTGCGCTGGGTATGGCCCTGGCTGATGCGCAAGAAGATTTCCGCCCGCGCGCACAACGTCCATTCCGAACGGGTCAAGATCAACGATCTCAAGGGCAATCCGATCGATATCGCCTGCAACGTGGTCTGGCGCGTGGCCGATACCGCGCAGGCCGCCTTCGACGTGGAGGATTTCAAGGAGTTCGTGAACATCCAGATCGAGGCGGGCCTGCGCACCGTGGGCGCACGCCACCCCTATGACGATCTGGAGGAAGAGGAGGTGACGCTGCGCGGCAGCCCCGATGTGGTGAACACGGAGCTCCAGGCCGAACTGAACGACCGGCTGAAGGTCGCCGGCATCGTGGTTGACGAAGCGGGCCTCACCCACCTTGCCTACGCAGCCGAGATCGCCGGCGCGATGCTGCGCCGCCAGCAGGCCGAAGCGGTGATCGCCGCGCGCGCCAAGCTGGTGATGGGCGCGGTCAGCATGGTGGAAATGGCGCTGACCAAGCTGTCGACCGACGGTATCGTGGAGCTTGATGACGAGCGGCGCGCGACCATGGTGTCGAACCTGATGGTCGTCCTGTGCGGCGAACGCGAGGCGCAGCCGGTGGTCAACGCCGGGACGCTGTACCAGTAAGAGGCTGACGTGGCGGCTCCGCCCAAGAAGGCCTTCGCCCTTCGTCTCGACCCGGCGGTCCACGCCGCGGTCGAGCGGCTGGCGGCGGCCGAGCTGCGCAGCGCCAACGCCCAGATCGAAATGCTGCTGCGCGAGGCACTGAAGGCGCGCGGCGTGGACGTCGCCAAGGGGCAGCCGATCCGTCGCGGCCGTCCGCCAAGGGGGGAAGATACATGAACACAGTGATCCGTGCCGCCTTGGCGGCAACGATGGTCTGCGCCGCGGTGCAGGGCTCCGCCGCGTCGCCCGCGCCAGCGACCGCCGGCCGCGATATCACGGCCCCGGGCCCGCACGGCGCGCTGGCGGGCACGTACATGGCGCCGGCGGGGGAAGGGCCCGTGATCCTGATCATCCCCGGTTCGGGGCCGACCGATCGCGATGGCAACAATCCGCTGGGTGTCACGGCCGCACCATACCGCCTGCTTGCCGAGGCGCTGGGGGCCGAGGGCATCGGATCGCTGCGGATCGACAAGCGCGGCATGTTCGGCAGCAAGGCCGCCGTACCCGATCCCAACGCCGTGACGATTGCGGACTACGTGGCCGATGTCGAGGCCTGGACAGAGGCCGCGCGCGCCGCATCCGGGCGTTCCTGTATCTGGCTTCTGGGGCACAGCGAGGGCGGACTGGTGGCGCTCGCGGCGGCGCAGAGGACCCCGACCTTGTGCGGCATCATCCTCGTCAGCGCCTCCGGGGAGGCGCTGGGGCAGGTGATGCGCGCGCAGCTTCGGCGGAACCCGGCCAATGCGCCGATCCTCGCCGATGCTTTTGGCGCGATCGACCGCCTGGAGAAGGGCGAACGCGCCGACGTCTCGGCGATGCACCCCGCCCTCCAGCAATTATTCGCACCGGCCGTGCAGGCGTTCCTGATCGACCTGTTCCGCCACGACCCTGCAGAACTTGCGGCGGACGTGCGCATACCGATGCTGATCGTGGAGGGCGGGGAAGACCTGCAAGTCCCGGCCGGCAGCGCGGCGCCGCTGCGGAAGGCGAACGCCGGTGCACGGTATCGGCTGGTGCCCGGCATGAACCACGTCCTGAAACAGGTCCCGCCGGGCGACGCCGCTGCAAACATGGCGGCATACGCCGGGGCCGCGCAGCCGGTATCGCCGGGGCTGGTCGCTGCTATCGCGGAGTTTGTCCGCCGCCAGCCTTTAGCGGGCCGTTAACCGCGAACGGCTAACGCGGCGTGATGGACTGCGAACGCCCACTATCCGACCGCCGGTTTCCGGCACGTCCGTCGCGAATCCTGCTCGGCGTGATCGCCGTGATGGCGGTCGCGGCAATCCCGGTGGCTGCGGTCATCGCACAACCCGCCGCGGCGCCGTTCACAGTGGCGGAGACCGGCCGGAGCTTCGCCTCGCTGCAAGAGGCCGTCAACGCGATCGGCGACGGCCAGGGCACGATCGCCATTGCGCCGGGAACGTGGCGCCAATGTGCCGTGCAGGAACGCGGCACGGTGACCTACGCGACCCGGCAGCCCGGCGCCGCAGTGTTCGACGGCACGGCGTGCGAAGGGAAGGCAGCGCTTGTCCTGCGCGGGCGCGGGGCGCGGATTTCGGGCCTGACATTCCGCAATATCAAGGTGCCTGATTTCAACGGCGCGGGCATCCGGCTGGAGGCCGGCGACCTCATGGTGGCGCAATCGTGGTTCCTCGACAGCGAGCAGGGCATCCTCACGGCGGACAATCCGGGCGGCGCGATCGTGATCGACCAGAGCACGTTCGCCGGTCTCGGCACTTGCCAGGGGGCGGCGGGCTGCGCCCATTCGATCTACACCGGCAACTACGGCAGCCTGCGGGTAACGCGCTCCCGCTTCGAACGGGGGCGCGGCGGCCACTATCTGAAGGCACGCAGCGGACAGGTGGAGATCGTGGCCAACAGCTTCGACGATTCGGCGGGCACCGCGACCAACTACATGATCGACCTGCCTGCCGGCGCCGCGGGCCGCATCACCGACAACTGGTTCGTCCAGGGAAAGGACAAGGAGAATTACTCCGCCTTCATCGCGGTGGGAGCGGAAGATCACCTGCATTCCTCGGCCGGGCTGACTATCGCCGGCAACGACGCGCGTTTCGCGCCAGGCTTCGTGCGTACCAGCGTCTTCGTGGCGGACTGGTCGGGCGATCGGCCCGTGGTGCGCGAGAATGCCCTCGGGGTCGGGATTACCGCCTTCCAGGAACGCTGAGCGGTCCGGAACCCGCGATCCCGTCCGCCGGTTGTAGGGTCAAGGAGCAGACCCATGGCAGGCGGCTGGACGCGCGACGGCGCGGTGCAGGATCAGATCGACGACACGGTGGCCGACGCGGTCGCGGCGGCCCGTGCGCGCACGCCCCAGGGGCACAGCGCCGAATTCTGCGACGATTGCGGCGAGGCCATCCCGGAACGCCGTCGACAGGCTCTGCCGGGCGTCCGGACATGCATCGTCTGCCAGGCTGAACGCGACAGCGAGGTCCGCCATTCGCTGATCAACCGGCGGGGCAGCAAGGACAGCCAGTTGCGATGACCGTGGCGCCGGCATAACCGCCGCTTTTTTCGCACAGGATCGGTGCACACGAACGGAGGTTTCCCATCTCGTCGCTTTTCATTCGCGCGCAGCACCTTGCCCCCCAGCACGGCCTGTCGAAGTTCGCCGGACGCATTGCGGACAGCACTCGGCCATGGATCAAGGACACGCTGATCGCGCGCTTCATCGATACCTACGATGTCGACATGGACGAGGCGGCAGAACCCGCCGCCGCTTATCCCAGCTTCAATGCATTTTTTACCCGAGCCCTCAAACCGGGCGCGCGTCCGCTGGCTGATTCGGCGCGATATGTGCTCAGCCCGGCAGACGGCGCGGTGAGCCAGGTGGGCCGGATCGCCGACGGCCGCATCCTGCAAGCCAAGGGCCGCGACTATTCGGTGGCCGAATTGCTTGCGGGCGATGCGGCCGACGCGCCGCGCTTCGATGGCGGCCGGTTCGTGACGATCTACCTCAGCCCCAGGGACTACCACCGCGTGCACATGCCGGTCGGCGGGCGACTGCGTGAGACACGGTACGTCCCCGGCGACCTGTTTTCGGTCAACGGCGTGACGGCGGAAGGCGTGGAGCGGCTGTTCGCCCGCAACGAGCGCCTCGCCTGCCTGTTCGAAACGCCGCTGGGTACGGTCGCCAGCGTCATGGTCGGGGCCATGATCGTGGCCGGTATCGAGACGGTGTGGAGCGGACGCGTGGCGCCGCACGGCAAGGCCGTCCAGTCCGCGCGCTTTGCCGACGGGCCCGTGTTCGCGCCGGGCGAAGAGATGGGCCGGTTCTACCTCGGTTCGACGGTGGTGCTGCTGTTCGAGCCCGACCGGATCGAGTGGCTGCCCGAGCTCCAGCCCGGCAGCGCGGTGCGCATGGGCCAGGCGATCGCCCGCCTGCTCTAGCCGAACGCCGGCGCGTACCGGACGATACCGGCAGGCGCGGCGCCGGCGATAACCAGCCGCTGGAAGTACTGCGGCGGCGGGCCGGGATACATCAGTGCAGAATCGTGCGCGAAACCGAAACGGCTGTAGTATTCCGGGTCGCCGAGAAGCACGACGCCGCGGGCGCCCCGCTTGGTGAGCTCAGCCAGACCCTGCTCGATCAGCCGTGCGCCGATCCGGCAGCCTTGATGCGCCGGCAGAACGCTGACGGGGCCGAGGCCGTACCACTCGGTCGATCCGTCGGCGATCGTCACGCGCGAGAAAGCGACGTGGCCGACGATCTCGCACCCCTGTTCGCACACCAGCGACAGTGTCAGATCGCCCTCGGCGCGGAGGCGATCGATCAGGTCCGGCTCGCTTCCGTCGCTGTGCGGCACTCCCAGGAAGGCTTCCGCCGTCACCGCGCGGATCGCCGCTCCGTCGCCCGGACGCTCGGGCCGGATGACGGTCAAGGAAGCAGGTGCCCGGCGCGGTCGCGCTTGGTGGCAAGGTAGCGCGTGTTGTGGGGATTGTCGGGCAACCGATGCGGGACGCGCTCGGCCACGCGGACCCCCGCCGCCTCCAGTGCGGTGACTTTCGCAGGATTGTTGGTCATCAGTCGCACCGCGCGGGCGCCCAGCAAGTCCAGCATCCGCGCCGCTACCGGGAAATCGCGCGCTTCGTCAGGCAGGCCCAGGCGGCGGTTCGCGTCGATCGTGTCGTGCCCCTGATCCTGCAGGCGATAGGCGCGGAGTTTGTTGACCAGGCCGATGCCGCGTCCTTCCTGCCGCAGATAGAGCACCACGCCCCAGCCGCCCTTTCGTCCTTCGGCGGATGCGGCCTCAAGCGCGGCGTCGAGCTGCGGACCACAATCGCACTTGAGGCTGCCGAGCACGTCGCCCGTCAGGCATTCGGAATGCAGCCGCACGAGCGGCGCCCGGTCGGAAACCGGTTTGCCGAAAACCAGCGCGACGTGTTCGCGCATGTCGTCGGCGCTGCGAAATGCGAGGATCTCGGCATCCTCGCCCGCTGCCACGGGCAAATGCGCGCGTGTCGCGATGA
Organism: Tsuneonella aeria; assembly: GCF_009827495.1. Lineage (NCBI taxonomy): Bacteria > Pseudomonadati > Pseudomonadota > Alphaproteobacteria > Sphingomonadales > Erythrobacteraceae > Tsuneonella > Tsuneonella aeria. The sequence continues at coordinate 2,072,477 of NZ_WTZA01000001.1, forward strand.
CGAGGCTCCCCTGATCGGCAAGCGCGGCGAGGTCCGCGGGCGCGAACGGCTGCGCTTCGCCCGCTTCGATGGGATCGACCATGAACGCAGGCAATATCCCGGCAATTCGCGCCAGTTCGAGCGCGGCAGCGGCCCCTTCGCGCCAATCGATCGGTTCGGCGCGGAACGGCCCCTTCAAGGGCGTCGCGAGGTCGAGCGCGGGATCGGCCATCGCCCGCGCTGCGGCAAGGTCGAACGGCTCTGCCCCCCGTACAAGAACCGGCGCGTGGGGAACGGCAGCTTCGCGCTGGTTGGCGAGCTTCAGCGTCTCGGCGCGGGCGGCCCCGATCAGCATCCGGTCGCTCGCGGCGCTTGCAGCGATCGCAGTTTCAGCCGGCAGGAGCACGGGCCCGCCGACGAGCGCGATCGGCCAGCCGTGCCGCAATGCATCGACTGCCTGCGCGGCGCGGCGCGACGGGCTGGCACCGTTCAGAGATCGAACTCCGTCACCAGCGGGATATGATCGCTGGGCGCATCCCAGCGGCGCGTGTCCTCCACCAGTCGATGCGCGGTCGCCTGGGACGCGAGCTCGGGGCTGGCCCACATGTGGTCGAGGCGGCGCCCCTGGTCTTTCTGCCGCCAATAGCTGCGATAGGACCACCAGGAATAATTGCGGTCGGGCGCGGGAATGAACCGCCGGCCAAGGTCGACGAAGCCGTGCGCATCGCGCAGCCGGTCCAGCGACTCCACCTCCACCGGCGTGTGACTGACGACCTTCAGCAGTGCCTTGTGGTCATAGACATCGCACTCCAGCGGGGCGACGTTGAAGTCACCCACGATCAGCGTCGGCCGGTCGAGCGCATCGGCCCAGCGCGCCATCCGCTCAAGGAAATCGAGCTTCTGGCCGAACTTCGGATTGATCGCGCGGTCCGGCGTGTCGCCGCCGGCGGGGATATAGACGTTTTCCACGATCAGGCCGTGCTGCGCGCCGGGACCGGTGAGTTCGACCCCGACATGGCGCGCCTCACCATTATCCTGCCAGTCGTGCCGGCCGAATTCGCGGAACGGCACGCGGCCGATCGTGGCGACGCCGTGATAGCCTTTCTGTCCATGCACCGCCTGGTGCACATAGCCGAGGTCGGCCAGGGCCTGCGCGGGAAACTGGTGTTCCTGGCACTTGATTTCCTGAAGGCACAGGATGTCGGGCGCATGATCGCCCAGCATGCGGACGACCTGGTCGATGCGCAGCCGAACCGAATTGATGTTCCAGGTGGCGATGGACAGCATGATTGCCGGATAGGCATGGCGGGGCGCGGCGGCAACCGGCCAGCGGCGCGCAACGAAAAACCCTCGCGCCGGGGGCAATTGGCGCGAGGGTTCGTTTGAGCGTTCGTCACGCTTTGTGCAGGCGACTTCTGATGAGGAACGGGCAACAGGGGGGAAACCCGCCTCAAGCCGTCCTGCGAGATACGGTTTACGCCTCGTTCGCTTTCACCCGCATGAACACCTGACGGCGACTGGTCGCAAAGGGCGAACGGCCCCCGGACGAACCGTGTGTCAGCGACGGCCAGCCGTGCGGCGTGGATCCTTGAACGAAAAAGCGCTGTCGGCGACCGCGACCCCGTAACGCTGGTTGGTCAAGCGCACCGTGGTCCGGCCATTCTGCGAATCGAGCGCCACCCAGTTGGTAAGCTGCCACCCGCCCGGCGCGGAGCCGTTGCGCGTGAAGATCAACGTGATCACGCCGTATTCGGGATGCTTGGGATCGCGAACTTCGACGCTGAGCACGTTGTCGCTGCCCGAAGGTATCAGCTTGCCATAGCGCTTGATGTCGCGATTGGGATCGAGCAGCGCGCCGAGCGGAGAATTGCCGATGGGCCAGCGCTGGACCTGCTTCACCTCGTAATCGACGAGGTAGAGCGACTTGCCGTTCGAAACGACGAGCATATCGGCGCCCTTGCCGTACTCGAAGCGAATCTTGCCCGGCCGCTTCAGCGTGAGAACGCCCGACAGGGTCTGGCCCTTGCGGTCGGTCTGCGTGAAATCGGCCTTCATGGTCGAAATGCCGCGCAAGGCGGCGACCGCCTGATCGAGCTGGCTGGCCTGCGCCACGGCAGGCGCGGCCGGCGCCAGCATAGCGGCGGGAATCGACAGGGACAGCGCGGCGGCGATAGCGGCGCGCGCGGGCGACTTGGGGAATTTCTTCAAGATCGTCATGCTCCGTTCATTGGATGCGGAGCGTTGAACTGCCCGTGAACCCTGCCGGTTCCGGGCGTTCAGCTTACTTGATCTTCGCTTCCTTGAATTCCACGTGCTTGCGCGCAACCGGATCGTACTTGCGGAAGGTGAACTTCTCGGTGTGGTTGCGCGGGTTCTTCTTCGTGACGTAGAAGAAGCCGGTGTCGGCGGTGGAAACCAGCCGGATCTTGACGGTTGCGGGCTTCGCCATGGAAGGTTCCTGATTCGCTGAATGGCCACGATCCGGCGACGGTCCGGGGCCCAAATACCAAGGGCGGCACACGCGCGCCGCCCGTCGGGCGCGGCCATTGCTGCAAACGGGGCCCGAAGTCAAGCGGCCGCGTGCCCCGGCGGCCTTGAGCGGGAGGCCCTACCAGTCTGGCTTGCCGCGTCCGGCCTTGATCGCCCCGCGCGATTTTTTCGCCTTGATGCGCGCTTCCTTGCCGACCCGGTTGAGACGGCTCCTTGCGCGGCGGGCCGGCGCGTCGAAAGCGCCGCGGATGAGCTCCGCCAGCCGCTCGCGCGCTTCCGCCCGGTTCGCCTCCTGCGTGCGGAAGCGACGCGCGGCGATGACGATCTCACCGCCGGCGGTCATGCGGCTGCCCGCGAGGGTCTTCAACCGCTGGAACACCTCGGGCGGCAGGCGCAAGGCATAGACGTCCAGCCGCAACTGCACCGCGGTCGCGACCTTGTTGACGTTCTGCCCGCCGGGCCCCGATGCGGCGATGAAGCTTTCGCGGACCAGATCGATTGCCCGCGCAACGATCGCGTCAGCCGTGTCAGCCATCGGATTCAAGCGGGTCGGCAAAGCCCAGCGCGGCAAAGTCTTGCGCCATCGGGGCATGGGCCGCGACCGGCGGCTTCCCGTCGCGCGGGACGGAGAGGCCGGCGGCGTGCAGCATCGTTCGGGGTGCGGAGCCCTTCTGGCCATAGACCGGATCGCCGAGGAGCGGCACGCCGAGGCCAAACGCGGCGTGGACCCTGATCTGGTGCGTGCGGCCGGTTTCCGGGCGGAACTCGATCAGGGTCAGACCGCCTGCCACCGCCAGCGTGCGCCAGTGAGTCACCGCCGCCTTACCCTTGCGCGCCGGGATCATGCGCCATCCCTTTTCGGCGGAGCTGATCTTGGACAGCGCCAGTTCGATCGTTCCGGCCTGCGTCTCGATCGTCCCGCCGAGGATTCCGAGATAGCGTTTCTCGACCAATCGTTCCTCGAACGCGCGGGAGAAACGGACCAGCGCCTTGGGGTTGCGGGCCAGCAGCAGGCAACCGCTGGTATCGGTATCCAGCCGGTGGACCGGCACGGGGTCGCGCCGGAAGCCCAGGCGCAGATCGCTCAGGTGGTCTTCGAGGGCGGGACCGCCGGCACGCGGGCGCTCGATCGGCAATCCCGCGGGCTTGTCGATCACCAGCGCCTCGCCGTCTTCGAACAGGATCGGGATCATACCAGCCGCGCCTTTATCAGTCCGCGGAGCGCGTTTCCGATAAGAAATCCGCCGGCAAGGTCGTCCAGCGTCAATTCAACTTCCCGTGCGTGTCCGCCATCGATCAGCGATCGGCGCAGGACGCCGGGGAGAAGGCCGGCGGCGGCGGGCGGAGTTATCAGGATGCCGTCTCGTTCCAGGAAGACGTTGGTAAAGGTGCCTTCTGTCACCAGGCCATCGTCGCGCACGAACAGCGCCTCGCCCGCCCCTTCGATTTCGGCAGCCTGGCGCGCGGCGTCGTAGAAATTGCGGTCCGTCGTCTTGTGCCGGAGCCGCCAATCGCTCGAATCGACCGGCAGCGGCAGCGCGATGCAACCGAACGGTTCGGCCAGGGCCGCGGGCAGGGGCGCGGCTTCCAGGGCGATTTCGCCCCGGGCAGAGGCCAGCAGGCGGATGCGTGCAGGTGCCTCCAGATCGAAAAGCAGGGCCTGGATGCGGTTACGCGCCGCATGGCGATCGAAGACAAAGCCCAAAGCAGCGGCGCTCGCCCCGATCCGTTCGAGGTGCAGGTCCAGCAAGGGCACGCCGTCCTGGGGATCGAAGCGCATGGTTTCCACCAGGTCGAAGCCTGGCGCTGCCAGCCGCGCGAAACCGGCCTTGAGCAGGCTCTCGCGCCATTCGGGGAGGGGTTCGCTGTCCGCGACGACTGCAGAGCCGACGCCGAGTACCGCAGTGCCCTGGCCGTTCTCGATCTCCGTAAGGCGCACGGTGCGGATCGCGACGTTGAACGCGGCCTCGCCCTGGCCGTCCCCGTCGGGCGGGCCGATCCGGCCGATCGCGCCGCAGTACGGCCCGCGCGCATCGCGCTCCACGCCGCCGATGATTTCCATGGCGCGGATCTTTGGCGCCCCGGTGATGGACCCGCAGGGGAACAGCGCGCGGACAAGGTCCATCGCGCCTTGCCCTGGCGACAGGCGTGCGCGGACGGTGCTGACCATCTGGTGGACCGTCGGGTAGCTTTCGACCGCAAACGGCGCCTCGACCCGAACCGACCCGGCCTCCGCCACGCGGGACAGGTCGTTGCGCATCAGGTCCAAGATCATCAGGTTCTCGGCCCGATCCTTGGCCGAAGCGGCGAGTTCTTCCGCGAGCGCGCGATCCGCAACTTCGTCGGTCGCACGCGGGCGCGTCCCCTTCATGGGCTTGGCCTTGGCTTCCGCCCCGCGGAGGCTGACGAACAGTTCGGGCGAAAGACTGAGCAGCCAGTGCTGGCCATCGAACACGACCCCGCCGTAGCCCGCGGCCGCCCGACCGCGCAGCGCGGCGTAGAGCGCAAGCGGATCGCCCCGGAATCCGCCCGCGAGTGGGAATGTCAGGTTGGCCTGGTAGATGTCGCCGGCGCGGATCGCCACCTGCACTGCCTCGAATGCGGCGGCGTAGGCGCCTGGCGAAATCTGCGGCACCAAGGGGCCTAGCGATGCCGGGCCACCACCGCTCTCTCCCAGCCAGGCCGGCACATCCGCGGCCGGAAGGATCGATGCTTCTTCGAACAGCCCCAACCAGACGAGCGGGCCGCCGGCACCGGTGCGTGCTTCGGCGAGGGGTGCGAGCCTGGGTTCGAGTGCAAGGCCCGCTTCGTACGCGATGAAGCCTGCCAGCGTGCCGCCTCCGGCGCGCGCGGCGTCTGCCTCGGCCAGCACGGCAGCGACGTCCTGGGGGGTGCGGGCCACGAATACCTGCTGCGGATTTTCGAAGAGGTGCGCGTCTGCCGCGCCCTCGCCGCGGGCGTCGTCGAGCAGAACGAAGGGTGCGCGCCCGGCCATCGCCCTGCCTTAGCGCGCTCGACGTTTGTGTCGAGGGCGCTTGACCGGCGCGCGGCGCCTGCGCAGGCTTGGGGCTGCACCACGACGGGAGAATCGCGCGAATGAGCCGCATATTCATCGGCCTTGCTGACAATGGCGAACAGCAATACCTCGAACTGTCGCGCGCGAACCGCCACGGACTGGTCGCCGGCGCCACGGGCACCGGCAAGACGGTGACGTTGCAGGGGTTGGCGGAGAGCTTTTCCGCTGATGGCGTGCCGGTGTTCCTGGCCGACGTGAAGGGCGATCTTTCCGGTATCGCCATGCCGGGTTCGCCCACCTTCAAGAACGCTGCCGCCCTGGAGCAGCGCGCGCGGGACATCGGAATGGCGGACTATGCCTACTCCGACAACCCGGTGGTGTTCTGGGACCTGTTCGGGGAGCAGGGCCACCCGATCCGCACCACCGTGTCCGAAATGGGCCCCTTGCTGCTCGGCCGCCTGCTCGGGCTGAACGATACGCAGCAGGGCGTGCTCGACATCGTCTTCCGCTACGCCGACGAGCAGGGTTTGCTCCTGCTCGACCTGGAAGACCTGCGCGCGATGCTTGCGCACACCAGCGAGAATGCGAGCGCGCTTTCGGCGCGGTACGGCAATGTTACAAAACCTTCGGTCGGGACGATCCAGCGTGCCGTCCTCAGTCTCGACAGCCAGGGTGGTACGATGTTCTTCGGCGAACCAGCCCTGGAGGTGGAGGACTTCATTCGCGTGGATGACAAGGGGCGCGGCATGATCAACGTGCTGGCCGCCGACCGCCTGATGCAGAGCCCCAAGCTCTACGCCACGTTCCTGCTGTGGCTGCTGGCCGAACTGTTCGAAACCCTGCCCGAGGTAGGGGATCCTGAAAAACCGCGCCTGGTGTTCTTCTTTGACGAGGCGCACCTGTTGTTCGATGACGCACCGCGCGCGCTGCTCACGACCATCGAACAGGTCGTGCGGCTGATCCGATCGAAGGGAGTCGGCGTATATTTCGTGACACAGAACCCGATCGACATTCCCGAAACGGTGGCGGGGCAGCTCGGCAATCGGGTGCAGCACGCCCTCCGTGCCTATACCCCACGCGACCAGAAGGCGATCCGTGCCGCTGCCGAGACTTTTCGTATCAATCCCGATCTCGATGTCGCGCAGGCGATTACCGAGCTGCGGACGGGCGAGGCGCTCGTGTCCACCCTGATGGAAGACGGCGCGCCATCGGTGGTGCAGCGTACGCTGGTCAAGCCGCCGCGCAGCCGGCTGGGGCCCATCGACGCCAAGGAACGCGCGATCATTCGGTCGGTCAGCCCGTTCGACGGCAAGTACGACGAGCGCGTCGATCGCGAAAGCGCGGAGGAAGTCCTGGCGCAGAAGGCTGCGGACGCGGCGGCCACTGCCGACGAGGTCGAGGAGACGAGCCGCGAGGAAGTCGGCCGCCGCGAACGCAAGAGCCCGGATATCTGGGGCAAGGCCATGAAACGCGCGGCGAGCGCGGCAATGGGTTCGGGCGCCTCCATCGCGGCCGGTGCGATCCTGGGCAAGAAATCGCGCGCCCGGCCGATGAAGACCGCCGCCAGTTCCGCCGCGGGATCGATCGCCACCGATCTGGCCGGACCTTATGTCGGCCGCTTCGTCCGCAATCTTATCGGCGGGCTGATGCGTTAGGCGTGGCAGGAATGGGAAAATCGGATGGTTGCGGCGGCCCCCGCGGCCGGAGCAACGCACAGACGGTCGCAGACCGGGAGCGTTCCGGATTGCAGCGCGTTCCCGTCAACACGTGCAGCTGACTTTCGCCAGTTACAATATCCACAAGGCCGTGGGAATGGACCGGAGGCGGGACCCGGACCGCATCCTGTCCGTGCTTCGCGAACTCGACGCGGATGTGATCGCCTTGCAGGAATGCGACCGCCGCTTCGGCGCGCGGGAGAGCGTGATCGACCGCGCCGCGCTGGACGAGACGCCGTGGGTCGCCCTGCCCGTGGCGAAGCGGCCGCTCAGCCTGGGGTGGCACGGTAACGCGATCCTGATTCGTCGGTCCTTCGAGCCGGTGGGGGCCCACGCGGTCGATCTGCCCCGGCTTGAGCCGCGCGGCGCTGTGCGCGGGGACTTTCGCGTGGACGGGCAGCGGATGCGCGCGGTTGGCGTGCATCTCGACTTGTCGGGTTTGCGCCGCCGCGACCAGATCCGTGCGATCCTGAAACATCTCGACGGGTGCGATGACGGCGTGCTCCCCACCGTGATGATGGGCGACTTCAACCAGTGGGGCGTCTCCACCGGCGCGATGCGCGAACTGGCCGACTGGCATTCGCTTGTGCCGGGGCGCAGCTTTCCAAGCAACAACCCGGTGGCCCAGCTCGACCGGATCATCGCCTGCAAGACCTGGAAGGTCATCGACAAGGGGGTGCATCATAGCGCCCTCGCTTCGCAGGCGTCCGATCACCTGCCGGTCTGGGCCAGGCTGGAACTGCCGGAGAGTTGAGCGGAAGCCGGCTCGATCTTCAGCGCAAAAGGTACCATGCCACCACTGTCGCCGCGGCAAGCCACACGGCCGCGATCGCAACCCCCGCCACGCGGGATACGGGCCGCGCGGCGAGATGGCTCGCTTCGGCGCGATAGGCCTGGCGGAGCGGAGCCGGGATCATCCGCAGGCACGCGCACACGCCTAGGGGCACGATCACCAGATCGTCCAGCAGACCCAGCACGGGGATGAAGTCGGGGATGAGGTCGATCGGACTGAACGCATAGGCCGCTACTGCACCGGCGAGCACCTTCGCCGCCCACGGCGTTCGCGGATCGCGCGCGGCGATCCAGACCGTAAGCGCCTCGCGCTTCAACGCCAGCGCGCGTTGACGCAGGCCATGCGAACGGCGCATCGGACCGGTGCCCTTACGCCCATCTTGTCGTGGCGACCGATTTCGCGCCGGACATCAGCGAAGCGCGGCATCGACGAATTCGGCGCAGCGCTCGCCGATCATGATGCTCGGCGCGTTGGTGTTGCCGCTGACGAGGCGCGGCATGATCGACGCATCGGCCACCCACAATCCTTCGATACCGCGCGCCTTCAGCTTGGGATCGACGACGCTCGCGTCATCGGCGCCCATCCGGCACGACCCGACGGGGTGATAGACAGTGTCCGCCCGTTGGCGGATGAGATCGTCGAGCGCCGCATCGTCGTTGATGTCGATCGGATAGCGGTCTTTTGGCGCGTAGGCTGCCATTGCGGGCGCTTCGACGATCCGGTGCGACAGGCGCACGCCCGCGCGCAGCACGGCGATATCGCGCTCGTCGTCGAGGAAGTTGGGATCGATCGCCGGCACGTCGCGCGGATCGGCGCTGTTCAGCCGCACGGTGCCCCGGCTTTCCGGGCGCAGCACGCAGGCGTGGAGAGAGAAACCGTGGCCCTTCACCTTGGTACGGCCGTGGTCTTCCAGCATCGCCGGCACGAAATGCCACTGCACATCGGGCGCCGGGGCTCCGGGCGTCACGGTCCAGAATCCGCCGGCCTCGGCGTAGGGGGTGGTCATGATACCGGTGCGCTTGCGGCGGTGTTCCAGGATGGCCCTAGCCATGCGGATCGTGCCGGCAAGACTGTCGCCGATGAAGTCGCGGTTAGCGCTCTCCCAGCTCGAGACGTAGTCGGGGTGGTCCTGCAGATCGCTGCCGACTGCCGGGCGGTCCGCGACGACATCGATGCCATGGTCGCGCAAGTGATCGGCCGGGCCGATGCCCGACAGCATGAGAACCTGGGGGCTGCCGAAGGCGCCGGCGGATACCACCACGCCGCCGCGCGCGTGCACCGTGCGTTCCTTCCCCGCCACGAGGTACGTCGCGCCCGTCACGCGCCCGTCAGCGATTTCAAGCCGCTTGACCGTGACGCCGATTCGCACGTCGAGGTTGCGATTACGACGCAGCGGCTCGATATAGGCGCGGGCGGCCGACCACCGCTCTCCGCCCTTTTGGGTGACCTGGTAAATCCCGAAGCCTTCCTGCTTCGCGCCATTGAAATCGGCATTGCGCGGCAGTTGCAGTTCCGTGGCTGCTTCCACGAAGGCGCGGCTGCCGGGGTTCACCGATGTCTGGTCGCTGACCCACAGCGGGCCATCGGCGCCGTGGTAGGCGTCCGCGCCCCGCACATTGTGTTCCGAGCGTCGGAACCAGGGAAGCACGTCGTCATAGGACCAGCCGGTGCAGCCCAGGGCCTCCCAGTTGTCGTAATCCCATTTGTTGCCGCGGATATACAGCATCGCGTTGATTGCACTCGATCCGCCCAGCCCGCGCCCGCGCGGCTGGTATCCGGTGCGTCCGTTCAACCCTTTCTGCGGGACGGTTTCAAAGCGATAATTGGAAATCTGGGGGATGAACGGCATGAAGCCGGGCGTCTTTACCCGGACGGTGTTGTTGCGGCCGCCCGCCTCCAGCAGGCAGACTGTCTTCCCGGCCTGGGCCAGCCGCCCCGCGACGGCACTGCCGGCGCTGCCGCCGCCCACCACGACGACATCGAATGTGTCCATGTGAACCCTCTCTTCCCGAAGAGGAGGTTAGGCAGCCTCGCGCTGCTCCGCAATCGGGTTTTCGGGTGCAACCTGTCGGCGGCTTTCCCACCGTGCGCGGATGGCGCCGCTCGTCTCGCGGCTGCCGTCGTGGCTCCAGCCCGGTTCGCGCCACAAGTAACCGAGCTTGTACTTCCAGGGGGCGCGGCGCACGTCCTGCACGATACCGATCCATTCGTGAAACACGGAATACAGCAGGTTGAACGTGCCGAGTTGCCTTACGATGCCATAGCGGATGCGCTCGTCATCGCGCTCCGGTTCGAAAGTACCGAACATCTTGTCCCACACAATGAAGACCCCGGCATAATTGCGGTCGAGATAGCGCGGGTTCGTGGCGTGGTGGACCCGGTGGTGGCTCGGCGTATTCATGATCGCCTCGAACCAGCGGGGCATCTTCCCGATCGCCTCCGTATGGATCCAGAACTGGTAGATGAGGTTGAAGCCGCCGCACACGGCGATCATCACCGGGTGGAATCCCAACAATACCAGCGGGAGCTTGAACGCGAAGCCCAGGGTGAGAAACCCCGTCCACGTCTGCCGCAACGCGGTGCTGAGGTTGTAGTGCTGGCTGGAATGGTGATTGACGTGGCTCGCCCAGAACCACCGGACGCGGTGTCCGAAACGGTGGATCCAGTAATAGGCAAGATCGTCGAGCACAAAGCACAGCGCCCAGGCCCACCACTGCCAGCCGATGTCGAACAGCCGGAATTGCCAGGTCCACAGAAACAGCGCCAGGAACACGCCGCCGGTTAACAGGCCGGCGACCGTGCTCCCCAGCCCGAACGCAAGGCTGGTGAGCGTATCGCGCGGCTCGTACGCCTCGCGCCGCAGGCGGCGCGCCCAGACCATCTCGATAAGGACGAGCAGGACGAAGCCGGGAACGGCATAATCGACGGGCGAGAAGTCGGGCATCCCGGCCCTTATAGCTGTTGCAGCCGCGCTGCCCAAGTGCGCGCATCGTCGCCGAGATCGAGCCTTACGGGCCCGAACAATCGTTCACCCGATTCGACCACCAGCGCCGCACCGTCCAGTCGGTTGCGAACCGGCGGGGACAGCAGGCGTGCTGCGAAGTGGGCCCCGTGGCGGCGGAGGAGCATGATACGCCCGCCTGCGTCCCGGGCGATGGCGGCGAGGCCTGCGCGGTCGATGGCGACCTCCACTGGATCGAAGCCGCACAGCGCTTCCTCGGCAAGCTCGCGCAGGTCCTCCTCGTCGCGGATGCGCCGGTCGCCGCCCAAGCCGAGCTTCAGGGCGATGAAGGCCAGCGCCGCGATTGCCGCCAGCGATCCGGCGAACTGGATCAATTCGCCCGTCACCGCGCCGCGTTCACGCCTGTGCGGCGAGCGCGTCCATCGCCGGGCGCACCGGCGACACGTCGTAACCGGCGGCCGCGGCCGCATCGGTCAGCGTGTCGGGATCCTCGCCCTTGCTGGCGAGGGCCAACGCCCACAGCAAGGTCGATCGCGTGCCCGACTTGCAATAGGCGAGCACCGTGCCGTTCGCGCTCTCCAGAGCGTCGGCCAGCGCAGACACTTGCGGGTGGCTGAACCCTGCGTGGGTCACCGGAATGGCGACATAGTCCATGCCGAGCGCGCGGGCCCGCCCCTCGATCGTGGTGCCGGGCGTCTGATCGTCGCTTTCCCCGTCGGGGCGATTGTTGACCACGAGTGTCACCCCGGCCGCCTTTGCGGCATCGAGATCGGCCAGCGTAAGCTGGGGGCTAGCCAACATCGTGTCGGAAAGGCGGCGGAACTTGCTCACTGTGCTTCCACCTTGCGGGCGTGGCGCCGGCGCTGATAGATATTGAGGCTTTCGACGCCGACCGAGAAGCCCATGGCCGCGTAGATGTAGCCCTTGGGGACATGGAAGCCGAAACCGTCGGCGATCAGCACCAGGCCGATCATCACCAGGAATGCCAGCGCCAGCATCACCAGGGTGGGGTTGTGCTCGATAAAGCGGGCCAGCGGGTCGGCGGCGACCATCATGATGGCCACGGTGATGATCACCGCGGCGACCATGATCGGCACGACATCGGTCATGCCCACCGCGGTCAGGATCGAATCGACCGAGAAGACGAGGTCGATGGCGATGATTTGCGCGATCACCGCGCCGAACGTGGCGGTCGCCGCCTTAGCGACGCCCGGCGTCTTGTCGAGCAAGGCACCGGAATTGTCCGCCGGCTCCATCGAATGGTGGATTTCCTTCGTCGCCTTCCACAGCAGGAACAGGCCGCCCGCCAGCAGGATCAGGTCGCGTCCGGAAAACTCGGTCTCGAATGTCGGGACGCCGTACTCGTTAGGTGCGCCGGTGATGCCGAGATCGAAGATCGGCTGGGTAAGGGTCACCAGCCAGCCAATCAGCATCAGCAGGCCGATGCGCATGATCAGCGCCAGCGACAGGCCGATTCGCCGCGCTCTGGTCTGCTGGTGTTCGGGAAGCTTGTTCGACAGGATCGCGATGAAGATCAGGTTGTCGATCCCGAGAACGACCTCCAGCGCGACGAGGGTGAGAAGTGCGAGCCAGGTGGCCGGGTCCGACAATAGCGCGACATAATCCATCGCTGCGAAATGCCTGCGGGCGGCGCCTTGGGCAAGCCCGTTTGCAGGGGCCAGGGCCAAAAATCTTGTCCGATATTATCGGTGCACGCGAAGAACTGTTAAAGTGTTCGCGCGGGCGCTGTTCTTGCGCTATGACATTGGGTGATCAACTGGGGATGCTTGTCTTCGCACGGCTTTCCCGGCCCGGCGCGCACCGCCCGCGCGCCCGGGAAACGCAATTGGGCGGCATGGCATACGAAGGTACGTTTCAGAGCATGGGTTACGATAGAGGGCGGCGGCGGGGCCGGGACAAGCGCGACGGTTTCGGTGAAGAAGGCGGTTTCGATCCCTTCGGCGGTGGCGGCGGTGACTTCGGCGGCGATCGCGGCGGCTTCGGTGGAGGAGACCGGGGCGGCTTTGGCGGCGGCGGTGGTTACGGTGGCGGCGGCTTCGGCGGCGGTAACCGTGGCGGCGGCGGGTTCGGCGGTGGCCGTCCTGCGGGCGGCGGCGGTGGCGGCTTCAACCGCATGCCCCCGCAAGTCGTGGGTGCCGGCAAGGGAACGGTCAAGTTCTTCAACGGGCAGAAGGGCTTCGGTTTCATTGCGCAGGAAGGCGGCGGGGAGGACGTGTTCGTCCACATCAGCGCTGTCGAACGCGCGGGTCTTGCCGGGCTCGGCGAAGGCCAGGAACTTGCGTTCAACCTGGTCGACCGCGGGGGCAAGGTGTCCGCGCAGGATCTCCAGATCATCGGCGATGTCGTGCCGGTCACCGGTGGGGGTGAACGCTCCGACCGCGGCGACCGTGGCGGCTTCTCCGACGCACCGCGGCGCGAACTGACGGGCGAGAAGGCGACCGGGACGGTCAAGTTCTTCAACGCCATGAAGGGTTTCGGCTTTCTCGTTCGCGACGATGGCCAGCCGGACGCGTTCGTGCATATCAGCGCGGTCGAGCGTTCGGGCCTGTCGTCTCTCTACGAGGGCGAGAAGTACGAATTCGACCTCGAGGTCGATCGACGAGGCAAGCACTCGGCGGTCAACCTGGTGCCCGTACAGGGCTGATTCGTCGGCGGGGCCGGCCTCGGGGCCGGTGCCCGCACGCATCCAAACGGCGCGAATGGCGGCCTGCCAAGGGCCGCCATTCGTCGTTTCGGTCCCCCACCCGCAACACTCCGTTCGCGAAGGAATACCCATGTCGATCACCCCGCTCATGCCCGTCTATCCCCGGAGCGGCGTGCGCCCCGTGCGCGGCGAACATTGCCACCTGATCGACGAGGACGGCACGCGCTATCTCGATTTCGCCAGCGGCATCGCGGTCAACCTCCTGGGTCACAGCCACGCCGGCCTGATCAGCGCGATCCAGCAGCAGGCAGCGACGCTGATGCATGTTTCAAACCTTTATGGCAGCCCGCAGGGTGAGCGGCTGGCCCAGCGCCTGGTCGACCTGACATTCGCGGATACCGTATTCTTCACCAATTCCGGCGCGGAGGCGGTGGAATGCGCGATCAAGACAGCGCGGTCCTATCACCAGCATGCCGGCAATGACGATCGCTATGAACTGATTACGTTCCGCAACGCCTTCCACGGGCGGACGATGGCGACCATCAGCGCCAGCAATCAGGACAAGATGCACAAGGGCTTCATGCCCCTGCTGGCCGGCTTCAAATATGCCGAGTTCGACGACCTCGAGAGCGCGAAAGCCCTGATGGGCCCGAACACCGCCGGGTTCCTGGTGGAGCCAATTCAGGGTGAAGGGGGCATCCGGCCCGCCTCCGACGATTTCCTGCGGGGCTTGCGCCAACTGGCGGACGAAAATGACCTGATGCTGGTGTTCGACGAAGTGCAGTGCGGGGTCGCGCGGACCGGCCGCCTGTACGCCTACGAACATTACGGCATCGAACCCGACATCCTCGCCAGCGCCAAGGGCATCGGCGGCGGCTTCCCGCTCGGCGCGTGTCTCGCGACGGAAAAGGCCGCCCGCGGAATGGTCTTCGGCAGCCACGGATCGACGTATGGCGGCAATCCCCTGGCGATGGCTGCGGGCGAAGCGGTGCTCGACGCCGTCGCGACCGACGAATTCCTGGCCGAAGTGCGCGAGAAGGGGGAGCGGCTGCGCAGCCGGCTCGAGCAGTTCATCGGCAATTATGCCGATCTCTTCGAAAGCGTGCGGGGCAAGGGCCTGATGCTGGGGCTGCGCATGCATGGCGAAAGCCGCCCGTTCTACGTTCACCTGCGCGACAATCATCAGTTGCTGACGGTGGCAGCCGGCGACAATACCCTGCGAGTGCTTCCGCCGCTGGTGGCGGGCGACGCCGAGTTCGACGAATTCTTCGACCGGCTGTCCGCAGGTGCGGCTGATTACCGGCCGCCCTCCGCCGCATGACGGGTGTGCGCCACTTCCTCGACTTGTCGGACGCGGGGAGTGACGCCCTGCGGACGATGCTGGCCGACGCACATGCGCGCAAGCGTGCCCGTCAAGGCTGGCCGAAGGGCCGGCCCGATGCCGACGCGCCACTGGCCGGGTGCGTGCTGGCGACGATCTTCGAGAAGAACTCCACCCGCACGCGTGTCAGCTTCGACATGGCCATGCGCCAGCTCGGCGGCAGCGCCATGGTGATGGACGCCGGGTCGATGCAGCTCGGACGCGGGGAATCGCTGGCGGATACGGCGCGGGTGCTCAGCCGCATGGTGGACGGGATCATGATCCGCACCGACGATCACGCCAAGGTCGAGGAGCTGGCGCATCATGCCACGGTCCCCGTCATCAACGGACTGACCGACCGATCCCATCCCTGCCAGATCGTCGCCGACCTGATGACGATCGAGGAACAGGGCAAGTCGCTGCGCGGCCTGGAGCTCGCATGGCTGGGGGATGGCAACAACGTGCTGCATTCGATCCTGGAAGCCTCTGCGCTGATGGGCTTCAACGTGCGGGTGGGCACGCCGCAGGGCTACGAACCGCACGACGCGTTCATCGCGATGGCGCGCGATGCCGGTTCGCGCGTCACGGTGACAGCCGATGCGGCTGCCGCCGTCGACGGTGCCGATATCGTGGTCACCGATACCTGGGTGTCGATGGGCCAGGACCACGCGGAGGACAAGCTCACGGCCATGGCGCCGTTCCAGGTCGACGCTGGCTTGATCGCGCGCGCCCGGCCGGATGCGCGGTTCCTCCACTGCCTCCCGGCTCACGTCGGCGAGGAAGTGACGGAAGATGTCTTCGAAGGCGCGCAATCGGTCGTCTTCGACGAGGCCGAGAACCGCATTCACGCGCAAAAGTCCGTACTTCTGTGGTGCTTCGGCCTGTTGTGACCTAGCGCGCGGCCCCCGCGACCCCATATCGCCGCGGATGGAAACCACAGACGAAACATTCGCCGATCGGATCCTGGGCTTCACTATCCCTTCGCGGCACGCGCGTGGCCGCGCGGTTCGCCTCGACGGCGCGCTGGGGGAGATCTTGGCCGCACATGCCTATCCGCCGGCGATCACGCATCTTTTGGCCGAGGCGCTGGTGCTCGCCTCCCTCATGGGCAGCCTTCTGAAGGACGAGGAAGGGCAGCTTACCATGCAGGCGCAGACCGAAGGCGGGGTGGTGCGCCTGCTGGTGTGCGACTGGCAGGGCGGCAAGCTGCGCGGCTATGTCGATTTCGATGCCGATCGACTGGCGGCCCTGGGTGCCAATCCCTCGCTCTACGCGCTCTTCGGCAACGGGTATCTCGCGATCACGTTCGATCTGGCGGATGGCGGGCGGTATCAGGGGATCGTTCCCGTGGAAGGGGAGACGCTGGCGGCCGCGTGCGAGCGGTACTTCAGCCAGTCCGAGCAGTTGCCGACCCTCATCCGGGTAGGCGTGCGGGCAAGCGGCGAGAGCGTGACCGCGGGGGGTCTGCTCGTGCAGCACATGCCCGACGGCGAGGAGGGGCGCGAACGCCTCCACGCGCGACTGGATCATCCGGAATGGGAGCATATCGCAGCGCTCGCAGGAAGCACGCGCTACGGCGAGCTGGTCGATCCCGACCTGTCGCTGGAGGCGCTGATCTGGCGGTTGTTCCATGAAGAGGAGGAAGTGCGGGTGCAGGCCGGCGCCGCGGTGAGCCGGGGATGCCGGTGCTCTGCGGACCATTATCGCGCGGTCATTTCCCGATTTCCCGAAGAGGAGCGAGCGGCGATGCGCAATGATGAGGGCGCGATCATCGTCAATTGCGAGTTCTGCTCGAGGCAGTTCGTCATCGATATATGATCGCACTGTCTCTCCCGCGGAACGCTTTGTCGCAATAGCCGCTGTATGGTAAAGCAGCTCGTGGACGAGATTGGCGGGCGCACGCGGAGTTTTTGAAGGAATGCGCAAGATCATATCGTTCGTGAATCCGGCGCGTGCCATGGCCGCGGCTGTCGCCGGCACCCTGCTGCTCGCCCCCGCGGCGGCGCAATCGCCGTCGATGGCGATGCTGGGCACGTTGCAGACGGGACAATGGGACATTCGTTACCGTGAAGGCAGCGCGGCGACGCGGCTGTGCGTGCGCACGGGGCGCGAGTTCATCCAGCTCAAGCACGGCGGCGCCGGCGCCTGCAGCCGCTTCGTGGTGGAAGACGCACCCGGCATGGTGACTGTGCAGTACACGTGCCGCGGCAACGGCTATGGCCGCACCAGCATTAGGCGTGAGACGCCTGCGCTTGTGCAGATCGAAAGCCAGGGCATCGCCGACGGACAGCCTTTCGCGCTGACGGCGGAAGCGCGGCGCACCGGCGCCTGCCGCTGAACTGCGCCCATTCCTGAACAGTTGTGCGCGGCGCGGGTTGCGGGTAGCGCAGCCCCGTGCCCGGCGACGAAGACCCTGCCATCGTCCTCCTGTCCGGAGGGCTCGATTCGATGGTCGCCGCGGGTATCGCGCGCGAGATGGGGTTCGCGGTTCACGCGCTGACGATCGATTACGGACAGCGCCATCGTCGCGAACTGCAGTCCGCCAAGGCGGTCGCCGCCATGGTGAGCGCGGCGCAGCATGTCATCATGCCGCTCGATTTGCGCCAGTTCGGCGGTTCCGCGCTGACGGCCGATATCGACGTGCCCAAGGACGGCGTCGGGGCCGACATTCCCGTGACTTACGTCCCGGCGCGCAACCTCGTATTCCTCGCCCTGACGGTCGCGTTTGCGGAGGCGAGCGGGGCGCACGACATCTTCATCGGAGTCAACGCGCTCGACTATTCGGGCTACCCCGATTGCAGGCCGGAATTCATCGCCAGCTTTGCGGAGACGGCCCGGCTGGGCACGCGCGACGGCGTTTCGGGCCGCCCGTTCCGCATCCATGCACCGCTGCAGATGATGACCAAGGCCGACATCGCGCGCGAGGCGGACCGGCTGGGGCTCGATCCCGCCGCGTCATGGTCATGCTACGATCCCGTGGGAGAACGGGCCTGCGGAACATGCGACAGTTGCCGGTTGCGGCAGAAGGGCTTTGCCGAAGCCGGACTCTTGGACGGGACAATATATGCAGGATGACGACGTGACCGGGGCAACCGTCGCCGAGAATGGGGCGGAACCGCGGGCGACAGGATACAGCTGGTACGTCCTCACCGTGCTGGTGATCGTCTACATCCTGAACTTTATCGACCGCCAGATCGTGAGCATCCTGGCCGTCGATATCAAGGCCGATCTAGGCCTGACAGACAGCGACATGGGCTTCCTGGGCGGCGCCGCCTTCGCGGTGTTCTATGCCCTGTTCGGCATTCCGCTTGGCCGGCTGGCCGATAACTGGACCCGCGTGCGGCTCCTTGCGATCGGCCTGGCGCTGTGGTCCACGATGACCGCGTTGTCGGGCTTTGCGCGGGACCAGCTTTCGCTTTCGCTGGCGCGGATGGGCGTGGGCGTAGGCGAAGCGACCGCCAGCCCCACTGCCTACTCACTGATCTCGGACTACTTCCCCAAGCGCCAGCGGGCGACCGCGATCGCGATCTATTCCTCGGGCCTCTACATCGGCGGCGGGATATCGCTGTTCATCGGCGCGCTGATCAAGGAAAGCTGGAACGCCGCCTACCCGGGCGGAGGACCGCTGAACCTCGTCGGGTGGCAGGCTGCATTCCTGGCGGTCGGCATCCCCGGCCTGCTCGTTGCATTGTGGGTCGCGACCTTGCGTGAACCGGTGCGCGGCGCGATGGATTCGGCGCCCGCCACCTCCTCGCCCAGGCCGTTCCGCAATCTGGTGTACGATCTGTCCACCATCGTTCCGCCTTTCACCGTCATCGGCGCGTTTCGCCGCGGCTGGGGCGCGCTGGCGATCAACCTGGCCGTCGGGGCCGCGATGGTTGCGGTGGCCATCGGGATGATCGGGGTTACGGATAACGTGCCGCAGTGGTCGGCCGTGGCGCTGGGCTACTACGCCGTCTTCTCCTGGGCCACCGCCCTCCGCGCGCAGGACCCGGCGACATATCGCCTGATCTGGGGAACCCCTGCCTTTATCGCGACGACGCTGGGTTACGGCCTGGTGTCGCTGGTTGCCTATGCGTTGGCGTTCTGGTCGGCACCGTATGCCGAGACTGTTCTGGGCCTGCCGAAGGCTGAACTCGCCTTCGTGCTCGGGGCGAACGGCGCGGTCAGCGGGTTCCTGGGGGTGATCCTGGGAGGCCGCGTTGCCGATGCGTTGCGGGCGCGCTATCCCGCCGGGCGGGTGCTGGTGATCCTGTTCGGGGTGCTGGCGCCGGTGATCCCGATCTGGATCGGCTACACGACCGAAAACGCCTTCCTGTTCTACACGATGAATTTCCTCGCCGGGATGTTCGGCGCGACCGCGCTGGGCGCGGCGGCGGCGACGACGCAGGACCTGGTGCTGCCGCGGATGCGCGGCACCGCGACGGCGGCGTTCTTCCTCGGCACGACGCTTATCGGCCTGTCGTTCGGGCCCTACATCGTCGGCCAGATATCGGACTGGGCGGGGACGATCGTCGACGGCAGGCCGGTCGGTGACCTGCGGACGGGCATCGTCTCGCTTATCGCGGTGACGCCGATCGCCGTCGCTCTGCTAGCCTATGCCTGGCGGTCGGTGCCCCAGGCGGAGGCGACCCTGGCGGAGCGGGCAGAGGCCGCGCGCGCGCCGGGCCGACCTTAAAGAGCGGGGGTGCCGCCGGGGCCAGCCGCGCACAGCGCTGCCGGCCCCTTCGGTCGCATTGATGGGTCAGCTTGCGCGGAGGACGCCGCACGCGATCCGCGCGCCGGAATTGCCAGAGGGGTCGGTGCGGTAGTCGTCCGGATCGGCGTGAAGGACGACCGCCGTCCCGTCCGTGTCGAAGAGCCATCCCCGGACGTCCTCGGGCGATCCTGTGAGGTCTGCGTTGAGCGTCCCGCTGCCGCCGGCCCCCACGGTGATGTTGGGCAGGTCGCCGGCGTGCTTGCCGCCGGCCGACAGCGACCCGTGTGTGCGACCGGTGGGGTTGAGATGGCCCCCGGCCGAGGTGAAATCCGGCGCCTTGCAGGCGCCCGTCGTGTGAAGATGGATGCCGTGGACGCCCGGTGATACCCCCGTCACCGCGACCGCCATCGTGGTCACGTTCCCGGCGCGCAGGATCTGCACGGTCCCGGCGGGCTGCCCGTTCGCGAGCAGCAACGTAGCCGAACCGATACGCTCCGCCGGGAGGTCGGCGACGGTGCTGCAACCGGCCAGCGCTAGCGCGGCGGTGCAGGCGGCGGTCAGGTGGCGGTAGTTCATCGATGATCTCCAGGTTGCCGGAATAACATCGACACAACGAAAGAGGGGCCGGATTTCTCCGGCCCCCCTGACATTTTCGAGCTTTCGCCCTGGCTTACATGCCCGAACCCGGACCGTAGGTGATTTCCACCCGGCGGTTCTGAAGTTCGCGCACACCGTCCGCGGTCGGAACGCGCGGCTGGGTTTCGCCGAAGGCTTCGGTCGAGATCTGCGAGTCCGCAACACCGCGAGCCGACATGTAGGCGCGAACCGCGTCCGCACGGCGCTGGGAGAGGCCGACGTTGTACTGGTTCGAACCCGAACGGTCCGCGTGGCCGGCCAGCATGACCGCCGCGCTGCCGCAGTTGGCGTAAGCCGACACGGCGCTGTTGAGGATGGTCGCTGCTTCAGGCGTGATGTCCGAACGATCCCATTCGAAGAACACGATGTACGGGCCCTTGTTGCAGACCGGAGCCACGACGGGCGGCGGCGGCGGCGGGGGCGGCGGCGGCGCGGGCTGTGCCGGGCACACCTGGTCCATTGGGATCTGCGTGCCGTCCCAGCAGGTCTGCAGGGCGATCGGCGCGCCACCGAAGTTGAAGCCGATCGTGCCCAGCAGCGAGTGCGAGCGCCACTTGGCGTTCACGTCGCGGCCCGAGCTGTCGACCATGTCGAGTTCGGCGGTGTTGAAGAAGCGATACTTCAGGCCGACGTCGATGTTGTCCGTCAACGGAGCGCGAACGCCCGCCAGGATCTGCCATGCGAAGCCGCTGTCCGAATCGTCGAGCCAGTCGGGACCGCTGCGATCGATCGAGACGCCGTCGAACTTGGTGCGGGCAACACCGGCACCACCGCCGACGAAGCCCTGCAGGCCATCGTCCGGACCGAAGTCGGCGAGCGCGTTGATCATGAAGCTGAGGACGCTGCTGTCGCCATCGGCGTTGGCAGTCACGCCGCGGGCAATACGGTTGCCCGAGGTGATGACGCCAGCGGTGCCGACGTTCAGCTGGTCGATGTCGGCTTCACGGTAGCTGCCTTCCGCTTCAAGGCGGAGGAAGCCGAAGTCGTAACCGACCACACCACCGAAGTCGAAACCCTTCTTGTGGTCGACAGAGACGGCGTTCGAAGCGCCGGGCAGGTCGAATTCGATGTCTTCGACGATCATCGGACCGCCGTCGAGTTCGACATACCACGCGCCGTCGCGTGCGAGTGCTGGCGACGCAATGGCAGTCGATGCCATCGCCAAGCCAATGACGAGTTTCCGCATTATGTAATTCCCCTTTTTGCGAATTTTTGAGCCATCGAGCAGCCCGATTTCTAACTTTTCCCTACCCTAGTGGCAAGCGACCATTGCCGACAAACTGTTGCAGTTACGCATCGGTTTATCAGTGAACAGGAAAAAAGCCCTCATTTGGACACCCTCCTGTTGCGGCCCGAACGTGTCTGTCAGGGGTTGGTTCCCGGCCCTTGGGCAGGGAAAATCGCAGTGTTGCATAAAGCACGCACAAGCTCGGCGATGGCCGCGCGGGCTTCCGCGTCGACGACCGCGCCGCCAGCCGGAAGCGCCGGCTGGGGAACGCGCTGCCAACTGTCCAGGAAAACGATCGCCTGCCCGGCGGCGCGGTCATGCACGCGCAGACCCGGGAACGGCGGGGTGAAATGCCACTGGCCCAGCGTGAAGCTGGCGAGTTCGCCCGCGTGCCCGGCGAACGCGCCGGTGCCGTCAGCGGCGACGGGCCAGCATTCGCCATCGCGCGGCGAGGCGGGCGGAGCGGCGCTTTCGCCCTCTATTGCCGGGTGCAGCAGGATATCGGCGCGCGCGAGGGCGGCGTTGACCGACACCTCCTTCTGCGCCTGGCCGGGAGGCGTGGCTGTGCTGGGGGCCGCGCAGGCTTTCGGGCTCGCCGGCGGAATAGAGCCATGCGATCGCGCCGTTTTCCCATGTCAGCTTGCGCAGGCTCGGCTCGAACACCGGGGCCAGCGCGCCGGGCGCGGCGGCGAGGACACCGCTGTCGCCTTCGACCATCACGTTGCGCACTTCGTTGAGGCTCGCGCCGACCAGGGCGATCCGTGCGCCGCCGTCACTGCGGGCGACATCGCGGACCCATTCGGCGCCCGCGCGGGTCTTGCCGAAGCCGCGTCCGGCGCAGATCAGCCAGGTGCGCCAGGCCTCCGCGGGGGGAAGCTGCGCGTCGCGCGCCCAGCCTTCCCAGTAATAGCTGCCCAGCGCGGCGAGCTCGTGCGGGCGAAGCAGGCGCGCCAGCGCCTCGCGCTTCCCATCGGCGGCGGGGCCGGGGCGGCGGAGCCATGTGCCGCGCGAGGCGGTCGCGGGGTCGGCCTTACGCCTGGTCATCGCCATGGCTCCGTCCGGCCGCGGCGGCCTTGCGCGCCGCGCGGATCGCCTGCTCCCCTTCCTTCGCCCGCGCGCGCAGGGCATCGATCTTGGCGTTGATGCTGGCGATCGTGGTCACTTCGTCGGCCAGCGTGCGGCGGCCCCGTTCGCGCGCCACGCTTTCGCGGTGCGCGGTGAGGCAGCGGAGCGCGGTGGCGGTATCGAACTTGCGCCCCGGCTCGCCGCTGGAACTGCCACCGCCCGCCTCCCCGGCGGAGCGCAAGTGGGCCAGCAGCTCCATCTCGAGGTTGTCGTACCCTTCGGCGAGCGCGGCGTACCACGCCTTGGCGAACTCGGGATCGCTGCGCCGCAGGGCATAGACCCTGGCGGTCGGCAGGTCGGCCACGGCGGCGGCGGCGGCGACGTTGGAGGTGAGCGCCAGTTCCTGCAGGAAGCGCGCGACCTTGGTCGCGCCGCGCGGCGACCGGGGTCCGCTCGCGCGCCTGCCGCGATCGTCGACCGGGGCGCACGCGTCCCACGCTTCACGGAAATCCGCGTCGGTTTCGCGCCGGCGATAGGGGGTGGCGTTGCTCACCCCGGCCTCGCGCGTTGCCTGGCGCACGCTGCGGCCGGCGCGCAAGGCTTCGATGAACCGCGCGGCCCAGGCGGGCGCGGGCGTTCCGTTCGTGTCGCTCATGTCTCGTGATGTCCCCGTCCAGCCGACAGCGGACGCGAAAACGGGCGGCGCCGGTCCCCGTGAGGATCGGCCCGCCCGTTCGAATCACACTATCCCGATGTTCCGTTTCTCTAACCAAACAGCGTGACGATGTCAATCATAATGTTCCAGATAGGTTAACTGTGGGCCCACCGCATTTCGGTATGGCGCGCGGAAGGGATTCGTCGCATAGGGATTTCCCCGACAGATTCAGGGAAAATGGGAGAGTTCTCGTGCGGTTACTCAAGATTGTCG
Source organism: Tsuneonella aeria (assembly GCF_009827495.1). Classification (NCBI taxonomy): domain Bacteria; kingdom Pseudomonadati; phylum Pseudomonadota; class Alphaproteobacteria; order Sphingomonadales; family Erythrobacteraceae; genus Tsuneonella; species Tsuneonella aeria. The sequence goes on from NZ_WTZA01000001.1 coordinate 2,096,013, forward strand.
CGGCGGCCACGGCCCTCAGCATGGCAGGCGCTCCGGTGCTGGCGCAGGCGCAGACGGCGAACAGCGCCGGGGTCGAGGATGCAAGCGCACGCGAAGGGCGGACCGTCCTGTTCGTCGTCCTTGGCCTGGCTGCCATCATCCTGACGATCGTGGGCATCGGCGGCGACAACGACGATCCCGTCAGCCCCTGAACCGGGGCGTCGCGGATCGCGAACGTGAACGGGGCCGCCATCGGCCCCGTTTTCATTTGGAGCGCCCGCCGCGTTTCCCCGAACCCCCCGCACGGCCGCCCCACACAGCGCCCCGCAGCGCGCTTGTCCGATCCCGGCCTGTCCCCTAGAGGCCGCGCGACGCCCGGGCGGACCTGGCGGTGAAGGGACGCCGGAATGCTTCGCAGCCTCTACGAATGGACGATGGAGAAAGCCGCGCATCGCCACGCGGTGTGGTGGCTGGCGATGTTCTCCTTCATAGAGGCGAGTTTCTTCCCGATCCCGCCGCACCCGCTGCTGGGCCTGATGTGCCTGGCCGAACCCAAAAAGGCGATCCGCTTCGCCGCGGTGGCCACGATCGCATCGGTGCTGGGCGGGCTGCTCGGCTACGCCATCGGGTGGGGCCTCTATGACACAGTCGGCACGCAGCTCCTCGCGGCGCTGGGCCTGACGCAGAGCTTCCCGCAGGCGGTCTGCTATCTCAACGAATACGGGTTCTGGCTGTTCGTGGCCAAGGGCGCGACGCCGATCCCGTTCAAGCTGCTGACGATCACCGCCGGCTTCATGGGGATGAACCTGGCGCTGTTCCTGGTGGGCAGCCTGGTCAGCCGGGCGATCAGCTTCATGATCGTGGGCGTATTGTTCCGTTTCTTCGGCGCGCCGATCAAGCGCTTCATCGACAAGTACCTGGGGCTGGTGACGGCCGGCTTCGTAGTGCTGGTGATCGCCGGGTTCGCCGCCGTGACCCTGCTGGGCGGCGGCGGCGAGGACGCGGCGCACAAATGCTCTGCGGCCACCGCGGTATCCGGGCGCTAAAGGGCCCTGGCGGTTATGAAGACACCCACCGCGATAACCACTGCAGCGAACCCGCGCTCGAGAAGGTTCTTGCGGGCCGCTAGGCGTTTGCCCGCGAACCGTCCCGCGACGGTGCCGGCGATTCCCCCGGCGACCAGCCAGGCCACCAGCATCCAGTCGACATAACCCGACAGGGCATACGATGTGGCGGTCGTCGCGCCGAGCGCGGTGACGATCACCAGCGAGGTGCCGACCGCGATACCGATGGGCATGGCGGTTGCCGCGATCAGCCCCGGCACTATCAGGAACCCGCCGCCAATCCCGAAAAAACCCGCCAGCAACCCCACTGCCAGCCCGTAACCTGCGAGACGGGGCATGAGGTGGCGGGCACTTGCGGCGAACAGCCTGACGTCAGGGTCCGCGCCGCCCTTGCGACCGCGCAGCATCAACCCGCCGACCACGATCATCAGCACGCCGAAAGCCGCGAGCAGCGCTTCGCCGTCCATCGCCTTGCCAAGCTCGGCGCCCAGCGCCGCTCCGACCATTCCCGCGCCCGCGAACACGACCGCGCAGGGCCACTTCACGTTGGCCGCGCGCGCGTGACCGGCCAGTCCCGCTGCGGCGTTGAGCGCGACGGCCACCGCGGCGGTCCCGATCGCCGCATGCGGGCTGCTCACCCCGACCACGTGGATCAGCAACGGCACCGCGACAATCGATCCGCCCCCGCCGACCAGCGCCAGGACCAGCCCGATCAGCGCTCCGCTGAGCAGCGCGAGCCCGATGGTCGCCGGATCCATCAGGTCAGGCCCGTGCCGCGGAGCGCCGGTTCCACGGCATGACGGCAAGCAGGTTCGCCATGCCGCACCAGCCCGTCAGCCCCGCGAATGTCAGGCCCGCGCCGACGAATGCCGACAGGGCAAACCATGCCGGGGCGACGATCAGGCCCAGGATCACGCCGGCTAGCACCAGCAGGCCTGCGGTGATCTGGACCTGGCGCATGATCTCCAGCGGTGCGCCGGCGGTTTCCTCTACCGGCAAGCCGGCCTTGCGCCAACCATCGAGACCGCCTTCGACGATGAAGGCTTCCCCCGGCGCCGCGGCCGCCAGCCGGGCGCTGTTGGCGTCCGTACGCATGCCCGACCGGCAGTGGAACACCACCGGTCCGTCGTGCGTCATCGCCGTGAGCTGGTCGAGCGGGCGGTTCTCGGCGCCCGGAATGCGCAACCGGGCGAACTCGTCGGCGCTGCGGATGTCGATCAGCCGGGCGCCGCGTGCCACCGCATCGCGCGCCTGGGCCGGGGTCAAAGTCTGGCAGGTCATGGCATCAATCCTTGTCTGAACAATACAGGCGGTAAAGCGTCGCCATCAGGTCCTCGCAGCGCGGATCGGCGATCCGATACCACGCCGCCTGTGCCTCTCGCCGGAACGCGACCAGGCCCTCCCCGCGAAGGCGGGAAAGGTGCTGGGACAGCGCCGATTGCGACAGGCCGACTTCTTCGGCCAGCGCGCCGACGGTCACCTCACCATGTTCGGCGAGCTTGCACATGATCATCAGCCGCCGCTGGTTTCCCAGTGCGCGTAACAGATCGGCAACCCCGGCCGCATGGCGTTCGAAGCTGACGAGATCGAGAGGGGGATGAGCAAACTTTTCCATTAGCACTTGCTAAATAAGCAGATGCTCATATATGTCAAGGGTATTGGAGGCCGACATGACCGAACCCCGAATTGCCGCCTTTTTCGACGAACCCACGAACACGGTGAGCTACCTCGTGTCCGACCCCGCGACGGGGAGGGCCGCAGTGATCGACCCGGTGCTCAATTTCGATCTCGCGAGCGGAGAGGCCGACGTGCGTTCGGCCGATGCGATCCTCGCTGCCGCCAGCGAAGGCGGACTGACGATCGACTGGGTGCTCGAAACCCACGCCCATGCCGATCACCTGTCAGCCGCACCATATATCAAGGTCCGCACCGGCGCCGCGATCGGAATCGGCGAACACATCAAGGATGTGCAGAAGATCTTCCGGCCGATGTTCAAGGCGGATGACCTCAAGGCCGACGGATCCGATTTCGACCGCTTGTTCCGCGATGGGGAGCGGTTCGCGCTCGGCGGCATCGAGGTGGAGGTGCTGCACGTCCCCGGCCATACGCCAGCCGATGTCGCCTACCGGATGGGTGACGCGGTGTTCGTCGGCGATACCCTGTTCATGCCCGACTACGGCACCGCGCGGGCTGACTTCCCCGGCGGAGATGCGCGCCGGCTATACCGCTCGATCCGCCGGCTACTGGATCTGCCGGGCGAAACCCGCCTGTTCCTGTGCCACGACTACAAGGCGCCGGGGCGCGACGCATACGCTTGGGAAACCACCGTCGCCGATCAGCGCGCCCGATCGGTGCATGTCGGGGAGGCGGTCAGCGAAGACGAATTCGTCGCCATGCGCGAAGCGCGCGATGCCACGCTCAGCGTGCCGCGCCTCCTGCTCCCTTCGGTGCAGGTCAATATCCGCGCGGGGCGCATGCCCCCTGCCGAAGACAACGGGGTGAGTTACCTCCGCATCCCCGTCAAACCCGTCAGCCGGGCCATCGCGGACTCGCCGGCGACAGGCGAGGCACCGCCGGCCGGCTAGCGCCCGTTGTCGTCGCCGGTCCGGGCTCAGATAATCCCCACCGCCTTGCCCGCGCGTTCGAACATGCCGAGGATCGTTTCCACTTCCTCCGCCGAATGTTCCGCGCACAGCGAACAGCGCAGCAGGGTCATGTTGGCGGGGGTCGCCGGCGGGCGGGCGAGGTTGACGTAGAGGCCTTCCTTCAGCAGCGCTTCCCACATGGCTGCCCCGCGTGCGAGGTCGGGCATGATGACCGCCACGATCGCGCTTTGCGGTTCCTTCGTGCCGAGTTCGAACCCCAGCGCGGTCAGGCCCTGGTGGAGCCGCTGTGAATTTTCCCACAAGTGCGCCCGCTTGTCCGAACCGGCCATCAGCTTGGCGATGGATGTCGCCGCGGTCGCCACCACGCTGGGCGGCAGGCTGGCGGTGAACACGTACGGGCGGCAGACCAGCCGCATGATCTCGAACTTCGGGTGGTTGGAAACGCAGAAGCCGCCCACCGTGCCGACGCTCTTGGAAAAGGTGCCGATCACGAAATCCACCTGGTCCAGCACGCCCTGCGCTTCGGCAACGCCGCGCCCGTGTTCGCCGATGAAGCCCATGGAATGCGCTTCGTCCACCAGCACCATGGCGCCGTGTTTCTTCGCCACCGCGACCATTTCGGCCAGCGGGGCGATGTCGCCCAGCATGGAATAGACCCCTTCCAGGATAACCAGCTTGCCCGCGCCTTCGGGGATGCGGCCCAGCCGCTTGTCCATCGCCGCGATGTCGTTGTGCCTGAACGGCACCACTTCGGCATCGCCCAGCTTGCAGCCGTCCCAGATGCTGGCGTGGCTGTCGATGTCGAGCACGATGTAATCGCCCTTGCCCGCGATCGTGCTGATGATGCCGAGGTTGGCCTGGTAGCCGGTGGAAAACACCATGGCGTGATCCATGGCGTAGAATGCCTTCAGCGCATCCTCGCACTCGCGGTGGCCGCGGTACGTGCCGTTGAGCACGCGGGAACCGGTGGTGCCGCTGCCGAAATCCTCCAGCGCCTGCTTGCCCGCCGCGATTACGTCGGCATCGAAGGTCATGCCCATGTAGTTGTAGGTGCCCAGCAGGATCGTGTCCCGCCCGTTGCAGATCGCCCGCGTGGGGCTGAGCACCTTTTCCATCACCAGGTTGAAGGGATCTTCCTGGCCCGTCGCCAGCAGCCCTTCGCGCATCTGGATCAGGTCGTCGAACTTGGAGAACAGGTCGCGCCCTTCGCCCTGGCGGGTCTCCGGCTGGTCGGGCTGGGAAATGCCTTCGCTCATCAGGTCAGCGCGCCTGCATGTCGTGGACCGCGTCCACCAGGTCGCCCCAGCTTTCGATCTCGGCCTGCTGGTTCATGCTGATGATGATGTCGAATTCGTCCTCGATCGCGGCGACGAAGTCCATCACCGTCAGGCTGTCGAATTCCAGGTCGCCGGCGAAGGTCGTGTCCTCGTCGATCTCGACGCCCTTCTTGTTGAAAGGCTGGGCGATGTCGCGGATGCGGGCATCGACTTGCGAACGGTCCATGGCTTCAACGTCCTGTCACGCGGGTTGATGCCGCTGCCAAAGGGCCCGGCGGGCGCGATGTCAAGCGTCGACCAGCCCGCGCACCGCCGCCATGAAGGGGCCGATCGAAACCGGCTTGGACAGGTAGCCGTTGGCGCCCGCGCCGCGGATGCGGTCCTCGTCGCCCTTGCCGGCATAGGCCGTCACCGCCAGCACGGGGGTGGTATCGAGCGCCCCGTCGCGCCGCATCGCCGTGATGAGATCGACGCCCGAGACGCCGGGAAGCTGGATGTCCATGATCACCAGATCGGGATCGAACGCCCGCGCCGCGTTGAGAACCAGCTCGCCATCGGCCACCGGCTCGACCTCGAAACCGCTCGCGCGCAACACGTCGCAGAACAACTTGCGGTTGAGGTCGTTGTCCTCGACAACAAGAATTCTCTTTGCCACTGCGGGCGTGCCCCCAATATGATCCGGGTTTCGTTACAAGGGGCGCTTAGGCCCCATCGAGGACGCTGACAATTACCGCCGATTCCACAGCCAGTCACCAGCCGGGCGATGCCGACACGCTGGCCCTCTCCGCCCTCGGCTGGGTCCTCGCCGACCAGGACCGGGCGGACCGGCTGCTGTCGCTCACCGGCCTCACGCCCGATATCCTGCGCGACCGGCTGACCGACCGCGCGGTGCTCGCCGCCGTGCTCGAATACCTCGCCGGGCACGAACCGGACCTGCTGCTGGCCGCCGATGCCCTCAACGTCCCGCCCGAAGACCTCGTGCGCGCCCAGGCGGAACTCGCCCGGTGAGCCGCCCGCTCGTCATCTCCGACTGCGACGAGGTGCTGCTCCACATGGTCGCGCCCTTCAAGCAATGGCTGGAGGACAGCCAGGGCGTGAACTTCCGCCTGGAAGGCAACAACTTCGCCGAGGCGATGCGCTGGCAGAAGACGGGCGAGGTTCTCGGCAAGCAGGACGTGTGGAACTTCCTCGGCAGCTTCTTCGACACCGAGATGCACCGGCAGGGCCCGATCGCCGGAGCGGTGGAGGGGATCAACGCCCTGGCCGAACACGCCGACGTGGTGATCCTCACCAACCTGGCCGACAGCTACAACGCCATGCGGGCCGAGCAGTTGGCCGGGCACGGCGTCCACGCCCGCGTGTTCACCAACCACGGGCCGAAGGGCCCGGCGCTGAAGGCCATCGTGGATGAATACGCGCCGAGCCGCGCGGTCTTCATCGACGACCTGTCGCAGCACCACCGCTCCGTGGCGGAGCTCGTCCCGCACGTCCGCCGTCTGCACTTGTGCGGCGAACCGCTGCTGGCGCCGCACATATCCTGCGCGCACAAGGCGGGCGATGCCCACGCGCGGATCGACACCTGGGACGAGGCGCTGCCATGGCTCCTCGCCGCCATCACGAAGGAACCGCAAGACGCATGACCCCCGAAGATCGCCTGGCCGAAATGGGCCTCACCCTGCCTGCCCCCGCGGCGCCCGTCGCCGCCTATGCCCCGGTGGTGATCACCGGCGGGCTGGCGCACGTATCGGGCCAGTTGCCGTTCGTGGAAGGCGAGCTGGTCAAGGGCCGGCTGGGCGAGACGGTGACGCTGGATGACGGCGTCGCCGCCGCGCGGGCCTGCGGGCTGATGATCCTCGCCCAGCTGAAAGCGGCGCTGGGCTCGCTCGACCGGGTGGAGCGGATCGTGAAGCTGGGCGCCTTCGTCAATTCGACGGCCGAGTTCACCGATCAGCCGCGCATCGCCAACGGTGCCAGCGAGCTGATGGCCGACGTGTTCGGCGATGCCGGCCGCCATGCCCGCAGCGCGGTCGGCGTGCCGGTCCTGCCGCTGGGCGCGGCCGTGGAAGTCGATGCGATTGTCGCCATTCGCGCCGATTGACGCCGCCCTTGCCCCGGCGCCCGATCCTGCCCGGGTCGGCTGGCTGGGCGAGTGGGAATATGCCCATCGCGGGGTCCACGGGGCCTCGGCAGCCGAAAATTCGCCTTGCGCTTTTGCCGAGGCGATCCGCCGCGGCATGGGTATCGAGTGCGACGTGCAGAAAAGCCGCGATGGCCGGGCGATGGTGTTCCACGACTGGGAGCTTGACCGGCTTACCGCCGCCAGCGGGGCCATCGGCCTGCGCACCGCCGCCGAGCTGGAGACGATCCCGATCGCCGGGCGGGAAGATTGCATCCCGACGCTCGAACGCACGCTCGCGCAGGTGGCAGGCGCCGTGCCGCTGCTCGTCGAGATCAAGTCGAAACGCGGGCACCCGCCCGCCCCGCTATGCCACGCCGTCGCCCGCGCGATCGAAGGCTATCGCGGCCGCCACGCGATCATGAGTTTCGACCCGCGCGTGGCCCGCTGGTTCCGGCGCCATGCGCCCGCCACGGTGCGCGGGCTGGTGGTGACCGAGGAGGACGCGCGGGGGGCGCGCGGCGCGATTGGCCGGCACCTGGCCCTGTGGCAGGCGCGGCCCGATTTCCTCGCATACGATGTCCGCGACTTGCCGAGCCGGTTCGCCGGTGCCCAACGCGCGCGGGGGCTGCCGCTGCTCACCTGGACCGTCCGCTCGCCCGAACTGCGAGCCCGCGCCGCGCTTCATGCCGATGCACCGATCGCCGAAGGGGCGGGGCTATCGCCTTGCGCGCACGAGGCATGAGCGGATCCCTCGTCGCCCGGATGGCGGGTTCGGTGGGCGAACTTCCGGCGGACCAATGGGACGCGCTGACCGATGGCGGCAACCCCTTCATGCGTCACGCGTTCCTGTCCGCGCTCGAGGATTCGGGCAGCGTGGGGGAAGGCACGGGCTGGCTCCCCGCGCCTCTGGTGATCGAGGACGCGGGCCGACTGGTCGCCGCACTGCCGGCCTACCTCAAGGGCCACAGCCAGGGCGAATACGTGTTCGACCACGCCTGGGCCGACGCGTGGGAGCGCGCAGGGGGGCGGTATTACCCCAAGCTGCAGATCGCGGCGCCCTTCACCCCGGCGACCGGGCCGCGCATCCTCACCCGGCAGCCCGGCCTGGCCGCGCCCCTGCTCGATTTCGCGCAAGGGTTCGGCGATGCCAACGCCCTGTCTTCGGTCCATGCGACCTTCCTGGAGCCCGAACAGGTCCCGATGTTCGAAGCGGCCGGGTGGCTGGTCCGCCACGACATCCAGTTCCACTGGACCAATCGCGGCTATGCGGACTTCGACGAATTCCTTACCCAGCTCGCCAGCCGCAAGCGCAAGGCGATCCGCAAGGAGCGTGAAGCGGCGCAGCACGGGCTTGCGATCCGGCGCCTGACCGGCCCGGCCATCCTGCCGGAGCACTGGGATGCGTTCTGGCACTTCTACCAGGACACCGGCAGCCGGAAATGGGGCCGGCCATACCTGTCGCGGGAGGCGTTCGACCTCATCGGGGAACGGATGGGGGAAAGCGTGCTGCTTGTCCTGGCGTTCGACGAAGGCCGGCCGATCGCGGGCGCGCTCAACTTCATCGGCCGCGAAGCGCTCTACGGCCGTTACTGGGGCTGCACCGAAGACCGGCGCTTCCTTCATTTCGAGCTGTGCTATTACCAGGCGATCGACGCGGCGATCGAGCTGGGTCTCGCGCGGGTCGAAGCCGGCGCCCAGGGCCCGCACAAGATCGCCCGCGGATACGAACCGGTCCGCACGACCTCCGCCCACTGGATCGCCGATCCCGGCTTTCGCCGCGCGGTGGCCGAATTCCTCGAACGGGAACGCGAAGGCGTGGCGGTGGATGCCGGCTGGCTTGCCCAACGCACCCCGTTTCGCAAGTCCTGACGGATCAGGCGGCCCGCCGTCCGGAATCGGCGAGCCACGCCCGGGCCCGGCGCTGGGCTTCGGCGATTTCGCGCGCGGTCATCTCGTCCGAAATATCTGCCCGGCACCAGGCGGCTTCCTCGTGACCGCGTGCGGCGGCGAGGTTGAACCACTTGTGCGCTTCGACGAGATCGCATTCGGCACCGTGACTGCCGGTCGAGAATGCGATGCCAAGGTCGTACAGCGCGGAAATCTCGCCCTGCGCTGCTGCGGCCAGGCAGTTGGCGACAAGCGCGTCGGCCGCGCCGGAATTGCGCGTGCGTAGGCTGCTGCCTGTGATCCTGATGAGTTCCATGTCGTCTACCCCCTCCGGCGAACCCCCGTGCCGCCGGGTCGGAGAGTCACCGGTTCATGGTAACCAAACCGTTAATCATGCCGCAAAAAGTTGTTCCCGCGGCTGCCGCGTTCGGCGCAGCTTAAGTTTTCCGGCCCTAGGCGCCCGGTGCGGGACTGCATGCTTGTGCCGGCGCGGCGCCAACCCTATAGGCGCCGCTGCGTAGCCGGGGGCGGCGAAAATAGCCGGGTCGGATCACAAAAGTGCTGGCCTTGACGCGGGTTGAGAGGACTTCCATGGCCACCACGGCGAACGAGATCGACGGATTGGAAACGGCGCGCCGGGCTATCGCGGCAGATTACGTTCCATCCGAAGACGAATCCTACATGAATGAAAGCCAGCAGGACTATTTCCGCCTGCTGCTGCTGGAATGGAAACGCTCGATCCTGTCGGCGGCCAGCGCCACGCTGCAATCGCTCCAGGACGGCCCCATGCGCGAAGCCGACCTCAACGACCGCGCATCGAGCGAAACCGACTGGGGCATCGAACTGCGCACGCGCGACCGGCAGCGCAAGCTGATCGCCAAGATCGACGCCGCCCTGCGCCGGATCGACGCCGGCGAATACGGGTTCTGCGAAGTGACCGGCGATCCCATCGGGCTCAAGCGGCTGATCGCCCGGCCGGTCGCCACAATGACGGTCGAAGCGCAGGAAGCGCACGAACGGCGCGAGAAAATCTCGCGGGACGACTGATCCCGGCAGCCGGGCTTAAACCTTCATTAGCCAGTCGCCGGTAGCGTTCGGTGCCATGCCCGATCGCCCCTCACGGCGCCATGCGGGTCACGTGAAGGGGACCCCCGCAGAATGTCCGGCGTCGATACGCGGTATATCGTCCGCGAAAGCATGTATCTCGTCGCGGACGTGCGCCTGGCGGGCGAGGACGCCGCATACCGCGTGAAGGTCCGCAATCTTTCCGCGGGCGGAATGATGGCCGAAGGCAACATGCCGGTTCAGCCGGGCGCGCGGCTGGTGGTCGAACTGCGCAGCCTGCCGCCGGTCGAGGCGTCGGTGGCGTGGGTGCGCGAAGGCCGCTTCGGCGTCGCCTTTGCTGAAGAGATCGATCCCAGGGCATCGCGCATCCCCGTCGGCAAGGGGGCAACGTCCGCGCCCCGCCATGTTCGGCCGGCCGGCATCGCGCCCCCCGGGATGGATGTGGACCCGGCCCGGGTCCGCCCGATCTGAACCGGCCGTTCGCCGCTGACGAAGCTGGAACGGGGTGCTAGAGCGGGCGCCGATGCGCCGATCCTGTCTCGCAATCCTGTCCGCGTTCCTCTTGCCGCTGGTGACCGGGTGCGACCGCCCGGGCGATGGCTCGACGATCGGTATCGCCTTCATCGACGAACCCGACGCGCCCTTTGCCCGGGGCCTGCGCCTGCCGCCCGCCGCGCAGCAGGTACGCGCGGCGACGGCCGAGGGCCTCGTCGCGCTCGATGCCACGGGCGCGGTGGTGCCCGCGCTGGCGGAACGGTGGATCGTCACGGACGACGGGCTCAGCTATATCTTCCGCCTCCGCAATTCCGACTGGCAGGACGGTAGCCCGATCGAGGCGGAGGAAGTGCGCGATTCGCTGCGGCAGACCATCCGCGCGCTTGGCGACACCTCCCTCGGGCTCGACTTCGCGCCGGTGACCGAAGTGCGCGCGATGACCGGCCGGGTCATCGAAATACGGCTCGCCAGTCCCGTGCCCGATTTCCTCCAGCTGTTGGCGCAACCGGAAATGGGCGTGCTCCACCGCGGGCAGGGGGCCGGGCCGATGACCTTGACGCGGGACCGCGCGATCGCGCGCCTCGCCCTGATGCCGCCCGACCAGCGCGGGCTGCCGACGCGCGAGGATTGGCAGGACGGCACGCGCAGGCTCGCCGTGCGGGCCTTGCCGGCGGCACGCGCGGTCGCCGCCTTCCGCGAAGGTGAGGTCGACCTGGTGCTGGACGGCCGGCTGGCGAGCTTGCCGCTGGCCGACGTGGGCCCGCTCTCGCGGGGCACTGTCCGGCTTGACGGCGCGCAGGGGCTGATGGGCTTTCACGTCGCGAATCCGGAAGGCTTGCTGGCAGACGCCGGCCGCCGCGAAGCGCTGTCGATGGCGCTGGAGCGGGAAACGCTGATGGCCCCGTTCAACATCGCCGGCTGGCTGCCGAGCACGCGGATCGTCCCCTCGCAGGCCGCGGGGGATGCGCCCGAACGCTGGGCGGACCTCGCGATCGAGGAACGGCGAGGCCAGGCGATTGCCCGCATCGCCGCCTATGACGGGCCGAAAACCATGCGCGTCGCACTGCCCGCCGGCCCAGGGTCGGACCTGCTGTTTCGCGAACTGGCGGCCGACTGGGCGGAGATCGGCGTCACCGCCACCCAGGTGCCGGAGGGCGAGCCGGCCGATCTCGTCTTCGTGGACACCCTGTCGCGCTATGGCGGGCGGGCCTGGTTCCTGAACCAGTTCGCCTGCGCCGTGCGCCGCACGCTCTGCTCGCCCGAGGCCGACGCCCTGGTGCAGCAGGCGGCCAGCGAGGTCGACCCCGTCGCGCGCGGCACGATGCTGGCCGAAGCGGAAGCGCGCCTCGCCGCGCAGGCGGGCTACATTCCGCTGGGGGCCCCGGTCCGCTGGTCGCTGGTGCGCGGCGATATCGGAGGTTTCGCTGAAAATCGCTGGGGCCTCCATCCCTTGCTGCCGCTCGCGCTCGGCCCCACATGACCGGGCATGGGAGAATCGCCGCCGATGCACGAATCGCCACACAAGCCCCGCGCGATGGGTTTCGACCTGCCGATCGGCAACGATGTCCTGTCCGCCCGCCGCCGGATCGAGGCGATGGAGCAATTGCTCGAGAACAGCTTCTCCATTCCGGGCGTCAACTACCGTATCGGCCTGGATTCGATCGTCGGGTTGGTGCCCGTCGTGGGTGACGTGGTGACGGCCGCGATGGGCATGTGGCTGGTGTGGGAGGCGAAGAACCTCGGCATGCCGAAGTGGAAGCTATGGCGGATGACCGGCAACGTCGCTCTCGACACCGCCGTCGGCGCGGTCCCCCTGATCGGCGATGCGGCGGATTTCATGTTCCGCTCCACCACCCGCAACCTGCGGATCGTGAAGCGCCACCTCGACAAGCACCATCCCGCCACGCGCACGATCGACGGATAGCGTCGGCGGATAGCGTCGGCTCGGGTCCGGGGATGACGAATGGGCCGCGTTGGCGTAACGGCCCGGCCATGTCCCGCGACGTCACGTATTCGAGCTACCTCGACCTCGACAAGGTTCTCTCCGCCCAGCACCCCGCCTCGGGCGCGCATGACGAACTGCTGTTCATCATCGTCCACCAGGCGAGTGAGTTGTGGCTGAAGCTGTGCCTGCACGAACTTCACGCCGCGCGCGAACGGATCGCGGCGGACGAACTGCGGCCCGCCTTCAAGATGCTCGCCCGCGTGGCCCGCGCCCAGGGCCAGCTCATCTCCTCGTGGGAGGTGCTTTCCACCATGACGCCGGCGGACTATTCGGAAGTCCGCCCCCATCTTTCCAGTTCCAGCGGATTCCAGAGCGCACAGTACCGCCTGATGGAATTCCTGCTTGGCGGCCGCAACCCCGACATGGTGACCATGCACGAGGCGACGCCCGAGGTGGCGGCGGAATTGCGCGCCGAGCTCGACCGGCCGAGCCTTTACGACGAGGCGGTGCACCTGCTGGCGCGGCGCGGGTTCGCGATTCCAGATGCGGTGCTCGAACGCGACCGCCGCGGCGGCTGGACCCCTTCACCGGACGTAGAGGCCGCCTGGGCCGAAATCTATCGCGAACCCGAGGCGCATTGGGACCTCTACGAACTGGCCGAAAAGCTGGTCGACCTCGAATACCACTTCCAGCGCTGGCGCTTCGGCCACCTGAAGACCGTGGAACGCATCATCGGCTTCAAGCGCGGCACGGGCGGGACGGCGGGCGTACCCTACCTGGAGGGCGTGCTGAAACAGGCGTTCTTCCCCGAACTGCTGAGCGTGCGCACGGCGATTTGACATTTTCTACTTTGATGTGTAAATAATTACACATGGAGCGTGACAGCCGAGCAATCGTCAAGCGCCTCCTTGCCGAAGGGTTCAACCTGGTTGGCGCCAAGGGCTCGCACAAGAAGTTCCGCAAGGGGGCGGTGACGGTGATCGTCCCGCATCCGAAGAAGGATCTCCCGCTCGGCACCGCGCGCAACATCGCGAAGATGGCCGGCTGGCTATGAGCCTTTCAGACAAGGCCAAGGAGGGCCGGATGCAGTACTTTTACGCAATCGTGCACAAGGACGAAGACAGCGCGTTCGGCGTGTCGTTTCCCGATCTTCCGGGCTGCTTCTCGGCGGCCGCCCGGATCGAGGATGTGCTGCCCAACGCTGCTGAGGCTTTGTCGCTGTGGTTCGAGGACGAGGCTGCTGTGAAGCCTTCGCGCCTTGACCAGGTGCAGGCCGCAGTCGCCGAAGACCTCGCCGACGGCGCATTCCTGATCGCAGTCCCGCACATCCGCAACGACGTGCGCGCGACCCGCGTGAACGTGTCTCTCGAACGTGGCATGCTCGATGCCATCGACAAGGCGGCGCGCGAACGGCATCTCACGCGGAGCGCCTTCATCGCGCAGGCGGCAAGGAACGAGATAGAGAGGCGGCCCTAGGCCACCAGCTCGATGTCCCAGTAAAGCCAGTCCCGCCACGTCTCGTGCAAATACCCGGGCGGGAACGCCTTGCCGTGCTGCTGGAGTTGCCAGCTCGTCGGGCGGATCGGTCGGACGCGGGGGTGCATCTTCGCCTGCACCGGCGTGCGGCCGCCCTTCTTCATGTTGCAGGGCGCGCAGGCGGCGACGATGTTTTCCCACGTGGTGCGGCCGCCCAGCCGGCGGGGGATGACGTGGTCGAAGGTGAGGTCCTTGTCCGCGCCGCAATACTGGCATTGGAAGCGGTCGCGCAGGAACAGGTTGAAACGGGTGAATGCGGGAAACTCGCTCGGGCGAACGTATTGCCGCAGCGCGATCACGCTGGGGATCTGCATGTCGAGATTCGGCGAATGGACGCAGCGTTCGTAGCTGGCAACGATGTCCACCCGTTCCAGGAACACCGCCTTGATCGCGGTCTGCCATGGCCACAGGCTGAGCGGGTAATAGGATAGCGGCGTGTAATCCGCGTTCAGCACCAGGGCGGGGCAGCTTTCCAGGGCCCTTGCCGGGTCTTCCTCCACGCTGCGGAACCGCGCGGCCTTTTCGATCAGTGCGGCGTTGAACACGGGCCCTGCCTCCGATTGACGGCAGGGGAGCATTTGACGATTTGTGCGTCAACCCTGTGACGGGGCGGCAATCCACAGTGGGAGAGACGATGCACGAACCCGTGACCCGCTTCGCCCCCAGTCCGAACGGACCGCTGCACCTGGGCCACGCCTACGCCGCGATCGTGGCGCATGATCTGGCCGCGGCGCGCGGCGGCACGTTCCTGCTGCGGATCGAGGACATCGACGGCGCGCGCAGCAGGCCGGAACTGGCCGCGGATTTCCGCCGCGATCTCGCCTGGCTCGGCCTTTCGTGGGCGGAAGTTCCCGCCCAGTCGAGCCGGCTGGCGGCGTACGAAACGGCAGCGGATCGCCTGCGCGCCATGGGGCTGCTCTATCCCTGCAGCTGCACCCGTGCGCAGATCGCCGCCAAGGCGGTGGCCCGGGGTCCCGAAGGCCCTGTTTACCCCGGCACGTGCCGGGGCCGAGTGGCCGGCGGCACCGACGTGTCCTGGCGCCTCGACGTCGAACAGGCGCTTGCCCGCACCGGGCCGCTGTTCTGGGAAGACGCGCTTGCCGGCATGCAGGACGCGCGGCCCGATCTGGCCGGCGATGTCGTCCTGGTGCGCAAGGACGCGCCGGCGAGCTATCACCTCGCGGCGACAATCGACGACGCGGCGGACGGGGTGACGCTGGTGACACGCGGACAGGATCTGTTCGCGGCGACGCACATTCACCGTTTGCTCCAGGCCTTGCTCGACCTTCCGCTGCCGCGCTGGCACCATCATCCGCTGCTGGTGGAGGCGGACGGGCGCAAGCTCGCCAAGCGGCGCGGCTCGGGTGAGCGCGGATCGGGCGGGGCCGGGTGGGGACTGGCGGCGCGGCGCACCGCCGGCGAGGAAGGACCGGCACTGGCCGACGCTTTGCGGCAGCAGCGCTTCCCCGCTGGTATTTGCCTGGGCCCCGGACTAAATTGACCGCATGACCACTTTCCTCGTCATCGTCCTCGTCGTCCTGATGGCACTTGTCGTCTATTCGCTGGTTCGCGGGGTGATCGCGTTCCTGCAGTCGCACCGCGCCGATATCGATGCCGGGGGGGAGCGGCAGCACGAGATGCAGGTCCTGCAGAACAAGATGATGTTCAACCGCATCAAGTACCAGGCCCTGGCGATCGTGGTGGTTGCGGTGATCCTGATGATCGCCCGCTGACCGCGGGTTCAGGTTCGTGGTCAAGCTGAACAAGATTTACACCCGGACCGGGGACGGCGGCACCACCGGCCTCGTCGACGGTTCGCGCTGCGCCAAGCATTCCGCCCGGATCGAGGCGATCGGCGCGGTGGACGAGGCAAATTCCGCCGTCGGCTTCGCCGCGCTCGCCCTTGCCGATGACGCGCGCCCGAACGCGGTGCGCATCCAGAACGACCTGTTCGACCTCGGCGCAGATCTGGCCACTCCGGCGGACAGCATGGGCGCGGATGGATTTGCTCCATCCGAAATGGTCCTGCGAATCGTGCCGGCGCAGGCCGAATGGCTGGAGGCGGAGATCGACGCGGCGACCGCGCGGTTGCAGCCGCTGCGCAGCTTTGTCCTGCCCGGCGGCACCGAGGCCGCCGCCCGCACGCATCTTGCCCGCGCCTCGGTCCGCCGTGCGGAACGGGCCATGACGGCGCTCGCCGCGCATGAACCGGTCAACCCTGCGGCGCTGGTCTATATCAACCGGCTTTCGGATTATCTCTTCCAGCTCGCCCGGTTGCAGAACGATGCGGGGCAGGGTGACGTGACCTGGGTCCCGGGCGCAAATCGCTAGGCTGGCCAAACCGCCGGACCGACGCTAACCGCCATTCTTTTGCTGCAACTGCGAAGGACTGTGCATGGAAACGATCGGCGTCATCGGGGCGGGCCAGATGGGTACGGGCATCGCCCAGACGATGGCGCAGAACGGGATGACCGTTTACCTGTCGGACGTCGATCTTGCAGCCGCCGAACGTGGCAGGGCCACGATCGACCGGGCGCTCGGCAAGCTGGTGGGGCGCGGCAAGCTGACCATCGCCGATGCCGAAGCGACGCTGGCGCGGATCGAACCGACCGGCGATCTCCAGCCGATGGCGGGCGCCGGCTTCATCATCGAAGCGGCGACCGAGAACGAGGCGATCAAGAAATCCATCTTCGAAGCGGCCGGCCGGGTGCTCGGCGCGGGTGCGATCATGGCCAGCAACACCAGCTCCATCCCGATCACCCGCATGGCCAACTGGTCGCCCGATCCGGCGCGGTTCATCGGGCTTCATTTCTTCAATCCCGTGCCCGTGATGGGCCTGATCGAAGTGATCCCCGGGCTGGCCACCGCGCCGGACACGATCGCGCGGACGCGTGCGCTGGCCCATGCGCTGGGCAAGGAAGTGGTCGAGGTGCAGGACGAACCCGGTTTCGTCGTCAACCGCATCCTCGTGCCCATGCTCAACGAAGCGGCGTTCGTGCTGGGCCAGGGCACGGCCAGCATTTCCGACATCGACAAGGGGTGCCGGATCGGCCTCAATCATCCGATGGGCCCGCTGGAGCTGGCGGACTTCATCGGGCTCGACACCTGCCTCGACATCATCCGCGTGCTCCACAACACCACGGGCGACAGCAAGTATCGTCCGGCCCCGCTGCTGATGCGC
Source organism: Tsuneonella aeria (assembly GCF_009827495.1). Lineage (NCBI taxonomy): Bacteria > Pseudomonadati > Pseudomonadota > Alphaproteobacteria > Sphingomonadales > Erythrobacteraceae > Tsuneonella > Tsuneonella aeria. The sequence continues at coordinate 2,113,167 of NZ_WTZA01000001.1, forward strand.
TATGTCGAGGCGGGCTGGCTCGGCCGCAAGACCGGCAAGGGGTTCTACGATTATTCGGGCGACACACCCGTTCCGACCCGCTGAAACACCGGGAACAGGTGCGGGCGGTCGGCGGTTCAGCGGCAAAGGAGATTGCACGATGGCCACCGACCCGAACCTTGCCCCCGAAACGCACAATTCCGAACAGGACGACGAACAGAGCCAGGCACAGACGGTGGCCGACCAGGCCGAAGCGCTGCGCAGGGGCGATCCGACGGCCAGCGTGAAGAACGACACCACCGAAGTGCCGGACCTGGTCGATCACATGCGCGACATGGAAAGCTCGGGCCGGATCGACATGGGCGCCTATCGCGGCGAACCGAACATGGATGACGAGGAAGACCGTTACGGCGACGGCCACGATCCCGACCAGGAGTAAGAAACGCGGCGAGCCCGCAGCGTGTCAACCTCGCGGGTCCGCTCCGGCGTCCTGGGGATCGCCATTTGAAAATCCGGTCGCCATTCCGTCCTCGGGCAGCATCGGCGCCGGTTCGATGCCGGCGGGTTCCGGATCGATCGGTGTGGGCTCGATGCCCGTTGCAGGATCGATGAGCTCTTCGTCCGAAACGGGAAAGACCTCCGGCGACGCTGTATCGCGGATGGTGCCTTCCGATGACGAAGGCGGCGCGTCTTTTGATGCCGCTTCTGGCCGGTCGGGGCCGGCGGCCGTTTCGCTGAGAAGGCCGCGATTGTCCGCCGTGCCGACGAGCACTGCGGCGATGAGAAGCGTTATGGCCACGAACGCCAGTGCAAACCAGAGATTGAGAATTCTCTTTGCGCGCATGATTTCGGTCTAGGGCGCCACCCTTAAGGATCGCTTGCGGCCACCTCGCGGCGCAATTCGTAAAGAGTATCCAGCGCCTCGCGCGGGGAAAGCGCATCGATATCGATCGCCCGCAGCCGGTCCCGCAAGGCGTCGCATTGCTCCTCTTCGACTTGCGCCGCCGCGGCGAAAAGCGGCAGATCGCCGAGGCCCGCGGCAAGCCCGCCGGTTTCCGCCCGCCCCTTTTCGAGCTTCGCCAGCACGGCCCTGGCCCGCGCGATCACCGGCTGCGGGACGCCCGCGAGCCGGGCGACGGACAATCCGTAACTGCGGTCCGCCGGCCCTTGCGCGAGTTCATGCAGCAGGACGAGATCGCCCTTCCACTCCCGCGCCCGGACGTGGTGCAGGCTCAGCGCGTCGCATGTCTCCGCGAGCCGTGCGAGTTCGTGGTAGTGCGTGGCGAACAGGCAGCGGCAGCGGTTCGTTTCATGCACCGCCTCCGCGACAGCCCATGCGAGCGCCAGGCCGTCGTAGGTCGACGTTCCCCGGCCCACTTCGTCGAGGATGACGAAGCTTCGCGGTGTCGCCTGGCTCAGGATGGCGGCGGTCTCGACCATCTCCACCATGAAAGTGGACTGGCCGCGCGCCAGGTTGTCGCTCGCGCCCACGCGGCTGAACAGGCGGTCGCACAGGCCGACCTCGGCGCGAGCGGCAGGGACGAATGCACCCGCCTGCGCCAGGATCACGATCAGGGCATTCTGGCGCAGGAACGTGGACTTGCCGCCCATGTTGGGTCCGCCGATCAGCCAGAGCCGGTCATCGGGATCGAGCGCGCAGTCGTTGGCAACGAAGCGTTCGCCGCGCGGCGCCAGTGCTTCCTCGACCACGGGATGGCGGCCCGCTTCGATCCGCAGGCTCGGCTGCTCCAGGATCGCGGGCCGCGCCCAGCGTCCTTCCGCGGCGCGCTCCGCATGGCTGGCGGCGACGTCGATCCGCGCCAACGCGGCCGCGGTGCGAGCGATCGCCTCCCGCGCGGCGCAGGCTTCCGCCACCAGCTCCTCGAAATGGGCCTCCTCCGCCGCAAGCGCGTGTCCGCCGGCCTCGGCGATCCGGCTGGCTTCCTCGTGCAAGACAAGCGAGTTGAAGCGTACCGCGCCCGCCATCGTCTGCCGGTGGGTGAAGCCGCTGTCCGGCGCCATCAAGGCGTCGGCATGGCGGGCCGGCACTTCGATGAAATAGCCCAGGACGCCGTTGTGCCGGATCTTCAGCGCCGCGACCCCGGTGTCCGCACGATATTTCGCTTCCAGCGCGGCAATGGCGCGGCGGGCGCTGCCCGATGTCCGCCGCAGATCGTCGAGCCCCGCATCATAGCCTTCCGCGATGTATCCGCCCTGGCCGCGCTCCGTGGGCGGGGCGGGAACCAGCGCGCGCGAGAGGAGATCGGTCAGCGCCCCGTGACCGCCCAGATCGGGCAGGAGCGCTTGCAGTGCCTCCGGCCGGTCGTCCTGCCGCGCGAGGTGATCGCGAATACGCCGGGCGTCCGTCAGCCCGTCGCGCAGCTGGCCCAAGTCGCGCGGGCTGCCGCGACCGGCGACAAGCCGGCCGAGGGCGCGAGCGATATCCGGCAATGCGCGCAGCGCGGTGCGCAGATCGGACCGCAGCAAGGCGTCGTCGTGGAGCCATCCCACCAGGGACTGGCGCGCCTCGATTGCGGCCTTGTCGGTAAGCGGCGCGGCAAGATCATCCGCCAGCAGTCGCGCCCCGGCGCCGGTTGAGCAACGGTCGACAGCAGCGAGAAGCGAGCCGGCCCTGCCACCGTGCGCGCTTTCGGTTATCTCGAGACTGGCACGCGTGGCCGCGTCCATCGCCAGGGAACCGCCGCTGTCGCGCGCGACCGGCGGCAGAAGCAGGGGCAACGTGCCGCGCCCGGCGTGCTCGAGATAGGCGACAAGACCCCCAGCCGCCGCCAGCATGGGGCGCGTGAAGGTGCCGAACCCGTCGAGCGTGGCGACGCCGTGCGCCTTGCGCAGCCGATCGTCGCCGCCATCGCTGGCAAAGTCGACGCGCGGCCGCGGAAAGCAACCAGGTGGCGCATCGGGCCATTCTTCGGGCACGACAACTTCGGTGGGCGCAAGCCGCGCGAGGGCCGCGGCGACATCCGGCGGCGCGCATTCTTCCAGAACCATCGCGCCGGTCGACACGTCGATGCTGGCAACACCGCACCTACCGCGCACTTCGCATACGGCCGCCAGCAGGTTGGCGCGGCGCGGTTCCAGCAGCGCTTCCTCCGTCAGGGTGCCCGCGGTCACGAAGCGCACGATGTCGCGCGCCACCAGCGCTTTCGATCCACCCCGCTTCCGTGCCTCCTGCGGGGTTTCGACCTGTTCCGCGATCGCAACCCGCTGGCCGGCACGGATCAGCCGCGCCAGATAGCTTTCCGCCGAATGGACCGGCACGCCGCACATCGGGATCGGCGTGCCATCGTGTTCGCCCCGGCTGGTCAGGGCGATGTCGAGCACTTGCGCCGCCACCCTGGCATCGTCGAAAAACAGTTCGAAGAAATCGCCCATCCGGTAGAACAGCAGGCAGCCGCCGGCCTGCGCCTTCAGCGCCAGATACTGCGCCATCATCGGGGTGCTGCCGCCGGCCATGGCGAAGCGGTAGCGCCCCATTCCGCGATTCGGAACGGCGGCGGCCGCGGTTTCCCCTGTTGCCCGGTTTTCTCTGTCGCCCCGATGCCACTTCCGTTACGGCAAGCGCGAAACGCGACAAGAAAGGTTCCCCTTGGCCGACGAGAAGCCCACCGCCTTCACCGCCCGCGAGGCGCTGTTCTACCATGAAACGATCCGGCCCGGTAAGATCGAGATCGTGCCATCAAAGCCCATGGCCACCCAGCGCGATCTCAGCCTGGCATACTCGCCGGGCGTCGCGGCACCGGTGGAGGCCATCGCGGCCGATCCTGCCAACGCTGCGCGCTATACCGCACGCTCGAACCTCGTCGCGGTCATCTCGAACGGAACCGCGATCCTGGGGCTGGGCAATCTCGGCGCGCTGGCTTCCAAGCCGGTGATGGAAGGCAAGGCGGTGCTGTTCAAGCGCTTCGCCGATGTCGATTCCATCGATATTGAGCTTGATACGGAAGACCCGGACAAGTTCATCGAGGCTGTCGCGCTGATGGAGCCGAGCTTCGGCGGCATCAATCTAGAAGACATTGCGGCGCCGGAGTGCTTCGTGATCGAGCAGGCCTTGCGCGAACGCATGAACATTCCGGTCATGCATGACGATCAGCACGGCACGGCGATCATTGCCGCTGCGGGCCTCATCAATGCCTGCCACTTGACCGGCCGCAGCCTGAAGGACGTGCGGATGGTAGTGAACGGGGCGGGCGCGTCGGCTCTCGCCTGCACCGCTCTCATCAAGGCACTGGGCGTGCCGGGCGACCAGGTCATAGTGTGCGATCGACAGGGGCCCATCTATCCCGGGCGCGGCGGTGTCGACCAGTGGAAGAGCGCCCACGCCACCGCGACCGAAGCGCGAAGCCTGGAGGAAGCGCTGGAAGGGGCCGACGTGTTTCTCGGCCTGTCGGGCGCGGGGGCCCTGAAACCCGAATGGGTGGTGAAGATGGCGGAAAATCCCATCATCTTCGCCATGGCAAACCCGGAACCCGAGATCCGCCCCGAGGCGGCCAAGGCCGTCCGCCCGGACGCCATCATCGCCACCGGCCGTTCCGACTACCCGAACCAGGTCAACAACGTGCTCGGCTTCCCGTTCATTTTCCGCGGCGCGCTGGATGTGCAGGCGACCGCGATCAACGAGGAGATGAAGATCGCCGCGGCCGAAGCCATCGCCAGCCTGGCGCGAGAACGCGTGCCGGATGAAGTGGCGGCGGCTTATGGCGTGAACCACAAGTTCGGCACCGACTACATCATCCCCGCCCCATTTGATCCGCGGCTGATGGAGGTCGTGTCGAGCGCGGTGGCGCAGGCCGCGATGGACAGCGGTGTCGCCCAGGCGCCGATCGCCGACATGGCCGCCTATCGCACAGGCTTGAAGGCGCGGCTAAATCCCACAACCTCCGTACTCACCCGCGTTTACGAAGATGCCAAGGCGAACCCGAAACGCGTGGTCTTCGCCGAGGCGGAAGAGGACGTGGCCCTGCGCGCTGCCATTCAGTTTCGCGATTTCGGCTATGGCACGCCCATTCTGGTCGGTCGCACCAAGGCGATCGTCGACAAGCTGCACATGCTGGGCGTCAGCGATCCGGGCGGATTTGAAATTCAGAATTCGGCAGACAGCAGCCTCGTGCCGCAAATGGTCGACTATCTCTACCAAAGGCTGCAGCGCCGCGGCCGGACCGAGCGGGACGTGCGGCGGATGGTCAATCAGGATCGCAACGTCTTTGCCGCCCTGCTGGTTGCGCTGGGCCACGGGGATGCGCTTATCACCGGCGTTACCCGCCCATTCGCGCAGACCATGCGCGAAGTCAGCCTCGTGCTCGATCCCAAGCCCGGCGCGCTGCCGTTCGGCATCCATCTGCTGATCGGCAAGAGCTACACAGTTTTTCTTGCCGATACGACGATCAACGAGCGGCCGAGCGCGGAAGAACTGGCGCATATCGCGATCGAGACCGCCGGCGTCGCGCGCCGCCTAGGGCACGAGCCGCGGGTGGCGTTCCTGTCCTATTCCACGTTCGGCAACCCGTCCGGCCAATGGCTGGACAACATTCGTGACGCGGTCGCCATTCTTGATGCGCGCAATCCCGGCTTCGAATACGAAGGGGAGATGGCGCCCGATGCGGCGCTGAACCCCAAGATCATGGAATTCTATCCCTTCAGTCGCCTATCGGCGCCCGCCAACGTGCTGGTAATGCCGGGGCTGCAATCCGCCAACCTCTCCGCCAAGTTGCTTCGGGAACTTGCCGGCGCCACCACCATCGGTCCGATGCTGGTGGGCATGGAAAAGCCGGTCCAGATCGTCCCCATGACTGCCATCGCGCCCGAACTGCTCACCCTCGCTGTGCTGGCTGCGGGGGGTGTCGTCGGTTGAAGCACCGAAGGACCAGGGTGCGCGTGTCGCGCTGACTTAACGATAGACACACAAAAGGCGGCGCGCCTTATGGTGCGCCGCCTTCATGTAGAGTCTCAGCGATCAGTCGATGGCGTGCTTCAGCGCGCTCATCTCGTCGTGGCCGGCACGGACCGATGTCCAGGCCTGCTCCACCGCAGCGCGCGCTTCGGCCGGCAGGTCCTTGTGCTCCATCGCCGCCTCGAACTTGGCCTTGAGGTAATCCTCGCCGCGTTCGACCTCGTTGACGATCGCTTCGTCGTCGCGGCCCATCACGGCTTCCTTGAGGTTCAGCCAGCCACGGTGCACCGCGCCGCTGGTGGTTCCGTCGTCTTCCGGATTGCCGCCCATGCTGGCGACCGCGGATTGCAGCTTCGTGATCGCCTGCTGGCGTTCCTGGGCGCGGGCGTTGAACATTTCAGCGAAGCGAGTGTTCGTCGTGTCGGCGGCAGCCTTTTGATAGCCCTGAACCGAATCGATCAACGTTCCGATGAGGGTGTTCAGCGTCGCGGTGTCGCCAGAATCCGCATGATTGTACGTGCGCGCGGTGTCGAGCCCGCCATCGCGGTGGCCGTCGTGGTGTGTCATGTCGTTGATTCATCCTTGAAAACAGAGGGGGGACGGCGACTAAGCGCGCAACGCCCGGGGTTGGTTCCGCCCCGCAGGCACCGCTTACCGCTCCCGCGGCGCACCCGGGCGACGGCGCGGCGCCGACCCCGATTGCCGTTTCAGTCGAAGATGTCTTCCAGCCAGCTCTTGCGCTTCTTGTAGGGCTTGCCATGGCTGCCGTGGCCGAAACCGCCATGCTGCGCACCTCCATGCTGGACATAGCTGGGGGTGGTTCGCTGCGGGGCGGCCTGGCTGGCGCTCCGCTCCACGATCTTGTCGAGTTCGCCCCGGTCCAGCCACACGCCGCGGCATTGCGGGCAATAGTCGATCTCGATCCCCTGCCGGTCGCTCATGGCAAGCGGCACGCGGCAAATCGGACATTGCATGGCGGCCACTTCGGCTTCGGTGCGCATTGGACGTTCCTCTCTTTAAAAATACTTGGTTCCAGAGATGGGGCGGGCTCTCGGGCCGATCAAGCGGCACCGCTTGCGGCAACAATCCGCGCCTGCCAGACCGTATCTATGATCGCACCGCTCCGCCTGATCGCCGCTCTTTTCGTTCTCGCGACCGCCGGTTGCACCACCGCGCCGGATTCGCAGACGGCACAGGACCGGTTCTGGAACGCGCTCGCCAGCCATTGCGGCAAGGCCTACGCCGGCGGCCTCATAAGCACCCAGGCGGCGGACAAGGACATGCGCGGCGCCGCGATGACGATGCACGTCCGCCGATGCGCGCCGGGCCGGATCGAGGTGCCGTTCCACGTCCAGCGTGCCGACGGCACGTGGGATCGCAGCCGCACGTGGGTGCTCACCCGGAACGCGAATGGCGGATTGCGTCTGAAGCACGATCATCGACACGCGGATGGCGCCGCCGACGCGGTGACCATGTATGGCGGCGACACTGCCGTGCCCGGAACGGCCCAGGCGCAGGACTTCCCGGTGGACGCGGACAGCACCGCGTTGTTCACCCGCGAAGGCCTCGCAGCGTCGGTCACCAATGTGTGGCGGGTGGAGGTTGACCCGGCCGGCACGCAAGGCGCCCGGTTCGCATACCAGCTCACCCGCCGCCCGCCGAGCGACCGGTTGTTCCGGGTGGAGTTCGACCTCACCCGTCCCGTTCCCCCGCCGCCCGCGCCATGGGGCCATCGCTAGGGCTCGCCCGCGGCACGATGGCAAAGCCCGTCCGTTTCCACACCGCGCGACGGCGCCGCGCGTTCTCCGCGAAGGGATACGGCATCCGGCCGGCCCGTTTCCGCCGCCGGCGGAAGACCTGGCGAGAGGTCTGGCGCACGGTCCGTCCGTGGGTTTTCGGCATCGCGTTGCTCGCAATCGCGGCGCTCCACCAGCTCGCTGGATTCTTCGAGCCGCCCAGGTTTCTCCAGTCCGCTCCGCAATCGATGGGCGGGGTGTTCACCCGCTGCGGGCCGGGCCGGGGCGCGCTTTGTGTGGTTGACGGCGATACCTTCAAGCGGGGCCCGGACACCTATCGCGTCACCGGAATCGATACGGCTGAGCTTAAGGCCGCCTGCCCGGCTGAGGCCCTGCAGGCGGAAGCCTCCACCCGCGCCCTTCAGGACTGGCTGAATCGTGGCCCGTTCCAGGTCACCACCCGCATCGATGAACCAGCAGATCGCTATGGCCGCACCTTGGCGATCGTGAAGCGGGTGGGCGAGGGCGGGCGCGAGGATCGGTTGGCCGACCACATGATCCGGGAAGGCGGCGCACGCAGCTATTCCGGTGGATTCCGCGCGACCTGGTGCTGACTAGTTCGCTTTCCGGTTGTTCTTCGCCGCCTTTGAGAACTCTTCCCGAGCAGCTCGGGACCTTCCGGGAACGGCGACGCCCACGCGCAACGGCCCCCGCTCCCATCGGGGAGCGGCAGTCTTTTCGCGACCTTGATGACCCTGTTATTCCTGGCCGAAGTTCTGGTTGCCTTCGCGCCGCATATTGCCCGAGTCGCGGTTCATCACATCGTCGTCTTCATTTTCGAAGCCTGGCGAGCGCTGGCGTGACCGGTCCTGCTGCTGCTGCTGCTGGGTGTCACGGTTCTCGTTGTCGAACTCGGTGTCGGTCCCTTCGCCGAGTGGAGTCGAACGGGTCGTGGTTCCGCCCTGCTGGTCCTGCAGCGATCCGCTGCGGCCTTCGCCCTGTTCGAACTGCCCGCCGCCCTGGCTGCCGCCCATACCGACCTGTGCGAACTGGTTGGGGGCTTTGCCGGAGCTGCTGCTGTTGCTGTCCTGTGGCATGTTGCGATCCTCTCTCATGATCGTGCGCGTTGTGGCACGTATCTTGAGAAGGCGGGGCCAGGGCAAAGGTTTCCCCCCCATGCGCCGGTTCGCCCACCGAATGCGCCGGGGTGATTGGGGAGGGGGCCCCGCCCCGGTTATCTTCCAGAAATTTCGACTAATCGCGTCTCATCGCGAATGACATGGCGCGGCTGCCTGAATGAACCGGTGGCCTTGTTACTCCGCCGCCACAGCTCCGCCAGCATCATCCCCGAACAACCCCGGCCCTTCGTCTGCCACGACGTCGTTCGCGCCCTCGCTTGCTTTGGCATTCCGCCGCGAGTCGAAGCTTGCCCAGACATCACCCCAGTTCCCGCGCGTCGCGGCCTTAGAATATTCCGTCGCGCGCGTTTCGAAGAAGTTGGCGTGCTCCACGCCGTTGAGCAGCGGGGCGAGCCAGGGGAGGGGGTGGTCCTCCACCATGTAGATCGGCTTGAAGCCCAGCTGCCCCAGGCGCCAGTCGGCGATGTAGCGGATGTATCGCTTGATCTCGTTGGGGCTCATCCCGGGGACCGGGCCCTGTTCGAAGGCGAGGTCGATGAAGGCATCTTCGAGGCGCACCGTCTTCTGGCACATGTCCATGATGTCTTCGCGCACCGCCTTGGTCAGGCAGCCGCGTTCCTGCACGAACGCGTGGAACAGGCGGGTGATGCCTTCGCAGTGCAGGCTTTCGTCGCGGACCGACCAGCTGACGATCTGGCCCATGCCCTTCATCTTGTTGAAGCGCGGGAAGTTCATCAGCATGGCGAAGCTGGCGAACAGCTGCAGCCCTTCGGTGAAGCCGCCGAACATCGCCAGCGTCCGGGCGATATCCTCGTCGGTGTCGACGCCGAATTCCTGCAGGTAATCGTGCTTGGCCTTCATCTCCTCGTACTCGAGGAACATGCCGTATTCGCTTTCCGGCATGCCGATGGTGTCGAGCAGGTGGGAATAGGCCGCGATATGCACGGTTTCCATGTTGCTGAACGCCGCCAGCATCATCTTGATCTCGACCGGCTTGAACACCCGGCCATACTTCTCGTGGTAGCAATCCTGTACCTCGATATCGGCCTGCGTGAAGAACCGGAATATCTGGGTGAGCAGGTTGCGTTCGTGATCCGACAGCTTCTGCGCCCAGTCGCGGCAGTCCTCGCCCAGCGGCACTTCTTCGGGCAGCCAGTGCACTTGCTGCTGACGCTTCCAGAACTCGTAGGCCCAAGGGTATTCGAAGGGCTTGTAGGTCTTGCGCGCTTCCAGCAACGACATCTTGTGGCTCCAGTCAGAAATGGATCGGTGCGAGCATAGCGCACACGGCCCCTGAAACATAGGGTCTGCGCGCGCCGATTCGATAGGCGGCGGGGAAGATTGAGGCGGGGATAACCATGTGCGGAACCGCGCGCCCCATGCCGGATTTATCGGCTGACGGCCGAGGCGGATCGAGCCTGCCCGGCTGCATGAGGGAATTCGCGGCACCAGTCCGGCTTTCCCCCTTTTGCGGGCCTGGTCCGCACCTCCGCGCCCCTCCCGTGAAAAGGAGGGGCGCAATCTCTTGCGAGCGTGGCCCGGAACAGGCCGGGCCGCCCGCTGGTTATCCTGGATGTAGAGGAGAACCGATATGGCCGAATACGAACCCGACGATTCCCGCGACGTCACGCACAGCAAAGCCACCGCTCCGGGCGAACCGCCGCGCACCGGTCCGCGAGAGGATGCAGCCCGCGCCGATGCCCGCGACGAACGCACCGTCCCTGCGCGGGACGGCGAGCGCGCGCTGGAAGGCGACAGGCCTGATCACCCCGACCGCTTCGGCGGCACCGCGGCTGGGTCCGCCAAGCAGGCGAACGATCGCTGGGCCGACAAGGCCGCGCGCGACGAAACCGCTGGCCGCGACGACAGCGTGCCCGACGGCAAGTAGCGCCGCTTCGCCATTCCAACCCGCCAAGGCAGGAGAAGTCCCATGGCTCACACTGACGATATTCGCGAACATATGGAAGTGATCGGCGCCGACGGCGTCCATGTCGGCACGGTCGACCGCGTCGAAGGCGATCGCATCAAGCTGACGAAAGAGGATTCCGGCGCCAAGATCGAAGGGGCGGAAGGGGCCCACGCCGGGCATCACCACACGATACCGCTCGGCTTGGTCGCGGCGGTCGATGGCGAGCAGGTGCGCCTGAGCGCGACCGCGGCCAACGCGATCACGTTCGAGGAGGAGGCTGACTAGGCCGCTATCACGGTCAGAAAATCGACCGAAAGGTCGCCCGGCGCGATGCCCCGCACGTAGCGGCCACCGCGGTGCGAGAACCCCAGCGTCTCGAGCACCCGCAGCGCCGCGGCGTTGCGGGGCGTCGGCCGGAAATTCACCGCGATGCACGCGGCGGTTGGGCCGGGCAGGTGGTCCGCGAGATAGGCGAACACCGCCTGCTCCACGTATTTGCCCTGCACGCGGCATGAGAGCATGAATTCCTGCACCACCACCGTATCGCCTTCGCGGCCGGCGAGGCAGAAGCCGACAAGTCCGTAACTGCCAAACCGGTCGCGCACCTCCACCACAAAGCGCGCCTGCCGGGGATCGCCAAGCAGGGCGGCGATTGCGCTGCGATCGTACTTGCGCCCGGTGAAGTTGAGCTGGTTGGTCCGCTGGGCAGGCTCCGCGATGCGTGGGAAATCTTCCGGCTGGTCGGGACGGATGATGACCTCGATCGCGCAGTCCTTCAGG